>JBNKUL010000026.1:0-36205 GCA_050298555.1 Thiohalomonadaceae bacterium
TTGCCGCGATTACATCACGGAATATCAAAACGAGAGCGGCATCGAGCGTGAAAGGGCGAGTGCCTGCCGCAATCAGGACGGTGCCTGGCAGAAAATGGAAATGTGAGGTTGTTGCCCCGCCGTTGGCCGAGGCGGGGTTTATTTCCCTTTTGGCCCGAATAGCAGCCAGAGAAGAAAACCCAGCAGCGGGATCATCAGCAGGACGACGATCCACAGCACCTTGTTGCCGGTACCGGCCCGACTCTGAAGGGTGCTGACAATCGCCCAGATAATAAGGATGAGAAGTATCAGGCCAAACAGGCCACTGATCTCGATGCTCATGAGTGAGCTCCCGTTGATGTTGTTTGTCATTGTAGTAGCAAACCCATTTACCCTGCCATCCGCAATCTACCGAGCTCACTGGAACAGCACTGGCGCGCCGGTGAAGAGATTTGCCGTTTAGGCCCTTCTGTCTCTCGAGTCAATGTTGGCATTTGTGGCAGTAGTAGGTGCTGCGTTGCCCTAGCATAAATTGTCGGACAGGTGTGCCGCAAACGGGGCAGGGGTCTCCCTTTCTGTCGTAGACATTCAGTTGTTGAGCGAAGTAGCCGGGTTTACCATCGCCACCGACGAAGTCGCGCAGGGTTGTGCCGCCCTGCTCGATGGCGGCAGCCAGCACCTTTTTGATCGCGTCAGCCAGTTTGTCGAAGCGCTCGCGACTAATCTTGCCGGCGATACGTTTGGGATTGATGCCGGCAAGGAACAGCGATTCACTGGCGTAGATATTGCCAACGCCGACGACAATCTTGCCGTCCATGATGAACTGCTTGATGCTGCTCTTGCGCTTGCGTGACTGCTGGTAGAGGTAGTCGCTGTTAAAGGCGTCGCTTAGCGGCTCGGGGCCGAGGTGGGCGATCAGTTCATGTCGATTCGGATCGTCCCTGGTCCACAGCACCGCACCGAAACGGCGTGGGTCGGTGAGGCGTAGCGCCCTGCCGCCCTCGAGCACGATGTCGACGTGGTCGTGTTTCTCGGCGGCGATCTCTTTTTCGATAATGCGCAAACTGCCGGACATGCCCAGGTGCAGGATCAGGGTGCCGTGGTCGAAGCCGAGCAGCAGGTATTTGGCGCGGCGGGAGACCGAGTTGATCCTGTGGCCGCTGAGCTTCTTCTTCAGAGCGCGCGGTACCGGCCAGCGCAATTGATGATGGCGCACGATGACGTCGCTGACGCGCTTGCCTTCGATGTGCGGCGCGATACCGCGGCGGGTGGTTTCGACTTCGGGTAGTTCAGGCATTACTGATCGAGTATCGGTTTTTCCGAGGCGTCCATCTCCTCATTAATTTCGCTAACCGTCTCCTCCAAACTCGGCAGCTGCAACAACTTTGCCGCACTCGAGGCATCGAGGTGGTACTGAATCTTCAGCTCGGGCCTGGCGAGGACAAGGTCGGGTTCGCGTGAGGTGAGCAATAACACCAATGGCTGTTCCACACCTGCAATGTGGATGGTGACCCTTTCGCCGGGCTTGCCGTCATAGGGTTTGATCTCCAGCGCCGAGGCGAGTCTCCAGTTGTCGAGCAGTGCGGTGACCCTGTCGGCGGAGTAGTCGTCGGGCGCGGGGGTGAGCTGCCAGCGTTCACCCTGCCATGCCAGTTCCAGTTCGGGCAGTTGCAGTTTTTCGATGCTTACCCCCTCGTCCAGCAGTTGCTTGCGCAGGAAGGTGGGGAAGCTGCCGATGAGGTGGTAGTAGAGGGTGTCGGTGATGAGGTGTATCCGCTTACCCACCATCACATAGCGGCGCTGATCCAGCGGGGTACTGCTGCCGAAGGCGATGGTGGTGCGGTTATTCAGCGTCAGGGTTACGCGCGGTTGCTCCAGCCCGAAGTCGGCCAGCCTGTCGGGCGCGGCGGCAAAACTGCTCAGGCTCTTAATGGTGGCGATACGCAGCAGTGAGCTGATGCGCAGCGGTTCGGCGGCGTGGTGTACCGGCCTTTCCATCCACCATTTATCCCCCTCCTTTCGCACCAGCTCCACATCCTGTTGCCCGTCGCGCTGGATGGTGATGTGGTCGATCGCCGCCCTGTCGAGCTGTAGCAGTGACGGTGGCTCCGGCGGCGCCTCGATACCGGGCTCGTAGACCACCAGCATCACCAGTACGCCGATAACGGCGAGCAGGGCGAGGTTTAGCAGGTTGCGTCTATTCATCACCGTTTCCTGCGCCGCCACCAGATAGTGACGCCGGTACCGATCAATAGACCGGGGACTGCCAGCAGGAAACCGAAGCCGATCAGCAGCGACAGTGTCGGGGTGATCGCCAGTCGGGTGTCGGGCGAGGTGCGCGGCGCGATGGTGATGTGGCTGTCGTCGTGGCTCAGCCAGTTGAGCAGGCGGTTGCCCAGCTCCTGATTGGCGCCGTTGCCGAGGTAGGCGTTGGAGAGGAAGTCGCCGTCGCCCAGCACGGCGATGCGCTGCACCCGTTGCTCCTCTCCTTTACTGAATTCGCGATCCAGCAGCATGCCGATAGTGAGCGGGCCGGCACGCTCCTCGCCCTCGTCGTAACCGATACTCCCCTCCAGCCTGTCGCGCTCGGCCCAGCTGCGCGGCAGGGTGTTGAGCAGCGGCAGGTGTTGCCACCCCTCTTTACCGTTGAACTCGATGGCGTGCGCCTTGGGGAAGAGGGTGAGGGTGGTCAGTTCCTCGCTCACCGGGTGGCTGGGATAGTCGGCGACGATGACGAAGGCGGGGTGCTCGATGCCCAGCATCTGGCCGGTGGGGTCGACGATGGTGCCGGGCAGGAAGCTGAGGCCGAGCTGTGCGGCCAGCGCGTCCATACCGTTGTTCTCTTCCGGGTCGGAGAGCCACAGCAGGTTGCCGCCCTTCGCCACATACTCCTGCACCAGCTTCAGCTCGCCCGGCAGCAGCGCCACCTGCGGGTTGGCGATCACCAGCACGGCGGTGTCGTCGGGGATCGCCGGTTCGACGCTGAGGTTGATGTCGTCGAAGCGGAAGCCCTGTTCGGTGAGCGTCTTGCCCCACTGGCCGAGGTCGTGGTTGGCGACGCCGTCGAACTTGCGCTCGCCGTGTCCGGCGAGGAACAGCACGCGCCGTTCGCCGCTGCGCATCATGCGCTGCAGTGCGTTGGTCAGTGCCTGCTCGCCGATCTGCTTAAGGTTCTCGCGGCGTCCGCCGTATTCCACCAGCAGCTCGCCGTCGAGGGTGATCCCCTCGCTGCGCACCCGCTCCGGTTCCAGGTCGGGGTCGACGAAGTGGAGGGCGATGTCGGGCTTGAGGCGCTGGTAGCGCTCCACCAGTACTTTGGTGCGCTGACGCAGGCCGGAGAGGTCGTCCTTGCGCGAGAAGGAGGTGAGGGTGACCGGGCCGTCGAGCTGTTTGAGCAGGTTGCTGCTCGCCTCGGAGAGGGTATGGCGGCCGCTGGCGGTCCAGTCCGCCTCGATGTTGTAGCGGGTGCTGAGCCAGCCGAGCAGGCCGACCACGGTGAGGAACAGGGCCACGAAGGTCCAGGTCTGTAGCCGCAGCTGGCGGCGTGACTGTTTGCTGACTTCCATCGTTCGTGCCTCCCTTTAGTTCTGCAGCCGGTCGGCATCCAGGCGGCGGATGCTGAGGACCAGGAAGGTGAGAATGAAGAGCAGGTAGTAGGCCACATCAGAGCTGTTGAACAGCCCCTTCAGCAGCGCCTCGTAGTGGGCCTGCAAGGAGAGGTAGGCGAGCAGGTTCTGGCTCGCCCCCTCACCGGCCCAGTTGAGGATGTAGAGCAGCAACAGCAGGCCGAAGCTGGTCACCGCCGCCACCGTCGGCTGTGCGGTGAGGGTCGACATAAATAGCCCCGCCGCGGCGAAGGCGGCGAGCATCAGCGACAGCCCCAGCAGGTTGGAGGCGAGCAGGCCGAAGTCGAGGGTGCCGAGGCTGAGCAGCGAGAGCGGCATGAGTGTGATCAGCCCCAGTATGATGGTGAGGAAGCCGATGATGCCGAGATATTTTCCCAGCACGATCTCCGTCATCGACACCGGCGCCGAGAAGAGCAGCGGCAGGGTGCCGGTGCGGCGCTCCTCGCTCACCAGGCGCATGGTGATGAGCGGGATCACCAGCAGCAGGATGATGGTGGCGCTGGAGAAGAGCGGTGCGACGATCACCTCGGTGGCACCGGGCGGATTCTCCATCATCGCGATCTGTGCCTGGTAGGCGATGTAGGTGTCGAGCTGGCCGAGGAACAGGTAGGCGAGGATGAACTGCACCACCCCGAGGATGGCCCAGGCCAGCGGCGAGAGAAACAGGCTGCGCAGCTCGCGTGCGGCGATGGTGCGGATCATGCGGCGTCCTCCCCGTGGTGCTCCGTGGTAGTGATATTGACGAAGACATCCTCCAGCGAGAGGCGCTCCGGGGTCAGCTCGTAGAGGCCCCAGCCGTTGGCGACCGCGGCCTCGGCGATCCTCTCTGCGGGGTCCTGCTGCGGGTCGTGGCTGATGCGCAGGCGGCCCGCCTCCAGCTCTTCGGTGTCGATCACGCCGTCGATGGCGCTTAACGCCTCCAGTGCCGGCGGCTGGCGCAGGGCGACGATCAGGCTGGAGGACTGCATGCGGCGGGTCAGCCCCTCGATGCTATCGCTCAGCACCAGCTCTCCCTGGTTGATGATCTGCACCCGGTCGCAGGTGGCCTGCACCTCGGGGAGGATATGGGTGGAGAGGATCACGCTGTGCTCCTGTCCGATGTCGCGGATCAGCTGGCGGATCTCGCGGATCTGAATCGGGTCGAGGCCGACGGTGGGCTCGTCGAGGATCACCACATCGGGCGAGTGGATGATCGCCTGGGCGATGCCGACCCGCTGCTGGTAGCCCTTGGAGAGGTTGTTGATGAGGCGCTTGCCCACCTCGGTGAGGCCGCAGCGCTGCTTGGCGTTGTCGACGGCGGCAGGGATGCTGGATTTCTTGATGCGGTTGAGGCGTGCGCAGTAGAGCAGGTACTCGTCGACGGAGAGTTCACGATAGAGCGGTGGCTGCTCCGGCAGAAAGCCCAGTGCCCGCTTCGCCTCCTTGGGCGACTCCAGCATGTCGATGCCGTTAATGGTGATCGCCCCCTCGGTAGGGGCGAGGTTGCCGGTGAGCATCTGCATGGTGGTCGACTTGCCGGCGCCGTTGGGGCCGAGAAAGCCGAGTACCTCGCCGCGTTTCACCTCGAAGCTGAGCGAGTGCACTGCCAGGGTGTTGCCGTAGCGGCGCGAGAGGTGTTCTACCTTGATAAGCGTGTCTTTATCCATAGCGCTTCAATGTTGTCCAGAGGCCAAAAAGATTATCACTGTTAATTTCGGTATCATACCGCGCTCCGGGGATTGCCCCGCGGAATTATTTGCCATCTTTGAACGGGCAACTTTGCGAAAAGTTCCCGCACAACCCAATCCGAGTAACAAATGCTGCTAGGCGTAGACACCGGCGGAACCTTCACCGACTTCGTCCTCTTCGACGGCGAACGGCTGCGCGTGCACAAGGTGCTCTCCACCCCCCATGCGCCGGAGCAGGCGATCCTGCAGGGGGTGCGCGAGCTGGGGCTGGAGGGCGAGGCCCTTGAGCAGCTCAAGGTGGTGCACGGCTCTACCGTTGCCACCAACGCGGCGCTGGAGGGGAAGGGGGTACGCACCCTCTTCATCACCAACCACGGCCTCAGGGACCTGCTCACTATCGGCCGCCAGGCGCGCTCTGAACTCTATAACCTGCAACCCGAGCCCGTCCCCCCGCCAGTCCCCGAGGAGCTCTGCCTGGAGGTCGGTGGTCGCCTCGGCGCCCCCGGTGAGGTGGTGGAGCCGCTGAGCGGCGAGGAGCTGGCAAAGTTGGTGGTGGAGGTGATGCGGCTGCAGCCCGAGGCGGTGGCGATCAACCTGCTCTTCTCCTTCCTCGACGATCGCTTCGAGCGGCAGATCGAGGCGGCCCTGAGTGAGTTGCAGGGTGGCGGTCTCTTCATCTCCCGCTCCTCGGCCATCCTCCCCGAATACAGGGAGTACGAGCGCGGCATCACCACCTGGCTCAACGCCTGGGTGGGGCCGCTGGTGGAGGGCTACCTGCAGCGCCTGGAGACGGGGCTGCCGGGGTCTGGTGTTTCGGTAATGCAGAGTTCCGGCAACACCATCGAGGCGGGGCTGGCCGGGCGCCAGGCGGTGCAGATGCTGCTCTCCGGCCCGGCGGGCGGCCTCTCGGCGGCGAAGACCATCGGTGCGCTGGCCGGGCGCGAACAGCTGCTCACCTTCGATATGGGCGGCACCTCCACCGACGTAGCGCTGATCGACGGCGAGCTGCAGCTCACCAGCGAGGGCAGGATCGGCCCCTGGCCGGTCTCGGTGCCGATGGTCGATATGCACACCATCGGCGCCGGCGGCGGTTCCATCGCCCGCGTCGATGCCGGCGGCCTGCTGCAGGTGGGGCCGGAATCGGCCGGCGCCGCCCCCGGCCCGGCCTGTTACGGCAAGGGCGGGGTCGAGGCGACGGTGACCGACGCCAACCTGGTGCTGGGTCGCCTGCGCCCCGACGCTTTCCTCGGCGGCGAGATGAGCCTCGACGTGGCGGCTTCAGAGCGGGCGGTGGGGGCCATCGCCGAGCAGCTCGATATCGAACTCCATGAGGCGGCCGAGGGGATCATCCGCATCGCCAACGAACACATGGCCCGCGCCCTCAGGGTGATCTCGGTGCAGCGCGGCATCGACCCGCGGCAGATGACCCTCGCCTGTTTCGGTGGTGCCGGCGGCCTGCACGTCTGTGCCCTCGCCGAGGCGCTGGGGATGAGGGAGGCGATGGTGCCGATCCACGGCGGCGTGCTCTCCGCACTGGGCATGCTCACCGCGCCGCGCGGGCGCCAGCTGTCGCGTACCCACCAGGGGCTGCTGGATACGATTACGGCTGATGAGATCGAGCAGGTAGTGGCCGAGCTGCGGGGAGAGGGTGAGCGCTCACTGATGCAGGAGGGGCTGACGGCAGGTGAGATCACCGCGCACCCCTCGCTGGACCTGCGCTATCGCGGCCAGTCCTACACCCTCAATGTGGCGTGGAGTGGTGACATCGACGCCGCCGCCGAGGCCTTCCACCAGGCCCACCAGGAGCGCTACGGCCACCGCCTGGAGCTGTCGGTGGAGTTGGTCAACCTGCGGCTGCGCCTGCGCGGCCCGCAACCGCAACTGCCGATCAAGCCGCTGCACGGCGGCGGGCAGGGCGGGGTGCCGGGGCAGGCAGCGATGCACGGCATCGACGCCCCGGTGGAGCTCTACCGCCGCGACGCCCTGCAGGTCGGCGATGTGATCGACGGCCCGGCGCTGGTCACCGAGCAGGTCTCCACCACCTTCATCGCCCCGCAGTGGCGGGCGATGGTCGACCCCCACGGTAATCTCATCCTCAGCTACCGCGGCTGAGTAAGCGGTAGGCTGGGCAGTCATGCCCAGCATTCCCCACCTATCCCTGTTCTTTGTGCTGGGCATAACTGCCCAGCCTACGGGGTGGTCGTCCGCTTAATCTGCAGCGGATGGTGCAGCTTTAGATAGCCCCCGCCGTCACGCCTGCCGACCCAACCCCGCACCACCACCTCTTCGCCCTTCAGTTCCGGGATGACAATCCCCTCCGCCTCGAACTGCGGCAGCAGCTTGTTGGCGATGGCGAGCCGCAGGCCGCCCTGCAGGGTGAGGTAGCTGTAGTCGCGCTTGCGTTCGACCTTCTCTACTCTGCCGCGCAGGCGGCAGAAGGACTTGATGCAGGCCTCGGCCTGGCTGGCGGGACGGATGGCGAACTCGGGCAGCGACCAGATGCCGCGCCCCGCCGCTATCGCCTCGGCCTCTGCCCGGTGGTAGCGCCTGAGCCGCTTCATGTTGGGCTGCAGGAACAGGGTGCGGGCCAGCCCCTCGCGCAGCAACAGTTCGCTGACCCGGGTGCCGTCCTCCCGGGTGACGTAGGCGAGCAGACGCTTGAAGCGGTCGCGCCGCTGCAGGTCAAAGTCCAGAGTGACGCGCTTCCCCTGCAGCAGCTGTTCAAGTCGTTGGTGCGCCTCGTTGCCGAAGGGCTCGGCGCGGTTTTTGCGGTGGGCGATCTCGGGGGCGTTGATCCCCAGCAGCCGTACCCTGTCGCCGCCATGGAGGATGATGGTGTCGCCGTCCAGTACCTTCTCCACCTCATAGAGGGGAGGCGCCAGCTTCAGCTCGACAAGGTGGGGGTTAACGGCGTTCCGTGACGGTCGGTCGCCGTAGTGGTGGTTGCCCTCGGTATCCTGCCAGCGGTAGACCTCCGCGGCGGCGGCATGGCCCGGTAGAAGCAGAATAAGTGCAATAAATAGAGTGAGTAGCGGCACCGGCGTTCCCTGCGATGATTGATGTCACCTAGTGTAACAGCTGTCAAACGGAGCATAATGAAGCTATGGGTAGGGATTCACACAGGCTATTAACGGGCTGGTTGGCCGCGCTGCCGTGGCTGCTGTTCAGCATGGTGGTGCAGGGCGCCGAGCTGGAGGTGGGCGAGTACCGTGGCTACGAGATGTCGGTGGTTACCGAGGAGGACCCCTACTACTCCAATGTCGGCCTCTACTTCAGCCCGGTGGACAAGGCGATCCCCTATGTGGACAGCGACGAGGAGCTGACCATCTATCGCGACCTGCTGCTGCGCTCCTACAAGCCGCGCGACGTGGTGCTGGAGGCGAGTATCTACCCGATGCCGATCGCCGGTTACCTCATCCGTGAGCACGCCACTGATTTCTACGAGCAGATGCAGTTCAGCGACGAATTCAATCTGGTGAAGTCACTCACCCTGGGCTTCGACGAGCCCTATGCGGTGTCGCTGTTTCTCGGCAATGTGGTGAAGTATCGCGACCGGGAGCTGCCCGAGGTGGGGAAGAACCTCGGCTATATGGGTTACCTCTTCAGCGTCGGCACCCACCACATCAAGGACAACACCGTGATCAGGGACGACTGGTTCGAGTTCGAGTGGAAGGTGAAGGGCGACCGGGAGATCGAGGCGCTGAAACACAGCTGGAGCTTTCGCGTCGGCGGCAAGTGGCACGCCAACGACGACATCACCGATACTTACTATGTCGGCCTGCGCCGCAGCCACCTCGACTTCGACGCCCCGGTCCTCTCGTGGCTGCTCAACAGCGGCTTCGACTACCAAGTCTACTTCGCCTCCGACTCCGGGCGCCAGGTGGAGCAGAAGCTGTTCCTCGACAAGAAGCTGCCGCTACGCGCCTGGCAGCTCTCGCTAAACATCAAGTTCGGCTTTATCTGGAAACAGGCGGCCAAGTACCGCGGCGCCCTGGCGAGCGAGGGGCCGGGGGAGGAGTTCTACCTGGTGTTGCGTCCCGATATTCAGTTCTGAGATGGGTTGGTGTTCGCGCCGTAGTGCCAGTAAACTGGCTGCTTTTCCGCTGAAAGCAACCGGATGAAGCCCTCCAACCGTAAACTGATCGCGCAGATGTTCAGCTGGCGCATGCTGGTCGCCTTTCTTATGGGCTTCGCCTGTGGCGTGCCGCTGCTGCTTACCGGCTCGGTACTGCAGGCGTGGATGAGCAAGGAGGGGGTGGACCTCTCGGTGATCGGTCTGTTTGCCCTGGTCGGCCTTCCCTATACCCTGAAGTTTCTCTGGGCACCCCTGGTGGACCGTTTTACGCTGCCCTTTCTGGGGCGTCGTCGCGGCTGGCTGCTGACCATGCAGGTGGCGCTGATGGCGGCACTGGTGTGGCTGGGCTACAGCAACCCTGCCAGTAACCCCTGGATGCTTGCCGCCGTTGCCTTCCTGGTGACGTTTTTTTCCGCCTCCCAGGATATCGTGGTCGATGCCTATCGGCGTGAAGACCTGGCCGATGAGGAGCTTGGGCTGGGCTCCTCGCTCTATGTGAACGGCTATCGTGTCGGCATGTTGCTGGCCGGGGGCGGCGGCCTGATCCTGGCGGACGTCGTCTCCTTCCGTACGGTCTACCTGCTGATGGCCCTCAGCCTCTCGGTGGGGGTGATTACCACCCTGCTGGCACGGGAGCCACGGGTGGCGGAGGGGACACCGCAAAGCCTGCGTGACGCGGTGGTCAAACCCTTTGCCGACTATTTCAGTCGGCCCGATGCGCTGCTGATCCTGCTCTTCATCCTGCTCTACAAGGTCGGCGACACCATGGCGGCGGCGATGACCACCCCCTTCTATCTTGAGATGGGTTTCAGCACCAGCGAGATCGGCGCGGTGGTAAAGCTGTTCGGCTTCTGGGCGACCATCATCGGCGGCCTGCTGGGAGGGGTGCTGATGTTGCGCATCGGTATCAACCGCTCTCTGTGGATATTCGGTGTACTGCAGGCACTCTCCACCGCGGGCTTCGCCATCCTGGTGGTGGTCGGCCACGAGCTGGCCTGGCTGGCGGCGGTGATCGCCTTCGAGAACCTTTCGGGCGGCATGGGCACCGCCGCCTATGTGGCCTTTATGGCCAGTCTTACCAACAAGCAGTTCACCGCCACTCAGTACGCCCTGCTTAGCAGCCTGATGGGGATTCCGCGGGTGATGGCCGCCGCCCCCACGGGCTTTATGGTGGAGGCGATGGGGTGGGGCAGTTTCTTCATTAGTTGTGCCCTGGTCGCGATCCCCGGGCTGTTGCTGCTGCAGCGCTTTGCCCCGTGGCGCGGTCTGCAGCCGGCAGCGGCGACGGCATAACAGGAGGGAACCACCGTGGTGAAATCGCACAATAATAGAGACCGCCGCCTGACGCTGGCGGAGGTGTTGCAGTGGCTGCTGGATGACGAGCTGGTTGATGGCGAACGTGCCGAGACGCTGCGGGCGGTGAGCCGCCGCATGGGCGACGAGCACCACCCGCTGGAGGTGATCGCCCAGCACCACTGGGAGAACCTGCAGCGCCCGGGACAGCTCCTGAGCCTCGACTTTCTCTGCGAGTGGCTCGCCGGGCGGGTGGGCATGCCCCTGTTTCACTTCGACCCGCTTACCATCGATGTGCCCTCGATCACCGAGGTGATGTCCTACGCCTACGCCAACCGCTACCACATCATCGCCGTCAATGTGACGCAGGAGGCGGTCACCGTTGCCACCGCCGAGCCCTATGTGCGCGAGTGGGTGGTCGAGCTGGAGGGGATCCTGGGCAAGCGGATCGAGACCGTGTTCGCCAACCCGGAGCAGATCAACCACTACCTGCTGGAGTACTACGCCCTCTCCAAGAGCATCGGCGGGGCGCGTGAGGAGAAGAACCGCAGTACGGCCAGCGTGCCGCAGAGCCTGGAGCAGCTCACCGAGCTGGGGCGAGCCGGCAAGCTCGACGCCAACGACCAGCACATCGTCAACATCGTCGACTGGCTGCTGCAGTACGCCTATGCCCAGCGCGCCAGCGATATCCACCTGGAGCCGCGGCGCGACCTCTCCAACGTGCGCTTTCGTATCGACGGGGTTATGCACGAGGTCTACCAGATCCCGGTCGCGATCCAGGCGGCGGTGACCAGCCGCCTCAAGATCCTCGCGGCGATGGATTTGTCGGAGAAGCGCCGCCCGCAGGACGGCCGTATCAAGACCCGCACCCCCGGCGGCGAGGAGGTGGAGCTGCGCCTCTCCACCATGCCCACCGCCTTCGGCGAAAAGCTGGTGATGCGTATCTTCGACCCGGCGGTGCTGGTGAAGGACTTCTCCCAGCTTGGCTTCCTCGACAACGAACTGGCGCAGTGGCGCGAGATGATCCACCGCCCCAACGGCATCGTGCTGGTCACCGGCCCCACTGGCTCGGGCAAGACCACCACCCTCTACACCACACTGAAGGAGCTGGCCACGCCCGAGGTCAACGTCTGCACCGTGGAGGACCCGATAGAGCTGATCGAGCCGAGCTTCAACCAGATGCAGGTGCACTCACAGATCGGCCTCGACTTCGCCAGCGGCGTGCGCACCCTGATGCGCCAGGACCCGGACATCATCATGATCGGCGAGATCCGCGACCGCGAAACGGCGGAGATGGCGATCCAGGCGGCGCTCACCGGCCACCTGGTCTTCTCCACCCTGCACACCAACGATGCCGCCTCCGCCATCACCCGCCTGCTCGACATCGGCGTGCCCGCCTACCTGCTGCGCGCCACCCTGATCGGCGTGCTGGGGCAGCGCCTGGTGCGCACCCTCTGCCCCCACTGCCGTGAAAAGAGCGCCGTCGATAGCGAGCTGTGGCAGTCGCTGGTTGCCCCCTGGAAGGTGGCCGAGCCGGAACAGCTGTTCCATAGCACGGGTTGCCTGGAGTGCCGCGAGACCGGCTTCCTCGGCCGTAGCGGCATCTATGAGCTGATGCCGATGACCGATGGGCTGAAGGCGATGGTGGCTGAGGACTGCGACCTGGTGACGCTGCGCCGCCAGGCGATCAAGGAGGGGATGAAGCCGCTGCGCCTCAACGGCGCGCTCAAGGTGGGGCGTGGCATTACCACCATCGAAGAGGTGCTGAAGGTGGCGGTGCAGTACGATTAACGAGTTGCCACCCTCACCCTTTCATCCCGTGCCAGCTGCAACCGTTGCTGGTTCTCCCACTCCTTCTGCTTGATCGCCAGATACTCTTCTTCGTCCATTTCGTGCAGTTGTTCAGGGTGACTCTCGTTCTGTTTGAACCACTCCTGCAGCGCCGCCTGGTGGCGCGAGGCCTCGGGCAGCGCGTGGGAGTTGAGGAAGGCGTTAATGGCGAAGTGGTAGCGCATGGCGTTGCGCTCGATGACGCCGCGAATGCCACGTACCAGCTCTCCCTTCTCGACCCGACTGAAGCCGACCTTGTCGCGCCCCAGGGTGGAGAGGTAGCCGCTGGTCAGCATGCTGCTGAGCCAGCTGGGGCGGTAGGAGGAGCTCATCCGTAGCCGGGTGCCGCCCGCTACCCGCTCCGCCTGTAGTTCGATGCGGTAGTCGCGGGTGCCGACCGGTCCCTCATCGGCGCTGAGCCGCAGGGTCAGCTGGTCATCCGTCTGCCCGATGGTTTCGAAGGCGTAGGCGATCTGGTAGCTCTGCTCCGGAGACTGGTAGACCTTGCGCCCGCTGTAGACGGTGAGTTGCCCCTGTTGGTGGGTGCAGGCCTTGATATTGAAGTGCAGCGGCATGATTTGGCACCAGTTTTCGGTGCGGGCGAGGGCGGGCGCCAGGGTGTCGAAGTCGTACGGCAGGGTGCTCTCCACCCGTGCGCTCAGCACGCCCTCCTGCTCCGTGGAGCTGATAGCGGGCAGTTCCGCCCATGCCGTGAAGGTGGCGAGCAGGGGGAGAAGGAGGAGGGCGAGGCGTAGGGACAAGAAACGGGGCTCCTGGTCGAGTGGTTACCGCTGGTATGACAGCCGCCCCGGCGGCAAGTTCCGCCCCAGCGGCTGTGTTAGGATCCGGGCCCTCATGGATATCGCCACAAAAGGGTTATGCAGTAATGAGACGTACTCTCCCCACTCTTTTTGCCGCCGCGGCACTTCTTCTCTCCTCCCTCTCTTTTGCCGAGGGCGCGGGTTTCGGCACCTATTCCGAGGGCTACCGTATGGGTCAGCTCTCCAAGTTCTCGGTCAAGGGGATGATGTTCAAGAGCGGCGAGGGGCAGCTGCTGATGGGGCGTGAGGGTACCCCCTATGTGATTACCAGCTCCAACGGCGACGGCGGCAGCAAGCAAAAGGTGATCAACCCCTGGTACTTCAGCGCCGACCCGACGATGGTCGATGAGATCAACAACTACGCCGGCAAGTATGTCTACATTGAATACAAGCAGGCGCAGATCAAATCCCCCAAATACGATACCGACTACATGGTGACGGACATCAAGCCGGTAACGCGCAAGGACCTGTCGCGAACCTGCGTCGATGACTCGGCATCAGGGAAGAAGTCGGAGGGTTTCCGCATCGGCCGTATCGTCAAGGTCTCGAAGAAGGGCCACCTTGCCAAGACCTACGAGGTGATGATCCAGGTGGGTAATGCCGGAAACCAGTTCAAGGCGATGAGCATCTCTTCTGATGAGATGTACCGCTGCGCGCTGGAGGCGCTGCAGGGGGGGAGGAAGGTGAAGGTCAACTACATCCAGTCGTTCCTGCGTAACCCGCTGGCGCAGGACACCTCCTATAACATCCACAGCATCGAGCCGCTGGAAGATATCTAACGAGCTACTACTCGACCTTCTCGAACACCAGGTCCCACACCCCGTGGCCCAGCCTGAGGCCACGGCGCTCGAATTTGGTTTCGGGGCGGTAGTCGGGTTTGGGCACGTAGTCGCCGCTCTCGGAGGTATTACGGAAGCCCTCGGCGCCGCTCAGTACCTCCAGCATCCACTCCGCGTAGTGTTCCCAGTCGGTGGCCATGTGCAGGCGACCGCCAAGCTTCAATTTTCTTCTCACCAGCTGCGCCCAGCTCGGATTGACCTGGCGGCGCTTGTGGTGCTTTTTCTTGTGCCAGGGGTCGGGGAAGAAGAGGTAGAGGGCGTCCAGCGAGCCGTCCGGGATCTGCTGCTCCATGATCTCCACCGCATCCTCGCTCATCACCCGCAGGTTGGTGAGTCCCTGCTCCTCGATCAGCTGTAGCAGGTGGCCGACGCCGGGGCGGTGCACCTCGATGCCGAGGTAGTCGTTTTCCGGATGGTTCTTCGCAATCTCGGCCAGCGACTCGCCGTTGCCGAAGCCGATTTCGAGAATGCGCGGGGCTGTTCTCCCGAAGATGGTGTCGAGATCGAGAATTTTGTCGCCCTGTTCGATACCAAATGAGGGAAATAGCTCATCCATTGCCCGCTGTTGGCCGGGCGTAAGGCGTCCTTCGCGGCGGACGAAGGAGCGGATGCGTCGCATAAAAGGGGCTTGGTTGTCGGACACGGTGGACTCCGCGAATCTACAAAAGCGGCGATTATACCTCACCACCACCGCTTGATACGGAACAGCGCCAACAACAGCAGCGCCAGGACGGCCATGGCAGTGAGAACGATAAAGTAGCCGTAGGGGTGCTGCAGCTCCGGCATCTGTTCGAAGTTCATGCCGTAGATGCCGGCGATGAGGGTCAGCGGCATGAAGATCGCCGAGAGCACGGTGAGGGTGCGCACGATGGCGTTGGTGCGGTGGGCCACCGCCGAGAAGTGGAGCTGCATCAGCGACTCGAGCACCTGCTGCTGTTGCTGTGTGAATTTGGTCATGCGCCTGATGTGTTCCAGCAGGTCCGTGTAACGTACCCTCAGGTGCTCGTCGATCGCCTCCGGGTCGTTGTCGCGCCAGGTAAGGATGGCGCTCTCCTGCTCCTCGCTCACCACCTCCAGCCGGTGCAGCTCACCGCGGTGGGCGAGCAGCAGGCGCCAATCGTCGTCACCGACCTGCGCCCCAAGCAGGCTATCGGTATAGCGCTGTAGCCGCTCGGTGAGGGGCTCGCGCAGCAGCAGCATCTGGTCGACCATATTGTTGAGGATGAGGTGGAGCAGGGCATCGGGACTGTTTGGCAGGCGCTGGGGTCTGGCCAGGATACGGTCGCGCACCGTGGTGATGGCGCGGCAGCGCCCAGGTTGTATCGTAATCAGGCTGTGGTCGGTGATGAAAAAGGCGGTGGGGCGGGTGATGAATCCCTCACCCTCATCGGTCGCGGCGACGCCGCGAAAGATGATCATGTCGTAGTCGCTGGTGAAGTCGAAGAAGGAGGCGTGGGTCTCGTTGAGGCTGTCATGCAGGTGACGTTCATGGATCACGGTGCCGTCGAGTTCATGCAGCAGCTGTGGCCAGTCGGTATCCTCACCGCGCACACAGTCGAACCAGAGAAAGCCCTCCCCGGGCAGGCCCTCGGCCCGCTGCCACGGCCGCATGCCGTGGGGGTGAATATGCTGGATCTCCATTACCTCTCCCAACCGTATCGATATAGGGGTAATGGTAGAAGGGGGCCGGTGGGATGTCGATCTCCCACCGGTGCAAGGACGGGGGTTTAGAAGAAGGTGCCGTCAATGGGGCTGGAGGCGGAGGCGTAGCGCTTGCGTGGGATGCGCCCGGCCTTGAAGGCCTCGCGCCCGGCCTCGACCGCCTTTTTCATTGCCGAGGCCATCAGGATCGGGTCTCGGGCGCCGGCGATGGCGGTGTTCATCAGCACGCCGTCCACGCCCAGCTCCATCGCCACCGCGGCGTCGGAGGCGGTACCGACACCGGCGTCGACCAGGATCGGCACCCTGGCGTTCTCGACGATGGTGAGGATGTTGTAGGGGTTCTGCACACCCAGGCCCGAGCCGATGGGGGCGGCCAGCGGCATCACCGCGCAGCAGCCGATCTCCTCCAGGCGCTTGGCGAGGATGGGGTCGTCGGAGGTGTAGACCATCACATCAAAGCCGTCCTTTACCAGTACCTCCGCCGCCTCCAGGGTGGCGGTGACGTCGGGGTAGAGGGTCTGCTCGTCGCCCAGCACCTCCAGCTTCACCAGCTTGTGGCCGTCGAGCAGCTCGCGCGCCAGGCGGCAGGTGCGTACCGCATCCTCGGCGGTGTAGCAGCCGGCGGTGTTGGGCAGGATGGTGTACTTCTCCGGCGGCAGTACCTCCAGCAGGTTGGGCTCGTCCGGGTTCTGGCCGATGTTGGAGCGGCGGATCGCCACGGTGACGATCTCGGCGCCCGCCGCCTCGGTGGCGAGACGGGTCTCTTCCAGGTCCTTGTACTTGCCGGTACCGGTAAGGAGACGCGAGGAGTATTCGACGCCTGCGATGATCAGCGGATCATTGTTCTGTGCCATGCTGGGTTCCTGCTTAAATAGTGTGCGGAAAAGTGCGGGGATTATAACGTGCCGGGACGGCTTGGGCCTAACCGGGCCCTAACCGCCCCCGATGGCGTGGACGATCTCCACCTTGTCGTCGGCCTGCAGGAGGGTATCGGTGTAGCTCGAGCGCGGCACGATCTCCCGGTTGACCTCCATGGCGATACGTTTGCCGCCCAGGCCGAGCTCTTCGATCAGTTGGGCGGCGCTGCAGTTGTCGGGCACCTGGCGTGCCTCACCGTTGAGATAGATATTCATGGGCGCAAAGACTAGCCTTTGGATTCTGCCTGCGTCAACGGCATGCGCTGCTAAAGGGGGGAAATGTCTTTGCCCTTCCATTAGTGTTAGATTATGAACTATCAGGTGGTCGCCAGAGCCCCCAAAGAGACTAGCAAGGCAAAAGATGGATTCACTTTCATTCCGTATTCCCAAACAGCAACCGCCAGGCCCCGAATCCTTCGATACCCGCCCAGCTGCGCTGCAGCACTGGGTCGAAGAGCTGCCGCTGGCACATACCGGTGAGACGGCCAAGCGCCTCTTTCATATGCTGCACGAGGTGAACCGGCTAGAGATCCCGCTCAGCAGTCGCTATGAGGTGCTGGAGGGGGTGCAGCAGCCGTTACAGGTAGTGCTCGACGCCCTCGAGCGTCACTATGCCGGGCAGCCGTTCCCACTACCGCCAAAGGGGGTACGGGTGGCGCATATCGCCATCGGTCTGCTGCGCGAGGTGGTGATCGGCTACCAGGCCGTCCTCAACGGCGAGGAGAACGCCTCCTGGTTCTTCCGCAAGACCCACACCGGGATGTGGGTGGAGGTGGTTCACCGCCTCATCTACTACATCAACCACATTATCTGTAACTACCGTGTGATCCACCGCCCGGTGCCGGCCGGCCTGTGGCCGGCGCTGCACCGCCTCTACTGGACCGCGCGCGAGCACAAGCGCCATACGGGCAAGCTCAAGCCGCTACGGGAGGGGGGGAGTAGCACCATCGAGGCGGAGTACAAGCGCTGCCTGCTAATGTCGATGATCGAGCCGCAACTGCTGGGCCGCGAGCAGAGGCGAGAGGTGGACGCCAATATGGCGTTGTGGCTAAAGCACAGCAGGCTGGTAGAGGGCAAACAGCGCAGCGAAGGCGTCGGCGGCTACTGTATCCGTCACACCGCCGAGGCCCCCTACACCGAGCTGACCAGGGAGTGCTGCCGGGAGTGCGATCACGGTGAAAAGGCCGGTTTGCTGTTCGAGCTGGAGGAGCTGGGCCATTTCATCGAGGGGCTATTGGAGCACCTTGGAAGTGGGGAGCAGCTGCGACCAAAGGGGGGGGAGCTGATTAGCCGCACCACTCTGGAAGTCCTCAGGGAGAGCTGGCATATCCCGGGCGGCAAGCGCCTGGAGCGGGTTACCACCGACCTGCGGGTCGATGTGGCGATCGGTATGAGCAGCATCTTCGCCCATCTCAGGGGCACGGTCGATGCGTCTGCCGCCGGTATTAGCGACCAGCAGATGAGTGACGAGCTGGAGGAGTTCTCGCTACAGAACGAAATTGAGTTCGCGGCGGAGCGTAATCGCGGTGTGGTGATGGGGGCGCGGCCCGAAAAGGACGTCTGGAGCACCATCTTCAGCGCCACCGAGATCACCCCCAACACCTGGTCGCGCGATATCGAGGAGCAGGAGTACCGCCTGGTCCATGCGGTGCAGCGTAACCAGAACAGCGGTGGTTATGGCCTGGAGTTCGACAAGCAACAGGTGGAGCCGTTCCAGGTGGGCGAGTTGATGGCGGTTGCGGACGGCGACACCCCCCTGCACCTCTGCATGGTGCGCTGGCTCACCGAAGAGGAGGAGATGCTGGTCGCTGGCCTGATGCGTTTGGCCGACAGCGTGGAGCCCGTCCTGGTGGTGATGCACCAGGACGGCCGCCGTACCGCCCTGCACTGCCTGTTGGGTATTGGCGAGGATAGCCACCCGACCCTGTTCCTGCCGCACCTGCCGACGATTCGCGAAAAGCAGCTCAACCTGGTGATCGATGGCAAGGAGGTGCCCCTCACCCTGCACGCACAGGTGGTGGTCTCGCCGCTGTTCGAGGCCTTCCACTTCCACGCCGTCGAGGTCAATGCCGACAGGAAGATGTCGCTGGAGAAGGTGAATAAAAAGCTGCACGGTATGGTCAGCCCCGAGTCGGTGGGAGAGAAAAAGGGCGACTTTGACGACCTTTGGGACTCGCTCTAGCACAGGGGCGGTGCTAAAATCGCCACTCTTCGCGGGTGTAGTTCAATGGTAGAACTTCAGCTTCCCAAGCTGACTACGTGGGTTCGATTCCCATCACCCGCTCCAATCTTTCCTTCCCAAAAGTGTTAACTTCGATACCGGTTCCGAGAGGGAGTCTCCCCATGAAACGCCTTTTGAAAATCATCTTCGGCCTGTTTGGCGCGCTGCTGCTATTGCTTGTGGTGGCGGTTGCCGGTGTGCTGCTGTTCGTTGATCCCAACGACTACCGCGACACGATTACCGAGCAGGTGCAGGAGCAGACTGGGCGTGAGTTGCTGATTAAGGGTGAGATCAAGCTCTCCCTCTTCCCCTGGCTGGGACTGGAGCTGGGGGCGCTGGAGCTGGGTAATGCGGAGGGGTTTGACGAGGGCCCCTTTGCCCGCATCGAGGCGGTCGAGGCGCGGGTAAAGCTGCTGCCGTTGCTGAAGATGAAGACCGAGGTCGACACCGTGCTGCTGCGCGGACTGGAGCTGAATCTGCAGCGGCGCCAGGATGGCGTGAGCAACTGGGATGATCTGGACGGGGGTAAACCAGAGGCTAAACCTGAAGCTCGAAAACAGGCGACGGCGCCCAGGCCGGCCTCTGCGCCGCGTAAGGAGAAGGCGCTGGCGGCCCTTGCCATTGCCGGCATCGCCCTGGAACAGGCCAGGGTGGAGTGGCGTGATGACCTCAGTGGCCAGCACTTTACCCTGCAAAACCTCAATTTCCGTAGCGGTGAGATCCGCATCGGTAGGGCCTTTCCCCTGTCACTTTCGACCGATCTGGCGAGTAGTGCCCCGCAGCTAAAGGGCAGCCTGAGTTTCTCCGGCGACGTCACCGCCGATCCGCAGGCCCAGCGCTATCAGCTGGCGGCTATCAAGCTGGATACAGACCTCAGCGGTGAGGGGCTGCCGGGGGGAAATCTGGCCATTTCCCTGGCCGGTAAGGCCGCGGCGGACCTGAAGGCGCAAACCCTTGCGCTTAAACCGCTGACCCTTAATGCCGCCGGGCTGGAGCTGAAGGTAACGGCCAACGGCGAGCAGATCATCGACAGGCCCAGCTTCAGCGGCAAGTTGGAGACGGGCGAGTTCGGGCCGCGACAGCTGCTGTCGGAGCTGGGTATCGCGGTGCCGGAGATGGCGGACCCCTCGGTGCTGGGGCGGGCAACGCTCTCCAGCAACTTCAGTGCGGGGTTGGAGGGTGTTGCGCTCGACAGGCTCTCCCTGCGTCTGGACGACACAACCCTTGGCGGCAGTGCCTCGGTAAGCCGGTTCGATGCACCTGTCGTGCGTTATGCGCTTAATGTGAACGAGATCGACGTCGATCGCTACATGGCGCCGCCGATTACAGCAACCGCGACCGCCCCGGTGCCCGCCACTCCCGCCATGGCAGCCACCGCTGCGGCTTCCACGACTACAGCTGCACCCGACCAGCCTCCGCAGCTGCCTCTGGAACTGCTGCGCTCGCTCGATATCGACGGCACCGTGAAACTGGGCAAGCTGAAGGCGATAAACCTGCACAGCAGCGATATCGTCGCCACCCTGAAGGCGAAGCAGGGGCAGTTCCGTCTCCACCCCCTTAGCGCCACTCTCTACCAGGGGAGCTACAGCGGCGACCTCGGTTTCGATGTGCGTGGCGAACAACTGCTGATCTCCCTGGACGAGAAGCTCAGTGGGGTTGAGGCCGGTCCGCTGCTCAAGGACTTCATGGGCGAGGAGCATGTCAGCGGCACCGCGCAGCTGGCAGCCAGGCTCACCATGCGTGGACTGGAGCCGGATGCGATCCGCAGCAGCCTCAACGGAGAGGGGAGCTTCAGTTTCAGCGACGGCATGGTAAAGGGCTTCAATATCGGCCAGCTGATCCGCGAAGGCTATGCCGCCTACCTCAAACAGCCCAGGCCGGAAGAGGAGCAGCGGGGCAGCGACTTCGCCAACCTCTCCGGCAGCTTTAAGGTGAAGAATGGTGTGGTCACGACCAAAGACCTGAGTGCCCGCAGCACCCTGTTCCAGGTGGCGGGCAAGGGTACGGTCAACCTGGTGAAAGAGGAGCTGGACCTGCGCCTCGACACCGTTATCGTCTCCGATATTCGCGACGCCACCGGCGAGCGCATGGGCGACCTTAAGGGGGAGAAGCTCCCTGTCACCATCAAGGGGAGCTTCCGTGAACCGAAGATCGGCGTCGATGTGGGCTCCGTGCTGGAGGCCAAGGCAAAGGCCGCACTCGATAAGGAGAAGGCCCGGGTAGAGGCCGAGATTGAGCGCAAGAAGCGGGAGGCCGAGGCCGAGGCGAAGCGCAAGCTGGAGGCGGAGAAGAAGAAGCTGCAGCGGGACCTGGAGAAGAAGCTGCAACAGATGTTGAAGTTCTAAATGGGCGACGATTTTTCCCGCCGCCTGCTGGCCTGGTTCGATCGCCATGGCCGCCACGACCTGCCGTGGCAGCAGAATCCCACCCCCTACCGGGTGTGGGTCTCCGAGGTGATGCTGCAGCAGACCCAGGTCGCCACCGTGATCCCCTACTACCAGCGCTTCATGCAGCGCTTCGCGGATATACGTGACCTGGCCGAAGCCGACGAGGACGAGGTGCTGGCACAGTGGAGCGGCCTCGGTTACTACAGCCGGGCACGCAACCTGCACCAGGCGGCGAAACGGATTTGCGATGAATACGCTGGCCGCTTCCCTGACACCATTGATGAAGTGGTGGCACTGCCCGGTGTCGGCCGCTCCACCGCCGGGGCGATCCTCGCCATCTCCCGCGGCCAGCACCACCCCATCCTCGACGGTAACGTCAAACGGGTGCTTAGCCGCTACCATGCGGTGGAGGGATGGCCGGGCAGGCGCCAGGTGGAGCAGCAGCTCTGGTCGTTGGCGGCGGAGCACACCCCTGAACAGCGCACTGCCGACTACACCCAGGCGATTATGGATCTGGGTGCTACCCTCTGCACACGCAGCAAGCCAGAGTGTGGCGACTGCCCCATGTCCCCTGACTGTGAGGCCCTCGCCCAGGGACGGGTCGAGGAGTTCCCCGGAAAAAAGCCACGTAAGGCGCTGCCGCAAAGGTCGGTGGTGATGCCGGTAGTGCTTAACGAAAAGGGTGAGGTGCTACTGGAGAAGCGCCCCCCGGCGGGGATATGGGGAGGCCTGTGGAGCCTGCCGGAGTGTGAGGATGAGGCGGCGCTGGCGCAGTGGTGCAACAAGGTCGGGGTCGAGTTTGAGCAGCGTCAGGCAATGGAGCCGATAAAGCACACCTTTAGCCACTATCAGTTGCTGATCAATCCCTATCGCATCATGGTGAATAAAGATGCAGCGGTTATTGCCGATGCCGGGATGGCAGTCTGGCAGCCCCTATCAGGGCTGGAAGCGTTGGGGATGGCAACCCCGGTGAAAAAGATTCTTGGTGGATAAAAAAAGGGGCGCTTTCGCGCCCCTTTTTTCGTCACGACAGTTGATGGACTAAATAGCAGTCCAGGCTACGGTTTCAGTGGCCGGGTCACTGTTATTGCCGTAGACACCGTCGCCATCGAGGTCGTAGGCAATGGTGAACTGGGTGTTGTCCACTATAGTCAGCTTGATCGACGCATCATCCGCGCCGGTGAGGACGATAACGCCACTGGAGGGGTAGCTGTCGCCGTAATAGAGGAAGACCGGAGTCGTGGTGTCGATCTCAATGTAGCCGTCGGTTACGCCATTGAAGCTGCTGTAATAGGTGTAATCGCGGTCGGCGGTGAAGTTATAGCTCAAATCCTCGGAGTCACTCAGGGAGAACTTGGTCAGGGCCTCCTGGCTGACGCTGCCGCCGGTGCTATCCTCGGTCAGCAGGGCGTCCCCGCTCATAGAGTAGCTTGTGCCGCTGGCCGTCGACATCGCCATGGTGAAGCCGCCGTTGATCAGGCTGTAGTCGCCACTGGCCTGCGCCATCTTCATGTTGGAGAAGGTGATTTTGTAGGAGGTGCTAGTGGTGCTGAAGCTATTGACCACGAACTTGAAGCCGCCGCTGAGGGTGGTGGTGCCATCCATGCTGCAGTTATTGAAGGTGCTGCTGATGGAGTCGCCGGCGGAAAGGGTTTGGCTGTTGGCGTCGGCCACAGTTACGGTCATGGTGACGGTGCCACTAGCGTCGCAAGCCGTGGTCTGGGTTTGGGTCACGCCGCTCAGCATGGCGGAGCTGCTAGCACTGGCCTTAGAGAGGGAGAAATCGATCAGCCCGCTGGTGAACTGCCCCAGCCCTGCATGGTTGGCGGAGCCGTCGCCTGCCTTGTTCATCAAGCCGCTGGTGGTAGAGCCCAAATCCATGTTCAGCATGGAGGAGGCGGTCTCCTTGGCAACCGATGAGGCGACAGTACTGGATAGTTTTACAGCAGTCGTAACACCATCGTAGCCGACGCTGGATGCGGTCGGGGTCGAGCTGCCGCTGCTACTGCCGCCGCCACATGCGGTGACGAGCAGTGCGCTGGAAATGACGGCGCTCATGGCAGCTGTCTTGAAATTGGGCATGGTACTCCTCCTTGGATATTAATAATCTTCGTATTACACATATGTTGATGTGCTACTGAAAAAGTAGCGGAGATTATGTGCGATGTAAACGCTTCAGCCCGTCTAGTACGCTAGGCAAAGATGGCGCGAAAACGCTCAAGAAACAGCCCGTAACTCTCCTCCGGCAACTCGTTAATTCCCGCCGCCGCCTGACGGCCGCCGCCGCTGGGGAACTCCATGCACAAGACGTCGGCACCCTGACGGGTGGAGAGCGGTGCGCGCACGCTTACCCGGTAGGCGCCGCTCTCCATGCGGGTAAGGATGGCGTGGGCCCGTTCCGGATTCTCTCTAGCCAGCAGATTGCCGTAGACACCGCTGACTCGGCGTGCCCAGGGCTCGTCGGGCATGATGAAGAGGGCGGTTTTGTCGTCGCTCTCTATCGCCTCTAACGCCCCGGCGCGCGACATGTCGTCGTTATAGCCGTCGCGTAGTTGCGCATAGGCCTCTTCGTTGGCGATGAAGTCGAAGGGGTCGCGATAGGGGCGCATCGCCCGGGCCAGTGCCTCGGGGTGGAAGTGGAGGTCTTCGATGGCGGTGCCGTAGCCGTTGTAGTTGAGGCAGGTACCCAGCTCGCACAGCGCATCGAGCTGCTCGTCGCTGAGCCCCAGCGGTTCGGCAGCGCTGCGCGCCGCGTCGTGGAAGTTGTCGCCGAAGGCACCGGCCACCGCCCAGGCGCGATGGGCGCCGTTAATCGCCGCGTCTACCAGCAGGCTGGTGCAGGTCTCGGGCGAGGTGTCGATGGTGGTGGTGAGGTTGGCGTGGTCCGGGATCTCTCCGGCGAAGTGGTGATCGAAATATTCAATCGTACAGCCCGCATCCAGAAGGCCCTGTAGTTCGTCACGGTTTTTGTCCAGGGAGATGTCGAGCACGGTGACGGTGTCGCCCTCAGCGCCGTTTACCTTTTTCAACAGGGCGATATCGCGCTTTACCCCGGTGACCAGTACCGCATCGTCGATAGGGGTGTGCAGGCGCAGTTGCTGCAGTGCGCAGAGGCCGTCTGCGTCGCCGTTGAAGACATCGTAGTGACTCATGGTTTGTTCCTTTGTTTGATAGTGCCGCAAAGTTACCGTATTGAGGCCGCACCTTCTACCCTGGGATCGCTGGCAGCGGTCACTCTACCGCTACGTTTGTTCCAATGGATCGCCTGCATATTGCCCCAGCTTCTTTGCGAGCGCTTGAGCTGGTGTCCCAGCTCCTGCAGATATTCGATCTGTGCCGGGGAGAGGGCGTCGGCCTCGTGGAACAGGGTATCGGGCAGGTACTGGTGGTGGATGCGCGGCCGGGAGACCCAGGCCTCCACCTCACCGCCGTCGAAGTACTCCAGCATCCCCAGTAGCACCATGGTGATGATGCGGCTGCCGCCGGGGGTGCCGAGGATGGCGGTGCCGTCCGGGCCGGTGACGAAGCTGGGCGACATACTGGAGAGCATGCGCTTGCCCGGTTCGATGGCGTTGGCCTCGGCGCCGACCAGGCCGTAGGCGTTGGGCACCCCCGGCTTGGCGGAGAAGTCGTCCATCTCATCGTTGAGCAGCACGCCGCTGTCGCCGGCGACGAAGCCGGAGCCGAAGGGGTAGTTGATGCTGAGGGTGGCGGCGACGTAGTTGCCCTCCCTGTCCAGAATGGAAAAATGGGTGGTGTCGTTGCCGCCCGTGGGGGCGCCGTAACCGGGCAGTTCACTGCTGGGGGTGGCGCGTTCGCGATCGATACCGGCGGAAAGTTGCTGAGCGTGTTCCGTGGAGGTGAGACGGGCCACCGGCACTTCGACGAAGTCACTGTCGCCCAGGTAGTGGGCGCGGTCGCGGTAGGCGCGGCGCATCGCCTCCACCAGCAGGTGGAGGCGTTGCGGCTCTTCTGCCTCCGCGTAGCCAAGCTGATCCAGGATATTGAGCATGGTGATAAGGGCGACGCCGCCGGAGGAGGGGGGCGGTACGCTGGTGATGGTGTAGTCGCGGTAGCTCCCCTTGAGCGGCTCGCGCTCAATCACCCGGTAGCCGGCCAGGTCCTCAAGGCGCCAGATCCCGCCCGCCTGCTGCACCGACTCGACCAACGCCTCTGCCACCTCGCCGCGGTAGAAGCCGTCGCGACCCTGTGCGGCCAGCGCCTCCAGGGTGGCGGCCAGTTCGGGTTGCTTGATGAGATGGCCGAGCTCGGGTACCTCCCCCCCATCGAGGAAGATCGTCGCCGCCTCGGGTGAGGCGTTGAGCGCCCCTTTACGCCAGCCTGCCATCGTCTGGTAGTGGGGGGTGACGGCGAAGCCCTCTCGCGCCAGGCGGATCGCCGGTGCCAGGTTCTTTCCCAGCGGCAGCCTGCCGTAGTGTTCGGTGATGTGGGCCAGTGCCGCCGGCTCACCGGGGATGCCCGCTGCCAGCGGACCATTCATGGAGAGACCGGGGACGATATCGCCCTTCTCGTCCAGGTACATATCGCGCTGCGCCCTGCCGGGGGCGGTCTCGCGCCCGTCCACCATCACCTCGAAGCCGTCCTTGCGGTGCAGCAGCCAGAAGCCGCCGCCGCCGATGCCCGAGCTGTAGGGCTCCACCACCGCCAGCACCGCACTCACCGCCACCGCGGCATCGAAGGCGTTGCCGCCGGAGGCGAGGATCTGCTGCCCCGCCTCGGTGGCCAGGGGGTGGGCGGTGGCGACGGCGCTCTGGCCGGAAACTTTGCTAACAGGGGCGGTGGTGCAGCCCAGCGCGGGCAGTAGCAGGAGGAGCAATAGCAACGGGCGCAGCATGGCGGGGTTCCTTATTCGGGCAACTGCTACAAGGGTAGGGGGTGTGCAGGCAACAAAAAAGGCCCCGCAGGGCCTTTTTCGTTCAGCAGAGCGGGGATTAACCCTGGGCCTGCAGCTTTTCGTACTTGGCCTGCAGATCTTCCTTGCTCTCCACGTGGTCCGGGTCGTGGGGGATACAGTCTACCGGGCAGACCTCGACGCACTGGGGCTCGTCGTAGTGGCCGACGCACTCGGTGCAGAGGTTGGGGTCGATCTCGTAGATCTCATCGCCCTGGGAGATGGCGCCGTTGGGGCACTCGGGCTCACAGACGTCACAGTTGATACATTCGTCGGTAATCATCAGTGCCATGGCACTATTCCTCCTAACAATTTATGAAGTTAGCCGCTAATGGCGGCGTATATTAGCGTAATCTGTTATGCAATGCAGCCTTCACTTTAGTATCGACAAATTCCCCTACATCGCCACCCAGTCCGGCCACCTCCTTCACCAGGCTGGAGGAGAGGAAGGTATAGGTCTCGGCGGGGGTGAGGAAGACGGTCTCGATATCGGGGGCGAGGCGGCGGTTCATCCCCGCCAGCTGGAACTCGTACTCGAAGTCGGAGACCGCGCGCAGGCCGCGCAGGATGACCCTGGCCCCCCTTTCGGCGGCGAAGTCGGCCAGCAGGCTGTCGAAGCCGCACACCTCCACGTTGTCGAACTCGGCCAGCGCCCCCTCGGCCAGCTCCACCCGTTCTTCCAGGCTGAACAGCGGCGCCTTTTTCGGGTTGGCGGCGATGGCGACGATCACCTTGCCGAAGATCTGCGAGGCGCGGCCGATAAGGTCACTGTGGCCGTTGGTGATGGGGTCGAAGGTGCCCGGGTAGATGGCGGTGGTCATGGCGCTCTCAAGTTGAAGGATGGGCGGAGTTTAGCATTAAACACGCACCGCCAGCCCGTAGATCACCTGCCCCGCCTTCTTGCTGCGTACCATCTCCCACCCCTCGGGCAGCGGCGGTTCGCCCAGCTCCTGCTCCACCTCTATATAGAGGCGCGCCTTGTCGCTGAGCCAGCCGCCGTTGCAGAGCAGCTCCAGGCAGGGCTGCAGCAACTCTTTGCGAAAGGGGGGATCGAGAAAGACCAAATCGAATGGCTGCTCAGGGGTGGTGCGCAGGAAGGTGAGCGCGTCGCCCGGCACCACCTGGCCGCGCTCCTCCTTGAGCAGGGTCAGGTTCTCCTTCAGCGACTGCACTGCGCGTCGGTCGCTGTCGACAAAGCTGACCGTAGCCGCCCCGCGCGACAGTGCCTCCAGCCCCAGGGCGCCGCTGCCGGCGAAGAGGTCGAGACAGCGGGCGCCGTGGATCACCGGTGCCAGCCAGTTGAACAGGGTCTCGCGCACCCGGTCGGTGGTGGGGCGCAGCCCCTCTACGTCGGGAAAGCGCAGCTTACGCCCGCGCCACTCGCCGCCGATGATGCGCAGCTGGTTGCCGCCTCGTTTTGCCACCGTTACAGCTTCTCGCCGCCGATGATGCGCAGCTGGTTGCCGCCTCGTTTTGCCACCGTTACAGCTTCTCGCCGACGGTGATGAGGGCCAGGCGGTCGGGGTGGATGCGCCGTTTGAAGGCGTCGCGGATCTGTGCCACGGTGACCGCGTTGACCCGCTCGATGAAGGTGTCGAGGTAGTCCAGCGGCAGGTCGTAGAAGCCGATCATGGAGATGTAGCCGAGGATCTCCTTATTGGAGTCGATATTGAGGGCGAAGCCGCCGGTGATGTTCTTCTTCGCCGCCTCCAGCTCCCTCTTGCTCGGCCCGTCGGTGATGAAGCGCACCAGGGTGGCGCGCAGCAGGGCCAGCGCCTCCTCGGACGATTCGGTCTTGGTCTGCAGGCTGAGCAGGAAGGGGCCATCCACCGCCATCGGCGCGAAGTAGCTGGAGGCGCTGTAGGAGAGGCCGCGCTTTTCGCGGATCTCTTCGCTAATGCGGGAGGTCAGACCGCTGCCGCCGAGAATATGGTTGCCGATATAGAGCGGCAGATAGTCCTTATCGCCGCGATGCATCCCCGGCTGGCCCAGCAGGATGTGGGTCTGGCTGGAGGGGTGGGCGATATGTTTGCTGAAGGACTCCTCCAGCTGTGCCACCGGGGGCAGGGCCGGGGCCGGCTGACCGGCGGGCAGGCCGCCCACCACCTGCTCGGCGATGGCCTCGGCCTGGGCCCGGTCTACCGCGCCGACGATGGCGACCACGGCGTTACGCCCCACGTAGTAGCGGCTGTGGAAGCGGCGTATGTCCTGGCGGGTGAGGGCCTTGACGCTCTTCATGGTGCCGCTGGAGGGAGTGGCGTAGGGGTGGCTGCCGTAGAGGGCGTGATAGAAGGCCTTGCTGCCCAGTGTGCCCGGTGACTGGTTGTCGTGGCGCAGTACCACCAGCATCTGTTTGCGTACCCGCTCCAGAGCGGCCCTGGGGAAGGTGGGCTCGCGCAGCAGCTGGGCGAAGGTCTGCAGCGCCGGTTGCAGCAGCTTCTCGTCGGTGAGACTGCGCAGGCTGGCGGTGGCCATGTCGCGCAGCGAATCGAAGGAGGTGGAGGCGCCCAGGCTGTCGAACTTCTCGGCGATGGCGTTGGCGTCGAGCTTGCCAGCCCCCTCCTCCAGCATCGCGTTGGTGAGCATTGCCACCCCCGGCAGGTAACCGTCGCGGGCGCTGCCGGCGTTGAAGGTGACGCGCAGGTCGACCATCGGCAGCTCGGGGGCGTGGACGTAGTAGACCCGCGCACCGTTGCCGGTCTGCCACTGCTCGATATCGGGGTTGGCGGCGGCTAGCTGTGTAATAAGCAGGAGTAGCAGCGGCAGCAGTCTATTTGTAACGGACATGAGTGTCCCCCTTAATCTTGGGTTTGCCGTTCAGCGGCAGCGGTTCGAGGATGGCGACGGTGAGGTTTTCATCGGTGAGGAATTCGCGCGCCACCTGTTGCACCTGTGCGGCGGTGATGGCGTTAATGCGCTCGGCGTAGCGCTCGCCCTCCTGCCAGTCGATCCCCACCGTCTCCAACATGCCGATCTGCATCGCCTGGTAGAAGATGGAGTCGCGCTCGAAGACCTTGGCGGCGGTCACCTGTGCCTTAATGCGCGCCAGTTCCGCCTCGCTGACCGGTTTGCGCTTCAGTCGCTCAACCTGCTGGCGCAATGCGCGCTCCACGGTGGCGACCTTCTGCCCCTGGGCGGGGGTTCCCTCCAGGCTGAGCAGGCTGTCGTGGCGGGCGGTGAGGTCGTAACCGGCACCGGCGCTGGCGGCGATCGCCTTGCCGCGCACCAGTTCACGGCTGAGGCGGGCACTGTCGCCGCCGTCCAGTACGTTGGCCAGCACCTCCAGGGCGTAGGCCTTCCACGGCTCATCAACGGTACGCAGTACCGGGGTCCTGTAGCCCATGATCACCACCGGTACCTCGGCCGGGGCGCGCACGGTGAGGCGGCGCTCACCCTGTTGCGGCGGTTCGCGGCGCGGCTTGAGGTCGGGGAGGGTGCTGGGGGGGATGCGACCGAACTGCTTTTGCGCCAGCTTGCGCACCGCCTCCGGCTCCACATCGCCCACCACCACCAGGGTGGCGTTGTTGGGTGAGTACCAGGTCCTGTACCAGTTGTTCAGGTCATCCAGGGTGAGGCTCTGCAGGTCGTCCATCCAGCCGATCACCGGGTTATGGTAGGGATTGACCTGGAAGGCGGTGGCCATGAACTTCTCGTAGGTGAGGGCGCCGGGCTTGTCCTCGGTGCGCATGCGGCGCTCCTCGGCAACGACATCGCGCTCCTTCTGGAACTCCTCCTCCTGCAGGTGGAGGTTGCGCATGCGGTCCGCCTCCAGCTCGAAGGCGATGGCCAGGCGGCTCTTCTCCAGCTGCTGGAAGTAGGAGGTGTAGTCGCGTCCGGTAAAGGCGTTTTCGCGGCCGCCGTTCTCGGCAATGATGCGGGAGAACTCGCCAGGTGGGTGTTTTTTGGTGCCCTTGAACATCATGTGTTCCAGCACATGGGAGACACCGGTGATGCCGATGTGCTCGTAGCTCGCCCCCACCTTGTACCAAATCTGCGACACCACCACCGGCGCCCGGTGGTCCTCCTTGACGATCAGCTTCATGCCGTTGCCCAGCAGGTATTCGTGCACCGCGGCATTGAGCGGCGCTTCGGCGGAGTTGGCCTGCGCGGAGCCGCTGCCAGGCTCGATCTTGAGCACCGGGCTGCTGCAGGCACTCACTCCCAGCAGGGCAGCGGCCAGCAGCACGCTTTTCTTTGTTATTGGCATAGATAAACCCCTGTTTGTTCTTTCGCGGCGCGTTTCGCCCAAGTATAGGTAGATGATACGATACCGCCTTCAGGCACCCAAGGTATCGTTGCGCCTCCTGTGCAGAGACAGTGCTGCTGGTGCAAGGTTCAATAGACAGGATTCAGATAGAGCAGATGTTCGGTTTCGGAAAGAAAAAGGCGAAAGAGGAGCAGAAGGCGGAGCAGCCAATTGCGGAACAGCCGCAGCAGGCCACATCTGACGAGGCCCCGGCCCAGGAGCAGCCCAAGAAGCCCGGCCTGTTCGCACGTCTTAAGAGCGGCCTGAGTCGCACCCGTGGCTCTCTTACCGAGGGGATCAGCGACCTGCTGCTGGGCAAGCGGCAGATCGACGATGACCTGCTCGAAGAGATCGAGACCCAGCTGCTGGTGGCCGACATGGGTGTCGAGGCGACCCAGGCGATCATCAATGACCTCACCCAGCGCGTTTCGCGCAAGCAGCTGGCCGACAGTGACGCCCTGTTCACTGCCCTGCGTGAGGACATGGCGGCGATGCTGGCGCCGGTGAGCGCACCGCTGGAGATCACGGCAGGCAAACAGCCCTTCGTTATCCTGGTGGTCGGCATTAACGGTGCCGGCAAGACCACCACCATCGGCAAACTGGCCAAGCGGCTGCAGAACGAGGGTAAGTCGGTGATGCTGGCCGCGGGCGACACCTTCCGCGCCGCCGCGGTGGAGCAGCTGCAGGTGTGGGGCGAGCGCAACGCGATCCCGGTCATCGCTCAGGGCAGCGGCGCCGATTCCGCCTCGGTGATCTTCGATGCGGTACAGGCGGCCCAGTCGCGCAATATCGATGTGGTGATCGCCGACACCGCCGGACGCCTCCATACCCAGTCCAACCTGATGGAGGAGCTGAAGAAGGTGAAGCGGGTGATGGGCAAACTCGACGACTCTGCCCCCCACGAGGTGCTGCTGGTGCTCGATGCCGGCACCGGGCAGAACGCCCTCAATCAGGCCGAGCAGTTCCACCAGGCGGTGGAGGTGAGCGGCATCGCCCTGACCAAGCTCGACGGTACCGCCAAGGGCGGCATCATCTTCGCCATCGCCAAGAAGATGTGGATCCCGATCCGCTTTATCGGCGTTGGCGAGACCATCGACGACCTGCGCGTGTTCGACTCCGGCGAGTTCATCGAGGCGCTGTTCGAGAAGTAGCGGGCCAGAGCGGATAACCAGAGCGAATGATTCGATTCACTAACGTCAGCAAGCGCTACCCCGGCGGCCACGAGGCGCTGTCGGACGTCAGCTTTCATATCGACGAAGGTGAGATGGCCTTCCTCACCGGCCACTCCGGCGCCGGTAAATCGACCCTGCTGAAGTTGATCGCCCTGATCGAGCGTCCCAGCAGCGGTCAGGCGGTGGTCAACGGCCAGAACCTGGCCAAGGTGAGCCGCCGCAAGATCCCCTACCACCGCCGCGACATCGGCATCATCTTCCAGGACCACCGCCTGCTGTTCGATCGCACCGTGTTCGACAACGTCGCCCTGCCGCTGGTGATTGCCGGCTACGACCGCGCCGAGATCGCCCGCCGGGTGCGCGCCGCGCTGGATAAGGTGGGGCTGCTGAAGAAGGAGAAGGTCTATCCCATCACCCTCTCCGGCGGTGAGCAGCAGCGGGTCGGCATCGCTCGCGCGGTGATCAACAAGCCGCCGCTGCTGCTGGCCGACGAGCCTACCGGCAACCTCGACCCGGCGTTGTCGCGCGAGATCATGGGGATCTTCGAGGAGTTCAACCGGGTCGGCGTCTCGGTATTGATCGCCACCCACGATGTGCTGCTGATCCGCAAGCTGCAGCACCGCGTGCTGCGGCTGGAGAACGGCCGTATGGTGCAGGGGGGCGACGACTGATGGCACGGCTGGCACGGACACTGCGCGAAGATCAGGAGCGGGCGGGCCGCAGCGGCGCCAGCCGGCGCCGCCAGGGCATTCGCGGCTGGTTGCGCAACTACGGCGCGCGCCACCTGCAGACCCTGTTCTATGCCCTCGGCCAGCTCAGCCTCAAGCCCTTCTCCACCCTGATGACGGTGGCGGTGATCGGCATCGCCCTGGCAATGCCGGGCGGCCTGCACGTGCTGCTGAAGAATGTGCAACAGGTGCTGGGCGGCTGGGATGGCGCGGCACAGCTGTCGCTGTTCCTGCAACAGGAGACCCGCGAGAGCGAGGCCCAGGCCCTGGCCGCGCGGCTGCGAGAGCGCCCCGGTATCGTCTCGGTCGATTACATCTCCAGCCAGCAGGCGATGGAGGAGTTCCAGCGCCACTCCGGTTTCGGTGAGGCGCTGAGCGCGCTGGAGGAGAACCCGTTGCCGCCGGTGCTGGTGGTGCACCCCTCACTGGAGCTGCAGGGACCGGCACTGCTGTCGCAACTGCGTGAGGAGCTGGCGGCGGAGCAGGCGGTGGAGCTGGCCCAGCTCGACATGCAGTGGGTAAAGCGGCTCTATGCGCTGATGGAGATAGGCAAGCGCGGGGTGTGGGTGCTGGCGGCGATGTTCGCTCTCGGTGTGCTGCTGGTGGTGGGCAACACCATCCGCCTGGCGATCCAGAACCGGCGCGACGAGATCGTCATCATCAAGCTTATCGGCGGTACCGATACCTTCATCCGCCGCCCCTTCCTCTATACCGGCTTCTGGTACGGCCTGCTGGGCGGGGTGATCGCCTTCATCCTTATCGAGCTGGCGCTGTGGTTCCTCAGCGCACCGGTGAACAGCCTGGCGACCCTCTACAGCAGCGAGTTCCGCCTCGCCGGCATGGATATCCTCACCACCCTCTCCCTGCTGCTGGGCGGCACCTTGCTGGGGTTGGGCGGCTCCTGGCTTGCGGTGGGGCGCCACCTTCGCGCCATCGAGCCGACCTAGCTCGCTCCCCCTCTCCCCTCCGGTACCGGGCGGGAGCGAATTAGAAATATTAGAAATTTTGCATATAAACGCTTGCAATGTTAATCCTGAGTGATATAGTCGGCCTTAATTCCTGACAAAGATAGTCGGTAATTATTACCGAAAGAGGAGGCGATTATGTCCAAGGCACTGGAAATACCGATGAACTTTCCGGTTAGCAGCATTGAGGCCTATTCCCATGCGGTTAACCAGATCCCCGTACTCACCAAGGAGGAGGAGCACGAGCTCGCCGTCGCCTATCGCGATAGTGAGGATGGTGCCGCTGCCAGCAAGCTGGTGATGTCGCATCTGCGCTTCGTCGCCCACATCGCCCGCGGCTACAGCGGTTACGGCCTGCCCCATGCGGACCTCATCCAGGAGGGGAATATCGGCCTGATGAAGGCGGTACGCCGCTTCGACCCGACCATGAACGTGCGTCTGGTCTCCTTCGCCGTGCACTGGATTCGTGCCGAGATCCACGAATTTATCCTGCGCAACTGGCGCATCGTCAAGGTGGCCACCACTAAGGCGCAGCGCAAGCTCTTCTTCAACCTGCGCAGCTCGAAGAAGCGCCTCGGCTGGCTCTCCCATGAGGAGGTGGAGAAGGTGGCCGAGGACCTGGGCGTCAGCAGCCGCGACGTACTGGAGATGGAGTCGCGCCTCAGTGGCCGCGACATGGGCTTCGACGGTGCCCCCGACGGCGACGACGACGAGCAGGTCTACAGCCCCTCGGCCTATCTGCAGGACGAGCGCTTCGAGCCCGCCGCCGAGGTCGAGCGCCGCGACAGCGAGGAGCACAGTCACCGCCAGCTGCACCAGGCACTGAGCGGCCTGGACGAGCGCAGCCGCGACATCGTCTCCTCGCGCTGGCTCACCGAGGACAAGGTGACCCTGCAGGAGCTGGCGGATAAGTACAGTGTTTCGGCCGAGCGCATTCGCCAGCTGGAGAAGAATGCGATGAAGAAGCTGCAGGGGGCGATGGCTGCCTGAGGCGGAATAGCCCGCACCACAATAACGGCCCCATCCGGGGCCGTTTTTTTGTTTCTCTCCCTCTGCTGTAACAATTCACCTGCCGCTTTTTGATACACTCAGCGCTTATGTGTGTTTGTCACCAGGGGAGAAGGGCGTGCGCAGGATCATGGTGTTGAACCCGAAGGGGGGATGCGGAAAGACGACGATGGCGACCAATCTGGCGAGCTACTTCGCCATGGCGGGCGAGCCGGTGAGCCTGGTCGATTTCGATGTGCAGTGCAGCAGTATGGACTGGCTCGCCGCACGCCCGGAGAGTGCCCCGGAGATCGGCGCCATTAAGGCCGACGGCAGCGAGCTGCTGCTGCCCCACGGCCATGGCACGCTGATTATGGATGTGCCGGCCGGGCTGCACGGCAAGCAGTTGAAGCAACACGTGAAACTGGCGCAGACGGTGATTATTCCCGTACTGCCCTCACCGATGGATATGCGCGCTACCGCCCGCTTTATCGAGGAGCTGCTGCTGGTCGGAAGGGTGTCACGAGAGCGCACCCGCATCGCCGTGGTGGCCAACCGGGTACGCGAGCACACCCGCATCTACCACTCGCTGCAGCTCTTCCTGCGCAGCCTGAAGATCCCCTTCCTCACCTCGCTGCGCGACAGCCAGAACTATATCCACGCCGCAGAGCGCGGCCTGGGGATCTTCGAGTTGCCCCCCTCGAGGATCGAGAAGGACATGGAGCAGTGGTGGCCGATCCTCAAATGGCTGGCCAGCAGCAAGAGCCGGCCGCTGCCCAAGGAGGGCAAGTAAGCGCCTACTGCCGCCCTTCGCGGTTAATCAGCCGGTCAAATTTCTCGATAAGGGAGAGCAGCCTGCCGCTCTCCACCTGCAGCTGTTGAAAGCGGTACTCGGCCAGCGGGGCGATCTCGCTGCTGTTGGGGCACTCTTCGCGCCCCTCGATCACCCCCTTCATCTTCGGCACGAAGACCCACTGCAGCCACTGCTCCAGCCGCAGGGTGTCGTGGCAGAAGGGGACCAGGCTCTGTAGCGCCTGGTCCGGTGGGGCCTCGTCCTGCCATAGCCCGGTGCGGCGTAGCTCCGCCTCGATCTCCAGCAGCAGGTCGGCGAGTTGGTGTATGAAGTGGTCCATAGTCCTGGGGATTGCGGGGTGAAAAGGCGTGCCGATGAGGTCATAATGCCCGGCCCAATTAACGCACCGGATCGTACCATGTGGTTTAAGAATCTCACCCTGTTTCGTCTCACCCGCCCCTTCGAGCTGGATCACGACGCCCTCAACCAGGCGCTGCAGGGCGAGGCCTTCCACCCCTGTGGCAAGAGCGTCCCCTTTAGCTACGGCTGGGCCGCACCGCTGGGCAAACACGGCGAGCAGCTGGTACATACGGTGGGCAACTTCTCCATGATCTGTGCCCGCAAGGAGGAGCGCATCCTCCCCGGTGCGGTGGTCAACGAGCAGCTGGCGGAGAAGGTCGAGGCGATCGAGCTCAACGAGGCCCGGCCGGTTGGGCGCAAGGAGCGCCAGCAGCTCAAGGAGGAGCTGACCATGACCCTGCTGCCGCAGGCCTTTACCCGCAGTAATACCACCTACGCCTATATCGATCGCGACAACCGCTGGCTGGTGATCGACTCGGCCAGCGCCAACCGTGCCGAGGAGCTGGTGACCCTGCTGCGCCAGTCGGTGGAGGGGCTGAGCGCCCGCCTGCCGCAGACCGAGGAGTCGCCGCGGGTGGTGATGAGCCAGTGGCTGCGCGGTGACAATATTCCCGCCGGTTTCGAGCTGGGCGACGAGTACGAGTTGCAGGACAGCGACAAGGAGGGGGGCATCGTACGCTGTCGCCGCCAGGACCCCCACGCCGATGAGATCCAGGCCCACCTCG
>JBNKUL010000027.1:0-13898 GCA_050298555.1 Thiohalomonadaceae bacterium
GGGCGGCCTACCTGCCGGTGGCGCACAGCTATCCCGGTGCCCCGGCGCAGCTGCCGCGCGACCAGGTACTGGCCAAACTGAAGCCGCTGTTGGAGAGCGAGGCCCACCTCAAGGTGGGGCAGAACCTCAAGTACGACATGAGCGTGCTGGCCAACTACGACATTACCCTGCGCGGCATCAGCCATGACACCATGCTGGAGTCCTACGTGCTCGACTCCACCGCCACCCGTCACGACATGGACTCCCTGTCGCTCAAGTACCTGGGCCACAAGACCATTAAATACGAGGAGGTGGCGGGCAAGGGGGCGAAGCAGATCGGCTTTAACGAGGTGGCGCTGGAGCAGGCCTCGCCCTATGCGGCGGAGGATGCCGACATCACCCTGCGCCTGCACCAGGCCCTGTGGCCCAAGCTGGAGGGGGAGGCCTCACTCGCCGCCCTATATAAGGAGATGGAGGTGCCGCTGCTCTCGGTACTGTCGCGCATCGAGCGCAACGGTGTGCTGGTGGATAGCGCGATGCTGCAGCAGCAGAGCGGCGAGCTGGCGGCGAAGATGCAAGGGATCGAGGCCGAGGCGTACGAGGAGGCGGGCAAGGCCTTCAACATGGCCTCACCGAAGCAGATCCAGGAGATCCTCTTCACCCCCGCCGAAGAGGGGGGGCTGGGCCTGCCGGTGCTGAAGAAGACCCCCAAGGGGGCCCCCTCCACCGCCGAGGAGGTGCTGGCGGAGCTGGCGCAGGACTACCCGCTGCCGCGCCTGATCCTCGAGCACCGCTCCATGTCCAAACTCAAGTCGACCTACACCGACAAATTGCCGCTGATGGTCTCGCCGCACAGCGGGCGCGTGCACACCTCCTACCACCAGGCGGTGGCGGCGACCGGGCGCCTCTCCTCCTCGGACCCGAACCTGCAGAACATCCCGGTGCGTACCGAGGAGGGGCGGCGTATCCGCCAGGCCTTCGTCGCCCCAACGGGCTGCCGCATCCTCGCCGCCGACTACTCGCAGATCGAGCTGCGCATTATGGCCCACCTCTCCGGTGACGAGGGGCTGCTCAAGGCCTTTGCCGCCGGTGAGGACATCCACCGTGCCACCGCCGCCGAGGTGTTCGAAACGCCGCTCGAAGAGGTCAGCTCCGATCAGCGCCGCAGTGCCAAGGCGATCAACTTCGGCCTCATCTACGGCATGTCGGCCTTCGGCCTGGCGAAGCAGTTGGGGATCTCCAATCCCGAGGCGCAGGAGTACGTGAAGCTCTACTTCGCCCGTTACCCCGGCGTGAAGGCCTACATGGACGCCACCCGCGAGCAGGCCAGGGAGCAGGGCTACGTCGAGACCGTCTTCGGCCGCCTCCTCTATATCCCCGACATCAACTCGAGCAATGGCCAGCGCCGCCAGTACGCCGAGCGCACCGCCATCAACGCGCCGATGCAGGGCACCGCCGCCGATATCATCAAGCGGGCGATGCTGGCGGTGGACGAGTGGCTGCAGGGCGAGCCGGCGATCCGCATGGTGATGCAGGTGCACGACGAGCTGGTGTTCGAGGTGCCGGAGGAGCGGTTGGCGCAGGCGCAGGAGAAGATCATCGAGCTGATGTCCGGCGCCGCCGAGCTGCGGGTGCCGTTGCTGGTGGAGGCCGGGGTGGGCGCTAACTGGGACGAGGCGCATTAATTCTATTCGGCCCGAGGGCGGGCCTCCTACCTGTAGGAGCGGCGCCCTCGCCGCGAAAGCTTTTTATTTGAAAAATTTCTGAACCTTTTCCTCGGGTACCGGTCTGAGTAATTGTAGCGACACAGCGCTACCCCGTCTGACTCCTTGGCGGGTTAGGTTTCGGTACCCCCCCAAGCACCGAAACGCAGTTTGGCCCCGAATACCCCCTCGTATTCGGGGCTTTTTTATGTTCAGGATGAACGTGCTGAATGTTGTTCCCTACATTTTCAGCACACCTCCGTCCCTGGAGGCGTATGCCGCGGGTGCATGGATGCACAGGAGCGGCGATGGTCACCCTACGGGCTTTCCAACCCCAGCCACTGCGACAGCAGGGCGCGCGCCTCGTCCACCCCCTGTTTGGCGGGGGCGGAAAAGAGCTGCACGGTGGCCTGGGGGTATTCTGTCTTCAGCTCCTTTCTCACCTTGTGCAGGGTGCTGCTGGCGGCGCCGCGTTTGAGCTTGTCGGCCTTGGTCAGCAGGATATGCAGCGGCATCTCCTGGTGACGGCACCATTCGAGCATCTGGCGGTCAAACTCCTTGAGTGGGTGGCGTACATCCATCATCAGCACCAGGCCACGCAGGCTCTGGCGCTGCTGCAGGTAGGTGGAGAGCACCTTTTGCCAGTGCTGCTTCACTGCCATCGGCACCTTGGCGTAACCGTAACCGGGCAGGTCGACCAGGTGGTGGCTCTCATCCAGGCTGAAGTAGTTGATCAGCTGGGTGCGTCCCGGCGTCTTACTGGTCTTGGCTAATCCCTTATTATCGGTAATGGCATTGAGGGCGGTCGATTTACCCGCGTTGGAGCGTCCGGCAAAGGCCACTTCGGCCCCCTCGTCGGGCGGCAACTGGTTGATTTTATTGGCACTGGTAAGGAATTGCGCCTGGCGGAATGGGTTGCTCTGTTGTGGCTTATTCATCTGTTTTGCGTCCGCGGGAGTGGTTCCCGTTTCTTGACCTCTATGTTAGAGAACTGTTATATACACACAGTTTTTCAGGCCGTTCCGGTTTCTCTGTGGTGGCGTCAATGGTAACATGCGCGCCTCCAGCGCCCGAACTATCCGGTTTGGGAAGAGCCGAAACAGACTATTTTTACGCCGCAACGCGCATGCCGTGGGTTGAGGCAACCGACTATCAGTTTAGGAGTTTTGAAATGAAAAAGAGCATCATCGCCGCTGCCGCTGGCGCAGCACTCATGGTTTCCGCTCAGGCTGCTATGGCTGACGGCAAGGCCACCTACGACGGCGCTTGCTTCGCCTGCCACGCTACCGGTGCCGCCAATGCACCCAAGTTCGGCGACAAGGCCGCCTGGGGCCCCCGCATCGCCAAGGGTATGGACGCGCTCTACGCCAGCGCCCTGAACGGCGTTCCCGGTACCGCTATGGCTGCCAAGGGTGGCCGTGCCGACCTGAGCGATGAAGCCGTAAAGGCCGGTGTTGACTACATGGTTAACGCCGCCAAGTAAGGCTGTTTCAGCCCCAACCACGACTTAAACGGAAGACCGATGAAGAAATTAGCAATTGCCGCCCTGGTCATGTTCGGTGCCGCCAGCACTGTTCAGGCCGCGGGTAACGCCACCGCCGGCCAGACCAAGGCCATCGCCTGTGGCGCCTGTCACGGTGCCACCGGTAGCGCCCCCATCATGCCGACCTACCCCAAGCTGGCTGGTCAGCATGCCTCCTACATCGCCAAGCAACTGGCCGACTTCAAGGCCGCTGCACGTAAGGACCCGACCATGCAGGGCATGGCCGCTCCCCTGAGCGAGCAGGACATGGCCGATATCGCCGCCTACTTCTCCGCCCAGTCCGCCTCCGTTGGCTCCGCCAACGCGGAAAAGGCTGCCGCCGGTCAGAAGATCTACCAGGGTGGTGACAAGGCCAAGGGCATTTCCGCCTGCATGGCCTGCCACGGTCCGTCCGGTGCGGGTAACCCCGGCGCCAAGTTCCCGGCCCTTAGCGGTCAGAACAAGGACTACGTTGTTAAGGCCCTGAAGGACTTCCGTTCAGGTATCCGCAGCAACGACCTCAACAGCATGATGCGCGACATCGCGGCCAAGATGAGCGATAGCGACATCGACGCCGTTGCCGAGTACATCGGCGGTCTGCACTAAACAACACCTCGTTGTTTGCTGCACATAGAAGGGCGGCCTTAGGGCCGCCCTTTTATTTTCTAGCGTCATAAGTTTCTATTCGATGCAACTTTTCCTGCCAGAGTCGTATCGAATAGAATCTGCCCCTCCAAACTAACAAGTGGTAGTCCGCTCTTGAGTCAGACAACAGATACAGCACGCCGGCGGCGTGGCCTGGGGGCCATTCTGCTGGAATTCCTCGGGTCGATGAACCTCGCCATCACGCTGCTGGTGGCGATCTCTATCGCCGCGGTCATCGGCACCGTGCTGAAGCAGAACGAGCCCTATAACAACTACATCATGAAGTTCGGCCCCTACTGGTTCGAGGTCTTCAAGTCGCTGGGGCTGTTCGATATCTACTCCGCCGCCTGGTTCCTGGCGCTGCTCGGTTTCCTGCTGGTCTCCACCGCGGTCTGCGTCTACCGCTACACCCCCTCGATCATCAAGGACATGACCCACTACCGCCTCAATGTGCAGGAGAAGTCGCTGCGCGCCTTCCACCACGTGGACGAGTGGCAGGTCACCGATGCGGCGTCGCAGAGCGCCGCCACCCTGGAGCGCCGCCTGCAGCAGCTCGGCTACAAGGTGCGGCGCAAGCCGGGTGAGGGCCACACCATGGTGGCGGCGATGCGCGGCGGCCTGGGGCGTCTGGGTTACATCCTCTCCCACGCGGCGATCGTGGTGATCTGTCTCGGCGGCCTGATGGACGGCAACCTGCCGCTGAAGCTGGCGGAGATGCGCGGCGAGATCAAACCCGAGACCCGCGACCTGCCCACCAACGAGATCCCGCCCGAGAGCACCCTGGGGATCGACAACAGCTCTTTCCGCGGCAGCGTCAACATCCCCGAGGGGAGCCGCGCCGACTTCGTCTTCCTCGGCCTGCGCGACGGCTACCTGATGCAGAAGCTCCCCTTCAGCGTGGCGCTGGAGGACTTCCGCATCGAGCACTACCCCTCGGGCATGCCCAAGTCGTTCGAGAGCGATCTGGTGATCGTCGACCCGGAGCTGGACCAGCCGCTGCGCAAGACCATCGCGGTGAACCACCCCTGGGTCTACAAGGGCTACGCCATCTACCAGAGCAGTTTCTCCGACGGCGGCTCCGAGCTGAAGCTGAGCGCCTGGTCGCTGGATAAACCGGATGCCGCGCCGCTGCGCATCGCGGCGGTGGTCAACGGCAGCCAGCGTCTTAACACCCCGCGCGGCGAGTACCGCCTGGAGGTCATCGACTTCAAGCCGTTCAACGTCTTCCCGGTGGAGGATGAGGCGGAAAAGGCGGCGGGCAAGAAGTTCCACAACTACGGTCCCAGCGTGGTCTTCAAGCTGCGTGCCGCCAACGGCGAGGCGCGCGAGTACGTCAACTACATGGCGCCGCTGATGGTGGAGGGGCGTCCCTTCATGCTCAGCGGCATGCGCACCACCCCCTCCGAGCAGTACCGCTTTATCCACATCCCCATCGACGAGGGTGGCGGCATCGAGCGCTTCAGCCGCTTCCTCGCCCTGGCGCTGGACCAGGAGCGGGTCCGAGCGGTAACCAGGGTACAGGTCGGCGGTGAGTTGGCAATGTCGCCCGACGACCCCATGTATGAGAACTTCATCGACTCGATGGTGGGGCTGGTGAACATGTTCATGACCCAGGGCATCGACGCCATCGCCGCGATGGCCGAGCAGAACGTGCCGGAGGAGAAGCGCGAAGAGGCGATCTCCTCCTACATCAAGGTGGTGCAGGGGGTACTCGGTGCACTCTATGTGGAACTGCTGGAGCAGGAGGGGGTCAATGTCTCCGAGGGCATCGACGAGAAGCAGGCACGCTACTTCGACGAGGCGCTCAACGCCTTCTCGCTGCTGGGTCCCTACGGTTCGCCGATGCTGATTCGCCTGACCGACTTCAAGCACGTGGAGGCGAGCGGCCTGCAGATCACCAAGTCGCCGGGGCAGAACATCGTCTACCTGGGCTGCGTCATGCTGATGGCCGGGGTCTTCTTCATGTTCTACCTGCACCACCGTCGCCTGTGGCTGCGTATCGAAGAGCGTGAGGGCGGCAGCAGCATCCTGTTCGCCGGCGCCGCCCACCGCGAGCGCGGTGATTTTGACAAAGAGTTTGAGAAACTGAAGAGCGACCTGCGCCGTAGCAGCGACGCCGTATTAAGCAGAATCCAGTAGAGGTAAGCCATGTCCGTTACATCCGATGTGATGCAAGAAGAGTTCGACACCACCCCCTTCCTCAAGCGCCTCGGCGCCTTCGACTGGGGATGGGCGCTGCTGGTGGTGATCGGCAGCGTGATGGCGCACCAGTTCTACAGCGGCCTGATGGACGGCTACGAGGTGGGGATCCTCTACGGCACCGCCGCCGGCCTCATCTGGCTCGGCTGGGGCTGGAAGCCGATGCGCGGCTTCAGCCTGGCGGTGGCCCTGCTCAGCCTCGCCGCGGTCGGCCTCTACGGCGGCGAGCTGGCGCGCGGCGAGCAGAGCTTCTTCCTCAAGTTCCTCATCTCCAGCCAGTCGGCGATTATGTGGATGAGCGCCCTCTATGTGATGGCCACATTCGCCTACTACTTCGCCCTCGCCATCGGCTCGGAGTTCAGCGGCAAGGTCGGCAGCGCCCTGACCTGGTCGGCCAGCGTGATGGGCTCGGTCGGCCTGATGGTGCGCTGGCGCGAGTCCTACCTGATGGGCGCCGACATCGGCCACATCCCGGTGAGTAACCTCTACGAGGTCTTCATCCTCTTCGCCGTGATCACCGCGCTGCTCTATCTGACTTATGAGCGCCGCTACGGCAACCGCGCCATGGGCGCCTTCGTCCTCACCGTGATCAGCGCCGCCGTCGGCTTCCTGCTCTGGTACACCTTCGAGCGCGAGGCGCACCACATCCAGCCGCTGGTGCCGGCGCTGCAGAGCTACTGGATGAAGATCCACGTGCCCGCCAACTTCGTCGGCTACGGCGCCTTCGCCCTGGCGGCGATGCTCGGCGTCGCCTACCTGCTGATCGACCGCAATCCGCAGGGGCTGGTGGCGCGCCGCCTGCCCAGCCTCGAGGTGATGGACGACATTATGTACAAGGCGATCGCCCTGGGCTTCGCCTTCTTCACCGTCGCCACCGTGCTCGGTGCGATGTGGGCCGCCGAGGCCTGGGGCGGCTACTGGAGCTGGGACCCGAAGGAGACCTGGGCCCTTATCGTCTGGCTCAACTACGCCGCCTGGCTCCACCTGCGCCTCACCAAGGGGTGGCGCGGCCGTCCGCTGGCCTGGTGGGCCATCATCGGCCTGTTCGTTACCCTGTTCGCCTTCGTCGGGGTGAACATGTTCCTCTCCGGCCTTCACTCCTACGGCACCCTGTAACGGCAGCGGCCGGAACGAAAAAAAGCCCCGCACTGCGGGGCTTTTTTGTTTGCGGCCAAAGGTCGCCTACTGGCGGATGCCCTCAATCGACAGCATCAGCTCCACCTCGCGTGCCGCCGGCCCCAGGTTGGTGGGGATGCCGAAGTCCGCCATGGTGATGGTGGTGGTGCCGTGGAAGCCGCGGCGGTAACCGCCCCAGGGGTCCTTGCCCGTACCGACCTGGCTCACCTCGATGGTGACCGGTTTGGTGACACCGCGAAGGGTGAGGTTGCCCATTAGCTGCCCCTTCTCCTTGCCCATCGCCTTATAGCCGGTGCTGACAAAGCTGGCGGTGGGGTATTTCTTTACCTCGAAGAAGTCGGCGCTGCGCAGGTGCTTGTCGCGCTCGGCGTGGTTGGTGTCGATGCTGCCGACATCGATATTCACCTTCACCGTGGCGGCGCCGGGATCCTTCTCGTCATAGGAGAAGTTGCCGTCAAAGGTGTTGAAGCGGCCGTAGAGCCAGCTGTATCCCAGGTGCTGGATGCGGAACTGGATAAAGGCGTGGGCCTTGGCGGTGTCGATGACGTAGTCGTCGGCACTGGCCGGCAGGGCGAGGCCCAGCGTGGTGAGCAGTGCGGCGATCATCGGTAACAGGAACTTACGTTTCATGGTCTCTCTCCTTTGCAGGGGTGGAGTGGGTTCTGCCCAGCATGCGGCTGAGCGTACGGTCTTTGTCGATAAGGTGGTGCTTCAGCGCGGCCGCGGCGTGCAGCAGGGCCAGGCCGATCAGGGTGGTGGCGAGGGTGAGATGGATCACCCCGGCGACCTCCTCCTGCTGGTCGATGCCGTGCAGGGTGGCGGGCAGCTCGAACCAGCCGAACACCGAGATCGGCCTGCCGTCGGCGGTGGAGATGAGGTAGCCGCTGCCCATCACCGCAAACAGCAGCAGGTAGAGGGCGATATGGGTCGCCTTCGCCGCCAGCCGCTCCCAGGGCTTATGTTGCGGCAGCTCATCCGGGCGGCCATCGAACAGCCGCCACGCCAGCCGCACCAGCAACAGGGCGAAGAGCAGGACGCCGACACTGCGGTGCAGGTTCGGCCCCTTCTGGTACCAGGCATCGTAGTAGGTGAGTTCCACCATCCACAGCCCGAGGCCGAACATGCCAAAGAGGCTCAGCGCCATCAGCCAGTGGATGGCGATGGCAATCCAGCCCCAGTGATCACGGTCGTTGCGCCAGCGCATGGCCTATCTCCCAGTCAATGTCTCAGGAATGGGGATAAGTGTATCGTTGCAATGAGGAGAATAAAGACGATAATCGGCAAAAGACTGTTCCCAAATGGAGAACAATGGCCAATGGAGAACGAGAGATGGACAAGTTCGACCAACTACAGACCTTCGTGCGGGTGGTGGAGAGCGGCGGTATCAGCGCCGCCGCCGACCGTATCGGTATCGCCAAGTCGGCGGTGAGCCGCCGCCTGCAGGAGCTGGAGAACCGCCTCGACGTGCAGCTGCTGCAGCGCACCACGCGCCGCCTCCACCTCACCGACGCCGGGCGGGAGTTCTACCAGCGCAGCCTGCGTATCCTCGAAGAGCTGGAGGAGGCGGAGCTCTCGCTGCAGAGCGGCCAGCAGGCGCTGGGCGGGCGGCTGCACATCAACGCGCCGTTATCGCTCGGGGTGCGCCACCTGCTGCCGCTGATCGAGCAGCTGCAGCAGGAGCACCCGGAACTGGCGATCGACCTCGACCTCGATGACCGCCAGGTCAATCTCGTCGAGGAGGGGGTGGACCTGCTGCTGCGTGTCGGCAAGCTGGCGGACTCCTCCCTGGTGGCGCGCCGTCTCTGCCCCGTGCACCTGCTCTACTGCGCCTCGCCCGACTACCTCGAGCGCCACGGCGAACCGGGCCACCCCGAGGAGCTGCGCGCCCACCTGGGCATCGGCTACACCCTGGCGCCCGAGAACCTGCAGTGGCAGCTGGGCGGAGAGGCGGGGCGCACCACGCCCAGGCCGCAGATTCGGTTGAGCACCAATAACGGCGACATGAACCTGCGCGCCGTCGAGGCGGGGCTGGGCATTGCCGCCTTTCCCACCTTCATCTGCCACGAGGCGGTCGAGGCGGGGCGCGTGGTGCCGATCCTGCGCGACTACCGCAGCCCGCCGATGCAGCTCTACGCCCTCTACCGTTCGCGCCGCCACCTGCCGCAACGGGTGCGGGTGCTGCTCGACGCCCTGCAGCAGTGGCTGGGCGAACTCCCCCCCTGGGACCGTGGGCTGCAGGCCTACCTCTAGCCGGGCGTTCATGCGGGGAGGGATGAACTGATATACTGCGCGGAATTTGGACACTAAGTGAGCGACCCCGCAGATGAGCGACGAAAAGACCGTAGAAAAACCCTGGACCGGCCGTTTCAGCGAGCCCACCGACGCCTTCGTCGAGGCCTTCGGCGCCTCGGTCGGTTTCGACCAGCGCATGTACCGGCAGGACATCCAGGGCTCCATCGCCCACGCCCGCATGCTCACCAAGGTCGGCGTTCTCACCGAGGAGGAGCGCGATAGCATCATCCGCGGCCTCACCCAGATCGAGGCGGAGATCCAGGCGGGCGACTTCCCCTGGTCGATCGCGCTGGAAGATGTGCACATGAACATCGAAAAGCGCCTCACCGACCTCATCGGCGACGCCGGCAAGAAGCTGCACACCGGCCGCTCACGCAACGACCAGGTCGCCACCGACGTGCGCCTCTACCTGCGCGACGAGATCGACGGCGCCATCGCCCCCGAGCTGAAGCGGTTGCAACAGGCCCTCATCGAGTTGGCCGGGCGCGAGGCCGACACCATCATGCCCGGCTTCACCCACCTGCAGACCGCCCAGCCGATCACCTTCGGCCACCACATGCTGGCGTGGAACGAAATGCTGCAGCGCGACTCCGAGCGCCTCGCCGACTGCCGCAAGCGGGTCAACATCATGCCGCTCGGCTCCGCCGCCCTGGCCGGCACCACCTACCCGATCGACCGCGAGTTCACCGCCAAGGAGCTCGGCTTCGACATGCCCGGCCGCAACTCGCTCGACGGCGTCTCCGATCGCGACTTCGCCATCGAGTTCCTCAGCTGGGCCTCGCTGCTGCTGATGCACATGTCGCGCTTCTCGGAAGAGCTGATCCTCTGGACCTCCAGCCAGTTCGACTGGGTCGACCTCGGCGACGCCTTCTGCACCGGCTCCTCCATCATGCCGCAGAAGAAAAACCCCGACGTCCCCGAACTGGTGCGCGGCAAGACAGGCCGCGTCTTCGGCAGCCTGTCATCGATGTTGATGATCATGAAGGGCCAGCCGCTCGCCTATAACAAGGACAACCAGGAGGACAAGGAGCCGCTGTTCGACGCCATCGACACCGTGAAGGGCTGCCTCAAGGTCTACGCCGACATGATGGCGCAGATCAAACTGAAGCGTGACAACATGCGCGAGGCTGCGTTACGTGGATTTTCTACTGCTACAGACCTTGCGGATTATTTGGTGCGTAATGGTGTGCCGTTCCGTGATGCCCATGAGGTCGTTGGTAAGGCCGTGGCGCTCGGGGTTGAGACCGAGCGTGATCTTTCTGAGATGGCGCTGGAGGAGTTGCAGGCGTTCTCCGATGCGATAGGGGAGGATGTGTTTGAGTTCTTAACCCTCGAAGGATCTGTTGCTGCTCGGGATCATGTTGGGGGGACGGCGCCGAATAGAGTAAGGGAAGCGGCGCAGAGTGCTAAGGAACTAGCGAATACGTAGGATGAAGCTAGTTTTTCTAGTTAAATTAATATGTGAATTTGTTAACGAGTGAAATAAAGGGACGTAAATGCCAAAGATAAAATGTGAATTGCATGTATATGACCTAACGAAGATTGGCTTATACGAAGGATATAGTGATGAAGCAGCACATCTAGGCGGAACAAGGATATTTGATGAAATTAAGGGCTGGGCCTACGATTCAGGTAGGCCTGTGTCTGAAACATGTACGTACGTTACAAATGGACACGTCCACGAGTCTTATTGCCTAGGTGCTGCTGAACTCAAGGGTCAATACCTATTCACATTATGGAATCGTGTTCCCAACTCTAAATCTGGTGTTGGACTGATTAATGGCTCAACTGCAGCAAATAAAGCAAAAATTAGCATTAAAAAGATTGGCAGGGATGATATACCAGGGTATCCATCATATTTTTGGGTATTACCTAGAAGAAAAAAGATTGTTGCCATTAGGATTGAAAATGCTCACCTAGGAATTAATCATTTTCGTACATACGTTAGATCGTTTTTAGAGGGTTTTTGCTCGCATGCTGTATATGATGATGGTGCGGTCGTAGGCTATTCTGATGAGCCACTAAGCGGAGACAAGAAAAAAAGCAGGGCTGTTAATGAAAAGCTACGTCCATTTTTTCATTTTGGAGTTCATAGGATAGAGGCGGATAGAGAAAGGATTCTTGAAAGGGCTGGTAGCATCACAAAATTAGTTAAAGATATTTTTGTATATAACAGCTTGAGTCGTAAGAGTGAGCAACTTCTTGAAAAATTGCGGGCAAGTTTTCACGGCCTTGATCCTAAGGAAAAGAAGAAAATAAGGATTTCAATGCCAGTATCAGTAAATGATGGTGATGTAAAAGAACTTTTTGATGAATATGACTCACATGATGGAGATGATGAATATGACGTTGGTTTTGTCTTCAGCGGGAGCAGTCATATTGAGTGGCTAAGTGGGGCACACTATAAGCAAAAAGCTACAACTGATGTTGAGTGGATAGCTCCAGATCAGCCTGATGTAGAGAAGTTGTTGCAGAAGCTTCAAGGACATATCAGAAAGATATGAAGGAGTGCATTGGGTTATGGATATTAGGAAGTTAATTCAAACACTAACATGGATTGGTTTAGTGGTGGTGATAATCTTATCCATTATGGTTGGCGAGGGGATAAAAGCGTCATATCAAATTGAGCTGTATAAAACATTAGTCGCTATTGCCTCGATTATTTTTGCCGTTATGGGAGCGTGGCTATCATTAATAAAAGTTGAAATTGTGGCGGGCATTGATAATGCGGAGACTGATGAGGAAGGAGATAGATATGTTGATAAAGCTAGAAGATTAGTAAGTCCGATGACTGCTTCTGCGACAATAATACTTGTGAGTATAGTTTTTATGTTTATGTATTATGTGTCAAAAGATATCCCAATTTTTCAGGCGAACATTATGACGGTACGGAAGGTGTCTTTTGTGATTTTATCAGCATTAGCATATTGGCAGTGTGTCAGTTTGTTTAAAGTAATGTTCTCAGGTGTTGACTTTGTGTTGGATGTGTCGCGAAAAAACAATAGAAAACGAGCTGACAGGAATAGACAGCACATTCAGTAGCCATATAAAGCCGGGGTTCAGAATGAACCTCCCCCAATAGCTCCAATAATAGGGGACAGACTGAACCTCCCCCAGTTTAACGGACACTTTAACTCAGCTTTAATGCTGACTTAGGAGTGTTCAAATGGCGAGAAAACGCAGACCCTACAAAACCTACCCTGTTGAGTTCAAACTCGAAGCAAGTAGCCCGGATGCAGTGAAACGGAATCCGGGTAAACAAAACTCCTAATCCCCGGATTCCGCTGCGCTCCATCCAGGCTACATTAGGTGTAAATAGATACAGGGAGGTGGCTGATGGTTCAATACCGTCGTAATCGTGCTAAGGGTGGCTGCTACTTCTTTACCGTCACCTTGCGTGACCGTCGATCGGATCTCCTGGTGCGCCATGTTGGGTTGTTGCGAGAGGCGTTCTCCTTTGTGCGGCGAGATCGTCCTTTCAAGACCGATGCGGTGATTATCCTTCCCGATCATTTGCATGCCATCTGGATCTTGCCGGATGGGGATTACGACTATCCCGGCAGATGGAAAGGTATCAAGGCCCGGTTTACCTGGTTGTTGCGCAAGCATGGCGTTATCAAACAGTCTCCCTGGCAATCACGTTATTGGGAGCATACGATACGCGATGACTTGGATTGGCAACGGCATATGGACTATATCCACTATAACCCTGTCAAACATGGCTATGTGACATCGCCATGTGATTGGCTGTACAGCTCATTTCAACGCTGTGTTGCTGATGGGCTATATGACGAGAATTGGGGAGAGGCGATTACGCCGGAAGTACTGACGATGTCATTAGAGTAGGTGCGCTCCCGGATTCCGCTGCGCTCCATCCGTAGGAAAAACGGGGCCAAAACACAGTTTCCTCGACCATAAATGGGGTCCGAAAAAAGGTGACAGATTTATTTTTCCAGTAGTTCAAAGTGTCAGAGTCCTTGAAATAGGCAAACAAGATAAAGGCTCAGCACCAATTTGACTAATAAACGGATATTTCTAGAGGTAGCGAGTGGCTCCGTTAGGCGAGCAGTAAGTTGTTGGTGAAATAGTTGAAGAAGAAGCAGGCAAAAGAGTCCGTTAAATCCGGCGTTAACAGAATGAAGATGTCATCCTTCTGCGCGATGGATGGCGAGACTCTTGTTCTTAATGTTCTCGGCACGCCCAGTGCAAAGAAAGATGCGATTGGCAAGCCAAAGGGTAACCAGCTAAAGATCAGTGTTACTGCGACACCTGTCGCTGGGAGGGCCACTGATCATATGGTTAAATTTCTCGCCAAAGAGTTTGGTGTCGTGAAAAGCGACATAACAGTGGTGTTTGGGCGTTACAATGTAAACAAGCAGTTGCGTATTCATGCGCCGGGGAAGTTGCCGCCGGTAGTGGCT
>JBNKUL010000028.1:0-9179 GCA_050298555.1 Thiohalomonadaceae bacterium
TCTTCCGCCTCCGACTCGAAGTAGTCCGCATCCCTGGGGAACATAGCGGGAATGGCATCGGCAAACTCGGCCATCGCCCGGGTGTGCATGGGTAACTGCTCACTGAACGGCAGCGGGTGGCGCAGCAGTTCGCCTATCGCCTTCATGTGCGCTGAAGCGGCCTTCATGCTCTGGTGGCGGTAACGGGTCGCCGGGTCGGCGCTCTCGTCACTATGGGCGGCAACGCTGAAGCTCAGCGCCAGGGCAAGGGTGAGCAGGTGGCTAAGGTATCGCATCGTATTCCCCTATGGCTGTATGTCTCCCTACTTGTAGCCCATCGGCGGCGTGCGTCAAATGGCCACGCGAGTGCTAAATTAGCGCATCGAGGCGGGCCAGATTGGCTAAGATTCTGATATCATAGGACGTTACCCTTTATAACCCTGGTAGTTATCAGGAATACAGCAGCTCGACGAACCATGCACTACAAGACAGACGACGTTCGCATTAGCGGCATTCACGAGGTCAGCCCCCCGGCGGCCCTGCACGCCGAATTCCCGATCGACGAGAACGCCTCGGAGACGGTATTCCACCACCGCACGACCGTTCACAACATCCTGCACGGCGAGGATGACCGCCTGGTCGTCATCGTTGGCCCCTGCTCGATCCACGACCCGGCCGCCGCGCGCGACTACGCCAACCGCCTCAAGCCGCTGATCGAGGAGCTGGAGGAAGACCTCTGCATCATCATGCGCGTCTACTTCGAGAAGCCGCGCACCACCGTGGGCTGGAAGGGGCTGATCAACGACCCGGATATGGACGAGAGCTTCCATATCAACAAGGGGCTGCGTATCGCCCGCAGCCTGCTGCTGGACCTCAACAAGGAGGGGGTACCCGCCGCTACTGAATTTCTTGACCTGATCAGTCCGCAGTACATCGCCGACCTCATCAGCTGGGGCGCCATCGGCGCCCGCACCACCGAGAGCCAGGGCCACCGCGAGCTGGCCTCCGGCCTCTCCTGCCCCATCGGCTTCAAGAACAGCACCGACGGCGGCTTTAAGATCGCCATCGATGCGGTGCACGCCGCCTCTCGCCCCCACGTCTTCATGTCGCTGACCAAGGAGGGCCACTCGGCCATCTTCTCCACCACCGGCAACGACGACTGCCACATCATCCTGCGCGGCGGCAGACAGCCCAACTACGACAGCGAGAGCGTGCAGCACGCCGCCGAGCAGCTGGAGAAGAGCGGCCTGCGTCCCTACCTGATGGTGGACTGCTCGCACGCCAACTCCAACAAGGAGTACCAGCGTCAGGTGGATGTGTGCCGCGACATCGCCAAACAGGTGAGCGGCGGCGACCAGCGCATTATGGGCGTGATGCTGGAGAGCCACCTGGTGGAGGGACGCCAGGACGTGGTACCCGGCGAGGAACTCACCTACGGCCAGAGCATCACCGACGCCTGTATCGCCTGGGAGACCACCGAGGAGCTGCTGCGCGAGCTGGCCGCGGCCGTGCAGCAACGCCGCAAGGCCTAAGCCTCATCATCGGCCGGCTTGCACGGTGCAAGCCGCCACACATACTGCAAAGGACTGTTGCCCATGAATATGCTGAAAACCGCAGCCTATCTGCTGTTTCTCGCCCTCTCGCCCCTGGCCGGCGCCGGTGAAGAGCCCGCCACGACGGGCATCGACTGCGACACCCTGCCGGCGTGGAGCGATGCGATTGAGGGCTACCAGATCAATCTGCACCACATCTATTGCGGCGAGCCCGGCCGCAAAGGCCGGGCCAAGGGCTTTCATGCCACACCACTGGGCGATGCCCCATCGAACTACATTTCATCGGAGCCTGCAGACGGGCCGAACGGCGCCGGCATCTACGCCATTCGAAAGGTCGACCTGATGTTCAACGGCGCTATCTACGTGAAGAGTTTTAGCTCCATGTTCCCCCGCCACTGCAGCTTTGAGCAGATCAATAACTCCATCGTCTACTCCCTGCGCCACAGCCGCGGCGGCTGCGTCAGCCCCGCCCCCACCTGGGCCAGTTGCGGCCCCAATGCCCCGGCCGAGGGTGGTGGGGCATACTGCACCGGTAGCGACGGCTCCGGCTACACCATCGCCAGCGCCCTGCTTCCCGACAATGAAACCCGCATCAATACCGGCTTCCCCATCTACCAGCCATGAGCGATGAGGGTGAGGCGTTCAGCTGGAGAGGATTCGATGTAAAACTGGCTGCACACCGGCTGCTGCAGGAGTATCTGGTCGTCGATGTGCAGTATTCCGCGCGTCACGCCCGCGAGATCCGCGAGGGGATTGGCGACTACCGTGATGGTGTCAGGGAGGCGTTCAGTGAAGTCGGCAACGGCTACGAGCTGGAGTGTATGCCCGGTGGTGTGGAGATAGCCCCGCTGTACGAGTGTGACGAGATACCCCCTGTGGTCATCGATTTCGATACCGTCATCGGGGCACTCAGGGAGTGGGAGGCCTTCTGCGAGAGATAGTATCGGTTTCAATCACCGCGTATAGCGGCGAATCTCACAATTGCCAATATGCAGTTCACGTAGCCGTTCATCCGGCACCTTGCCCTCAAAATAGGCGACGAACACCCGCAGTGTCTCTTCGTGCGCCACCACCAGAATATTGCCGTCACCCTCTCCTTCTAGCCAGTGGAGAAACGCCATGACACGCTGCTTGTGATCCAGTAGTGACTCCCCGCCATTGACTCGGGCATTTAGGGGATCGGAGTCAATCGCCGCAAAGTACTCCTCCACCGGCAGGCCATCGAAGCCGGAACGGATATCGGCAATCGCCTCATGCACCTCAATAGGGGCATGGTGATACTGGTTGATAATCTCGGCGGTCTGCCGTGTGCGCGGCAGGGGGGAGACAATAATGCGGTCTATAGGTATATCCCGCAATTGCCCGGCCGCCTCCTCGGCCTGCCGTTTGCCGAGTTCGGTCAGGTGGACGTCCTGTCCTGGATCGTCGTTGCAGAGACCGAGTTCGTTGTAGTTGGTGTGGCCGTGGCGGACGAAATAGAGGTTCACGGCTGTCCCTCCCGGCTCTCCAGCTCTAGCCCCTGTGCCGCGCAAAAGGCCGTCAACTCATCCTGCACCTTTACCGGTACGTTGAGCCCCATCACAACTTGCGCGCCATACTCCACCGACTCCATCAGGCCCTGATGCTGGGCCAACCAGTGACGCATCAGCTGCTCCTTGGCAAAGTCCATCCTCACCGAGAACTGCGACATGGCGACAGCCTGTGCAACCGGCAGCGCCGACATGGCCGCTTCCGCCGCACCGCTATAGGCACGCACCAGGCCGCCGGCGCCCAACTTGATGCCGCCGAAGTAGCGAATCACCACCACGATGACATCGCCCACCCCCTTGTGTTGGATCACGTTAAGGATCGGCTTGCCCGCCGTCCCCGAGGGCTCGCCGGCATCACTCATCGCGGCACTGGCGGCCGACATCGGATTGCCCAGCACATAGGCCCAACAGTGGTGACGGGCGTCCGGGAACGCCTGTTTTGCCTGCTCGACGAACGCCAACGCCTCCTGGCGGTCGCAGACCTTCGTCGCCCTGGCGATAAAGCGGCTCTTTTTAACTTCGGTTTCGACCTCTACGGTCTCTGCAGGGGTAGGATAGGTCGCGGACATCGCCGCATTATACTCCAATGGCAGAACGCTCCCCACGGCCTCCACCGCTGTAACTTCCATCTGGCAGGGTCTACCTTTATAAAGCCATGCGTAGAGCAGACAGGACAGCCACCCAACTACATACCGTTCTCGGCCAGAGCCGGGGGGCACTGTTTCGCTCGCTCGGCGCGACCGAGAGCGGTCTGTTAGCTGCCGAGGCCGTTCGGCGTCAACAGCGCTACGGCAAGAACCAGATCACCTTCCACCATGCTCGCTCGCCACTGCTGATGCTGCTGCAGGAGTTCACCGCGCTGTTTCCCCTGCTGCTGCTGGGTGCGTCACTACTCTCCTTTTTTGCCCACTCGCTCAGCCCGGAAGAGGGCTATGAGTTAATTGCCTTTGCCCTCCTGTTCGTGGTGATACTGAACGCGCTGGTCTCCTTCATCCAGAACTACAAGGTCGAGCAGTTGATGCTCTCCTTCCTCGACTATATTCCCAAGGAGGTGGCACTGCTGCGCGACGGCGAAAAGGTACTGCTCGATGCCAAGGAGGTGGTGCCGGGGGATATCCTGTTCGTGCAGGAGGGGGACAAGATCTCGGCCGACGGCGTGATCATCAGCGCCGTGCAGTTGATGGTCGATGAGTCGATCCTCACGGGTGAGTCAGAACCGGTCAGCAAGGAGTCGCTCGAGGTGCACGTGGAAGCGGCCAATCTGGCCAAGTCCGGTGCCACGGTGCTAAAGGGGAGCGCTCACATTCTGGTCACCCACACTGGCCGTGCCACCAGCCTCGGCTCCATTTCAGAGCTTTCACAGACCGTGCACCGTAGCCTCACCCCGATGCAGCGCGAGCTGCACGACTTCGTGCGCAAGATCACCTACCTTGCCCTCGGCATCGGCCTGCTATTCTTCGGTATCGGCTTTGCCATCGGCAATCCGTTCTGGACCAACCTCATCTTCGCCATCGGCATCATCGTTGCCAACGTCCCCGAAGGTCTGCTGCCAACCGTAACCCTCGCCCTCACCCAGGCCTCGGTGCGTATGGGAAAACACAACGCCGTGGTCAAGCAGATCCTCTCGGTGGAGACCCTGGGCAGCACCACGGTGATCTGCACCGACAAGACCGGCACCCTCACCCGCAACCGCCTGCACGTGGAGAAGCTCTTTCTCAACTTTCAGGAGGTGGACGCCGAGCACCGCCGTGAGCTTGAGCACAACCCGGCCGCCCATACCTGTCTCGAGGTGATGGCACTGTGCAACGATGTGATCACCACCCACAGGAACGGCCACCACCACAATCGCCGCAGCCAGTTCCGCGGCGACCCCACCGAGACCGCGATGGCGATGTTCGTCGACAGCCGCGGCGGTTTCGAGGCCATACGCAGCCACTTCGAGCTGCTCCATAGCCGCCCCTTCGATGCTGAATACAAGTATATGTCCACCACCCACCGCACCGCCGACGGAACCCTCTATATGACCGCCAAAGGGGCACCCAACGTGATCCTGGAGCGCTGCAACCAGCTCCATTGCAACGGTGTGGTGCGCGAGTTGCGCGAGGAGGAGCGTGAACGCATCGCCGCCCAGGCCCACCACTACGCCGCCCAGGGGCTGCGCGTACTGGCACTGGCCTACCGTATCAACAGCGAGGAGAGGCAGGCGGCCGAGGAGCTGGTCTTTGTCGGCCTGGTGGCGATGGTAGACCCGCCGCGACCGGAGGTCCCTGCCGCGGTAGCCGCCTGCAAGAACGCGGGGATACGTATCGTCGTCATCAGCGGCGACAAGGGGGAGACCGTCAGCTACATCGCGCGCAAACTGGGCATCGTCACCGCCCCCAAGGTGATCGACGGCGAACAACTACGGGCGATGGACAGCGAGGAGTTGATCGCGGAGTTACGCGGTGGCGAGGTGCTATTTGCCCGCATCGCACCTGAGCAGAAGCTCTCCATCGTCAATGCCCTCAAGGAGATGGATGAGGTCGTGGCGGTCACCGGTGACGGTGTCAACGACGCCCCAGCACTTAAACGCGCCGACATCGGTATCGCCATGGGCAAACGCGGCACCGATGTCGCCAAGGAGGCCTCGGATATCATCCTGCTCGACGACAACTTCGCCACCATCATCAAGGCGATCGAAGAGGGGCGTGCGGTCTACGACAACATCAAGAAATTCATCACCTACATCCTGACCAGCAACATCCCGGAGATCCTCCCCTTCATTGCCTATGTGCTGCTGCCGATCCCGCTACCCATCACCGTGGTGCAAATTCTGGCCATCGATCTTATCACCGACATCCTTCCGGCCATCGGACTGGGCAACGAACCACCCGAGTCGGACATCATGCAGCGCCCGCCACGACGCCGTAGTGAACGGCTGGTGAGTTTCCGCACCTTTTTGCGCAGCTACGGGGTGATCGGCCCCGTGGAGGCGGCCCTCTCCTTCGGCTCCTTCTTCGTAGTCCTCTACGCCGGCGGCTGGCAGTGGGGTGAGCCCGTCGCCTCCGACGCCCCGCTCTACGGCCAGGCTGCGGGGGCCTTTCTCGCCACCATCATCTTCTCGCAGATCGGCAACGTCATGGCCTGCCGCACCAACCGCCAGTCGGCGCTGCACTACCTGACGCGTCTCAACCACTGGATTGCCATTGGCATCATCGTCGAGATCTGCTTTATCCTTGCCATCATCTACACCCCGCAACTACACCGACTCTTCAGCACCGAGGCACTGTCACCGCAGATATGGGGCCTCATCCTCCTCGCCCCGCTGGTCATCTTCACTATTGAGGAGTTACGCAAATGGCTGGTGCGCCGTGGTGTAGAATGGCTGGCGGTGTAACTTACAAACCTAATTCAGAGGAATCCCATGGTGCCCCAACACACCCTGTCCCAACTGGGGTGGAACCACTTCCTGCAACAGCAACTCTCTCTTGAAGAGTACGAGGGCTGCACGCCAGCCAGGGTCTTTGGCCAGGAACGCTCCCTGCTGCAGCTAGCCACCGAAGATGGCAACGTGACACTGCACCTCACGCACTCGATGCCGGCGATCACCGTGGGTGACTGGTTACTACTGGATGGCGACCATCACTTTCACCGCCTGCTGGAGCGCGCCTCGTTGTTCTCACGCAAGGCTGCCGGAACAAAGGCACAGCGACAGCTGATCGCTGCGAACATCGACACCGTATTCGTGGTCAGCTCGATGAACCTCGATTTCAACCTTAACCGCTTTGAGCGCTACCTTGCCCTTGCCAACGAGAGTGACGTGGAGGCGGTGATTGTATTGACCAAACTGGACTGCTGTGATGATCCGCAAGGCTACATGGAGCAGGCACGCAGCCTGGGACAGGGCGTTGAGGTGATCGCCGTTAATAGCCTCGATCATGAGAGTGTCGCGCAGTTACTGCCCTGGTGTCCGCCAGGAAAGACCATCGCCTTTCTCGGCTCATCCGGGGTCGGTAAGTCCACGCTGATCAACACCCTGCTGGGCGACAGCGTACAGCGCACCCAGACGATCCGTGAAGATGACGACAAGGGGCGCCACACCACCACCGGAAGGTCGATACATCCGCTACCATCCGGTGCACTGTTGCTCGACACGCCGGGGATGCGGGAGCTGCAGCTTGCCCACTGCGAACACGGCATCGATGAGACCTTTGCCGAGATCACCGCGCTGGCAACGCAGTGCAGGTTTTCTGACTGCCAGCATCAGGGGGAGCCCGGTTGTGCCGTGAGAGCGGCGATTGAGGCGGGTGAGCTCGATGAGCGACGCCTGGCTAGCTATCTCAAGCTGATGCGTGAGCAGGCCTTCAACGAGGCGACACTGGCGGAGAGACGAGCCCAGGATCGGGAGTTCGGGCGCTACGTCAGGTCGGTAATGAAAAGCAGGAAGGAAGAGTAGCTCCCCCCCCTTCGCTACTTACGCCTCGATATGGGCGTCCACCACATCGAGTGCGTCCTTGAGCGTCTCCTCGGGCAGGGCGTTAATCAGTTCCGACAACACCTCGGCCGCATTCACCGCCTCCTCTGGCAGGCTGCTGGCATCGGTGCTCGAGACCAGAACGGCTGACATACCAACCACGCTAAGCAGTTGCTGTCGCTCACGCATCAGCAGCTCAATCTCTTTACTTAGTAGCGCTTCTTCTTGCTTATCCATTTATTGCTCCAATCGATTACTACCTTGCTTTGCCACACTCATCTTATCAGGGCCGGCAACGAATTTCGCCTGCTCGGCTCAGGGGCAATAGCCACCCGGCTTGATCTATGCCCGCCCCCCATCTATATAAACACCACCACACAAGGAGCGCACAATGAAAAAGCTCGTTATAGCCCTGCTGTTGATGCTGCTTAACGCTACCACTGCCCTCGCCGCTGGCACAACCATCGACTACACGATAGGGGGTAAGCCGTACCAGGGTTACTTTGTCAGCCCCGGGGCCAACGCCCCCTTGGTACTGCTGGTGCATGACTGGGACGGACTGACCGACTACGAGATAAAGCGCTCGCAGATGCTTGCCGATCTTGGCTATGCGGTCTTTGCCGCCGACCTGTTCGGCAAGGGGGTAAGACCCACCACCCTGGAGGAAAAGAAACGCCTTACCAGCCAGCTCTATAAAGACCGCAAGCGGATGCGCTCCCTGCTCGATGGTGCCCTGCAGAGCGCACAGCAGCAGCAACGTCATGCGCCGCACTCTGTCGCCATCGGTTACTGCTTTGGCGGTGCCGCGGTACTCGAACTTGCACGCTCCGGCGCCGAGATGGACGCCTTTGTCACCTTTCACGGCGGGCTGGCCACCCCCAGGGGAGAGGACTACTCACAGACCAAAGGCAAACTTCTGGTACTGCATGGTTCCGCAGACAAGGCGGTCACCATGCAGGACTTTGCCCGACTGGCAGGCGAACTGGAGGAGGCGGGCATCAAGCACGAGATGGTCACCTACAGCGGTGCCCCCCACGCCTTCACCATCTTTGGCTCACCGCGTTATCGTGAAGATGCCGACAGAAAGTCGTGGCAGCGACTTACGGAGTTTCTTGAGGAGTTGCGGCAGCAGAAGTAGCTGACGGCGGCAGTTCGCTGTTGATGAACTCAGCGACCTGATCCGTACTCATCGCAGTCGTGTCCAGCGTAATAAAATTATTGGGGTAATTGTTCTCAAACACCGCCTTAAAGCGCGTCAGGTAGTCCGGCCCATCGACCTTGATGCTATCGCTATTACCGGCATCGATGTCAGCATTGCGCTGTTTGATTCGACGTATCAGCTCATCGTCACTTGCCGTCAGCATAACGCTGGCAAAGCGGATACCTGCCCCCGTCATGAACTGTTCCAGTTGTTCGACAGCGTCACGGGACATCAGGCAACCCATCTCGATAACGACCTGTGCGGCTTCCATCCCCTGCAACGCCTTCATCATCTCCTCAACGATCTGTCCGCCGAGGCGATGAAAGTCTTGCAGCGACGGATCGGGGACGACCGAGGTAATGATCTCATCGACGGCCAACACGGCATGGCCTGGAAGCGCGCGTGACACCATGCTCTTGCCGCTACACGGCAGGCCATAGAGCAGCAGTGCGAACTTAATACTC
>JBNKUL010000029.1:0-21925 GCA_050298555.1 Thiohalomonadaceae bacterium
CGGCGGACGACGCCATCACCATCGACACCTCCTCCAAGAGCATCGAAGAGGTGTTTGCAGAGGCACTGAGCCACTGCGCCGGGGTCGCCGCCAAAATTTAATTCTAGGGGTATATCGTTTGTTGCTTCATCGAACGGTATACGTTTGGTGAAACAACAACCCGCCATACTGCAGTACTGGTATCGCGGCACTATCTTTAGGTTACATAGCGATGAGCGAAAGCTTTGCCGAACTCTTTGAAGAGTCACTTTCCACTACCCAACTCCGTCCCGGTTCCATTGTCTCTGGTACCGTGGTTTCCGTCGGTTCTGATGTTGTAATCGTCAACGCCGGCCTCAAATCCGAGGGCATGATCCCGGTCGAGCAGTTCAAGAACGAGAACGGCGAGATCGAAGTCGCCGTTGGCGATGCTGTCGACGTTGCCCTGGAGGCCGTCGAGGATGGCTTCGGTGCTACCCGCCTCTCTCGTGAGAAGGCCAAGCGTGCCGAGTCCTGGACCCGTCTGGAGAAAGCCCACGAGGCCGAAGAGACCGTTACCGGTCGTATCATCGACAAGGTCAAGGGTGGCTTCACCGTTGAGCTGCAGGACATCCGTGCCTTCCTGCCCGGTTCCCTGGTCGATGTTCGTCCCGTACGCGACACCGCCTACCTCGAAGGCAAGGACCTCGAGTTCAAGGTCATCAAGCTCGATCGCAAGCGTAACAATGTTGTTGTTTCCCGCCGCGCCGTGGTGGAGAGCGAGTCCAGTGAAGAGCGCGAAGCGCTGCTGGCCAACCTGCAGGACGGCATGGAGGTCAAGGGTATCGTCAAGAACCTGACCGACTACGGTGCATTCGTCGACCTCGGCGGCATCGACGGCCTGCTGCACATCACCGACATGGCCTGGAAGCGCGTCAAGCACCCCAGCGAGATTGTCAATGTTGGTGACGAGATCGACGTCAAGGTCCTCAAGTTCGACCGCGAGCGCAACCGCGTTTCTCTCGGCCTCAAGCAGATGGGCGAGGATCCGTGGGAGGATATCACCCGTCGTTACCCCGAAAACACCCGCCTGCACGGCAAGGTTACCAACCTCACCGACTACGGCTGCTTCGTCGAGATCGAAGAGGGTGTCGAGGGTCTGGTTCACGTCTCCGAAATGGATTGGACCAACAAGAACATCCACCCCTCCAAGGTTGTCCAGCTGGGTGACGAGGTTGAGGTAATGGTTCTGGACATCGACGCCGAGCGTCGCCGTATCTCCCTCGGCATGAAGCAGTGCCAGTCCAACCCCTGGGAAGACTTCGCTGCCACCCACAACAAGGGCGATCGCGTTTCCGGTACCATCAAGTCGATCACCGACTTCGGTATCTTCATCGGCCTGGACGGCGGCATCGACGGTCTGGTTCACCTCTCCGACATCTCCTGGGAAGAGGGCGGTGAAGAGAAGGTCCACGACTTCAAGAAGGGCCAGGAGCTGGAAGCCGTTATCCTCGCTATCGACCCTGAGCGTGAGCGCATCTCCCTCGGCATCAAGCAGATGGAGCAGGATCCCTTCTCTGACTACCTTGGCCAGAACAAGAAGGGCAGCATCGTCAGCGGTACCGTTCGTGAGGTTGACGCCCGCGGCGCGGTCATCGACCTGGCCGACAGCGTTGAGGGCTACCTGCGTGCCTCCGAGCTTTCCGCCGACCGCGTAGAAGACGCCCGTAGCCTCCTCAAAGAGGGCGACACTGTTGAAGCCAAGTTCATCGGTGTTGACCGTAAGAACCGCACCATCAATCTCTCCATCAAAGCGAAAGACAGCGATGAAGAGCAAGAGGCTGTCGAGGACTACAACCGTTCCGCTCCGGTTAACCCGACTCTGGGTGACCTGCTGAAGGAGCAGATGGGTAGTAAGGAAGACTAATGGCCTGGCGGGAACCGCGCTCTGCGGTTCCCGCCTCCGTCATTCTGGGGAGTAATAATGACAAAATCAGAACTAATCGAAAGACTCTCACGTAATCAGTCGCAGTTGGCTTATAAAGATGTCGAGTTGGCGGTAAAGACCATTCTCGATCAGATGGGCCACAGCCTGTCCAACGGTGAGCGAATTGAGATTCGTGGTTTTGGCAGCTTCTCTCTCCACTACCGTCCACCCCGTATGGGACGCAACCCAAAGACCGGTGCCTCCGTAGCCCTGGGCTCCAAGTACGTTCCGCACTTTAAACCAGGCAAGGAACTGCGCGAACGCGTAGATGAAGGCCTGAAGCTTGGTAATAAGATTCAGGACGACTCCTGAGTGCAAATGGCGCAAAGTGCAATGCTTTGTGAGTTTGTATCACCCGTTTCTTTGCTTCAGCCGGTAGGGCTGGGGTATTTCCGTAAGGCATAACAGGGGAGCACCCTATGAAACGCGCCTTACTTCTTCTATTCCTGTTACTCATGGCCATTGTCAGCAGCATGCTGACGAAACTTAACTCCCATGAGACCACATTCAACTACTACATCGCCTCTGTCGATATTCCGCTGGCACTACTGCTGTTGCTGACGCTGGTCTGTGGCGCCCTGCTTGGCCTGTTGTTAACCCTCGGCATGACACTGTCGGAACGAGCGGAAAAGCGACGCCTGCGCCGCACCCTGCAGCTACGCGATAAGGAGATCCGCAACCTACGCGAGATCCCGATAAAGGGACGCCACTAGATGATGGTGCAAGAGCTCCTTTTTCTGTTGCTGCCACTGGCAGCGCTGTCAGGCTGGTTAATTGGCCGGCGCCGTAGCGTCAAGGGGAGCGAGAAGAACAGCGACTGCCTGCCGCGTTCAAGCGACTACTTCAAGGGCCTTAACTACCTGTTGAACGAGCAGTCGGACAAGGCGCTGGAGGTATTTATCCAGATGTCCGAGCTCGATGGTGACACCGTCGAAATCCACTTTGCCCTGGCTAGTCTGCTAGCCAAGCGCGGTGAAGTCGACAGGGCCATCCGCATTCACCAAAATCTCATCGCCAGACCAATGCTGTCGCCCGACGACAAAAACCGCGCCCTATACGAACTGGCGAAGGACTACCTGAGAGCGGGCCTGCTGGATCGTGCCGAGAGCCTGTTTCATGAACTTGTCGATAACACCCAGTTCGGCCAGTTGAGCCGTAGTCAACTGCTGGAGATCTACCAGCAGGAAAAGGAGTGGGAAAAGGCGATACAGATCGCTCGCCGCCTTGATGACACGATGCAGCAACCCCTGTCACATCTGCTCGCCCATTTTTACTGCGAACAGGCCGATGAGGCACTGGCTCGCGGTGATTCGTCACTGGCGATAAAACTGGTTAAGCGCGCATTTAATGAGGAGCGGAAGTGTGTGCGTGCCACCCTGCTGGAAGGGGCGATTCACCTGCGCAACAATAAGCCCAAGGCCGCGATCAAAACACTCAAGCGCGTGGAGCAGCAAAACATCGAATACCTGCCGCTGATCCTCGAGCCACTACAACAGGCCTACGAGCAACTGGGCAACAGCCGCGACTTTGTCTCCTACCTGCGCAAGCTGCCGGAAGAGCGCAGCATGAGTACGGTGCTGGAGTTGAGCGAGCAACTGTTACACCACGAAGGCGAGGAGCAGGCCGTACAACTACTGCAGCAGGCGCTGCGCCGCCAGCCCTCGCTGCGGATTCTCAACCGCCTGATACAGCTGCGCGTCAGCAAACACCCGGAAAATCCGGAGTTTGAACTGACACTGAAAACACTGGATAACTTCCTGCAACACAAGCCGATCTATCACTGCGACAACTGCGGTTTCAGCTCCCGAACCATGCACTGGCAATGCCCCAGCTGCAAACAGTGGGACAGGGTCAAACCGCTGCAGGCAATTGAAACAAATTAAGCATAGGGTTAAGAGATGAGTAACGAATCAAAGATTATTGTGGCACTCGATTTTCCTTCCGCCGATGAGGCGCTGACACTGGTCGAACGACTGGAGCCCCAGCGCTGCCGCCTCAAGGTCGGCAAGGAGCTGTTTACCCGTAGCGGTCCTGCACTGGTAGAGAAACTGGTGGGGAAGGGCTACGACGTCTTTCTCGACCTGAAATTTCACGACATCCCCAACACCGTTGCCGCCGCCTGCAGCGCCGCCGCCGACCTGGGGGTGTGGATGGTGAATGTGCATGCCCAGGGCGGCCGCCGCATGATGGAGGCAGCCAGTGAGGCGGTGCAGAAGTCATCCCACCAACCGCTGCTGATTGGTGTCACCATCCTCACCAGCATGGGGGATGACGATATCCACGAGGTCGGTCTAAGCGGCAGCCCTGCGGACAACGTCAAGCGACTGGCCAGCCTGGCGGAATCCTCCGGCCTCAACGGCGTTGTCTGCTCGCCGAAAGAGGTCGCCATGCTGCGCGAGACCATTGGCAGCGAGTTCCAGCTGGTGACCCCGGGCATTCGCCCCAGCTGGGCTGCCAAAGGCGATCAGACACGCATCACTACACCGGCTGATGCGATTGCGCTGGGCTCCAACTACCTGGTGATCGGCCGCCCCATCACAGCGGCTGAAGACCCGCTGGAGGCGCTATCCAGGATTGAGGCTGAATTGGCGTCATAATAGCTAAACTCTATATAGCTATAATTCGAGGTCACCTGTTTCCTACCGCTGACTAATCTTTATCCGGCACATGAGTGCCGGATAAAGAGTTCAACGGAGGAATACAGCATGAAAAAGTTCACCAAATTACTTCTCGCCCTTTCCCTGCTTTTTAGCAGTCACCTTGCACTGGCCGAGGTAGTCAATATCAATACTGCCGATGTGCAGAGCCTTGCCGCCAATATTGTGGGAGTGGGAAAGAAAAAGGCCCAGGCCATCGTGGCATTTCGTGAGCAGCACGGCCCCTTTAAGTCGGTGGATGAGATGACCCAGGTGAAGGGGATCGGCCTCAAGCTGGTAGACCGCAACCGCGAAAACCTCAGCGTCAAATAGTCATAGCGACTATCAGCAAAGCGGGAAAGTAATAGATACTCTCCCGCTTTTCTTTTGTCGATCGGTTTACTGCAGCAGGTGTTTAGCCTCACTCAGCATCGCCCGTCGCTTGAACAGTAATTGCCAGCGGCTACCGCCACACTGCCGCCACAGTACCGCGGCACGTATCCCGGTAAGCAGCAGGGCACGTACCCTGTTTGCCGTATCAGGGTTTAGCAGGTAGTTGTTTTCACCGCTTACCATAATGCGCGGTCCCAGCGAGCTGATGTGGTTGAGGTAGATATCGGCAAGGCGTGCCGCAATGGTGGCGTGGCCTATCTCAAAATGCTCCAGCTGCTGCTCCATGGAGTCGAGTTCGTCGGCAATCGTCTTTAGTACCCGAGGGCTCTTATTCAACAGCTTTTCCAGCTGTAGCAGGTTAAAGGCGTAACGCGTCTTGTCCACATGACGTAGCGAGGCATCATCGCCGAACTGGGTGATGAGGGTGCGAAACCCCAGCGCCAATTCCAGGCGACTGCCATAGACCTCTTCGGCACTTTGCGGCGTGGTAACGAAGAGGCTGCGCACCAGGGTGTCGTACTCGGGCTGTGCCACGGAACCGGTGCGCGCCAACTGATTGACCAGAGAGGTGGCCTGAAACAGCGCGGCGAGGGCGATCACTCGCTCCTGCAGAGAGTGCTTCATCGTACTGCCTCCACCTGCGGTTGATCGGTCTGTTCGATTATGCCGCCGCCAAGACAGACCTCACCATCGTAAAAAACAACCGACTGCCCGGCGGTAACGGCGCGCTGCGGCTCATCGAAAACAACGCTGCAGCTGTCTCCGGCAATCTGGGTGATGGTGCAGGCCTGGTCCTGCTGGCGATAGCGGACCTTGGCACGGCAACTATGGGGAGCTTGTGGTGCCTCGCCACTGACCCAATGAAGCTGTGAGGCCTCCAGGGAGCGGCAGAAGAGGAGGGGGTGGTCGTGCCCCTGCGCGGCTATTAACACATTGCGTTCGAGGTCCTTGGCAACGACAAACCAGGGCTGATCCGGGTAGTCGGCAAGCCCGCCGATCCCCAGCCCCTGGCGTTGGCCCAGGGTGTAGTACATCAGGCCGCTGTGTTTGCCGATTCTGTCTCCCTCAGGCGTTTCGATGTCACCGGGCTGGGCCGGCAGGTAGCGACTGAGAAAATCCTTAAACTTACGCTCACCGATAAAGCAGATCCCGGTACTGTCCTTCTTATTGTGTGTAACCAGCTCATGGCGCTCTGCCAGCTCACGCACCTCGGACTTGTTCAACTCGCCCACGGGAAACAGGGCATGTTTGAGCTGGTCCTGGCCAAGGGTATAGAGGAAGTAACTCTGGTCCTTTTCCGGATCCTTCCCCTTCAGCAGGCGGAATTTGCCGTCTGCAAAGTCGCGTCTCACGTAGTGGCCGGTGGCGATATGGTCGGCGCCCAGGCGCTGCGCATACTCCAGGAATGCCTTGAACTTGATCTCCTTGTTGCAGAGGATATCCGGGTTGGGGGTGCGACCCGCCTTGTACTCGGCAAGAAAGTGCTCGAACACCCGGTCCCAGTATTCGGCGGAGAAGTTGACCTTGTGCAGCTCGACACCAATGCTCTGCGCGACACTCTCGGCATCCTGCAGGTCGACCGCGGCGGCACAGTACTCGGCATCATCGTCCTCCTCCCAGTTCTTCATGAACAGGGCCTCGACGTGGTAGCCCTGCTCCTTGAGTAGCAGGGTAGTGACCGAGGAGTCGACGCCGCCGGAGAGTCCGACGATGATGTTGTGTATGGTTTCTGCCATGTTGCTTAAGGTAGTTCCGAGATCAGGTCCAGGGGAAGGCGAATGCCTGCAAGATAGTCATCGATACAACGCATCACCAAAGGGCTGCGTAGTGGCTTTGTGGCAAGCTCATCACGTGACAGCCAACTATCGCCAATAATATCACTATCGCGCTGCAGCTGTGGGTCGATAGCGGAGAGGCGTCCACTAAACGCCACCCGCAGATAGGTAACGCCGTTATCCTCATTGCGCCAGCGATAAATGCCGCAAATCGCCTCGGGCGTAAAGTGACGGCACGCCTCCTCCTCAACCTCCCTCACCACCGCCTCTAACAGCGATTCGATCTCCTCCACATGACCGGCTGGCTGGTTGAACACCGCCTTGCCGTGGGGCGACTCCTCGATAAGGAGAAAGCGCCCCTGCTCCTCGGCAACGGCGGCGACGGTAAGGTGGGGAGTCCAGATAGCTGACATGCGGGTATTCTATCAGCTTCTACGTGGAGCTCTTCTGTTGTGCCTCTTAACTGGCCGCTTTTTCGGCGTGGGAAACGCCTTCGCATCCACCTGCATCATCCGCCACTCGCCGCTGGCCAGCCCATCCAGCGACCAGGGACCGACGGCATAACGGACAAGGCGCAGAGTCGGGTGGCCAACGGCGGCGGTCATTCGGCGTACCTGGCGGTTGCGCCCCTCGCGTATGGTCAGCTCCAGCCAGCAATCGGGGATGTTCTTGCGCACGCGTATCGGCGGCGTGCGCGGCCACATCTGCTCTGGCTCCTCGATACGTCGTACTTTGGCGGGCAGGGTAATGCCATCCTTCAGCTCCACCCCATCCCTTAAGCACTGCAGTGCCGTCTCATCGGGCTCCCCCTCGACCTGTACCCAGTAGGTCTTTGCCATCTTGTTCTTCGGGTGGGCGATCTGGTGCTGCAGCTCGCCTCTCTCACTGAGCACCACCAGCCCCTCGCTGTCGCGATCGAGGCGGCCGGCCGGGTAGAACGCCCTCTCACCGATATAGTCGGCCAGGGTGGCGCGCCCTTCACTATCGGTGAATTGGCACAGCACATCATAGGGTTTGTTGAAGAGGATAATTCGCGGCATAGGGGGATTGTATTGAAACTGCATCGGTACCACTATGAAAAAGATAGTAACTCAGGAGCCTCTCATGCCCTACGACAGAATCACCGTCCCCGAACAGGGGGAGAAGATCACCGTTAACGCGGATCAATCGCTCAACGTCCCCAACCGCCCCATCATCCCCTACATCGAGGGCGACGGCATCGGTATCGATATTACGCCGGTAATGAAGCAGGTGGTCGATGCGGCGGTAGCGAAGGCCTACGGCGGCGAGCGAATCATTGAGTGGATGGAGGTCTACGCCGGTGAGAAGGCCAACCGGCTCTACGGCGGCGATATCTGGCTGCCGGAGGAGACGCTGCAGGCGCTAAAAGAGTATGTGGTCTCGATCAAAGGGCCACTGACCACACCGGTAGGCGAGGGGATGCGCTCGCTCAACGTCACCCTGCGCCAGGAGCTGGACCTCTACGTCTGCCTGCGCCCGGTGCGCTACTACGACGGCACCCCCAGCCCGCTGAAGGAGCCGGAAAAGACGGACATGGTGATCTTTCGCGAGAACTCCGAGGATATCTACGCCGGGGTCGAGTGGGCCGCCGGCAGCGAGGAGGCGAGGCGAGTCATCGACTTCCTGCAGGGAGAGATGGGGGTTACCAAGATCCGCTTCCCCGAGAGCTCCGGTATCGGCATTAAGCCGGTCTCCGAGGCCGGTACCAAGCGCCTGGTGCGCCGGGCAATCCAGTACGCCATCGATAACGATCGCGATTCGGTGACCCTAGTGCATAAAGGCAACATCATGAAGTTCACCGAGGGGGCCTTTAAGGCCTGGGGCTACGAGCTGGCCCGCGAGGAGTTCGGTGCGGTGGAGTTGGATGGCGGCCCCTGGTGCAGCCTTAAAAACCCGAGGACGGGCAGCGAGATCACGATTAAGGACGTCATCGCCGATGCCTTCCTGCAGCAGATCCTGTTACGCCCGGAGGAGTATGACGTCATCGCCACCCTCAACCTCAATGGTGACTACATCTCCGACGCCCTGGCCGCCCAGGTCGGGGGGATCGGCATCGCCCCGGGCGCCAACCTCTCCGACTCGGTGGCGATGTTCGAGGCAACCCACGGTACCGCCCCCAAATACGCCGGCAAGAACCAGGTCAACCCGGGCTCCATTATCCTCTCGGCGGAGATGATGTTGCGCCACATGGGCTGGAGTGAGGCGGCGGACCGCATCATTAAGGGAATGGAAGGGGCGATCAGGGCGAAGACGGTGACCTACGATTTCGAGCGCCTGATGGCGGGGGCGACGCTCCTCAGCTGTTCCGACTTCGGCGAGGCACTAATCGGTCAGATGTAATCGTCTTGCTAGATTAGCGGCAGCGGCGGGTTTGATGACGACTCCAGCATCTCCTCATCCGTCTCCACCTCACCATTCTCATCACGAATCTGTTTGAGGTAGGAGGCGGTCAGCCCCTTGGGGCCATAGTAGAGGGAAAATTCGACACGCTGGCCGTGCTTGAGGGTCTTGAAGCCCTCCATATCGATGGCACTGTGGTGCACGAAGACCTCGCTCTGATCCTCGTCATCCATCGTGACAAAGCCGTAACCCTTGTCATTGTTGAACCATTTCACCACGCCTGTTGCCATAACCTACATCCACTGCCTCTATAAGGGCGTCAAATTCTACCTCACCATCATGTATGATGGCCGCTATCAAATTCTTTAACATCCGATTAATATAGTCAAGTAATGACTTGTGATAGCGAAAAACGCCTTCATTACTACAGGTAAGCAACACAGATGAACGGTATCTATTCAACACCGACGAACATGGCACACGACAGCGACGAACAACACGACGATGACCGTGGCCTGGCGGTCGAGGAGAGCAAGCCGGAGCTAAAGCGTCCGCGCAGGTACAAGGTGCTGCTGTTGAATGACGACTTCACACCGATGGACTTCGTGGTACACATCCTGGAGAAGTTCTTCTCCATGGACAGGCCGAAGGCGACGCAGGTCATGCTCGCCGTCCATACCGAGGGCAAGGGTGTCTGTGGCACCTATAGCCGTGATATTGCCGAGACCAAGGTGATGCAGGTCAATGACTACTCCCGCAAGCACCAGCACCCACTGCTGTGCGATATGGAAGCGGAATAGCGAAACGAGGTGAGCGATGTTAAGTAAAGAGCTGGAAATCACCCTCAACCACGCCTTCAAGGAGGCGCGGGACAAACACCACGAGTTTATGACCGTGGAGCACCTGCTGCTGGCGCTGCTCGACAGCCCCAGCGCCGGCCCCATCCTCAACGCCTGCGGTGCGGATATCGACACCCTGCGCTTTGAGCTCGCCGACTTTCTCGACAGCAACATTCCACAACTGCCCCAGGACGAAGAGGCGGAGACCCAGCCCACCCTCGGTTTTCAGCGCGTGATTCAGCGTGCGGTATTCCAGGTGCAATCCTCCGAGCAGGGTGAGGCGACCGGTGCCAACGCCCTGGTGGCGATCTTCAACGAGAAGGAGTCGCAGGCGGTCTACCTGCTCAACCAGCAGGGGGTCACTCGCCTCGATGTGGTGAACTACATTGCCCACGGCGTACGCAAGGACGAAGATGAGACCGAAGAGACGGCGGCTGCCGGGGAGGGCAGTGGTGAAGAGGCGAGCCCACTGGAGAGCTTTGCCACCAACCTCAACGAGATGGCCCGCCGCGGACGCATCGACCCGCTGATCGGCCGCAAGGAGGAGGTGGAGCGTACCATCCAGGTACTCTGCCGCCGCCGCAAGAACAACCCGCTGTTCGTCGGCGAGGCCGGTGTCGGCAAGACCGCCCTGGCCGAGGGGCTGGCCAAGCGCATCGTCGACGGTGAGGTGCCGGAAGTACTTGCCGAGAGCACCATCTACTCACTGGACCTGGGCGCCCTGCTGGCAGGAACCAAGTACCGCGGTGACTTTGAGAAACGCCTAAAGGCGGTACTGGCCCAACTTAAGCGAGAAGAGGGTGCGGTGCTGTTCATCGATGAGATCCACACCATCATCGGTGCCGGTTCCGCCTCCGGCGGCGCGATGGACGCCTCCAACCTGATCAAGCCGGTACTCGCCAGTGGCGACCTCAAGTGCATCGGCTCCACCACCTATCAGGAGTACCGCGGCATCTTCGAGAAGGACCACGCCCTGGCTCGCCGCTTCCAGAAGATCGACGTCCCCGAGCCCAGTGTCAGCGAGACCATCCAGATCCTGGAGGGGCTGAAGTCCCGCTTCGAGGAGCATCACGGCATCAAATACACCCGCCCGGCACTGAAGGAGGCGGCCGAGCTGGCCGAGCGCTACATTAACGAGCGCCACCTGCCGGACAAGGCGATCGATGTGATCGACGAGGCGGGGGCTCGACAGCGGCTGCAGCCACCCTCCAAGCGTAAGAAGACCATTGGCGTGAAGGAGATCGAAGAGGTCATCGCCAAGATGGCACGCATCCCGCCGAAGAGCGTCAGTTCCTCCGACAAGGAGAGCCTGCGCAACCTGGAGCGCGACCTCAAGCTGATGATCTACGGCCAGGACGAGGCGATCGAGGTGCTCTCCACCGCGATCAAGATGTCACGCTCCGGCCTCGGCAACGAGCAAAAGCCGATCGGTTCCTTCCTCTTCGCCGGCCCCACCGGTGTCGGCAAGACCGAGGTGACACGCCAGCTCTCCAAGAGCATGGGCATCGAGCTGGTGCGCTTCGATATGTCCGAATACATGGAGCGCCACACCGTGTCGCGCCTCATCGGCGCACCTCCCGGTTATGTGGGTTACGACCAGGGCGGCCTGCTCACCGAGGCGATCAACAAACACCCCCATGCGGTACTGCTGCTCGACGAGATCGAGAAGGCCCACCCGGAGGTCTTCAACCTGCTGCTACAGGTGATGGACCACGGCACCCTGACCGACAACAACGGCCGCAAGGCGGACTTCCGCAACGTGATTATCGTCATGACCACCAACCTGGGTGCGGATCAGCTGGCACGCCGCTCTGTCGGCTTTACCCGGCAGGACCACTCCAGCGACAGCATGGAGGTGATCAACAAGCACTTCACGCCGGAGTTCCGCAACCGGCTTGACGCGATCATTCAGTTCAAGTCGCTCAGCGGCGAGGTGATCAACAACGTGGTCGACAAGTTCCTGATGGAACTGGAGACGCAGTTGGAGGAGAAAGGGGTAGCCATCGAGGTGGACGCCGCAGCCCGAGCCTGGCTGGCCGAGCACGGCTTCGAGCCCGCCATGGGAGCACGGCCGATGGCACGAGTTATTAAGGATAAGATCAAGAAACCGCTGGCCGAGGAGCTGCTATTCGGCGCCCTGGAGGGCGGCGGACATGTCTTGATCAGTGCCGAGAACGGCGAACTGACCTTCGAGTTCGAGGGCAGCGAGGAGGCGGTGACCAGCTAGGCGGCTATTTTCCTCCAGGCAACAAAAAACGCCCGGCATCTAGCCGGGCGTTTTCGTTTCTGCGAGCTGTTTAACGGGCGCGGAAGGTGATGCGGCCCTTGGTCAGGTCGTAGGGGGTCAGCTGTACCGTGACCTTGTCGCCGGTGAGGATGCGGATGTAGTGCTTGCGCATCTTGCCGGAGATATGGGCGGTAACCACGTGGCCGTTCTCCAGCTCTACGCGGAATGTGGTGTTGGGGAGGGTCTCAACGACCGTCCCTTCCATTTCGATACCTTCTTCTTTTGCCATGCAGATGATTGCTCTTCAGTGACGGAATGATGCGCTGTCGACGCGCAGCCAAAAATTAGCGCGACATCATGCACTATTTCTCCCAGGATTTCAAAACCAATCGCATCCCTGCGCTAAGGCGTCAGCTTATCGCCTGACGCTGCGACGGCAGGTGTGTCCACACCACGTGTGGGTGTATCACCTCCCGCGTTACCATGATCTCCATACCCAGCAGTTTTACGATGTTGTCGAGCTGCTGCTCGTTGTTCAGTTGCTGGCGCAAGAACTGCAGGTGGGTGGGATTGAGATAGAGCAGATTGGGGTGAACGCCGTGCTCTCGCTCAAAGTCGTGTGCTAACCGGTAGATAAAGCTCAACATGGTGCGGCTCCTCTAGCGACGGGATGGCTCTCCCATTAGTTACAGTATCGGCCGGTTTTTACTAATTTCCAGTCCGATACCGACAATTTCAGCTGCGTTTGTTACAGCCAGTGAACTGCGTCACGAACAGGTATGGGGGCCAGGCGAGGGCGAATCAAGCTAGAGGGGCGTCGAACCACTGGCCGTTTCGCAGCTGCTGCAACGGACGATAACGCGACTTGTAGGCCATCTTGGGGCTCTCGTGAATGAGGTATCCCAGGTAGAGGTAGGGGAGTCGACGCCGTTTTGCCTCCTCCACCAGCGACAGCACCGCAAAGACCCCGAGGCCACGCTTTACCTCTGCCGGGTCGAAGAAGGTATAGACCGCAGAGAGGCCGTTTTGCAACGCATCGACCACCGAGAGGCCAACCAGCCGGCCGTTGAGCAGAAACTCGATAAAGAAGGTATCGCTCCAGTCGCAGAGAAAGAAACGCTCCACCTCCTCACGGCTCTCCACGTCCATCGAATCGCCGGGATGGCGGGCGCGGACGTAGCGCATATAGAGCTCGATCTGCTCATCGCTGAAGACGCTGTCGCTAATGCGTAGCTGCAGGTCACGGTTGGCCTTCATGCTACGCCGCTGGCTGCGGTCAGGCCTGAACTCGTCGACCACGATCCTGACAGGAATACAGGCGGTGCAGCCTGAGCAGCGCGGGGTGTAGACCAGGCCGCCGCTACGGCGAAACCCCATCTCGGAGAGGGCGCTAAAGGTGGCCGAACCCAGACTGCGCTCAGGATCGGCAAACAGGGTGCTCGCCTCTCGTCCCTGCAGATAACTGCAGTCGTGGGGCGCGCTGATATAGAAGGTCAGGTCCTCGGGGATGGCCGGCTGCATATGGCCCATCGTTACCACTCCGTAGTCAATGTCGGCTCCAGCTGCCACTGCCCCTGGTGGATTTCAAATGGGTCGCAATGGCGATCCAGCAGCTCAAGAAAGGCCTCCCGCGGGATATCCACTGCCCCCAGGCTGGCGAGGTGGTCGGTATGTACCTGGCAGTCGATAAGGGCGAACTCCCACTCGATAAGCTGCCTTACCAGATGAACGAAACCAACCTTGGAGGCATCGCTACGGCGGGCGAACATCGACTCGCCATAGAAGACCTTCCCCATACTGACCCCATAGAGGCCGCCCACCAGCTCCTCCCCGTCCCAGCACTCCACCGAGTGGGCAAAACCGATACGGTGGAGATCGATATAGGCCTGCTTCATCTCCTCGGTGATCCAGGTGCCGCTCTCACTGCCGTCCTTCTCCAGGCGTGATTCGCTACACGCCTCAATCACCTGGGCGAAGGCGCTGTCGAGCGTCACCCGAAACGGTGCCTTACGCAGGGTCTTGCGCAGGCTGCGCGAGATCTTCAGCTGCTCGGGAAAAAGCACCGCGCGCGGGTTGGGGCTCCACCACAGGATCGGCTCGCCGTCGCTGTACCAGGGGAAGATCCCCTGGCGATAGGCGTTGAGCAGGCGTGCAGGCGAAAGGTCACCGCCAACGGCCAGCAGGCCATCAGGCTCCACCAGGGCGTAGGAGGGATCGGGAAAGAGGGCCGGATCGCTGTCCGGCTCGAGCCAGTAGGGGCCGTCGCTTTGTTGCATCGTTACTACTCTTCACGTCTATAGGGGAGGCGGCCCCTCAACTCATCCATATATTCCAGCATCGCCTCATGTTCATGGGCAAGATAGGAGCTCACCGCCGCGGCAAAGCGCGGTTCGGCCAACCAGTGGGCGGACCAGGTGGGTACCGGTTCAAAACCACGCCCGACCTTGTGTTCCCCCTGGGCACCCGGCTCGAAGCGCTTGAGCCCGTTGGCGATACAGTACTCGAGCCCCTGATAGTAACAGAGTTCGAAGTGCAGGCTGTGGAATGCCTCGCTGCAGCCCCAGTGGCGGCCATAGAGGGTGTCGTTAGAGCGAAGCGAAAGGGCCGCGGCCACATACTCTCCGCGATGCTTCGCCATCACCAACACCACGGAGTCCGGCATGCTCTGACCCAGGTGGCGGAAGAATCCTTCGTTCAGGGTGGCATAGCCCCAGTGCTTTTCGAAAGTGGAGAGATAGAAGCGGGTGAAGATGCGCCACTGTTGCTCACTAATTTGATGCCCGTTCAACACCTCGATTTCGATTCCTTGTTCCGCAACTCGGCGGCGCTCGCGTTTGAGCTTCTTGCGCTTGGTGGAGGTAAAGGTAGAAAGGTAATCATCAAAATCACGATAGCCACGATTGAACCAGTGGAACTGTGTTCCAGTACGGCGCATCATGCCGCACCGTTCCAGTGCAGCGGTATCCTCCTCTTCGGTAAAAAGAATATGCAGCGACGAGGTGCACTGTTCTCGTGCAAAGTCGAGCGCCGCCTTCCCCAGTTGACGCTTTATCTCAGATTTATCCACGCCATCGGCAACAAGAAGACGTGGGCCGGTAACCGGAGAGTAGGGAACACCGCTCACCAGTTTCGGGTAGTAGGCAAGTCCCGCACGTTGATAGGCGTCGGCCCAGCTCCAGTCGAAGACAAACTCCCCGTAGGAGTTGTCTTTAAGGTAGAGCGGCATTGCACCCAACAGCTTCCCCTTATCGTCTTCCAGCAACAGGTGGCGGGGATGCCAGCCCCACTTTTCACCGACACAGCCGGAGCTCTCCAGTCCATGCAGAAATTCATGGCATACAAAAGGATTATTGACTACACCATCGAGGGCGTTCCATGCGCCTGCACTGACATCACCAATTGAATAAATTACGTTAGTCTGCATAACAGTTTTAGTTACATATTAATAATTCATTTATATGTGGATAGAGAGAGCTTTAACAACCCCTGTCAGGGTAATACCCAATTGTGGGTAGACGACTATATTAGTGGTTGATGTTACAAAAATATGTCAGTAGGTTGTGAGTTAGATAAAGTCCTTAAGGTATTGGCGGTAACGGCCGTTATCTGGAAGTACAGCGGGAATAGTAAATTTGGATGGATGAGCGCTAAATCGAGAAGTAAGGGTGTGTATCAATGAAGAAGAACCTCCCCATTACCGGGGTTGAGCAGAGCTACGCGGAAGATGCGAATATCCTTTCAACTACCGACCTGAAGGGAACAATTACTTATGTTAACGATACCTTCATCGACATCAGTGGCTTTACTGAAGAGGAGCTGATTGGGAAGAACCACAATGTCGTCCGCCACCCGGAGATGCCGCCCGCCGCCTTCCAGAACCTGTGGGACACCGTCAAGGACGGTCGCTCATGGATGGGGATCGTAAAGAACCGCTGCAAAAATGGCGACCACTACTGGGTCGACGCCTTCGCCACCCCAATACGCCAGAACGGCCAGACTGTTGAGTATCAGTCAGTGCGTTCCAAGCCCAAGGCCGAGCATGTAGAGCGTGCCGAGAAGATCTATCAGCAGCTGAACGCCGGCAAGGTACCGAAAGAGATCACACCGGCAACCCTGACGGTCACCCACAAAATGATGCTAAGTGTCGTATCTGCTGTGACACTTGCTGTAGTGATCGCCTCCATTATTAACGGTATCAGTCTCACGTCGATACTGACCACCGTCCTGCTGACCTCAACATTTGCCTCAGCTGCTATCTATGTCCTGATGCGTCCACTCGATGGCATCGCGAAAAAGGCGCAACGTATCGTCGGCAACCCGATCTCCCGTTATGTCTATTCCGGTCGACGTGACCAGTTCGGCTGTGTGATGACGGCGATGAAGATGCTCGAGGAAGAGAGTGGAGCCATCATCGGCCGTATCTCCGACTCATCGAAAAAGGTCTCTGCCGGTGCGGAAGAGCTGATGGCCACCGTAGAACTGACCACCCAGGGGGTGCATCAGCAGCACTCCGAGACCGACCAGGTGGCGACCGCTGTCAACGAGATGACCGCCAGTATCACCGAGGTGGCTGGCAATGCACAGCTGGCGGCTGATGCCGCGACCAACGGCAGCGAAGAGGTCAATAATGGCCGCTCCGTGGTCAACAGCACCATGCACACCATCGAGGACCTGGCCAAGGAGGTGGTTAAGGCGGCTGAGGTCATCAAGGAGGTGGAGGCCGACAGTAACAATATCAGCACCATTCTCGACGTTATCCGAGGCATCTCCGAGCAGACCAACCTGCTGGCGCTAAACGCCGCCATCGAGGCTGCCCGTGCCGGTGAGCAGGGCCGCGGCTTCGCCGTGGTCGCCGATGAGGTGCGAACCCTGGCAACGCGCACCAACGAGGCGACCCAGGAGATCCAGACAATGATCGAAAAGCTGCAGAATGGTTCACGTCAGGCGGTAAGCGTGATGGAGCACAGCAGCGAGCAGGCCAACACCAGCGTTGAGCAGGCTGCCGAAGCGGTGGCATCGCTGAACAACATCTCTCAGGCCATCGATACCATTAACGACATGAGCACCCAGATCGCTACCGCCGTTGAGGAGCAGAGCGCCGTGGCCGAGGAGATCAACCGCAGCATCATCACCATCCGCGACGTCTCCGAAAGTACCATGGAGGGAGCGCGCAACAGCAATGAGGCTAGTATGCAAATGGCCGAAATGGCACGCGGGCTGTTGGTGCTGGCAGACGAGTTCTGGGCAAAAAAGCTGGAACGTTAATCGATATCCAGAGAGAATAAAGCAGGTGAGGCTGTCAGCCTCACCTGCTTTTTTTATATCATTACCATATGAAACATACATCACCACGCATTGTGCTGCTCGCGATTCTACTGCTGCAGTTCTTCTCACCCTCTGCCCACGCCGCTGAGGTAAGAGTGGCGATCGCCGCAAACTTCACTGGGACGGCCAAGCAGCTCATTAAGCTGTTTGAGCAGCAAACCCCGCATACCGTGAGGGCCAGCTACGGCTCCACCGGTAAGCTCTATGCGCAAATCGTCAACGGCGCACCCTACGATATCCTCCTCGCCGCCGATACGGCGCGTCCCAGGCGGCTGGTGGAGGAGGGCAGGGCCGTTGCCGATAGCCGTTTCACCTATGCTCGCGGCAAGCTGGTGCTGTGGAGCGCCGATCCACTGCTGTTTCTCGATGGCCGCGACTTTCTGGAGCAGGGGGAGTTGCGCCGCCTTGCCATCGCCAATCCGCAGACGGCCCCCTATGGGCTGGCGGCACAACAGGCACTGGAGAAGCTGGGGGTCTGGCAGAGGGTTGCGCCCAGGCTCGTGCGCGGCGACTCCATCGCCCAGGCATTCCAGTTTGTCGCCACCTCGAATGCCGAGGCAGGACTGGTCGCCGCCTCACAGGTAAAGGAGTGGCCCCACGCAGGGAGCCAGTGGACGGTACCAACGGGGCTCTATGCGCCGATTGCACAGCAGGCGGTCACACTCAAGCGGGGAAAGGAGAACACGGCTGCCGCGGCCTTTATGCGGTTCCTTACAGGCACCCAGGCACGTAAAGTAATTCAGCAACAGGGCTATGCTGTGGAATAATAGGCCTCTTCTTACGCAGGAAAGAGAACGGGTGTAATGGAATTTGACTGGCAACCGGTAATATTGAGCCTCAAATTAGCGGCAGCAACCACCGTACTGCTGCTGTTTATCGGCACCCCCATCGCTTGGTGGCTTTCCCAGACCCAATGCCGTCTCAAGCACGCGGTCGGCGCCGTGGTGGCAATGCCGCTAGTGCTGCCTCCGACGGTACTCGGTTTCTACCTGCTGATCTTTCTCGGCCCCAACGGGCCCGGCGGCGAGTTCACCCAGTCGCTGGGGCTGGGCACGCTCCCCTTTACCTTTGCCGGGCTCGTTGTCGCCTCGGTGATCTACTCCATGCCCTTTGTGGTACAACCGCTACAGAACGCCTTCGAAGCGATGGGGCAGCGGCCGCTCGAGGTCGCCGCCACCCTGCGCTCATCGGGCCTGGACCGCTTTTTTCATGTCACCCTGCCGCTGGCTCGCCCCGGCTTTCTTACCGCCATGGTGCTCGGCTTTGCCCATACCGTCGGTGAATTCGGTGTCATCCTGATGATCGGCGGTAATATCCCCGGTGAGACCAAGGTGCTCTCCATCGCCGTCTACGACCATGTGGAGATGCTGCAGTACGACCAGGCCCACCTCATCTCCCTGGGCATGGTCGGCTTCGCCTTCCTGGTACTGTTCCTGCTCTATCTCCTCAACGGTCGCCTGCACAGGAGTAGCCTGTAATGACTGGCATTCATGCGCAGATCCAGGCCAGGCTCGACGATTTCGAGCTGGATGTCGAGCTCGACCTGCCGCCGCAGGGCATTACCGCCCTGTTTGGCCACTCCGGCTCGGGCAAGACCACCATCCTGCGGGCCATCGCCGGGCTGCAGCGTTTCAAGGGAGAACTGATCGTCGATGGAGAAGCCTGGCAGAAGGGGTGGCGGCGGCTTCCGGTGCATAAGCGTCGCCTCGGTTATGTCTTCCAGGAGGCGAGCCTCTTCCCCCACCTCTCGGTCGAGAAGAACCTGCTGTTCGGCTACAAACGTATCCCCAAAAAAGAGCGTCAGCTTACCCTGGAACAGGTCGATGAGTGGCTGGGGCTGGAGCCGCTGATGTCACGCCGCACCCAGCATCTCTCCGGCGGTGAGCGCCAGCGGGTGGCCATCGGCCGCGCCCTGCTCAGTAACCCCAGTCTGCTGCTGATGGACGAACCGCTCTCGGCGCTGGACCTGCAGAGCAAGCGTGAGATCATGCCCTATCTGGCACAGCTGCACGACCACCTGCCGATCCCGGTGATCTACGTCAGCCACTCGGTAGAGGAGGTGGCGCAGCTGGCCGACCACATGGTCTGGTTGAAGGGAGGCAGACTGCAGGACAGCGGCACCGTATCGAAGATACTCAGCAAGATGGAGCTGGCCATCTCCTACGGCAATGAGGCGGCATCGGCCATCGATACCATCGTCGCCGGCCACGACAAAAAGTACCACCTCACCGCGCTCGACTGCCGTTTCGGCCGCCTGTGGGTAAAGATGATACCCAAGCGTATTCGAGAGAGGGTGCGGGTGCGCATCCCGGCACGGGACGTCAGCCTCAGTCTGGAGCAGGAGCGCAAGAGTAGCATCCTCAATATCTGGCACGCCGAGGTCGTCGATATCGCCGCCGCGGAGGAGGGGCAGGTACTGGTGAAGCTCTGTTGCCCCGAACGGCGCGATGAGCAGCCACTGCTGGCCCGCATCACCACCAAATCACTGGACAACCTGGCCCTACGCGAAGGCAGCAAGGTCTATGCACGCATCAAGAGCGTCGGCCTGCTTGAGTAACAAAACTGGGGAGAATGAGTCTATGTCACTATTTAGCGCTAAACAGCTGCGAAAAAACCTCCCGCTCCTATTTACCCTCTTCCTGCTCTTCCTGCTCTACCTGCCTGCCGCCCAGGCCATGGATATCGACCAGTTGATGACCCATATCGATGAGCTGTGGCGCGGCGACACCTCCCAGGCCACCATGACCATGACGGTGAAGACACGCCGGTATGAGCGCACCATGACGATGGAGGCCTGGTCGCGCGGCAAGGAACACTCACTGATCGTGATTCGCGAACCGGTTAAGGACCGCGGTATCGCCACGCTGAAGGTGAAGGAAAATATCTGGAACTACCTGCCGAAGATCAACCGTGTCACCAAGGTGCCGGCCAGCATGATGGCCGGCTCCTGGATGGGCAGCCACTTCACCAACGACGACCTGGTAAAAGAGAGCACCTATGTGGACGACTACTCCTCGGTGATCAGCTTCGAGGGGGAACGTGACGGCAGCCAGATCTACGAAGTGACCTCGACGCCAAAACCGGATGCCGCGGTGGTGTGGGGCAAGGTGGTGATGGACATTCGCCAGGACAACTTCGCCCCTGTCAGCGCCCGCTATTATGATGAGGAGGGGGTACAGGTACGGGTAATGCGTTTCGATCAAATTAAAGTCGTGGATGGTCGGGCGATCCCGATGCGCATGACCCTGATACCGGAGGACAAACCGGGGGAGTCCACCATCGTCGTCTATGAAGAGATCGCCTTCGGTGTCGCCCTGGACGACAACTTCTTCTCCCTGCGCGGACTCAAGCGGCAGCGTTAACGCCACATGATGCCCTCAACCCACAGCCACCCGCTAACGCGGCTACCGTTCTTCTTCTATATCGCCTGGCGCAATATCTGGCGTAACCCGGTGCGCAGTCTACTCACCATCGCCGCCCTTGGCGGCGGGCTGGTGATGGTGATCCTCTATGCCACCTTCCTCGAGGGAATGTCGCGACAGATGGTGCAGTACGCCACCGAGGTCTCCACCGGCCAGATGCAGGTCCACCGCCAGGCCTTTGCCGATGACCAGGACCTCTACGCCACCCTGCCGTGGCACTACCTGGAGCGTATCGAAGCCAGTGCCCCCGGTATCGTCGCCGCGCCGCGACTCTACGCCGCGGGTCTTGCCAGCTCCGGCGACGCCTCCAACGGGGTGATGATCAAGGCGGTAGACCCGGAGCGCGAACGCAAGGTAACCAAGTTGCTGGAGCACCTGCGACAGGGCAGCGCGAACCTGGGCCTTGCCAGCGGCGAAGAGGAACAACTGCGGCGCTACAATGTCATCGTCGGGGCGCAACTGGCGAAGAATATGCACCTCAAGATCGGCGCTGAACTGGTCCTCATCACCCAGGCCGCCGACGGCAGCATCGGCAATGCCCTGTTCCGCATCGCCGGGGTATTGCGGCCGGTCGAGCCCAACTTCGATCGCATGGGCGTATTGATGTCGATAGAGGCCTACCAGTACCTGATGTACCTGGAGGAGGGCTTTCACGAGCTGGCGATCTGGACGCCGGACCTCACCTCACTGGAGCAGCCACAACAGGCTATCGCTCGAGAACTCGAAATCCTGTCGCAGGAGCAGCCGCTGGATGAGTTGGGCGGCGCCGCCATGGTACGCAACTGGCGCCAGCTCACCCCGGCGCTCTCCGACATGCTGGAGCTAAGCAAGGGGATGGTGCTGATCGTCGGCTTCATCATCATCGGTCTCGCCTCGCTGGGCATGCTCAATACCATGCTGATGGCGGTGCACGAACGCACCCACGAATTCGGCATCCTGCTCTCTATCGGCATGAGTCGCTGGTGGCTGCTGATTATGGTGATGTTCGAGTCACTCTGCCTG
>JBNKUL010000030.1:0-17456 GCA_050298555.1 Thiohalomonadaceae bacterium
GTCCTCGCGGCCTCGACAATCTCGGAGTGTTTCCACTTCGTGATCCTGGCGCGCAAGCTGGCCGAGACCTTCCGCGGCCCGGTGGTACTGCTCACCGACGCCAACCTCGCCACCGGCGTACAGCCCTGGGCGCGCCCAGAGCTGCAGGAGGAGTGGCTCGCCGACCCCATCGACCAGTCAGAGTGGGACCGCAGCGTGCCTGCCTACGACTGGGACGAGACCACCGGCCTCTCCCAGCGCCCGATCCCGGGTCAGCCCAACGGCATGTATGTACTGACCGGCCTCTCCCACACCAACCGTTCCAAGGTGGCCTACGACTCCGAGACCAACCAGACCACCATGCAGCATCGCAGCCGCAAGCTGGCGACCCTGCAGAGCACCCTCAAGCCGCCGGCGATCCACGGCGACGAGGAAGGCGACCTGCTGATCGTCGGCTGGGGCTCTACCATGGGGGCGATCGAGGAGGCGGTCGATATCCAGCGCGCCACCGGCGCTAAGGTCTCCAGCATCCACCTGCGCTTCCTCTCTCCGCTGGAGCCGGGGCTTACCGAGATCTTCTCCCGCTTTAAGAAGGTGATGACCATCGAGATCAACTACAGTGACGACCCCAATGACCCGCAGATCACCGACGAGAACCGCCGTCGTGCCCAGCTGGCCAACATCCTGCGCATGCAGACCCTGGTCGACGTCGACTGCTGGTCCATGGTCTACGGCCACCCGCTGCAGCCCGGCGAGCTGGTCGAAGTGATCGGCGACAACCTCAAAACCATTAACGCATAAGGGGACGGACGAATGTTTGGTATTAAAGCTGACTGGTCGCTCGACGTCTTCGAGCGCTACTTTACCCTTGGCGACTACTCCGGTGGCGAGGCGCGCTGGTGCCCCGGCTGCGGTGACTTCGCCGTGCTCAACACCGTGCACCGCGTGCTGCGCGATGCCCAACTGCCGCCCGAGAAGAGCGTGGCGGTCTCCGGTATCGGCTGCTCCAGCCGCCTGCCCCACTACATGGGCACCTACGGCCTGCACGGCCTACACGGTCGCGCCCTGCCGCTGGCCAACGGCATCAAGGCCCATCGCCCCGAGCTGGATGTATGGGTAGCTACCGGTGACGGCGACTGCTTCTCCATCGGTGCCGGACCGTGGTTACACTCCATCCGCTACAACATGGACATGGTGGTACTGGTATTCGATAACGCCATCTACGGCCTGACCAAAAAGCAGACCTCACCCACCACCCCCACCGGTATGGGTACCAACACCCACCCGCAGGGCGCCCCGCTGCCGTCGATGAATCCTCTCACCGTCACCCTGGGGGTCAGCAACGTCTCGTTCGTCGCACAGGTGGTCGACTGGAACCCGCCGCTGCTGTTCGAAACCATCAAGGCGGCACACGCCCACCGCGGCACCAGCTTCGTGCGCATCCTGCAGCGCTGCCCGGTCTTCTCTAACGAGTTCTGCAAACCGCTGCAGGACAACCCGGACAAGTTCGTCCTGCTGGAGCACGAGAATGGCATCACCCTCGACGACTCGGTGAAGCGCGTCTTCGGCCAGGTGGAACAGCACGACCCGAGCGACTGGCTCGGGGCGATGAAATTCGCCCACGACGAAGAGCGCCTGCCGCTGGGTCTGCTCTACCGCAATCCCGATGCCGTGGTCTATGAGGACATTGCCGCCAGGAACATCGGCAAGAGTGACGAAGAGAAGATCGCCGCGATTAACAAGGCGATGGACAAGTTCGCCATCTAAGCTCGCTTGTATGACTGCCCGGAAAACCCGGGCAGTTAACGTGTACAACTGATTTAAGAAAAAGAGCATCATGACAGCCAGTTCAGCAAAACAGACGCAAAGCGGCGCCATCCCGGTGATTCCACCGGCGGTAAAGGATGCCGATGCCACCCAGCGGATTATGCACACCCTGCGTCACTTCCACCTCGGCAATCCGAGCGTGCAGGAGCAGGTACAGCATGCCGGCGACGACCTCCTGCCCGCCCTGCTGGAGCCCTATCGTGATGTCTCGCGCTTGCGCTACGACTACCCGCTGTTCCTGTTCGACGCCGCATCCGACGAGGCCAACCCAAGCCCGGAGCAACTGGCCAAGCCGATTGCCGAGGTGCTGAGCGAGACGGTTAGCGGTTTCGCCCCCGGCAACGATGCAGCGCGCATCCTCAAGGACAACCTGCCCTGGGTGGAGCGTGCGCTACGCCAGAAGCTGAACGACGTAGAGGGCCCGGTCGCCGCCACCGAGATGATCACGGACGCCTGTAACGCCCTGGCCGAGCACCTGGGACTGGATGCGCAGAACAACGCCAAGCTGCAGGAGGATATCGCCAAACTGCTTGCGGCCCTGCCCACCAACGGCCACCTCCTCGCCTACGGTCGCTACCCGGCAATCCACCTGCTGGTGCACAGCATTCGCAGCCGGGTGATCCCGCGTCACGCCACCTTCCGCAACGAGATTAAGGCGCATATCCGTGAGCTGAAGAACCTGCTCGACGTGGATCGCAGCATGTCCGATGAGTCGAAAAAGCCGGAGAGCCTGCAAGGCAGCATGGGCGGCGGCTCCAGCCTTATCGACACCAGCGTCCTCTCCAGGGTCATCGGCAGCAAGTCCAGGGGTTCCATCTCCATGTCGGCGGAGCGCCACGGGCGTATCGAGTCGGCACTGAAGACCCTGCAGGAGTACCAGCACAGCAACACCCTGGTACGCTTCGTCCACAGCGCCCCGCTTGAGGGGGAATGGCTAAGCCGCACCGAGGGCTTCGAGACCGTTGAGGATAACGACCCCTGTGCCGCTGCCACACGCCTGTTCGATGAAGAGGCACAACGCCTGGCCCAGGTCTTCGCCGCCGCCCGTATCGCCCAACTGGAGATTAACGGCATCTACGATACGGCGATCCACGACCCCTTCTTTGCCAACTTCGACTGGGAGGCCTTCTCTCGCGAAGAGCTGCTGCTGGTCCCCGCCATCATCGCCCTGGAGTCGGCCGATCATATGGCCAACGAGGGCATGCCCTCCTTCTCCCGCCTGCTCAGCTCCGGTCGTCCGGTGCAGGTCTTCGTGCGGGTACTGGCCCACGCCAACCCCGGCGCCACTGCGGACGAGGACCCTTTCCACAACTACCGCACCGAGCTGGGTTATCTGGGTATCAGCCACCGCCAGGCGGTGGTCTCCCAGGCCTCGGCGGCGCGCCACGTCAACCTGCTTGAGCGCTACGCCGCCGCACTGGACGCCACTCGCACCAGTCTGCACCTGATCAACATCGGCCTGCGCCCCACCGGGCAGGAGCTGGGGCTCAACGCCTGGCTGGTGGCCGGTGCCGCCCTGGAGGGGCGTGTCCACCCCGCCTTCAGCATCAACCCCGCCGCCGGCGACGCCTTTGCCGATCGCATGGACTTTAGCGGCAACCCGCAGCCGGAGAAGGACTGGCCGGTCCACACCTTCCACTACCAGGACGACACCGGCATCACCGTGGAGCAGGAGCTCGCCTTCACCTTCGCCGATTACGCCCTGCTGATCCCTCGCCTGCGCCACCACTTTGCCGTGGTTCCCCACGAGTGCGACACCGATGCCCTGGTGCCGGTGGCCGAGTTCCTGCAGCTGCCCGAAGAGACGGTGCACCAGCACGTCCCCTTCGTCTGGGCCGTGGGCAACGGCGGCGTGCTGCAGCAGCTGGTGATCTCCCGCGCCCTGGTACAGGCCTGCCGCGACCGCCTCAACTTCTGGCACACCCTGCAGGAGATGGCCGGTGTGCGTAACAAACACATCGACAACGCCATCGCCGCCACCCGTGCCGAGGTCGAGGCCCTGGCCGCCGAAGAGAAGGCAGCGATGCAGGCCGAGTTCGAGGCCGAGCTGGCCCGTGTGCGCGCCGAAGCGGCCGGCGAAGTGATGGGCAAGCTGACCGATGTCCTGCTGGGGATGGACTTCACCTCCGGCGCCCCGCGCCCTGCCCTTGCCGCTGCAGCCCCGGCTGCCGCTGCGCCCGTGGCCGTCGAGGAGGAGGTGACCGAGGAGGTCGCTACGCCGGTCGAGGAGGAGGAAGAGGAGCTCATTGAGGAGCCGTGGATCGACACCCCGCTCTGCACCAGCTGCAACGACTGCATTAAGATCAACCCGCAGATGTTCGTCTACGACGACACCAACATGGCGGTGATCGGCGACCTCTCCGCGGGCACCTACAAGGAGATGGTCGAGGCGGCGGAAATCTGCCCCTCCAAGTGCATCCACCCCGGACAGCCGTGGAACCCCGCCGAGCCCGGCCTGGATGAGCTGAAAGAGCGCGCAGCCCCCTTTAATTGATTGGGCAATTAATGAACGAAATTCTCACCGCACCGGCGATCATGACAGGCCTGGGACTGTTCTTCGGAATCATCCTGGCCGTCGCCTACAAACTGCTGAAGGTAGAGGAAGACCCACGTATCGCCCACACCGAGGAGCTGCTGCCTGGTACCAACTGCGGCGCCTGCGGCGAGCCCGGCTGCCTCCCCTTTGCGCAGAAGCTGGTAAGCGGCGAGGTGCAGCCCAGCGGTTGTACCGTGGCGAGTAGCGATGACATCGACGAAATCGCCGACTTCCTCGGCGTCGATGCCGGCGAGGCAGAGAAGCGGGTGGCGCGCCTGAAGTGCGCCGGCGGCAAGGCCGAGGCCTTCCAGATCGCCGAATATGACGGCTTCGAGAGCTGTCGCGCCGCGGCAGTGGTCTCCGGCGGCGGCAAGGGTTGCTCCTGGGGCTGCCTGGGACTGGCCGACTGCGACGTGTCCTGCGACTTCGACGCCATCCATATGAGTGCCAACGGCCTGCCGGTGGTGGATATCGACAAGTGCACCGCCTGCGGTGACTGCGTCGACGCCTGCCCCAAGGACCTGTTCGAGCTGCTGCCCCTGAGCCAGAAGCTCTATGTGCAGTGCAACAACCCGCTGGCCGGCGAATCGGTCAGCGTGCTCTGCTCGGTCGGCTGCGACGGCTGCGCCAAGTGCGTCGCCGCGGCCCCTGCCGGCTTGATGGAGATGGTCAATGAGCTGCCAATTATCCATTACGAGAGCGGCCTGCCGGTAACCCCGGAGCCCGCCTCACGCTGCCCAACTGCTGCCATTCAGTGGGTGGATGGGGCACAGTTTAATGAAGAAGAATCGCAAAGCGAGAGCCAGAAACGTTATGCCCAACTTCACTGAAGTCGCGATCAAACTCTATAGCCGCTTCTTCGGCTCCCCGGAGCTGGCAGGCCAGCTGCCCGATGGCGTCGAGACCGTGCTCGATGGCAACACCGCCGTCGCCATCGCCGAGGCGGCCATCGCCGACAGCGCGGCCCTGGCCGGTGGTTTCCCCGGCAACGGCGCCAACACGGCCTGGCAGGCGGAGCAGCAGCGCAACCGCCGCAATATGTTCGGCACCCAGCTGGGCAGTATCGATGCAGAGAGCGGTCGCGGCGCCCTCGCCGCCGCCATCGGCCTGAGCCTGAGCGGCCAGCGCGCCACCGCCTTCCTCGACGGCCAGGAGATGGCCGCGGCGCAGGACCTGCTGGTCAACGCCGCCGGGCGTCACCTGCCGCTGGTGGTCCACCTCTCAAACCGCGCCCTCGCTGCCCAGGGCGCGGCACTTGGCTCTGGTCATGAAGCGGTACACCTGAGCGGCGAGAGCGGCTGCTTCGTGCTGCACGCGATGAATGTGCAGCAGGCGGTCGACTTTACCCTTATCGCCCGCCGCGTCGCCGAGCAGAGCCTCATTCCCGGCATCGTGGTGATGGACGGCGAACAGACCGCCCTGGCGGCGCAGGAGGTCAAACTCCCCTCACCGCAACTGGCTAAGCAGTTCATCGGCTCCAGCAGCGAGACCATCGAAGTCAGCAACACGGCACAGAAGCTGCTGTTCGGTGAGCAGCGCCGCCGCGTGCCGAAGTGGCACGACCTGGACCAGCCGGTACTCAGCGGCGCCCTGCAGGGTGCCGAGAGCTTCGCCATGGGTCAGGCGGCCCAGGCCCCCTTCTTCAGCGCCACCGTGGCGGAAGTCCTGGAGCAGGCCTTTGGCGAGTTCGCCCGCCTCACCGGTCGCAGTTACAGCGCCGTAACACAGCACAACATAGAGAAGTCCCGGCTGCTGCTGGTGGCACAGGGTAGCGCCATCGAGACGGCCATTACGGTCAGTAACACCCTGTCGAAACAGAAGATAAAGCTCGGCGTAATCGGCCTGCACGGCCTGCGCCCCCTGCCCGCTGCACAGCTGCGCGAGCTGCTGCGCGGCAAACAGGCCGTCACTGTGCTGGAGCGTAGCGACACCCCGCTTGCCGGCGACGGTCCACTGCTGCGCGAACTGCGTGCCGCGGCGTATCCCCTCAGCGATGCCGAGCGCCCGCAGCTGCTCAGTGCCATCTACGGCCTGGGCGGCCTGCCGCTAAGAGCCGCCGACCTCACCGCCCTGGTCAAAGGGATGGGCGAGAAGCCCGCCCCACGCCGCTACCTCGGTCTCGACTTCCACCGCGCCGACAGCATCCACCCCAAGCGCCAGGTGATGCTCGACACCCTGCGCCGCAACTACCCGGAGATCGCCTCCCTGGGGCTGCGCAGCAGTGAGGGCGCTTCCGAGAACGCCGCTGACGCCCTCAGCGTAGCGGTACACCACCTGGCAGGGGAGCCGGGCGAGGCGCTGGCCATCGAGGCCGCCACCTTCCTCCACCAGCTGCTCGGCGGTGCGGTACGCAGCCGCCCGGCAATGAGCTGGGAGCGCTGGGGCGTGGCCCGCGTCGACCGCTTCAGCCATAGCCTCAAGGCGCTGCTCGATGGCGGTGATGAGGTGATGGCCAATATCGCCATCCTCAGCGGCGATGCCCATCACCCCAATATCGACCCCGTGGCAAATTTGGCGCAGGGCGGTAGCCTGCTGATGCTGGGCGATGAGCTGCCCGCGAACAGGCTGGCCACCATTAAGCAGAAGCGGATTAACGTCTACAGCCTGAGCATCGAGACCGACCAGCTACAGGAGGCACAGCTGGGTGCCTTCATCGGTATGCTGCTGCAGAACGGCACCATCGATCTCAAGGCGCGCCGCATCCTCTCCAGCCGCGAAGAGAGCTTCAGCCACCTGTCCGAGGCCGAGCGCAAGGCGCTGCTCACCGCCTTCGAGGCCGGTATGGAGTCGGTCAGCCGCCTCGATACCGATGCACTTAACGCCGATGCCACGGCCACCCCGGCAGGCTGGAGCGACGAGGCACCACTGGCGGTGCGCCACCTGGGCGGCGACCGCGAGGGCTACGACAGCCTGCCGCGCTTCTGGGATCAGGTCGGCGTCCTCTATCGCAACAATGACAGTGCCGCCCTGACCGCCGACCCCTGCATGGCGAGTGGCGCGATCCCGCCCCTCTCCGCCACCTTCAAGGACCACAGCCCCTCACGCACGGCGCTGCCCGTCTTCGATGCCGACAGCTGCAGCGGCTGCGGCAAGTGCTGGGCCGCCTGCCCCGACAGCGCCATCGGCGCGGTGGCACTGGGGCCGAAGAAACTGATCGACAGCGGCATTCGCATCGCCTCCGCCACCTCTCTGAACCAAATCGCCGGCAAACTGGCGCAGCGTATCGCCGCCATGGCGCGCAAGGGTGAGGCCAGCGGACTCAGCAGCGACGAGCTGCTGCAACAGGCCTACGACTGGGTCAATGAGAAGGCCCCGCTGGCCGACGATCGCCGTCAGGCGGTGGAGGCCGACCTCGCCCGGGTCAAGCAGGCACTGGCCCCCCTGCCACTGAGCATCACCCCAACCCTGTTCGAGCTGGCCGAGAAGGCACAGAAGGAGAGTGGCGAGCTGCTCTCCCTCGCCATCAATCCCGACAGCTGTAAGGCCTGCGGACTCTGTGTAGAGGTCTGTGGTGATGAGGCGCTGGCGATGGCGCCGCAAAGCAACGAGCTAATCGCCACCGCGCGCAGCCAGTGGCAGCTGTGGCAGCAGACCCCGGACACCGACTCCGCCACCATCGAGCGTGTCGCCAGGCTACCGGAGGTTGGCCCCATGGCCGCCATCATGATGTCTCGCCACTGCGCCTTTGCCCTCTCCGGGGGCGACGGTGCCGAGGCCGGTTCCGGCGAGAAGATCGCCGTACGCCAGGTGCTGGCCGCTACCGAATACCAGCAGCAACCGCTGCTGCATCGCTTCATCGGCGAGGTCCGCGATGCCCAGCAGGGCATCACCCAGCGTATCCGCGACACCCTGGCCGACGCCCTGCCCACCGAGGACCTGGAGCGCCTATCCAGCGGCCTGAAGGCGATCCACACCCGTGAGGCGGCCCTCGGCGCCTTCCTCGCCGATGAGTCGGTCGAGGGTAGCGGTGTCGATACCCACGCGCTCAAGAAGTCGGTCGCACTGGCACAGAAGCTGGGAGAGCTGCAGTGGCGACTGGCCGAGGGCGAAAACGGCCTGGGCCGCGCCCGCTACGGTGTCGCTGTGGCCCCCGGCTCTGCCGCCGCCTGGGCCGGTGCCTTCCCGCACAACCCCTTCCAGGCTCCGGTGGTGGTCGATATGAGCGGCGATGCACCGCAGATCGCCGCCGGCCTGCTGGAGGGACAGCTGCAAGAGGCGGTCGAATCGGTTCGTTTGCTGCGCCAGGCGCGCGCCCTGCTCGACCCCAAGGCAAAGGTCGGTAAGCTAGACACCCTGAGCTGGAGCGACCTGAGCGACGAAGAGCGCCGTCTCTGTCCGCCGCTGATCCTCATCGGTAACGATGAAAGCCTCGGTGGCCAGGGCTTTGCCCAGCTCGCCTGGCTGCTCAACAGTGAGCTACCGGTAAAGGTCCTGGTACTGAGCGAGCTGGAGCTGGGGCTGGGCGACCACAATACCGCCACCCCGCTCGCCTCCCGTCGCGACAGCCGGGGGAACCTGGGAATGATGGCCCTGGCACAGCGCAAGGCCTACGTCGCCCAGAGCTCCATCGCCGCTCCCGAGCACCTGCGCGACTCGGTGCGCGAGGCGATGAAATTCGGCGGCCCGGCCCTCATTAGCGTCAATGTACCGAGCCCCGAGCGTCACGGCTTTGCCACGAGCGCCACCCTGCAACAGGCGGAGAACGCGGTCATCAGCCGCGCCCAGCCGCTGTTCCGCTATCAACCGAATGGCGAGGGCGTATTCGGCTCCCGCCTCAGCCTGGAGGGCAACCCCGCACTAAAGAGTGACTGGTACGAGGAGGAGGGCGAGGTCGTCACCCCGGCCCACTGGGCACTGCAGCAGAAGCGGTTCGCCCCGCGGCTGCAGCCGCTGGCAGAAGGAGCACCGTCACCCACCGAACTGACCGCCTGGCTCGCTCTGGATGAGGCAGCACGTGACGGCAAGAGCCCCTACCTCGCCATCAGCGATGATGAGGGCAACAGCCGCCGCATCGGCATCGACCCGGCACTGGCCGCTGCCACCGCTCAGCTGGCCCACGGCTGGCGTACCCTGCAGGAGCTGGGTGGCCTGGTCACCCCCTTCACCTCGCGGGTCGAGGCCGAGGCAAAGGCCGAGCTGGCCGCCGCCCACGAGGCGGAGATCGCTGCCCTGCGTGCCGAGTACGAAGAGAAGCTGCGTGCACTGGAAGAGGGGATGAACGCCCGTACCCACGAGCAGATCACCCAGCGCCTGATGAGTATCGCCGGTTATACCGGGCAGAACTCTTGAGCTAAAAACATTATTAACTATGTTTTCTATCTCTCTGTTTAATAAAACATTTTATCACGGTGTTCATCCGCAACACCACAAGGATCAAACCGCCGACCTGCCGATCCAGCGTGTCCCCTTCGTGCCGCGCTACGTGATGCCGCTGGGCCAGCACATCGGCGCCCCGGCCAGGCCGGTGGTGAAGGTCGGTGAGCGGGTCGAACGCGGCCAGCTCATCGCCGAGGCGGCGGCCTTCGTCTCCACCACCCTGCACTCCCCGGTCACCGGCACGGTGCGCGACATCGGTCCCCATCGCTATATCGACGGCAACTTCAAACCGGCCATTGAGATTGAGGCGGACCCCTACGCTACCCAGCAGCTGCCGCCCAGGCCCGCCATCGACTGGCAGGCCCTCTCCACCGAAGAGTTCATCGAGCAGGTGCAGCAGGCGGGTATCGTCGGTATGGGCGGTGCGGCCTTCCCCAGCCACGTGAAGTACGCCATCCCCGAGGGACAGCAGATCGAGGAGCTTCTGGTCAACGGCGCCGAATGCGAACCCTACCTAACCACCGACCACCGCCTGATGGTGGAGCGCCCCGAGGCGGTGATCCGCGGCACCGAGATTGTGCGCCAGAAGCTGGGGGCGAAACGCGCCACCATCGGCGTGGAGAAGAACAAACCCGACGCCATCGAGCTCCTCCAGCAGCATGTGGGCGAGCTGCCGATCGAGGTACTCGGCCTGGAGGTGAAGTACCCCCAGGGGGCAGAGAAGATGCTGATCAAGGCCGCCTACAACAAGGAGGTACCGGCCGGTGCCCTGCCCCGCGACATTGGCGTGGCGGTGAACAACGTCGGCACCGTGGTCGCCATCGCCGACTATTTCGACATCGGCATGCCGCTGATCGAGCGCGTCGTCACCGTTGCCGGCCCCGGTGTGGCCGAGCCGGCCAACCTCATCGTGCCGCTGGGAACCCCGATCCGCGAAGTGCTGCGCTTCTGCGGCGGCCTCAAGGAGAGTACCCGCGAGGTGATCATGGGTGGGCCGATGATGGGGATGCCCATCGCCGACCTCGATGCCCCCATCCTCAAGGGCAGCTCCGGTATCCTCGCCTTTACCGCGAACGAGACCGGGCACCCGCGCGAGTACCCCTGCATCCGCTGCGGCCGCTGCCTCGAGGCCTGCCCCTACTTCCTCAACCCCTCGCGGCTGGCGAAGCTGGGCAAGGCGCGACTGTTCGAGCAGATGCGCGACGACTACCACCTGATGGACTGCGTGGAGTGCGGCGCCTGTACCTTCGCCTGCCCCTCCGGCATTCCCATCGTGCAACATATCCGCACCGCGAAGGACGACCTGCGGCAGCAAAAGGTAAGAAGCGAAAAGAATGAAGCGTAAAGACCCACACCTGCTATTGCAGCCGGCCCCGCTGCTGCGCCAGGGCATGACCACCCCGGCGGCGATGCGCGACGTCTGGCTGGCCCTGCTGCCCGCCACCCTCGCCGCCCTCTGGTACTTCGGCCTCGCCGCGCTGCTGGTGCTGCTCGCCGCCATCGCCGGCAGCGTCCTCACCGAGTGGTACTTCACCCCCAGGGAACAGCGCTCCATCACCCTGCGCGACAACAGCGCGGCGCTGACCGGTCTTTTATTAGGCCTCACCCTGCCGCCGGCGCTGCCGCTGTGGATGGCCTTCATCGGCGGTGCCGTGGCCATCGGTATCGGCAAGCTCATCTGGGGCGGCCTGGGTGCCAACATTTTCAACCCGGCACTGGTGGGGCGCGCCTTCCTGCTCGCCACCTTCCCCATCGCCATGACCACCTGGACGGCACAACAGGGGCCGGCGGAGTTCTTCACCGTGCACGCTAGCAACCTGGCCGCCCCCTTCATGCAGGCCCCCGTGGTGGACACCCTCTCCGCCGCCACCCCACTGGGGCAGATGAAATTCCAGCAGAGCGCCGCCCCGCTGTGGGACCTGCTTATCGGTAATACCTCGGGTTCACTCGGAGAGACCAGCGCAATCCTGCTGCTGTTGGGCGGCATCTACCTGTTCCTGCGCCGCGACCTCGACTGGCGCATCCCGGTCGGCATCTTCGCCACCGCCGCCCTCTTCTCCGCCATCCTCTACGGTGTGAACCCGGAGAAGTACCCCTCCGCCCCCTTCACCCTGCTCTCCGGCGGCATGCTGCTGGGGGCGCTGTTCATGGCGACCGACCCGGTCACCTCACCTGTGACTCCCAAAGGCGCATGGGTCTTCGCCATCGGCGTCGGCTTCCTGGTCGTGTTGATTCGCGTCTTCGGCGGCTTCCCCGAGGGGATGATGTACGCCATCCTGCTGATGAACGCCGCCACCCCGCTGATCGACCGCTGGACCCAGCCCCGCGTATTCGGCCGAGGTAAGGGAGGTGGCGCATGAGTACCGAACTGCCGATGCAGGAGAAGGAGCCGAGCTCCACCACCCTGGTGGCGGCGATCAGCATTGCCGGTTTCCTCTCTGGCCTCATCATCATCTCTGTCTATCTGGCGACCTTCGACACCATTGCCGAGAACAAGGCGCGCGAGCTGCGCGAGGCGGTGTTCCGCGTACTGCCCGGTGTCAGCCAGATGCAGAAGCTGCACTACGAGGATGGCGAGCTGGTACCGCTCAGGGGAAAGGACGACGAGGATACCATCTACGCCGGCTATGACGACCACGGCGGCTTTATCGGCTACGCCATCGTCAACGAGGGACCGGGGTTCCAGGACACCATCCGCCTGCTCTTCGGCTACATGCCTGACAAACAGCGCATGGTAGGCAACGTGATCCTCGACAGCCGCGAAACCCCGGGGCTGGGTGACAAGATCTACAAGGATGCCGACTTCGTCGCCAACTTCAACGACCTGGCAGTACTACCGAAGATCGTAGCGGTCAAGAAAGGGAGCAAGAGCCAGCCTAATGAAATTGACGCCATCACCGGCGCCACCATCTCCTCCAAGGCGGTGGTGCGCATCATGAACCGGGCGGTGGAGAAGTGGCTGCCGCGGCTGCCGCGCCCCGGCGCCGAGCCCAAGCTTGCCAGTGTAGATCAGGGCGTCGAACAAACTGAGAGCGAGAAATAGTCATGGCGAGTTCAAAGGCAAGCGCCTATGAAGAGATGATGAAGGGGTTGTGGCGCGAGAACCCGGTCTTTGTCCAGGTCCTCGGCATGTGCCCCATGCTGGCGGTGACCAACTCAGCGCTCAACGCCGTGGTGATGGGCCTGGCGACCTTCTTCGTGCTGGTCGGCTCCAGCCTGCTGGTCTCCTCCCTCAAGCAGTGGATCCCCAAGCAGGTACGGATCTCGGTCTACGTCGTCATTATCGCCACCTTCGTCACCGTGGCCGACTACACACTGCTGGCCATTCTTCCCAAGGTGCACAAGGAGCTGGGGGCCTTCCTGCCGCTCATCGTCGCCAACTGCATGATCCTCGGCCGCCAGGAGGCCTTCGCCTCCAAGCACAGCGTCAAGTATGCGGTAATGGATGCCATCGGCATGGCCAGCGGCTTTATGATCGCCCTCTTCGCCCTCGGCTCAGTACGTGAAATCCTCGGCGATGGCAAGCTGTTCGGCATCTCCCTGTTTGGCGATCACTTCGAGCCCTGGGTCATTATGATCCTGCCGCCGGGCGGCTTCATCACCCTCGGCCTGCTGCTGTTGCTGTTCAACTGGGTGGGAGAGAGGAAGCAGCAGTTTGTTGCCCAGGTGGCTGAGGCCGAGCGAGGTAACGCATGATGGAAAACCTCGTCTGGATCTTCATCAGCGCCCTGCTGGTCAACAACTTCGTCCTGGCCTACTTCCTCGGCCTCTGCCCCTTCCTCGGCGTCTCCGGCCGCCTGGAGACCTCGTTCCGCCTGGGCCTGGCCACCACCTTCGTACTGGTGATCACCGCGCTGTGCGCCTGGATCCTCAACACCTACGTGCTGATCTATGCGCCGTATTTGCGCCTGATCAGCTTTATCGTGGTGATCGCCTCGACCGTGCAGTTCATCGAGATGGCGATCAAGAAGCTCAGCCCCGCCCTGTTCCAGTCACTGGGGATCTTCCTGCCGCTCATCACCACCAACTGTGCCATCCTCGGCCTGGCCATCTTCGCCACCAACCGCGACTACGGCCTGTGGGAGAGCCTTATCTTCGCACTGGGTGCCGGTGGTGGCTTTACCCTGGCGATGGTACTGATGGCCGGTATCCGCGAAGAGGCCGAGATCAACTCTATTCCGGCCCTGGTTCGCGGCACCGCCTTCAACCTCATCATCTCCGGCATCCTCTCCATGGCCTTCATGGGATTTGCGGGATTGTTCAGTTCCACGTAAGGTATCGCCCCTGCGAGCAATACCGGTTTTCTCTATGGAACACCTTCTGGCCCTACTCGGCATTACCCTGCTCTGCGCCGCCTGGATCCTATTCCAGCTGTGGCTGAAGCGGGTCGACCCGAGCAAGGGTGACTACCAGCCCGGTTGCGGCGCCTGCAGCGCCAACAAAGATGGCGACGGCTGCGCACCTGGCGGATGCTCGACGAATTACAGCAATACAGAGACGACTGTTAGCCTGAGTGAAACAGGCCTTGGGGGGTCGTCCGGAGATACAGAATGCAAAGAAAAAAGATCGCCGTCATAGGCGGCGGCCAGATCGGCACCATCATCGCGCTGATGAGCACCCAGAAGGAGCTGGGCGATGTGGTCATTGTCGATCTGCCCGATTTTCTCGACCCGGTGAAGGGCAAGGCGCTGGACATCGACCAGCTGCGCCCGCATATCGCCAGCGATGTCAGGATTCAGGTCAGCGGCGACTATGCCGATATCAGCGATGCCGATGTGGTGATCGTCACCGCCGGGGTACCGCGCAAGCCCGATATGTCGCGCGAGGACCTGCTGCACATCAACGTCGACATCATCAAGGGTGTAGCGGAGAAGATTAAGGCCCACTGTCCCAACGCCTTTATCATCGTCGCCACCAACCCGGTCGACACCATGGCCTATGTATTCCACAAGGTCTCAGGCTTCCCCAAGCAGCAGGTCGTCGGCCTCTCCGGGGCCCTCGATACCGGCCGTTTTCAGAGCTTTATCGCCGAGGAGACCGGCCTCTCGGTAAAGGATGTCTCCTGCATGGTGATCGGTGGCCACGGCCCCACCATGGTACCGCTGGTGAGCACCGCCGCCGTCGCCGGTATCAATATCACCGACCTGCTCAGCCCCGAACAGATCGACCACGTGGTGACGCGCACCAAGGAGGCGGGCACCGAGATCGTCCAGCTGATGGGCACCGGCAGCGCCTTTATCAGCTCCGCCGGTTCCATCATCGAGATGGTGGAGGCCTTCCTTGGCGACAAGAAGCGGGTGATCTCCTCCTCTGCCCTGTGCGAGGGTGAGTATGGCGTCACCGGCTACTTCCTCGGCGTACCGGTGGTGATCGGCGCCGGTGGCGTAGAGAAGGTGCTGGTCGCCAGCCTGCACGAGGACGAACGCGCGGCCCTGGCCGAGACCGCCGAGGCGGTGATCGAGAGCGTGCATAACAGCGGTATCTAACGCTACCTGAGTTCTGTAGGAGGCCCGCCCTCGGGCCGAACCTGCGTTGGAGTTATGTTCGCAGCGAGGGCGCCGCCCCTACATAGGTGCTTATGTAAATCCAAGGACAGAACGAAATGAAATTCCACGGAAGAGATTTACGCAAAGGCCGCTACTCGCAGAGCGGTTACATTTATCACATCACCACGACCACCCACCTCCGAGAACCAATCTTTACAGAACTCACCGCGGCACGGGTTGTGATTAATGCACTTCGCAATGAGCAGGCATTAGATCATGCGAGTACCTTGGCCTTTGTCGTGATGCCCGATCATCTCCACTGGTTGATGCAGTTACGAAATGGCCAGCTTTCAACAGTGGTTGGCAGGGTAAAGTCCGTTACGTCGCACCGTATCGGCGGCAAAGTCTGGCAGGCTGGGTTTCACGATCATGCACTACGGCGTGAGGAGGATATTCAAAGTGTGGCGCGATACATCATTGCTAACCCACTTAGGGCCGATCTTGTAGAACACGTTGGTGATTATCCGCATTGGGATGCGATTTGGTTGTAGGAGGCACGCCCTCGGCGCCGAATCAGTGGAGCAGATTCGTTCGCGGCGAGGGCGCCGCTCCCACGAAAAAATCGATAGGCATTTGTCCTCCATGCAGCGATTGGCGATAATCTCCGACCGTCTTTAAGCCGCCGGTCGATTGCCATGAAACAGTTCCACTACGCCCCCCCCTACCCCCTTGGTGAGGACGACACCGCCTATCGCCTGCTCAGCACGGAGCACGTGTCGGTGAGCGAATTCGAGGGGGAGGACGTACTGAAGGTGGCACCGGAGGCGCTGACCCTGCTCGCCGCCGAGGCGATTAAGGATGTCTCCCACCTCTACCGCGCCTCGCACCTGCAACAGCTGCGCGCCATCCTCGACGACCCCGAGGCCCCCCCCAACGACCGTTTCGTGGCGCTGGAGCTTTTGAAGAACGCCAATATCGCCGCCGGTATGGTGCTGCCGGGCTGCCAGGACACCGGCACCGCCATCGTGATGGGCAAGAAGGGTGACCAGGTATGGAGCCGTGGCGACCACGAGGCGCTGTCGCGCGGCATCTTCAACACCTATGCCGAAGACAACCTGCGCTACTCGCAGATCGCGCCGCTCTCCATGTACGAGGAGAGCAACACCGGCACCAACCTGCCGGCGCAGATCGATATCGAGGCGGTAGACGGCGACAGCTACAAGTTCCTCTTCATCACCAAGGGGGGCGGTTCGGCCAATAAGACCTTCCTGTTCCAGGAGACCAAGGCGCTGCTCAACCCGGATAGCATGATGGCCTTCCTGCGCGACAAGCTGCCGCTGCTCGGCACCGCCGCCTGCCCCCCCTACCACCTCGCCATCGTCATTGGTGGCACCTCGGCTGAAGCAAATTTAAAAATGGTCAAGCTCGCCTCGGCGCGCTATCTCGACTCGCTGCCCGAGAGCGGCAACGAGCATGGCCAGGCCTTCCGCGACCGGGAACTGGAGCAGCAGGTGCTGCAGCTGACCCGCGACCTCGGCATCGGCGCCCAGTTCGGCGGCAAGTACTTCGCCCACGACGTGCGCATCATCCGCCTGCCACGCCACGGCGCCTCCTGCCCGGTGGGGATCGGCGTCTCCTGCTCGGCGGACCGCAACATCCTCGGCAAGATCGACAGGGACGGCATCTGGCTGGAGCAGCTGGAGCGAGAGCCGGCCAGGTACCTGCCTGAAACAGAGACCGACTCACTCTCTGACGAGGTGGTACGCATCGACCTCAACCGGCCGATGGATGAGATTCGCGCCGAGCTCTCCAACTACCCGACCAAGACGCGGCTGCTGCTCAGCGGCCCCATCATCGTCGCCCGCGATATCGCCCACGCCAAACTCAAGGAGCGGCTCGACAACGGCGAGGAGCTGCCCGACTACTTCAGGAACCACATCGTCTACTACGCCGGTCCGGCCAAGACCCCGGAGGGGTACGCCTCCGGCTCCTTTGGCCCCACCACCGCCGGGCGCATGGACAGCTACGTCGAGCTGTTCCAGTCCCACGGCGGCTCCATGGTGATGCTGGCCAAGGGCAACCGTTCGCGCCAGGTCACCGACTCCTGTCGCAAACACGGCGGCTTCTATCTCGGTTCCATCGGCGGCGCGGCGGCAATCCTGGCAGAGAACAGCATCACCAAATCGGAGGTGATCGACTACCCGGAGCTGGGGATGGAAGCGGTCTACCGTATCGAGGTGGAGGAGTTCCCCGCCTTTATCATCGTCGACGACAAGGGCAACGACTTCTTCTCGCAGCTGGGGATGTAACCA
>JBNKUL010000031.1:0-38657 GCA_050298555.1 Thiohalomonadaceae bacterium
CGGCTACGAAGACGGCACCGAAAACCCCGAGGGAGAAGAGGCCATCGACGCCGCCATCGTCCAGGGCGCAGGCGAAGGGGTGGACGGCTCCAGCTTCGTCGCGGTGCAGCAGTGGCTACACGACCTCGACTACTTCCAGTCGCTGCCGCAAAAGATCCAGGACAACATCATCGGCCGCCGCCTTAGCGACAACGAAGAGATCGAAGAGGCGCCCGAATCGGCCCACGTCAAACGTACCGCACAGGAAGATTTCAATCCCGAGGCCTTCATACTGCGCCGCTCCATGCCCTGGGCCGACGATAAAGATGCCGGATTGGTCTTCATCGCCTTCGGCAAAAGCTTCGACGCCTACGAGGCGCTACTCAACCGCATGACCGGGGTCGATGACGGGACTATCGATGCGTTGTTCCGGTTTACCCGACCGCTTACCGGGGCCTTCTATTGGTGTCCGCCGATGAAGGGGGAACGTCCCGATTTGAGGGCGCTGGGGTTGTAGGGCGGATAAGCACACAACATAAAGAGTGGAAATAAGACCCTACCAGCCAGGCGATGCACCGGCGTTGTGGACGCTGCTGCACGACACCGTACATAAGGTAAACAGCCGGGACTACACCAAGTCACAGCTTAATGCCTGGGCGCCGTCTCATTGGGACATGTCCGCCTGGTCAACACGTCTGAGCACAACCCAACCGTTTGTCGCGGTAGATGGGAATACCCCGATAGGCTTTGCCGAGCTTGAAGAAGACGGCCATATCGACTGCTTTTATACCGCGAGTGACCGCCAGGGCGAAGGTGTGGGGCGCTCCCTACTTGCAGCCATCGAGACCAAGGCCTCACAGCTGGGGCTTACTCACATTTATGCCGAAGCAAGCATCACCGCAAGGGGCTTTTTCGAGAGCATGGGGTTTATGGTTGAGAGGGAACAGTCGGTAACGCTTCGTGGTGAGCGGTTTACTAATTTCGTAGTGTCGAAGCGTATTTAGGTGGTGGATGCGCGGACGCTTATCCACACTACATAATTGGGGAAAAGAAAAAGGCGGTTTAACTACACCGCCTTTTTTATTAACCGCCAAGGCTAAACCCTAACTACTCCGCGCATTCAAATAAGCCCGCTCCGACACATCATGCCAAGGCTCTTTTCGTTGGAAAGGAATTAAAATTCCCAACGCTTGTTGATGGAAAACTCCTTATCCGACAGCCCCCAATATATTTCATTCATGTTTTTATTCACTTTCTCTGGGAAGGACTTCCCAAGGCTATAAGATGCGAGTGCAATAGCGCCTAGAGCTAATACATTTTCCCGTATTCTTCTCTCTTTGCTTACATCGCTACCTGACAACTCCGTGATGTTGTATAGACCAAGCGCTAACAACGACAGACCTTCAACTTGTACTTGAGTTTCAGTGCGGCCGGATGGCTGATTCACTCCAGCAAGTATAACCATAGCCCCCCAGAGGCTGGGCTCCTCTTGAATTGCATATGCGCTCAAAACAACACCAGCAGTAAGAATTGCTGTCATCTCTCCTTTGCTCATCTTGCTTGGAGCTTCTTCTGCATAAACAACACTGCTCACAAAAAGCATTGCGAGCAGTGCAACGATATATTTAATCATCACATTCCTTTGATAATTTAAGTGTGGGACGCAAAACACCCCACAAATTGCACCTCGCCCCCTAACTACTCCGCGCATTCAAATAAGCCCTCTCCGAAACATCATGCCAGGCAGTGGCCTGATCGCGGAAGGCAATGAACGACTCGTAGACCTTCTTGCTCATCGGGTCCTTTTTGGCGATCTCGGCCACCACTTCGTCGGAGACCTTTTTCAGCTGTGCCAGTACATCATCGGGGAACTTGCGCAGGTCGACCTTGTGCTTGGTGACCAGGGTGTGGAGCGCCTGGTTGTTGCGCGCGGTCAGCTCGGAGAGGCCGTCGAGGTTGGCGGCCTTGCTGGCGGTGAGGACGATGGTCTGCAGGTCCTTGGGCAGCGCCTCGAAGGCCTCTTTGATGACGAATCCCTCGAGGGTGGTGCCCGGCTCGTGCCAGCCCGGGTAGTAGTAATGCTTGGCCGCCTTGTAGAGGCCGAAGGCGAGGTCGTTGTAGGGGCCGACCCACTCGGTGGCGTCGATGGCGCCGGATTTCAGTGAGGAGAAGATCTCGCCGCCGGGCAGGCTTACCGGGGTGCCGCCGAGGCGGCGCAGCACTTCACCGCCGAGGCCGGGGATGCGCATCTTCAGCCCCTTGAGGTCTTCCAGTGAGTTGATCTGTTTGTTGAACCAACCGCCCATCTGCACGCCGGTGTTGAGTGCCGCGGTGGGGATGAGGTTGAAGGGTTTGTAGACCTCCTGCCACAACTCCATGCCGCCGCCGTGGTAGAGCCAGGCGTTCATCTCCTGGGCGGTGAGGCCGAAGGGGACGGCGGCAAAGAACTGTGCCGCCTCGCTCTTGCCCTTCCAGTAGTAGGCGGCGCCGTGACCCATCTGCGCGGTGCCGCGTGAGACCGCATCGAAACTCTCGAAGGCGGGTACCAGCTCCTTGGCACCGTAGACCTTCACCTCCAGGCGGCCGCCCGACATATCGGTGATCAGCTTGGCCAGGTGGTTGGCGCCGGTACCCAGGGCGGGGAAGTTCTTCGGCCAGGTAGTGACCATCTTCCATTTGATCTTCTTCTCGCTCTTGGCCTGCACCGCCGGGGCGGTGATGGTGGCACCCGCGGCGACCGCACCGGCGGCCGCGCCCTTGATAAAGTCACGTCTTTTCATTGCTTGTTCTATTCCTTCCTGTTTTCGATTTGCGACGACTGCGCGGTGCCGGCTATGGGTTGTCCTGGTCACAGCTCCCGCTACGCAGCCACTTACCGTGCTCGCACTTTAGCAGTTCGTCGCCGCTGCACACCAGCGCACCGTTGTCGTAGGCGTTGCCGTTGAAGTGGCACTGGGCGAAATCGACGCTGTCGATATCGCTACCGTCCTGTTCGTTATCGCCGCTCTCGTCGATGATGGGTGAGTTTTTCATCTCCGGGTCCGGTGCGCCCACCTGGGTGGCCTGGATGCGTTCGCTCATGCTCTCTCCTTTTTATTTGTCGTTGCTTAGATTTTGACTTCTTCCAGCAGCGGCGGGCGCCGGCCCAGGCACTGCTCGATCTCTTCGCGGTTCAGGGTCTCCTTCTCCTGCAGCAACTTGATCAGCTGCCGCAGCGCCTCGTGGTGTTCACTCAGCACCTGCTTTGCCTGCTCTTCGGCCTGCAGCAACAGCTGCCGTACCGCGTCGTCCACCGCCTTGGCGGAGCTCTCGGAGAAGTGGCGCGGCTGCGCGATCTCGCGCCCGAGGAAGGGGTGCTCCTCACTCTCGCGCAGGTCCACCGGACCGATCGCCTCTGCCATCCCCCAGCGCGCCACCATCGCCCGCGCCAGCGAGGTGGCCTTGCGAATATCGTCGTCGGCGCCGGAGCTGACCGAATCGAGCAGCACCTTCTCGGCGCAGCGCCCCCCCAGGATCACCGCCAGCCGCTCACGCAGGTAGCCCTCGGGCAGGGTGTGGCGCTCCTCTTCCGGCAGCTGCTGGGTGCCGCCCAGCGAGTGGCCGCGCGGGATGATGGTGACCTTGTAGAGCGGGTCGGCGTTGGGCAGGAAGTAGGCGACCAGGGTGTGGCCTGCCTCGTGTATCGCCAGGCGGTGGCGCTCCTCGGGCTGGATCGCCAGGGTGCGCACGCTACCCAGCAGCAGTTTGTCGCGCGCCTCTTCGAAGTGGCGCATCTTTACCTGCTCACCGTGCTCGCGGGCCGCCAGCATTGCCGCCTCGTTGACCAGGTTCTTCAGGTCGGCGCCGGAGAAGCCGGGCGTCCCCGCCGCCAGCTCGTCCAGCCTGATATCGTCCGCCGTCAACACCTTGCGCAGGTGTACCCGCATAATCGCCACCCGATCGTTGCGGTCGGGCAGGTCGAGGGTAACGTGGCGGTCGAAGCGGCCGGGGCGCAGCAGCGCAGGGTCGAGCACGTCGGGGCGGTTGGTGGCCGCCAGCACGATCACCGCCTCGTGCCCCTCAAAGCCGTCCAGTTCCGCCAGGATCTGGTTCAGGGTCTGTTCGCGCTCGTCATGGCCGCCACCGAGGCCGGTACCGCGGGTGCGCCCCACGCTGTCGAGCTCATCGACGAAGATGATGCTCGGTGCATTGGCCTTGGCCGCCTTGAACAGGTGGCGTACCCGCGAGGCGCCGACCCCGACATAGACCTCGATAAACTCCGAGCCGGAGATGGAGTAGAAGGGCACCCCCGCCTCGCCCGCCAGGGCCTTCGCCAGCAGGGTCTTGCCGGTACCGGGCGCCCCCATCAGCAGCACCCCGCGCGGCACCTCGGCCCCCAGCTTACGGTAACGCTGCGGGCTCCTGAGGAAATCGACCAGCTCCTGCACCTCACGCTTGGCGTTCTCCTGGCCCGCTACATCGTTGAAGGTAACATCGGGGATCGTCGCCTCTTTCGACGGCGCACCGAGGAAGCGCTGCAGCTCGCCGCCGCCGCCACCCAGACCACCGCCCATGCGCTTGCCCACGCGTTGCATGAACCAGAGCAGCAGGCCGAGGAAGACCAACCACGGCACCAGCATTACCAGCAGCGAGGTCCAGGGCGCCTCCTCCTGCTCCCGCAGCACCTGCAGCTTGACGTCGTGCTCCTCCAGCAGGGGCAGCAGCGTTGTATCCTCCACCACGGGCAGGCGGGTACGGAAACGCTGCGATATCTCCCCACCCGGTCCCAGCGGCGCCTTGTTGCGCAGGCTGCCGTCGGCAAGCCGGCCGCTCAGCTTCAACTCCACCACCTCGCCTCGCCCAAGCCGTGCCTTGAACTCACTGTAGGGGATCTCGTAACGCCGCTCACCGGCGTACTGCGGCAGCATGAACATGGCATAGAGCAACAACACAAAAATGACGAACAGCAGCGCCGTGCTCCAGGGCGGCAACTTCATGGGTGGTTGTGGCATTCTCGCAGGCGGCATAGGCGGCTCCATCTATTCCCTATCAGCGTAGTTTCCACTGCCGTGATCTGCCAACAAACGCACCAGCAAAGTGCAAAAATCAGCCCCATAACCTATTGTAAGAATTAACAACCTATACGGTTTGACCTGACCACGCCCATGCTTTACTTTGGCGCGCTGGAGAGGAGCGTCACTGATGGCGCCAACATAATAATCAAGCCGACTCATAACGCCCCTGGCCGGTATGCCGGCCGGGGGCATACACACATAGCGGCAGCACAAATTCAATAAGCGGTTGAGCTAATGGCTCGACTACAGGAGAGCAGGATGGGGGAACTGGAGGGCGCACTGGAGAGCGACGACAACCAAGGGATTGATAACGGCAATCGCGGCATGGCGCAAATCATCTCTATGGTTAAACATATCGAATTCCAGGACATCATTAGTTCGGCTATCCATTCGCGAGACTTCCGTGCCTCGCGGGCGGAGTATTTCAACATCCGTGTGCGGGTGCTCGCCTTTGCCTATGCCCTGCTGGCACCGCTGTGGCTGCCGCTGGACTACTGGGCCCTTCCCACCGACGACTTCTACGCCATTGCCACACTTCGCATCATCTTTACCGTCTCGCTGCTCGCCGTGGCGCTGATTTGCGGCCAGCGCTGTTCGCTGGAGATGACGCGGCTACGGCTCGGCCTCTTTATCACCGTGCCCGGCCTCTTCTATGTCGGTTCACGCCTGCTGCTGGGGGGAGAGATGGAGGGTGAGGGCATTATCGCCGGCTACTCCTTCCTGCCCTACCTGATGGTAGCGTTGATGGCGATCTTCCCCCTCACCCTGATCGAGGGGGCAGGCTTCGCCCTGCTCTCCATCTCCTTCTATATTATTGCCGAGTTCCTGGTCGGCGACCTCTTCTCCCTCAATGCGCTGGGGGACCTGTGGATGCTGTTCCTGCTGGCCACCATCGCCATCTGGGTGCAGATGACCCAGCTGCACATGCTGATGCGCCTCTACCGTGAGGCGACCCGCGACGCCCTCACCGGACTGGTCAACCGGCGCGTACTCTTTGGCTGGATGGAGCGGGAGATCGAAAGCGAGGAGAAGAGCAACAAACCCTTCTCCGTACTGCTGTTCGACCTGGACCTGTTCAAGCGCATTAACGACACCTACGGCCACCTTACCGGCGACTATGTGCTGCGTGAGTTTGCCTCCCTGCTGAACCAGACCCTGCCGAAGAGCGCCCTGGTGGGACGCTACGGCGGCGAGGAGTTCCTGGCGATCCTGCCGAACACCCCGGTCTCCGAGGCCAAGCACCTGGCAGAGAAGGTGCGCAACGCCTGCCACGAAGCCAGGGTGCAGGTGGCCGATAGCGATGAGTCCATCGGCTTTACCACCAGCACCGGGGTGGCACAGTACAAGGCCGGGGAGAATCCCAATGAACTGCTGGGGCGTGTCGACACCGGCCTCTACCACGCCAAGGAGTCGGGGCGCGACCTGGTGGCGGTGGCGGAGTAGGCCGCACAGTGCGGGACGAAAAAGGGGGAGCCGGCTGGCTCCCCCTTTTACATTATCCGGCATGGAAAGGCGCCTACTCCGCCTTCTCCACCTCCATCCGCTCATTCGCCGAGAGGGTGATCATGCGCCCGTCGGTAGTCTGGAAGCTGCGCCCCTTCACCCCGTCACGGTAGACCTGGAACAGCTGCTCACTGTTGCTCTGCGTGTTCACCACCTTGACGATGAAGACCTCATGCGCCTCCTGCCAGTGCCAGTAGTACATCAGTCCCGAGGCCGCCGCAGTGAGCGCGGCAAAGCTCAGGGCGAGATAGAGCGTGCGACGGTTGAAGGTTTCAGCTGCAGCACTCTGCGCCCGAGGCACTGGCCGCGGCTGTCGGCGCTGCACGAAGATCAGGGCGCCGACGATGACGAGAATGGTAACGACTATCTTGGTGATCATGAGCTGCTGTGGTGTGGCCTCTGCCCGGCTTTCACGGAGGGCGCAGCTTAACACCATTGCCCAGCGACGACACACCACCAGGCCCGAACGATAGCCCCACCATCCATAAGAAAATGTTGAAATGATAACAATTCTCATTTACGATGTGCGAACAGACTAACCTACACAGGTATGTAACATGCCGTTAACACTGCAACAGGTTCCCGAAGGCGCACGAGTGCGCATCCTCGACCAGGGGAAGGACAAGCAGCTGGCTCGCAAGCTGTTGAGCCTGGGGCTACGTGTCGGCGCCGAGGTCGAGGTGCTGCAACAGCGCGGCCAGGGGGTCGTGGTGGTCAGCTCCGGCACCCGTGTAGCGCTGGGCACCGGTGTGGCATCGATGCTGCGGGTCGAGAACATTTAATTTCGGTACAGACTGATGATTCACTTCGCCATCGCCGGCAACCCAAACTGCGGTAAATCGGCCCTCTTCAACCGCCTCACCGGGATCCGGCAGACCACCGGAAACTGGCCCGGGGTGACGGTGGATCGCAAGGAGGGGCGCTTCGACCTCAATGGCGAAGAGGTCGCCGTCATCGACCTGCCCGGCATCTACTCCCTCGACGCCTCCTCCCTCGATGAGGAGGTCACCCGCGACTACCTGCTGTCGCGCGAGGCGCAGGTGATCGTCAACGTCCTCAACGCCGCCAACCTGGAGCGTAACCTCTACCTCACCATCCAGCTGCTGGAGATGGGGGTACCGATGGTGGTGGCCCTCAATATGATGGATGTGGCGCGCAAGCGCGGCGTTGAGGTGGATCTGGACAAGTTGGCCGAGAAGCTGGGCTGTCCGGTGGTACCGATCGTCGCCGTCAGCGGCGAGGGGCTGGATGAACTGAAGGGTGCCGTGCGGCGCGTCGCCGACGGCGAGCAGACCGGCGGCGTCGAGATGATCCACGAAGACGCGGTGGAGCAGGCAATCACCGACCTCAAACCGCTGCTCGCCGACCGCTGCAAACACAATAACTGCCGCTGGCTCGCCCTCAAGCTGCTGGAGGGGGACAAGCTGGCCGAGTCGATCGCCGGCGACGAGGCGATGTCGCAGGTGCAGGCACTGCGCGACGCCATCGAGGAGCGTACCGGCGACGAGGCCGATATCCACATCGCCGACACCCGCTACGGCCTGGCCCACGCCATGGCCGGGCAGGTGGTGAAGGAGAAGGGCGAGATCGGCCGCACCACCACCGACCGCATCGACCGTATCGTGCTTAGCCGCTGGCTAGGGATCCCGCTGTTCCTGCTGGTGATGTACCTGATGTTCATGTTCACCATCAACATCGGCGGCGCCTTTGTCGACTTCTTCGACATCGCCGCCGGCGCCCTCTTCGTCGACGGCGTCGCCCACCTGATGGCATCGCTGGGCGCCCCGGAGTGGCTCAACGTCTTCCTTGCCAACGGCATCGGCGCCGGTATCCAGACCGTGGCCACCTTCATCCCCATCATCGCCGGGCTCTACCTGTTCCTCTCCTTCCTCGAGGACTCGGGCTACATGGCCCGCGCCGCCTTCGTGATGGACCGGGCGATGCGCGCCATCGGCCTGCCGGGCAAGGCCTTCGTGCCGATGATCGTCGGCTTCGGCTGCAACGTACCGGCGGTGATGGCCACCCGCACCCTGGAGAACCCGCGCGAGCGCAAGCTCACCATCCTGATGAACCCCTTCATGTCGTGCGGGGCGCGGCTGCCGGTCTACGCCCTGTTCGCCGCCGCTTTCTTCCCCACCAACGGCCAGAACGTGGTGTTCAGCCTCTACCTCATCGGCATCGCGGTAGCGATCTTCACCGGCATGATCATGAAGCGCTCCCTGCTGGCGGGCGAGAGCACCGGCTTCGTGATGGAGCTGCCGCCCTACCACCTGCCCACCCTGCGCGGCATCCTGCTGCGCACCCGGGACCGCCTGAAGATGTTCATCCGCGACGCCGGTAAGGTGATCGTCATTATGGTGATGGCGCTCAACGTACTGAATGCGGTCGGCACCGACGGCAGCTTCGGCAACGAGGACTCGGACAAGTCGGTGCTCTCCGCCATGGGGCGTGCCGTCACCCCGGTATTCGGCCCGATGGGGATCGAGGAGGAGAACTGGCCCGCCACCGTCGGCGTCTTCACCGGCGTACTGGCCAAGGAGGTGGTGGTCGGCACCCTCGACTCCATCTACACCAACATCGCCGAGCAGAACGGTGGTGGAGAAGAGGCGCCCTTTGACTTAACGGCCAGCCTGGGCGAGGCACTCGCCACCATTCCCGAGAACCTGGCCGGCGTGGGCGAGCTACTGCTCGACCCGCTGGGGGTCGATATCGGCGACGTCTCCGACCAGGCCGCCGCCGCCGAGGCACAGGCGGTAAGCGAGGGGATCTTCGGCACCATGGCCAAGCGCTTCGACGGCCAGGCCGGCGCCTACGCCTACATGCTCTTCATCCTGCTCTACGCCCCCTGTGTCGCCACCATCGGCGCCATCGTGCGTGAGACCAGCGGCCGCTGGGCCATCTTCGTCATCTTCTGGACCACCGGCATGGCCTATATGACCGCCTCCTCCTTCTACCAGGTCGCCACCTTTAGCCGGCACCCCGCAAGCAGCACCAGCTGGCTGCTGGGCGTGCTGGTCGCCTTCATCGCCGTGGTCGCCTGGCTGCGTTACTGGAGCCGTAACGACCGTGCCGCCCTCAAGGCCGCCAGCGTAAGGAGCGAGTCATGATCCTCTCCGACATCAAGAAGTACCTGCAGAGCCACGGCCGTGCCGCACTGGCCGACATCGCCATGCATTTTGACGCTGATCCCGACGCGGTACGCGGCATGCTCGAGGTGTGGGAGCGCAAGGGCAAGGTGAAGAAGAGCTTCGTCAGCGCCAGCTGCGGCGAGGAGTGCAAACAGTGCGACACCTCGGCGGTGGAGATCTACCACTGGGTCGAGGGAGGGGTGGAGGAGCAGACCATCGAGTTCGACGCCGGCTGCTGTCACGACTAGGCCGCTGCTTTTCTGCAGACATAAAAAAAGCCCGCATATAGCGGGCTTTTTTTGTACTACAGGGAGGCTTACTTAATCTTGCCTTCCTTGTACATAACGTGCTGACGGATGACGGGATCGAACTTCTTGATCTCCATCTTGCCGGGCATGTTGCGCTTGTTCTTGTCGGTGGTGTAGAAGTGACCGGTGCCTGCGCTGGAGTTGAGGCGGATCTTGTCGCGTGCTGATTTAGCCATGATTTAGCTCCTTATACCTTTTCGCCGCGGGCGCGGATGTCTGCCAGAACGGCGTCGATGCCCTTCTTGTCGATGATACGCATCCCCTTGGTGGTGAGACGCAGTTTAACCCAGCGGTTCTCGCTCTCGACCCAGAAACGGTGGGTGTGCAAATTGGGCAGGAAACGACGCTTCGTCTTGTTGTGCGCGTGCGAAACGTTGTTACCGGTGACCGGACGCTTGCCTGTTACCTGGCATACCTTGGACATGATTCTCAACTCCGACAATACATAAATTCTGTTCGCTCTGGCTTCCCCAGAGGCAGGAAGCCGGCTTTTATACCAAATCCACGACAGCGAGGCAAGTAAAGGGGCTAAATTAATCCCCGCTCGGCGAGCGAGGTGATGGCCCCGTCGCCCACCACCATGTGGTCCAGCAGCCTCACATCGACCAGCGCCAGCGCCTCCTTCAGGCGGCGGGTGATCTCTTCGTCGCTACGGCTGGGCTCGGCCACACCGGAGGGGTGGTTGTGGGCCAGGATCACCGCGGCGGCGTTGTGCTCGATACAGCGGCGCACCACCTCGCGCGGGTGGACACTGGCGCCGTCGATGGTGCCGAAGAAGAGCTCCTCGTAGCCGAGCACGCGGTGGCGATTGTCGAGATAGAGGCAGGCGAAGACCTCCCGCTCGCGGTGGCGCAGCTGTGAACTCAAATAGTTGCGGGTGTCGGCAGGGCTGGTGAGGGCATCGCCGCGCTGCAGGGTGCTCAGCAGGTGGCGGCGTGATAACTCTAATGTTGCCTGCAGCTGCACGAACTTCGCCTCGCCCAGCCCCTTTACCGCACAGAAGGCCCTCTGGTCCGCCTCCAGCAACGGACGCAGGCCATTAAAATGGTGCAGCAGCTCGCGCGCCAGCTCCACCGCCGACTTGCCCGGCAGGCCGGTGCGCAGGAAGATCGCCAGCAGCTCGGCATCCGACAGGGCGGCGGCGCCCCGTACCAGCAGTTTCTCCCGTGGCCGCTCCTCGGCGGGCCAGTCCGAAATCGCCATCACATCCTCCCTGTTGCGGCTGCAAACCCCAGATAGTAGCCACCGTAGCGCTGTTCACAACGGCTTTGTGACTGCTAGAATCTGCGCCTATGAGTGAGTCCTTACCTACATCGCCGTCTATTTCGCTGATGGGTCGGCGCGTCCTGCTCGGCATCACCGGCGGCATCGCCGCCTACAAGACGCCGGAGCTGGTACGCGGCCTGACCCGGGCCGGTGCCGAGGTGCGGGTGGTGATGACCCGCGCCGCCGGGGAGTTCGTCACCCCGATGACACTGCAGGCGCTCTGCGGCCACCCGGTGCGCAGCGAACTGTTCGACCCGCAGCACGAGGCGGCGATGGGCCACATCGAGCTGGCGCGCTGGGCAGACCTTATATTGGTGGCCCCGGCCACTGCCGACTTCCTCGCCCGCCTCTCCGCCGGTATGGCCGACGACCTGCTCGCCACCCTCTGCCTCGCCAGCGCCGCCCCGATTGCGGTGGCCCCGGCGATGAACCAGCAGATGTGGCGGGCGCAGGCGACACAGGACAATCTTAAACAGCTTATCCAGCGCGGCGTGCAGCTGTGGGGCCCCGCCGAGGGCGAACAGGCCTGCGGCGACGTCGGCCCCGGCCGCATGCTGGAGCCCGCCGAACTGCTGCAACACTGCATCAACCATTTTGCCGACGGCCCCCTCAAGGGGGTCAGGGTGACCATCACCGCCGGACCGACCCGCGAGGCGCTCGACCCGGTGCGCTTCATCAGCAACCACAGCTCCGGCAAGATGGGCTTCGCCATCGCCGCGGCCGCCGCGGCGATGGGCGCCCAGGTCAGGCTGGTGGCCGGCCCGGTGGCCCTGCCCACCCCGGCAGGGGTGGAGCGCATCGACGTAGAGAGCGCCGAGCAGATGCTTGAGGCGGTAGAGCGCGACCCCGGCGCGATCTTCATCGCCTGCGCCGCGGTGGCCGACTACCGCGCCGAGAGCGTCGCCGGGGAGAAGATTAAGAAGCAGGCCGAGCAGCTGACCCTGCAGCTGAGCCGCAACCCCGACATCCTCGCCACCGTCAGCACGCGGGAAGATGCCCCCTTCACCGTCGGATTCGCCGCCGAGACCGAAAACCTGATCGACAACGCCCGCGCCAAGCTGCAGAACAAACGGCTCGACATGGTCGCCGCCAACTGGGTGGGCGCGCGTGCCGAGGGGGGCGGCTTCAACAGCGACGACAACGCCCTCACCCTGATCTGGGACGACGGCGAGCAGACCCTGCCGCGCAGCGACAAGAGCGAACTGGCACGCCAGCTACTGGCTGTGGTGGCGCAAAGATTTCATAACAAATAGATAACGGACCGAAGCAATGCAGAAGATCCAGCTGAAGATTCTCGACGAACGCCTGGGACACGAGTTCCCCCTCCCCCACTACGCCACCGACGGCTCGGCGGGGATGGATATGCGGGCGATGATCGACGCGCCAATGGAGCTGGCACCGGGCCAGAGCCTGTTGATCCCCACCGGCCTGGCGATCCACATCGGCGATCCCACGCTCGCCTCGGTACTGCTGCCGCGCTCCGGCCTCGGCCACAAGAAGGGGATCGTGCTGGGCAACCTGGTGGGGCTGATCGACTCGGACTACCAGGGGCAGGTCTTCGTCTCCTGCTGGAACCGTGGCAGTGAGCCCTTCACCATCGAGGTGGGTGAGCGCATCGCGCAAATGGTATTCGTGCCGGTGGTTCAGGCCGAATTCGACATCGTCAGCGACTTCGAGGAGTCACATCGTGGCGAGGGCGGTTTCGGCCACACCGGCAAACACTAAAAAGAGGGAAGAGTGGTGTTCGGAATTAAAAAGAAGCAGGCAGATGCGGAACAGGCGGCAGAGGTCGAGGTAGAAGAGAAGGCCCCCAAGAAGGCGAAAAAGGTCAAGGAGCGCGGCCTCACCCTGACCGCACTCGGCCTCCCCCCCATCATCCTGGTGGTGCTACTGGTGCTTGCCTGCGGCTTCGCCGCCTACCTGCAGTTCGCCGCGCTGATGGGCAAGGCCGACCAGGTGGCGCAGCGCGCCAATGCGGAAAGGCTGGCGGCCGTCGTCAGCGGCCAGGCCACCGCCCTAGGCGAACGGGTGGCGATGCTGGCCCGTGCCGATGAGACGCTGGCCGCGGCCATCGCCGGCGGCGACCTGGCGGCCCTGCGCAGCTTCGAGCGGAACACCCAGGCTTACCTCCCCGAGGCGCTGGGAGTACACCTCATCCTCCCCAGCGACAGTGAACCCAACCCGAACGTCACCCCCCCCATCGGCTACGCCACCCTCGACCTGGCACGCCAGGCGGAGAAGGGGCGCACCCCGCCGCTGGAGCTGCACCTGCACGGCTCCAAACAGGCCCACCTGATCGCCGTGCGTCCCCTCGTTTTCAACGACAAGGTCATCGCCAGCCTGGCGGTCAGCTTCCCCCCTGCCACCCTCAAGGGGTGGCTCAAGGCACTCAAGGCGGGGGGCGACTACGTGGAGCTGACCCAGGGCGGGAGCGGCCCCACCCTGGGCCGTAGCGGCAGTGGCGCGGCGAAAGACAGTGAACCCCAGCGCGGCCGCATCCAGGGCACCTCCTGGCAACTCGCCTATTGGGCCGCGCCGAATGAAGAGGCACTCGCCTCCGAGGTCGTCGGCCTCATCGCCACCTTCGGCGGCGGCGCCATCGTCATCGCGGTGGTGATGTTCCTCTACAGCCTGTTCCTCGGCAAGGCCGTCAGGCGCGACCTGCACGCCATGGCGGGCTTTATGGTGGAGAGCAGCCGCGGCAAGCGCTTCCACTCCTACCCGGTGAAGCTGCGGGAGATGGAGCAGACGCTGCATGAGATGGAGCCGGTGCTGGGCGCCATCCGCCACCACGACGGTATCAAGGAGAAGGCAACACAGGGCGATGGCGGTATGCGCGACACTATGTTCATGGACCTGGGCGGCATCAGCGTGGACGAGGGCGACGCCCCCTCCCAAGAGGATTCGAAATAATCGTGAGCGCCCCCGCCGCGTCGATCTTCCTCCCCTACGACATCCGCGGCATCGTCGGCCAGGGGCTGGATGAGGAGGCCGCCTACCAGATAGGACAGGCCATCGGCAGCGAGGCGCAACAACGCGGTGCCCACCGCCTTGCCAGCGGCCGCGACGCCCGCGCCAGCTCCCCGGCGCTGCAGCAGGCGCTCAACCAGGGGCTGCTGGCCAGCGGCACCGACGTACTCGACGTCGGCGAGGTCTCCACCCCCCTGCTCTACTACGCCGCCTATAGCCGCTGCGGCGCCTCGGGGGTGATGGTCACCGGCAGCCACAACCCGCCCGAGTACAACGGCATCAAGGTGGTACTGAACCGGGCGTGCCTGCACGACGAGGCGATCAGCGAGCTGCGCGCCCGCATTGTCGAGGGGCGACTGCAGTCGGGCAGCGGCACGCTGCAGCAGCAGTCGCTGCTGCCAGAGTACCTGGAGGAGATGGCCGCTGCAGTCACCCTGGCACGACCACTAAAGGTGGTGGTCGACTGCGGCAACGGCATGGCGGCGCAGGGCGCCCCCGAACTGTTGCGCCGGCTGGGCTGTGAGGTGGTGCCCCTCTACTGCGAGGTGGACGGCCGCTTCCCCCACCACCACCCGGACCCGAACCGGCCGGAGAACCTGCAGGCGCTGCAGCAGGCGGTGCTTGAGGAGGGGGCCGACCTCGGCATCGCCTTCGACGGCGACGGCGACCGCCTCGGCGTGGTGAGCAACCGCGGTGAGATCATCTGGCCCGACCGCCTGTTGATGCTCTATGCCCGCGACCTGCTGAGCCGTCACCCGGGGGCCGAGGTGCTCTACGACATCAAGTGCAGCCGCCTGCTGGGCGAGGCCATTAAACAGGCGGGCGGAGAACCCGCGATGTGGCGCACCGGCCACTCCCTGCTCAAGGCACGGATGCAGGAGCGAGGCATCCTGCTGGCCGGGGAGATGAGCGGCCACATCCTGCTGGAGGAGGGGTGGTACGGCTTCGACGACGCCCTGTTCGCTGCCGCACGGCTGCTCGATATCCTCTCGCGCGAGGCCGATATCGATGGCTGCTTCGCCGCCCTGCCCACCTCGCTGAGCACACCGGAGCTGCACCTGCAGATGAAGGAGGGGGAGCACTACCGCCTGGTGGAGCGGCTGCTACAGCGGCAGGACTTTTTTTCCGACGCCAGCCTGACTACCATCGACGGCTTGCGCGCGGAGTACGCCGACGGCTGGGGACTGGTGCGCGCCTCCAACACCACGCCGACCCTGGTGCTGCGCTTCGAGGCGAATGACGAGGCGGCACTGGAAAGAATTAAAGAGCGTTTCAGGGCACTGTTGTTGCAACTGGAACCGACACTAACACTACCCTTTTAACGGAAAACCGAGATGAGCCTGGACATAGAGACCGCAAAGCATAACGCCCACATTCTCAGTGAGGCGCTGCCCTATATTCGCCGCTTCGCCGGCAAGACCCTGGTAATCAAGTACGGCGGCAACGCCATGACCGACGAAAAGCTCAAGGAGGGCTTCGCCCGCGACGTAGTGCTGCTCAAGGCGGTGGGGATGAACCCGGTCGTGGTACACGGCGGCGGCCCGCAGATCGGCAGCCTGCTGGAGCGCCTGGGCAAGGAGAGCAAGTTCATCGACGGCATGCGCGTCACCGACAGCGAGACCATGGACGTGGTGCAGATGGTACTCGGCGGCCTGGTCAACAAGGAGATCGTCTCCCTGCTCAACCAGCACGGCGGCCGTGCCGTCGGCCTCACCGGTAAGGACGCCGACTTCATCCGCGCCAGGAAGATGAAGTTCACCCGCAACAACCCGGAGATGAGCGCGCCGGAGATTATCGACATCGGCCACGTCGGCGAGGTGGAGCAGATCAACGGCGAGGTGGTCGACATGCTGGTGCACGGCGACTTCATCCCGGTAGTCGCCCCGGTGGGCGTGGGCGAGGACGGCGAGTCCTACAACATCAACGCCGACGTGGTCGCCGGCAAGCTGGCGGAGTGCCTGAAGGCGGAGAAGCTGGTGCTGCTCACCAACACCGCCGGCCTGCTCGACAAGCAGGGCGAGGTGCTGACCGGCCTCACCTCGGCGCGCGTCGATGAGCTGATCGCCGACGGCACCATCCACGGCGGCATGCTGCCGAAGATCGGCTGTGCCCTCGATGCGGTACACGCCGGGGTGCGTAGCGCCCACATTATCGACGGCCGGGTGGAACACGCCCTGCTGCTGGAAATCTTTACCGACCAGGGTGTAGGCACCCTGATTCAGGATGCCTGAGGAACCCACAATGAGCGAAGAGAAGACAAAAAAACCGTCGCGCCGCGACCAGATCCTGCAGGCCCTGGCCGAAGAGCTGGAGAAGAGCCCCGGCGAGCGCATCACCACCGCCGGACTGGCACGCGCCGTCGGCGTCTCGGAAGCGGCACTCTACCGCCACTTCCCCAGCAAGGCGAAGATGTTCGAGGGGCTGATCGAGTTCCTGGAGGAGACCGTGTTCGGCCTCACCAACCGCATCCTTAACGACGAGAAGCGGGCCGAGGCACGCTGCGAGAAGATCCTCACCGTGATGCTGGGCTTCGCCGCCCGCAACCCCGGCATCAGCCGCATCCTCATGGGCGAGGTGCTTACCGGCGAGACCGAGCGGCTGCGTACCCGTATCGGCCAGTTCTTCGACCGCATCGAGACCCAGCTCAAGCAGGTGTTACGGGAGGGAGAGTTGGCCGGGGAGTTGCGCGACGGCGCCAACATCGCCGCCAGTGCCAACCTGATGCTGGCGCTGGCCGAGGGGCGCATCAACCAGTATGTGCGTAGCGGCTTTAAACGCTCGCCGATGGGCGACTGGGATGCGCAGTGGCCGCAGCTGGCGGCACCGCTGTTTCGTTAACAACACACCTGTAGGAGCGGCGCCCTCGCCGCGAACAAACCTCAAATGTTGATTCGGCCCGAGGGCGGGCCTCCTACGACTAACGCAACCGGGCGCCGTCCGCCTTCAACTCGCGGAAGCGGGCGATATCGGCCTGGTACTTTTCGTGCAGCCGCTGCTTCTCCTGCTCCTTGCGCTCGATGAAGCCCTGCTTGTCATCGATCTGCGACTGCAGTGAGGCGATCTCGCTCTGCAGCGCCTCGGGCAGCGGCTTGCCGACACGCTCATAGCGCGCCGCCTTCTTCTTCTCGGCGTCTAGCCGCTGCTGCAGCTTGTCCATGCTGATGTGGGTAATCTCGATGGTGGCGTCGATGGAGCTGGACTGGCGGTCGCGTGAGCGGATGATGTCGGCCTCGGTCAGGTAGGTGGAGAGCAGCACCCGGTCGCGCCGCTGCTGCTCGCGCTCTCGCGCCGCCTGCTCCGCCGCCAGGCGCTCCTCCTCCTCCTGCTTGGCACGCTCCGCCGCCAGCTCTTCGGGGGTCTTGGCGCGCTCGCGCACATCGGTGGTCATACCACGCTTGTTGAGGGTACGGGTCTCCTTCTGCGCATACTCGGGTGGTACCGCGTTGCCGCACTCGCGGATCCCCTCGTTATTGGTCCAGCAGACGATTCTCGCCTCTACCGTGGCACTGAAGAGCAGGGCAGCGGCGAGGCCGAGGGTGTGCAGGGGCTTGAGGCGTGGTCTGTACATAAGCTGTTCCATTCCATTTCGGGGATAAGGTTCAGGGCAGTATACTGCGTGCGTTTTTAGATTTCACAGGCCGCCCGATGTTCCCCGATCTGCTCAGCCCCGAGCAACTGCTGCTATTTGTCGTCTCGCTCGTCGCCAACGCCTTCTCCGCCTTCGCCGGCGGCGGCGCCGGGCTGCTGCAGCTGCCGGCGCTAATCTTCCTCGGCCTGCCCTTTGCGATCGCCCTGGCCACCCACAAGCTGGCCAGCGTGGCGCTGGGCGTGGGGGCCACCCTGCGCCACCTGCGCGAAAGCCGCCTGGAGCGCCGCTTCACCCTCTTTATCCTGGCCACCGGCCTGCCCGGCGTGGTGCTGGGGGCGAGTCTCATCCTGCAGGTGCCGGACCGTACCGCGCAGCTGGCACTGGGGCTGCTCACCGTCTCCCTCGGCATCTACTCCATGCTCAAGCGCGAGCTGGGGCAGCAACACCGTCCGCAGAACCGCGACCTCAGGGGGATGTGGCTGGGCGGCGCCGCGCTGTTCGCCATCGGCATGCTCAACGGCTCGCTAACCTCGGGCACCGGGCTGTTCGTCACCCTGTGGCTGGTGCGCTGGTTCGGCCTCGACTACCAGCGCGCCGTCGCCTACACGCTGATCCTGGTGGGGATGTTCTGGAACGGCAGCGGCGCCATCACGCTCGGGCTGCTGGGGGAGATCAAGTGGGAGTGGCTGCCGGCACTGCTGCTCGGCTCACTGCTGGGGGGCTATCTGGGGGCGCACCTGGCGATCACCCACGGCAACAGGGCGATCAAGCGGGTGTTCGAGGTGGTGACGATACTGGTGGGGGCGAAACTGATTATCGGTTAGGTCAACCAATGTGCCAGGTAGTAGAGCATGAAGCCCTCTGAGGAGCGCGACGGTCCCACCACCTTGGCCGCATGCAACCCCTTCTCCTCGTCCGCCGCGTCGATGGCATCGAGCTCATCCTCATAGATGGTGACGCAGTTTTCAGGGAAGCGGTTACGCGCCTTGCGCGGCGTGTAGATCACCGCGTAGTGCTCCTTGACCAGGTCGGTCTCGCTGTCCTTGGGGGGCAGGCGGATGGACACGTTGCGACCCTATACGCCGTACTCGGCGCGGTAGGCGCTGACCGCCTCCAGGTGCTCGGCCATCTTCGGGTCGTCCTTCAGGTACTCCATCAGGTCGGCCAGGGTGATGATGCTCGCCACCTTCATGCCGTAGTTCTGCTCGACCTCCTGAATCGCCGACTTCTCGCCCTTACCGCGCTCCTGGCGGTCCAGCGCGATCACCACACCCGAGGCCGTGGCACCGGCGTGGTCGATGATCTCCATCGCCTCGCCGATGGCGGTACCGGCGGTGATCACGTCGTCGATGATCAGCACCTTGCCCGCCAGCGGCGCGCCGACGATGTTGCCGCCCTCGCCGTGGTCCTTCGCCTCCTTACGGTTGAAGCAGTAGGGGACGTTGCGCTGGTGCTGGTCGAACAGCGACAGGGCGGTGACGGCGGCCAGCGGGATGCCCTTGTAGGCGGGGCCGAACAGGGTGTCGAACTCGATACCGGAGTCCTGGATCGCAGCAGCGTAGAAGCGGCTCAGGCGGGTCAGGTGCTCGCCGGTGTTGAACAGCCCGGCGTTGAAGAAGTAGGGGCTGACACGACCCGACTTGAGGGTGAAGCTGCCGAAGCGCAGGACCTCGTTCTCAATGGCAAACTCGATAAATTCACGCTTGTAGTCCTGCATGGCAAACCCCGTCGGTATCAGTGGTAGGAAGGGCGCCTATTGTACCAGCACCGTGCCATTTGTCCCCCCTCTGGTTTATCCTCTTCCCCTTTCACGGCAAACAGGAACAACCATGCGCATCATCTCCGCCAACCTCAACGGCATCCGCTCCGCGGCAAGGAAGGGCTTCTTCGAGTGGATGGTCTCGGTCGACCCGGACGTGGTCTGCATCCAGGAGACCAAGGCGCAGGAACACCAGCTGGAGGCGGAGCTGCACTACCCCGAGGGCTACCACGCCTACTTCTTCGACGCCGAAAAGAAGGGCTACTCCGGCGTCGCCATCTACTCCAAGCGCGAGCCCAACAACATCATCCGCGGCCTCGGCGAAGGCTTCGAGGACATGGACGCCGAAGGGCGCTACATCCAGGCCGACTTTAATACAGAGGACGGCAAGCTCTCCGTCGCCTCCCTCTACCTCCCCTCCGGCTCCGCCAAGGAGGAGCGTCAGCTGGTGAAGTACAGCTTCATGGAGCGCTTCGAGGCCTTCCTGAAGACGCAAAAGCGCAAACGCCGCCAGACCATCATCTGCGGCGACTACAACATCGTGCACAAAGAGATCGACATCAGGAACTGGAAGTCCAACCAGAAAAACTCCGGCTGCCTCCCCGAAGAGCGCGCCTGGCTCGATAAACTGTTCGGCCCCATGGGCTGGGTCGACGCCTTCCGCGTCGTCGACCAGCGACCCGAGCAGTACACCTGGTGGTCAAACCGCGGCCAGGCCTGGGCCAACAACGTCGGGTGGCGGATTGATTATCAGGTGGTGACGCCAGGTTTAAAGGAGAAGGTTGTGGGGGCGAGTATTTATAAAGAGGAGCGGTTTTCTGATCATGCGCCGTTGATTATCGATTACGACTTGTAGCTTCACTATCTGAATCAGATGAACAAATCCTTATTACTTAACACCATTTTAGAAATCCTCGAGTCGCTTCACCAAACAGCGATTAAGGCCGCTAAACAGGCGCATGATACGGCGACGCATGAAGAGAATGTGGCTGAAAATAAATATGACACCCTGGGACTGGAAGCCGCCTATCTTGCGCACGGGCAATCGCAGAGGGTGGCGGAGTGCGAGGCCGATTTGGCCGCCTTTAAAAAGCTCACGGCGAAGGAGTTCTCTTCAGATACGCCTATCGATATCGGCGCGGTGGTACTGCTGAGTGATGAGGCGGGGAACTCTCAGTACCTCTTCATCGGGCCTGCGGCGGGCGGTGTCAAAGTGACGTTCGATGAGCGTGTGATAACGATTGTTACCTTCTCTGCGCCGCTTGGGGCGGCCTTGCGTGGACGTTTTGTTGGGGATGAGGTTGAGGTTAGGGTTGGGGAGAAGGGGGTTTGGTATGAGGTGGTGGGTATCTATTGATATGTACCCTCATTATTATTTGTAGGGTGCAATAACCGGAGGGAATTGCACCGATTGTTCATTCGGCGCAATGCGCGTGGCTTATTGCGCCCTACGGGATTTTTGTTTCATGCTGCGCTATGCGCGGGGTTTATTACGATCTACGGACTACACGCAGTCACTAGCTCGCAACGTTAAAGTCAAAATATTAAACGCCCCCTCAACCATCCCGTTTCTCAATTCGAACATTATATAGTTCCCGCTATCAAGATATTCCCTAAGACCAGGCTCATTACAAACCTTATTAGTTATAAAGGAAGTATATGTATCGCGAACAGAATCTTGTTTGAGTTCGTCTCTTGAGTTAGCTTTCAGCTTCATCACGATTGCCATCGTATTTCTTATTTTAAATATGGATGTTATTTCTCTATTAGAGTCACCTTCGGTAAGGTATTCCTCTAGATTGCCTTTTTCCAACAAGGGCGCTAATTCATCATAATTTTTATATATTGCGGCGATAATAGCTATCGCGATTAATACTATTGTTTTGATTGTTTTCGTGTGTGCAAATTTCATAATAGATGTGTACGCCTCCCTGTTTCCGCACTGTTCCAATCGGCGCAATGCCTATTGTTTATTGCGCAATACATTCTGATGGTCTTTCCTTTATCACAAAGACAATCCCTTTCTAAATGCACGGGTAACATAACACCATTTTTCCTTTACGTAATGGTGTAGTCTTCGCTAAAAAATATCCAACATTTCACACTAAGAGTGTTTTCTCTCCCCTTCTACCCCGCCGAGCATCGCAACGTTTTCAGGATCAAGCGAGCGGTTGTCCGAGCGAAGCGAGTTCCGCGAACGCCTGAAAGCGCGAGAAGCACAGGGAACCCGCAGCGCGGGGAAGCAGGGTGTCCTTTCTTTTGGTTCGTTTTCTTTGGACAAGCAAAGAAAATGAACCCGTAGTAGGGGCGCGGAAGCCCCGTCATATCCATTCGTCGTGCCTGCGACACAAAACCTCCAGCCATAAAAAAAGCCCCGCCGAAGCGGGGCTTTTTTTCTTCTGAGCGAAGAAGTAATCGTTCGATTACTTGTGCACGCCCAGCTTCTCGCGCCAGCCGGGGAAGATCTTGTCGGCATCGTGCGGGAAGGACTCGAATGCGCGAGCGAACTCTTTGTGATCTTTCGCGAACTCGATGGGGTCGGCACCACTCTTCCAGCACTCGTAGGCCTGGTTCAGTGAAGTACCACCGTCAGCCGGGCTGTCGATGTGACCGAAGGAACCGCCACCACAGGTGTTAATCAGGTTAGCGTGACCCAGGTTCTCGAAGAAGCCGGGCAGGCGCAGGGCGTTCATACCACCAGAGATGATGGGGGTAGTTGCCTTCATGCCGTACCACTTCTGGTTGAAGTAAGGACCCTGGCACTCATCGCGCTCCAGCATGTAAGCCAGAACAGTCTCGCCACCGTGGCCTTCCATCTTACCGTAGCCCATGGTGCCGGTGTGCATACCAGAGGCGCCCATCAGACGTACCATCTTCATGTAGCACAGCGGATCCATACCCTGGGGTGACTTGTAAGAGGTTACTGCACCGTGACCTGCGCGGTGGAAGTGCAGGAAGGTATCCGGGAATGCACGACGGCAGGTGGTAACACCAGCAGGACCAGTTACGAAGCCATCAACCAGGAAGGCAACGTGATCGGCGGAGTCGTACTTGGCAAACTGCTCCAGCACGAACTCACCGCGGTGAATCATCTCCTGGTGGAAGTCAGCCGTGATGTTAGCGGAGAACAGCTTGGCTTCGCCGGTTTCCTGCTGGGCACGGTCCATAGCCTCCGCGACCTTCGGAATAACGACTTCCATCGGGCAGAAAGGCTGGTTGGCCTGGGGCTCGTCGTTCTTGATGAAGGTGCCACCCAGCCAGAAGTCGTAACAGGCCTTGGCAAAAGGCTCAGGGCGCAGACCCAGCTTGGGCTTGATGATGGTACCGGCGATGTAACCGCCATCCACTTCGGGACGGCCCAGCACCTTCCACAGGTTGGTGATGTTGGCAGAGGGACCATCGAAGTGCTTGATCATGCACTCAGGTACCATGAAGTCCAGCATACGCAGGCCGTCGTGGTCACCCATGCCCTGGTTGTTACCGAGGATCAGCGACCACATGTGGGAAATGTTGAAGGTGCCGTCGGTCAGGTTCGGGTCGAACAGGTCTACGGGGTAGGCAATCTTCATCAGGCCACCCTTGTCACCAAAGGCAGCTTCATCGATTTCGTACACCAGGGCGTCAACACCACGGGTGAAATCGTCAGTGGTAGATACTTCGACGTTGGTACCGGTAGAAGACTCGGCGGCCACGTGGGCGGCCACTTCCAGGAAGCCGTAGCCCTGTGCGGGTATCAGCTTGTAAGCCACCAGCAAGTGCTTACCACCAGCAATCAGATCCTCTTCTTTCAGCGAGAGGTCGGCGTAACGTGCAGACTGATCCATTTGGATTCACCTCTATACAGTTATTAAAATCTTGCAGCGGATAATAAATAGTAGCTCCGCCGGCTTACCGATTGATGACACGGGGTGGCACTTGGCCTCCCTAAATCGGGACGCAAACTATAGACCTTCTTTTCCCATAAGGAAATTAAAATGAAATGATGGAATAGATAAGGTCTACCTTATGGTATCGCTACCTCTATTCCGGCTTCACCGCCACTGCCACGGTATAGGTCTTGCCCTGCTTCAGCTTCTTGTAGTTGCCGAAGACCTCGGTAAAGGCGCGCTTGATGAACTGGCGCAGGCCGGTGATGGTGACCACGTAGAGGTGGCCCCCCGGCTTGAGCCGCGCCATGGCGTCGTGCAGGAAGAGGTAGAGCATCTCGTTGCCCACCTTGGCGGGGATATTGGAGGCGACGATATCGAACTGGCGCCCCTTATCGATATGGTTGAAGCCGTTACTCAGTATGGCCTCGGCATTGGTGATGCCGTTGCGGGCGATGTTGGCGTTGGCGTACTCCACGGCGATGAAGTCGCGGTCCACCAGCAGGGTCTGCCCCTGCGGCGCCAGGCGCGCCATGGTCATGCCGATGGGGCCGTAGCCGCAACCGAGGTCGAGGCAGTCGTCCGCCTCTGCGATCTCCATATAGTCGAGCAGCATCAGGGTGCCCTCGTCGATCTCCCGCGGCGAGAAGGTGCCCCAGGTGGTATGGAAGTTGAGGTGCTGCCCCTTCAGGGTTTCGCTGAAGACGATGTCCTGGCGGATCTTCTCAAGGTCTAGCGGCGCGGCCATCGCACGGTGTCCTCTATGGTGTCCCCGGTGGCTGAGGGGAAATGGTTGCTAAAAAGGGCTATGATGATAGTTCGGCCCATAACCATAAGGCAGAACTTATGGCAAAGATGAACATCACCCTGCGGCAGCTCAAGGTCTTCTCCTCGGTGGCGAAGCACCTGAGCTTCACCCGTGCCGCCGAAGAGCTGCATCTTACCCAACCTGCGGTCTCGATGCAGGTAAAACAGTTGGAGGGGCAGCTGGAGATCCCGCTGTTCGAGCAGCTGGGCAAGAAGATCTACCTCACCGAGGCGGGCGATGAGGTCTACCATTACAGCCGCACCATCTATCAGCAGCTCGACGACATGGAGACCGCGCTGGCCAACCTGAAGGGGCTGTCACACGGCAAGCTGCGTATCTCGGTGGCGACCACCGCCAACTACTTCGCGCCGCACCTGCTCGCCACCTTCACCCAGCGCTTTCCCGGCGTTAACGTCATCCTCGATGTCACCAACCGCCAGACCCTGCTGCGCCAGCTGGCGGAGAACGAGGTCGATATGGTGATCATGGGCACCCCACCGGCCGAGATGGAGCTGGAGGCCGGCGCCTTTATGGAGAACCCGCTGGTGCTCATCGGCCCCCCCGACCACCCGCTGGCAAAGCAGAAACAGATCCCGCTAAAGCAGCTGGAGCAGGAGAGCTTCCTGATGCGTGAGCCCGGCTCCGGTACCCGCAGCGCGATGGAGCGCTTCTTCGCCCAGCACGATATCTCCATCACCGCCAGTATGGAGGTCAGTTCGGATGAAGCGATCAAGCAGAGCGTGCAGGCGGGACTCGGCCTCGGGGTGATGTCGCAGGATGCGCTGCAGATGGAGCTGACCCTGGGCAGGCTGAAGATCCTCGATGCCGAGCACTTCCCCATCCAGCGCTCCTGGTATGTAGTGCACCGCAAGGGTAAGCGCCTCTCCGCCCTCGCCCAGGCCTTTAAGAGCTTCCTGCTCGATGAGGCGGCACAGATGCTGGAGAAGCCGGCGGGTTAAACCAACTCCATAAAATAACCCCGCTCAAGGGCGGGGCTGTTTATTCGGCAAGATCAACTCTACTCTAAACGATTGGCCCAAACCCCAGGATTGGTATTCCACACCACCACAGATACGCCGCTGCTATTCGCAGCAACACTTGGTGTTGTTGCGTGACTGGCATCGTAATCCTCAATAATGCTGTCACTGCCCCAGCCGCTGCCGAGTGTATAACGGTTGGCCCAAATGTCGTAGCGATCATTAACAAGCAGCGACCACACCGCGAGCGCGTTACCATTTCCATCGAAGGCGATATGAGGATAGTCCGCGTACCCGGTATCGTTACCACCAATCTGTGCGGCACTAGACCAGCCACTTCCGACACTGTAGCGACTAGCCCATATGTTAGTGGCACTACCCTCAGCGAAAGGGGCGCCAGACTTCTTCCACACCACGATGGCGTTACCGCTTTCGTCTAAAGCTATCTGGTGGGGAGTATCCCCAGCTACCGTGACTCCTAGCAGGGTCGCACTCCCCCAGCCGCCAGCGACGCTATAACGCTTAGCCCAGAGGTTATTATCGGTACCGTCATCTTGTCGCCACACTACGATCGCGTTGCCGCTGCCATCGAAGGCGATTTGCGGCTTTTCAGCATTCCCCGCGCTATCGCCATCAAGCTGCATAGCACTGCCCCAGCCGTTGCCTGCGCTATAGCGGTATGCTCGTAGGCCTACCCGGCTACCATCATAATGGCACCAAACCGCAATGGCATTTCCTCCGCCATCAGAGGCGACTTGCGCACTCCAGTACATCCCTACACCATCGCCCACACTCTCAATCATCGTTGCACTACCCCAACCGCTGTCGGTGCTATAGCGGTTAGACCAGATACTGTCTTGACCATTAGTCGTCAGCTCCCACACCGCGACTGCGTCGCCACTAGAATCAAGGGAGATCTTTGGGAAGCCGGCATCCCCTGTATCGTTGTCCTCGATAATCTCAGCACCGCTCCAACCGCTACCGGCACTGTAGTGATTCGCCCAGATACTATAATTGTTGCCATCACTCTGATTCCACACCACCATGGCGTTACCCTTTCCATCGAATGAGACACGAGGGTTACCGACGCCACCATAACCGCTGGTATCAAGCACAATCGTATCACCCCATCCGTTGTTGACACTGTAGTGCTTTGCCACCATGTCCCTCCCCGCAGTGCCATCCTGAAGCCACACGGCAATAGCGTTGCCATCATCGTCGACACCAACATGCGGTGCCTCGACATAGCTGACTCTGCCGCTATCAAGTTGTTCGGCAGTACCCCAACTTCCATCCGCCGTAGTAAACGTCCAGCTATAGGTATTTGATAGTCCCTCGCCCGAGAGATCCGCAATAGCCGTGCTAAGGGTCGCGGTGTGCGGGGTCAATAAGGAGAGTTTGCTGCTTGGCGTTAAGGTCGCTTCGTTTGTTTCACCATCGAAGCTGACGCCGGCTGCGATCGGCGCGCCGTTTGCACTCAGGGTAAAGCTGCCGTTGTCGATACTGGTACCGAGCATGTCTTCGTTAAACACAACCGTAACAAGGTCGGTACGGCTTACGCCCGTTGCCCCATCGGCTGGTGTTATTGACCCAATGCTCGCTGGAACTACCTTTTCGGTACCCCCTGTAGTATCACCGCCACTGGAACCACCACCACAAGCTATCAACAGTGATCCAAAGCCTGCGACAAGACTGTGTCGCCAACAAAAACGCATATCCTTTCTCCTTGTTTAACACTTCTTCCGCGACCAATACTATCAGTACTACACTTTGCAATACACCTATTATCCATAGGGCAAAGACCATTCAATACATAAAAAAAGGGGCGCCGAGGCGCCCCTTTTTTCTACACGAAGGTATACGACTTAGTTTACTTTCGCGTCCAGCTTGCCAGCCTCGTAGTCCATGAACATGGTCTCGAGGGAGATCGGCTTGATCTTGGAGGCCTGGCCGGCAGAGCCGAAGGCCTCGAAGCGGTTCTTGCAGATCTCGGACATCGCGCCGGTGGCCTCTTTGAGGAACTTGCGCGGGTCGAAGTTGCTGGGGTTGTCGTGCAGGTGACGACGGATGGAGCCGGTAGAGGCCATACGCAGGTCGGTGTCGATGTTGACCTTGCGAACGCCGGACTTGATGCCCTCGACGATCTCGTCGACCGGTACGCCGTAGGTCTGGCCCATGTCGCCGCCGAAGTCGTTGATGATCTTGAGCCAGTCCTGCGGTACGGAAGAGGAACCGTGCATGACCAGGTGTACATCGGGGATGCGGTCGTGGATCTCTTTAACGCGGTCGATACGCAGGATCTTGCCGGTGGGCTCCTGGGTGAACTTGTAGGCACCGTGGGAGGTACCGATGGCGATGGCCAGGGCGTCTACGCCGGTCTGCTTAACGAACTCAGCGGCTTCGTTGGGGTCGGTCAGCAGCATGTCCATGTCCAGCTTGCCCTCGGCACCGTGGCCGTCTTCCTCACCCATCTCACCGGTCTCCAGTGAACCCAGGCAACCCAGCTCGCCCTCTACGGATACGCCGCAGGCGTGGGCCATGTCGACAACCTGACGGGTTACGTCAACGTTGTACTCGAAGGAGGAGGGGGTCTTGCCGTCGGCCTCGAGGGAGCCGTCCATCATGACGGAGGAGAAGCCGGACTGGATGGAACGGGCGCAGATAGCGGGAGAGGCGCCGTGGTCCTGGTGCATAACGATCGGAATGTTGGGGTACATTTCGATGGCCGCCTCGATGAGGTGGCGCAGGAAGGGCTCGCCGGCGTAGGAGCGCGCACCGGCAGAACCCTGCAGGATGACGGGGCTGTCAACGGCGGAAGCGGCCTGCATGATGGCATGCACCTGCTCCATGTTGTTGACGTTGAACGCGGGCAGACCGTAGCCGTTCTCGGCAGCGTGGTCCAGCAGTTGACGAAGTGATACGAGTGCCATTGCAAACTCCTTATCTGTTTACTTAAGTTTTAAATTTGTTCAGAACAAAGTAGTCGTTGCTTGCGTCCCATTCCAGTGGGACGCTCAACTAAAACCATTCAGCCGTTATACCAGCTCACCCACCTTGACGATCTTCATCGCGTTGGTGCCGCCATGGACGCCGAGCAGGTCGCCCTTGGTGATGATCACCAGGTCGCCGTCGCGCACCGCACCGCGGCGGCGCAGCTCGTCGATCGCCTCGCGGTTCAGTTCCGCGTGGTCCGAGGCGGTGGCATCGAAGCTCACCGGGTAGACACCGCGATAGAGGGTCACCTTGCGGCGGGTCTCTACGTGGCGGGTCATGGCGTAGATCGGGATACCGGAGCTGATGCGCGACATCCACAGGGTGGTGGAACCCGATTCGGTCAGCGCGGCGATCGCCTTCACCTTGAGGTGGTTGGCGCTGTACATCGCCGCCATCGCGATCGCCTCGTCGATGTGGTTAAACTCGGTGTGGATGCGGTGCTCCGACTCGGTCGCCTGGCGTTGCTTCTCCGCCTCGATACAGACACGGTGCATCGCCGAGATCGCCTTGTCCGGATACTTACCGGCGGCGGTCTCCGCCGACAGCATTACCGCGTCGGTGCCGTCGAGTACCGCGTTGGCCACGTCGAACACCTCGGCGCGGGTCGGGATCTGGTTCTCGATCATCGACTCCATCATCTGGGTCGCGGTGATCACCACGCGGTTCATCTCACGCGCCTTGTGGATCAGCATCTTCTGCACCGGCGGCAGCGCGGCGTCGCCAATCTCCACACCGAGGTCGCCGCGGGCGATCATGATGGCGTCGGAGGCGGCGATGATCTCATCGATCACGTCCAGTGCCTCGGCGCGCTCGATCTTGGAGACGATGGCGCCGTTGCTGCCAGAGGCGTTGAGCAGGGCTCGCGCCTCGACCACATCCTCGGCTGTGCGCGGGAAGGAGATGGCCAGGTAGTCCGCCTCGATCTTCGCGGCGGTCTTGATGTCCTCTCTGTCCTTCTCGGTCAGCGCCGGGGCGGAGAGTCCGCCGCCCTGCTTGTTGATGCCCTTGCGGTCGGAGAGTTCACCACCGACCACCACGCGGCACTTCACCTCGGTGCCGTCGACGCTGTCGACCCACAGTACCAGGCGACCGTCGTCCAGCAGCAGGGTATCACCGCGGGAGACATCGTCCTGCAGCTGCTTGTAGGCGCAACCGACGCGCTCTACGGTACCGCTGTTCTTGTCGTGGCTGGCATCGAGGATGAAGCTGGCGCCCTCCTCGAGGAAGACCTTACCGTCGGCAAAACGCTCGATGCGGATCTTGGGGCCCTGCAGGTCACAAAGGACACCGACCTGACGACCGTGGGCACGGGCGCGGTTACGCACCCTTTCGGCACGCTCGATATGTTCCTCGGGCGAACCGTGAGAGAAGTTGATGCGGACAACGTCGACGCCCGCTTCAATAATCTTGTCGAGAACCTTGGGGTCGTCGGTGGACGGACCCAACGTTGCGAGAATTTTTGTACGTCTTTGCATGCTTGCTATTTAATCACCAAAGTGTCGGTGAGTATGCGGCGGAACGCTTCGCGCCCGCCGCATATCGAGGTTCTCTTACTTGGCACGCTCTTCGAGCATCGCAACGGCAGGCAGGGTCTTGCCCTCGAGGTACTCGAGGAAGGCGCCGCCAGCGGTGGAGATGTAGGAGACCTTGTCGTAGATGTCGTACTTCTGGATTGCCGCGATGGTGTCGCCGCCACCGGCCAGGCTGAAGCCATCGGCATTGGCAATGGCCATGGAGACGGTCTTGGTGCCTTCACCAAACTGGTCGAACTCGAATACGCCGACCGGGCCGTTCCATACAATGGTACCGGCCTTGGCGATGATGTCGGCCAGCTCTTTGGCAGAATCGGGGCCGATATCGAAGATCATGTCATCGTCAGCCACGTCGCCGGCGGCCTTCAGGGTCGCCTCTGCGGTCTCGCTGAACTCCTTACCGCAAACCACGTCGGTGGCGATCGGAATGTTGGCACCGCGTGCCTTCATCTTCTCGACCAGGGCCTTGGCGGTGTCGACCAGGTCATCCTCGCAGAGGGACTTGCCGACGTTGTTGCCCATGGCCTTGAGGAAGGTGTTGGCGATACCGCCACCGACCACCAGCTGGTCAACCTTCTCGGAGAGGGCCTCCAGTACGGTCAGCTTGGTGGAGACCTTGGAGCCGCCAACGATGGCAACCATCGGACGGGCCGGATTGGCCAGGGCCTTGGCCAGGTTGTCCAGCTCGTCGGCCAGCAGCAGACCGGCACAGGCGGTGGGGGCAAACTTGCCGGCACCGTGGGTAGAGGCCTGGGCGCGGTGGGCGGTACCGAAGGCGTCCATCACGAAGATGTCACACAGGGCGGCGTACTTCTTCGCCAGCTCTTCGTCGTCCTTCTTCTCACCGGCGTTGAAGCGTACGTTTTCCAGCAGAACCACTTCGCCCTCGGCAACGTCGAAACCACCGTCGAGGTACTCCTTGATGAGGCGAACCTCTTTACCCATCTTGGCGCTCATGTCCTCGGCGATAGGCTGCATGGAGTTCTCGGAGTCCACCTCGCCCTCGGTGGGACGACCACGGTGGGACATCACCATCACCTTGGCACCGGCCTTAACGCAGTGCTCAATGGTGGGCATGGAAGCGGTGATACGGGCATCGGAGGTTACCTTACCGTCTTTAACCGGTACGTTAAGGTCGGCGCGGATTAGTACGCGCTTGCCGGCAAGATCAAGGTCGGTCAGCTTGATAAAGGACATATCGAAACTCCTGATAAGAATTAAATAATTAAAGATTTAAAAAACGATTTGCCAAACCGTTAAGGCTTGGCTTGGCAAATGGTTTTTGAATTGCGGGGTGAGCTAACCCACCCCGCGAACTCATACACGCTCAGTAAGAAAACTTACTTGGAAACGTGCTCTACGAAACGCAGCATGTTGGCGGTGTAGCCGTACTCGTTGTCGTACCAGGAAACAACCTTAACGAAGGTGCCGTCCAGAGCGATACCGGCCTCGGCATCGAAGATGGAGGAGAAGCCAACGCCACGGAAGTCGGTAGAAACAACCTTCTCGTCGGTGTAACCCAGGGTTTTGCTGATGTCGCCGTTCTCAGAGGCATCTTTCATTGCTGCACAGATGTCTTTGTAATCAGCTTCGCTGTTCAGCTCAACGGTGAGGTCAACAACGGAAACGTCAGAGGTAGGAACGCGGAACGCCATACCGGTCAGCTTGCCGTTCAGCTCAGGCAGAACAACGCCAACGGCCTTGGCAGCACCGGTGGAGGAAGGAATGATGTTCTCCAGGATGCCGCGGCCACCGCGCCAGTCTTTCATGGAAGGACCGTCAACGGTCTTCTGGGTAGCGGTTGCAGCGTGAACGGTGGTCATCAGGCCACGCTTGATGCCCCACTTGTCGTTCAGGACCTTGGCAACCGGGGCTAGGCAGTTGGTGGTGCAAGAGGCAGCAGAAACGATGTTCTGGCCGGCGTAGGTGTCGTGGTTTACGCCGTATACGAACATCGGGGTGCCGTCCTTGGAAGGAGCGGACATAACAACTTTCTTGGCGCCAGCTTCGATGTGCTTCTGGCAGGTCTCTTCGGTGAGGACGAAGCCGGTGCACTCGATAACCAGGTCAGCGCCGATCTCGTCCCACTTCAGGTCAGCCGGGTCGCGCTCGGCGGTCAGGCGGATGGTCTTGCCGTCAACAACCATGTTGTTGCCGTCTACGGAAACCTCACCACCGAAACGGCCGTGTACGGAGTCGTACTTCAGCATGTAGGCAAGGTAGTCAGCGTCGAGCAGGTCGTTGATACCAACAACCTCGATGCCGGGGAAGTCTTTGGCGATAGCGCGGAAAGCCATGCGGCCGATGCGGCCAAAACCATTAATACCGACTTTGATAGTCATGGAATTTCTCCCTAGTTTATTGATGTAAAACGTTGGCGCGGGACAGAAAGGTTCCGTCCCGCATCCGATAAATTGTTGTTACAGGACGTCGTTAACCGCGGCAACAACGTTCTCAACGGTGAAGCCGAACTCCTTGAACAGCTCGCCTGCCGGGGCAGACTCACCGAAGCGGTCGATACCGACAACTTTGTCGGCGTACTTGTACCACATCGGGGTAACACCGGCCTCGACGGCAACGGTGGGTACGCTGGCGGGCAGTACGGAACCCTGATAGGCGGCGTCCTGGGCCTCGAAGCGGTCAACGCTGGGCATGGAGACGACGCGAATCTTCTTGTCGCCCATGGCAGCGGCGGCGTCCATGGCGAGGGCAACCTCGGAACCGGTGGCGATGATGATGGCGTCCGGGGTACCGTCGCAATCCTTCAGCACGTAACCGCCCTTGGCAATATCAGCGATCTGCGCATCGGAACGCGCCTGATGCGGCAGGTTCTGACGAGAGAAGCAGAGGCTGCTCGGGCCGTCCATCTTCTCGATGGCGGAACGCCAGGCAACGGCGGTCTCAACGGCATCACAGGGGCGCCATACGCTCATGTTGGGGATCAGGCGCATGGAGGCGATCTGCTCGACCGGCTGGTGGGTCGGGCCGTCCTCACCCAGACCGATGGAGTCGTGGGTGTAGACGAAGATGGAACGCTGCTTCATCAGCGCGGCCATACGCAGGGCGTTACGGGCGTACTCCATGAACATCAGGAAGGTACCGCCGAAGGGAATGAAACCGCCGTGCAGGGCAACGCCGTTCATGATGGCGGACATACCGAACTCACGTACACCGTAAGAGAGGTAGTTACCGTCAGCCACGGTGTTGGTGATCGCCTTGGAACCGCTCCAGCTGGTGAGGTTGGAGGGGGTCAGGTCAGCAGAACCGCCGAGGAACTCGGGCAGTACTTCGGCGTAGCCGTTGATGCTGTTCTGAGAGGCCTTACGGGTGGCAGGAGAGTCAGCGGCAGCGTTCACCTCAGCGATGAACTTGTCGGCGTGCTCGGTCCAGTTGGCGGGCAGTTCGCCGTTCATGCGGCGAACAAACTCGGCGGCCAGCTCGGGGTAGGCGGCCTTGTAGGCCTCGAACTTGGCGCTCCAGTCGGACTCGGCAGCAGCACCCTTCTCCTTGGCGTCCCAACCTTCATAGATGTCAGCAGGGATCTCGAAGGGGGCGTGGTTCCAGCCCAGGTTCTCGCGGGTCGCCTTGATCTCGTCCTCACCCAGGGGGGCACCGTGGCAGTCGTGGCTGCCGCACAGGTTCGGGGAACCGAAACCGATGGTGGTCTTGCAGCAGATCAGGGTGGGCTTGTCGTTAACGGACTTCGCCTCGTGGATCGCCTTGTCGATCTGCTCGGCATCGTGACCGTCTACGCCGCGAACAACGTGCCAGCCGTAGGCCTCGAAACGACCGGCAACGTCTTCGCTGAACCAGTTGTCAACGTGACCGTCGATGGAGATATTGTTGTCGTCCCAGAAGGCAACCAGCTTGCCCAGGCCCAGGGTACCGGCGAGGGCGCACGCCTCGTGGGAGACACCCTCCATCATGCAGCCGTCGCCGAGGAAGACGTAGGTGTGGTGGTCAACGATGTGGTGACCGTCGCGGTTGAACTGGGCGGCCATGGTGCGCTCGGCCAGTGCCATACCGACACCGTTGGTGATGCCCTGGCCCAGCGGTCCGGTGGTGGTCTCAACGCCGGGGGCGTAGCCGTACTCGGGGTGGCCCGGGGTGCGGGAGTGGAGCTGACGGAACTGCTTGAGGTCATCCATGGACAGGTCGTAACCGGTCAGGTGCAGCAGGGAGTAGATCAGCATGGAGCCGTGGCCGTTGGAGAGAATGAAGCGGTCGCGGTCGGCCCACGCGGGGTTGGACGGGTTGTGCTTCATGTGGCCGTTCCACAGCACCTCGGCGATATCGGCCATACCCATGGGGGCACCGGGGTGTCCGGAATTGGCCTTTTGGACGGCGTCCATGCTCAGGGCACGGATAGCATTGGCTAAGTCTCTACGGCTTGACATCAGCTTCTCCTTAGAAGGTTTTAAATTATGTGAATCTTGTTACATCCGCCCCCCGGTTGCGTCGCTTCTGGCGACTTTCCAGTTATTGCCGGGATGGCAGCGAAAAACTCCACGATGGTATTTGCTGAGGCAAAGCCGCGACAAATTCGTTCCTGTGATGGCCTCATAAAAAGAGGCGGTGGAACTCTCAAACTGTCACCACGGGTGCCATCGCACACCCATTTTTCCGGCCTTCTGTTACGGCACAGAGACACTGCCCCAGCAAAACAGAACGGGGAATTCTCCACTATCTGGCCCGCTGGAGCAATAGCTCGCCCCCGATACCGCGGATAGACGCCATAAAATCAATAACTTAAGTGTTCCACATTAGATTGATTATCAGAGTGTGGGGGCAAAATCCCCCTCCGGATGCCACTCAGGCGCCTATTTACAGAGACAAGGCGTTGGAAATGGGCCTATAATCCCCGACCTTTACTGTCTCGTCGGGCTAAACATTAGTCCCCGGCGGTGTTTAGTCACTAAACGATAAGCGGACACTCTATAGATGAACAAAAGCTACCTCTTCACCTCCGAGTCGGTCTCCGAGGGCCACCCCGACAAGGTCGCCGACCAGATCTCCGACGCCGTACTGGACGCCATCCTGGAGCAGGACCGCCACGCCCGTGTCGCCTGCGAAACCATGGTCAAGACCGGCGTCGCCATCGTCGCCGGCGAGATCACCACCTCTGCCTGGGTCGACCTGGAGGAGATTGTCCGCGAGGTCATCACCGACATCGGCTACACCAGCTCCGACGTCGGCTTCGACGGCAACACCTGTGCCGTACTCAACGCCATCGGCAAGCAGTCGGTCGACATCGCCATGGGCGTGGACCGCGCAAGCCCCGAGGAGCAGGGTGCCGGCGACCAGGGCCTGATGTTCGGCTTCGCCTGTAACGAAACCGACGTGCTGATGCCCGCCCCCATCACCTATTCGCACCGCCTGGTCGAGCGCCAGGCCGAGGTGCGCAAAAACGGCATGCTGCCGTGGCTGCGTCCCGACGCCAAGAGCCAGGTGACCCTGCGCTACGACAACGGCAAACCGGTCGGTATCGACGCGGTAGTGCTCTCCACCCAGCACGACCCGGGCATCTCGCTCAAGGACCTGCAGGAGGCGGTAATGGAGACCATCATCGCCCCGATCCTGCCGAAGGAGTGGCTCGACAGCTGCCCCAGCGAGAAGATTCACATCAACCCCACCGGCCAGTTCATCATCGGCGGCCCGCTGGGTGACTGCGGCCTGACCGGTCGCAAGATCATCGTCGACAGCTACGGCGGCATGGCCCGCCACGGCGGCGGCGCCTTCTCCGGCAAGGACCCGTCAAAAGTCGACCGCTCCGCCGCCTACGCCGGTCGCTATGTGGCGAAGAACATCGTCGCCGCCGGCCTGGCCGACAAGTGCGAGATCCAGGTCAGCTACGCCATCGGTGTGGCCGAGCCCACCTCGATCACTATCGACACCTTCGGCACCGGCAAGATCGATGACGCCCGGATCGAGGAGCTGGTACGCGAGCACTTCGACCTGCGCCCCTACGGCCTGGTGAAGATGCTCGACCTGATTCACCCGATGTACCGCCACACCGCCGCCTACGGCCACTTCGGACGCGAGCCGTTCGAAATGACCGACAGCCAGGGCAACAGCTTCACCGCCTTCTCCTGGGAGAAGACCGACAAGGCCGAGATCCTCAGGGCCGCGGCCGGGCTGTAACCCCTTCCAGTTCCCCCGAGGAGCGCTGCAGCGGCTTCGCCGTCAGGCTCGGGGGGATTGCATTCCCTTCAACGGCGCTCCAAACGACACTAGGAGAGACAAATGTCCGATTTTTCCGACTATAAAGTCGCCGACATCTCCCTGGCCGATTGGGGCCGTAAGGAGATCGCCATTGCCGAGACCGAGATGCCGGGCCTGATGGCCCTGCGCGAGGAGTTCGGCGCCACCAAGCCGCTCAAGGGCGCCCGCATCATGGGATCCCTGCACATGACCATCCAGACCGCGGTCCTGATCGAGACCCTGGTCGAGCTGGGCGCCGAGGTGCGCTGGGTCTCCTGCAACATCTTCTCTACCCAGGACCACGCTGCCGCCGCCATCGCCGCCGCGGGCATCCCGGTATACGCCTGGAAGGGGGAGACCATCGAGGAGTACTGGTGGTGCACCGAGCAGGCCTTCAACTGGCCCAACGGCCAGAAGCCCAACATGATCCTCGACGACGGCGGCGACGCCACCCTGCTGGTACACAAGGGCGTTGAGTTCGAGAAGGCCGGCGCCGTGCCGGACGCCAAAGAGGGCGACAACGAGGAGTACGTCGCCATCCTCGACGTGCTGCGCCGCAACCTCGCCAGCGACCCGCAGAAGTGGACCGCCATCGCCGAAGAGATTAAGGGCGTTACCGAGGAGACCACCACCGGCGTTCACCGTCTCTACCACATGGAGAAGCTGGGTGAGCTGCTGTTCCCGGCGATGAACGTCAACGACTCGGTCACCAAGTCGAAGTTCGACAACCTCTACGGCTGCCGCGAGTCGCTGCTCGACGGCATCAAGCGCGCCACCGACGTGATGGTCGCCGGCAAGATCGCCGTGGTCCTCGGCTACGGCGACGTCGGCAAGGGCTGCGCCCAGGCCTTCCGCGGCATGGGTGCCACCACCTGGGTCACCGAGATCGACCCGATCTGCGCGCTGCAGGCCTCAATGGAAGGCTACCGCGTGGTCACCATGGAAGAGGCGTGCAAGCTGGGCGACATCTTCGTCACCACCACCGGTAACGAGGCGGTGATCACCCACGACCACATGGTACAGATGAAGAACGAGGCGATCGTCTGCAACATCGGCCACTTCGACTCCGAGATCGAGGTCGGCAAACTGCGCCAGTACCAGTGGGAGAACATCAAGCCGCAGGTGGACCACATCATCTTCCCCGACGGCAAGCGCATCACCCTGCTGGCCGAGGGCCGACTGGTCAACCTGGGCTGCGCCACCGGCCACCCCAGCTTCGTCATGTCCGCCTCCTTCACCAACCAGGTGCTGGCGCAGATCGAGTTCTTCACCAAGGGCGAGGAGTACCAGAACAAGGTCTACGTACTGCCGAAGATCCTCGACGAGAAGGTCGCGCGCCTGCACCTGAAGAAGCTCGGCATCAACCTCACCGAGCTGAGCCCCGAGCAGGCAGACTACATCGGCGTACCGGTGGATGGCCCCTACAAGCCCGACCACTACCGCTACTGATTTTATTGATCCCCTCTCCCTGGCCCTCTCCCTGAGGGAGAGGGAATAGCCCCTCCCCCCAAGGGGGAGGGGTTGGGGAGAGGGGATCAATCAACCATCCCTATGGAGCGTGCCATGGAATCCCAAAAACAGCACCCCAAACAGTTCAGTTTCGAATTCTTCCCGCCCAAGTCCGGCGAGGGTGCCGCCAAGCTGCGCGAGACCCGCGACGAGCTGGCGAAGCTTAATCCCAAGTATGTCTCGGTCACCTTCGGCGCCGGCGGCTCCACCCAGGCCGGTACCGTCGAGACGGTGCGCGAGATGAACGCGGCGGGTCTCGACACCGCCCCCCACCTCAGCTGCATCGGTTCAAGCAGGGAGGATATCCGCGAGCTGCTGAACGGCTACATCGAGATGGGCGTCAAACGCATCGTCGCCCTGCGCGGCGACATGCCCTCCGGCATGCGCGAGGCGGGGGCCTTCCACTACGCCAACGAGCTGGTAGAGTTCATCCGCTCGGAGAGCGGCGATCACTTCCACATCGAGGTGGCCGCCTACCCCGAGTTCCACCCGCAGGCGCCCAACGCCGCTGCCGACCTGAACAACTTCGCCCGCAAGGTGAAGGCGGGGGCCGACGCGGCGATCACCCAGTACTTCTACAACCTCGACGCCTACCTGCGCTTCGTCGAAGAGTGCGAGAAACGCGATGTGACGATCCCCATCGTCCCCGGCATCATGCCGATCACCAACATCAAGAACCTCGCCCGCTTCTCCGAGATGTGCGGCGCCGAGATCCCGCGCTGGCTGCGCCTGCGCCTCGAGGCCTACGGTGACGACACCGCCTCGCTGCGCGCCTTCGGCATGGAGGTCACCACCGAGCTGTGCCGCAAGCTGCTCGACGAGGGCGCCCCTGGCCTGCACTTCTACACCATGAACCAGGTCGGACCGAGCAAGACCATCTGGGACAATCTCGGGCTCTGATGCGCATCCCCCGCATCCACCACCCGCAACCCCTTGGCGCTAACAGCCGCGCCGCACTGGATGAGAGTGCGGCAAGGCATGTGGCGCGGGTGCTGCGGCTGAAGGAGGGGGATGCGATCACCCTGTTCGACGGCTCGGGCGCGGAATTTCCTGCCCGGATCGTCGAGGTGAGCAAGCGCGAGGTGTGGGTGGAGTGCGGCGAGCGGCAGGAGCGTTCCTGCGAGTCGCCGCTTTCGATCACCCTGGCGCAGGGGGTCTCCAAGGGCGAGCGTATGGACTACACCATCCAGAAGGCGGTGGAGCTGGGTATTAGC
>JBNKUL010000032.1:0-19074 GCA_050298555.1 Thiohalomonadaceae bacterium
TGGCGGCGGCCATCACGATCTTTGGCGCATCACCCGGCATGCCGAACATGCTGGAGAGCAGGTCGCCCTGTTCTACCTTGGTGGGCAGACCGGTGGAGGGGCCGCCGCGCTGCACGTCGACGATAACCAGCGGGATCTCACCCATTACGGCGAGGCCCATCAGCTCCGTCTTCAGCGCCATACCGGGGCCTGAGGTGATGGTGCAGGCGGTCTTGCCGGCGTAGGAGGAACCGATGGCAAAGCCGATGGCGGCGATTTCGTCCTCGGCCTGGTGGACGAAGCCGCCGACCTTGTCGAAGACCGCCGCGACATAGTGGGAGGCGGAGGTGGCCGGTGTGATGGGGTACATGGAGACCATATCCATCCCCGAGGCCATGACGCCGAGACCGAGGGCGGTGTTGCCGTTGCACACCATCATCTTGGTGTCGTCGCCCTCTTCTTTATAGGGCGGGATCTCGTAGCGGTACTCGACATTATCGGCGGCAAACTGGTAGCCGGCATCGAACAGCTCGATGTTCGGTCGGATGACCTTCTCACCCTTGTGGGCGAAGGCGTTACTGATTTCGGTGTGTCCCTTCTCCACATCGCGGCTGTAGATGTGGCAGAGCATACCGAGTACGAACATGTTCTTACCCTTACGGGCATTGTCGACGATCTTCAGGCACTCGCGCTCGAAGTTCAGCTCGTGGACGATGAGGCCGTGCTCACGGAACTCCTTTACCGCATTGGCGTAGGACTCGCGAATCTCCTCCTGCGGGTCCTCGGCCCATTTGCTTTCCAGTAGCACGATGGTGCCGTCCTTGTAGGCGCCGTTGGCGATGCGGGAGTAGAGCACCTGCTCGTTGAAGGCGATAACCAGGTCGGCCTCATTTCCCATGTTGGTCATGTACTTGGAGCCGACACGGATACGGTTGCCGGAGGCGCCGGCAGGGGAGCGGGCGGGGGGCTGAATCTCGGCGGGGATGATCTCAACGGTCCAGATACCGTTGCCCATCTTTGCGCCGATGGTACCGAAGGTCTGGCCGCACTTCTGTGCGCCTTCACCCGAGTCACTGACGATCTCGACGATATGTTCGTCGATCACTTGAGCTTGTGTGCTGTTTGACATCTTTATTCCTATGAAATTGACTTCACGGGTTGCGAATTTGTCTGTTTTTATCAACTACACCCGTCGAGCTTATGCATGCGGGCAAAAACAAAGGCATGAGTTTATACGTTATCTGAAGAATAAATAACATTTAATTGTTTTTATGTTTATCATTTATATATGTAAATGATAGAGTGTCTCTTGGCCACGATAAGGCGATTACGCCTGCCCATTACGACAAACAGATATTTTAGATGATACACGCAACCCTACAACAATTACGGCTTTTCGAGGCGGTGGCCCGTCACGGCAGCTTCACTCGTGCGGCCGAGGAGGTGCACCTCTCGCAGCCGGCGGTCTCCATCCAGGTCAAGCGCTTGGAGGAAAATGTCGGCCTGCCCCTTTTCGAGCAGGTGGGTAAACGCATCACCCTTACTGAAGCGGGGCGTGAGCTCTACGCGGCGAGCAAGGACGTATTGGGGCGTCTGGCGGCACTGGATAGCACCATCGACTCGCTCAGCGGCGAGGTGGCCGGGACGCTGCGGGTCACCGCCGTCACCTCGGCCAAATACTTCCTGCCCCACCTGCTGGGTGCCTTTCTGCGCCGCTATCCCGATGTGGAGCCGAAACTGAAGGTGGTCAACCGCCAGGCGATGTTGGAGCGCATCGCCGACAACGAGGACGACCTCTACGTCATGGGTCATGTGCCTGACGACCTTGACGTGGTGGCGTTTCCCTTCCTCGAGAACATCATCTCCGTGGTCGCCAGCCCGGAGCACCCCATGGCACGTAAGCGTAAGGTACCGCTCAAGCTGCTGGAGAAGGAGCGATTTCTGGTGCGTGAGAGCGGCTCCGGTAACCGCAAGGTGGTGAGCGAGTTCTTCGAGCAGAGGGGGGTGCACATCACCCCGTCGATGGAGCTGGGTAGCGCCGAGGCGATTAAGCAGGGGGTGATGGCGGGCCTGGGTATCTCCGCCCTGTCGTTGCACAACCTGCGACTGGAGGTGGCCGCCAAGCAGATCGTGGTGCTCAAGGTGGAGGGCTTCCCGCTACGCCGCCGCTGGAACGTGGTGCACCGCAAGGACAAGAACCTCTCTCATGCCGCGCAGAGCTTTATCGAGTTCCTGCAGTCCGAGGGACAGCACCTGGTCAATGAGGCGATGCCGGTGAAGGTGTAGGAAATAGCCTTAACCTCTTACTTAACCCTTCCGGCTTTCTCCCCATACCTGTAATATTGCTTCGTTGTAACGGGCTAACGGTGTCTCCCTGTGCTACCGGGTTACGCCGCGACACTGATAGATAAAACAAAGAGATGGATGGTTCACTCGAATGGATATTGTAGTGAGACTCCACACATACGACATGGTGTACCGTGCTTAGCAGGCTGTTTAGGCTAGATGATGGCCTGGGAATCGAGGATCCTGGGTTTCTCTCCGTTCGCCTGTGCTATCACGCGCATGTGGTCGCAACCTTTTTCCTTACCCTGTTCGCCATTCACAACTTTGTTACGGACGATCCCTTTAGGGGCTGGATTACGGCTTCCGGGCTGTTTTTTACCACCAGTGCGGTGATTCATTACCGCAAAACCGCAAATCAGGCGGTGCTGCAGAATGCGGTGCTTGCCGTGTTACTGGTGGTTCTGGTTCCTATCGCCATATTTGGAAAGAATGAGCATTACACCCTGATTTGGACCCTGTTCTTTCCGGTTTTTGCCATTATGGCGAAGGGCAGAAATACCGGTCTTGCCATAACTATTCTGTTCTACCTGGTGGCATTTCCCGTTGCCTATCTCGGAATAGGGGTGTGGCAGGAGGGGTTGTGGACGCTAAAGAGTTTTCTGCGCTACTCATTGGCGTCACTCTTCATGACGTCACTGATTTACTACTTCAAATATATCTACGACAGTGTTTTCAACATGCTGTTGCACCATATTCGCACGGAAAGAGATTTGTCGTCGAAATTGGAGCTGCTGTCGGAAACGGACCACCTGACCGGTCTGCGAAACAGGCGTAGTTTCGAGAAGGACTTTTATCGAGAACTCAATCGTGCCAAGCGGGACGATAAATATCTCAGCTTCATCATTCTGGATGTCGATTTCTTCAAGCGCTACAACGATACCTACGGCCACGAGATGGGCGATATCGCCCTCAAGCGTGTGGCCGAAGTTGTTCAGCAGACCATGAGCCGGGCATCGGACTGCGTTTTTCGGCTGGGCGGTGAAGAGTTTGGCGCTGTTGTCACCTCTGATTCGGACGGTGCTGCAGCACTACTGGCAGAAAAACTCTGTGCGGGAATCGAGGCGTTGAATATTGCCCATGAATCGAGCGAGATTTCGAGCAAACGCCTTACCGTTTCTATTGGTGTGTGCGAGAGGAGGGCGGAGGAGATCGGCGGCATTGTCGACCTCTACCGTTTTGCCGACGAAGCGCTCTATGCCGCGAAGGAGAATGGTAGGAACGGCGTTCAGGTCTATTCCGGTGAGGTGGCTTAAGCAAGCACCACTTAAACGGGAGCAGCTGGGAGTCGCTTGATTTAACCGTGTGGCGTCAGCATTATCACTTGAGGCCTGGCAATATGGCCTAGTAAAATGGTTGGCCATTGTCATCCGTCACCCCCCCAATAGCCGCACGAGGAATCCCATGGCCCGTATCAGAACCAAGTTTCACAACAAGTCCAAACCCAAGTCGGTCGAGACCATCGCCGGAGCGATGGGGATGAACCTGTGGAAGCTCGCCTCGGGTGCTGCCAACAAGATGTACAGCGACGGTTTTAACTTTAAAAGTAATGCGCAACTTCTTGATGTAATTGGTGAATTCGGTATTTTCCTGCTGCAGCTGGCGGACCGCATCGCCTTCGAGGAGCTGTCACAGGAGGAGCGCATGCGCTTCACCCAGGCCCTGGCCGGCCACCTCATCAACACCATGGTGGAGAACCAGCTGGAGGAGCTGGGCGAGGGTGACTACCAGGGCCCCTTCGTGGAGAAGCTCAACGAGCGCCTCGATGCCTACTCTGAGTTCGCCATGGTGGCGGGAGGCCCCAGCTACCCGATGCTGCGCTACTTCGGTACCAGCGTCGACGCGGTGATGGGCGGCGAGGACAACAAGTGGGTGATCGAGACGGTGATTGAGGTGGAGGCCCCCGCCGTCATTAAGCCGCTGAAGGAGGGGATGGCCAAGCTGCTGCCCCAGGCCAGGCCAGCGGTAGAGGATGAGACTGCTACGGCAGAGTGAGGCGCTTTCCTTCCCCCGCCGTGACGGGTAGGATCATCGCACTATTTCTATAACAACAGCGGGCCCCGGCATGCGCGGACGTTTCATCACCCTCGAAGGCAGCGAGGGGAGCGGTAAGAGCACCAACCTCAACTACATTCACCAGCGACTGCAGCAGGCAGGCATCGATGTCGTCCTCACCCGCGAGCCCGGCGGCACCCCCCTGGGTGAGTCGATTCGCGAGCTGCTGTTAGACCACCGCCAGCAGGCGATGGCCAGCGATACCGAATTGCTGCTAATGTTCGCCGCCCGCGCGCAACACCTCAACGAACTGATCATTCCCGCCCTTGACGCCGGTAAGTGGGTGCTGTGCGATCGCTTTACTGACGCGACCTACGCCTACCAGGGGGCGGGGCGGGGGATCGCCAACGAGCGTATCGCCCTGCTGGAGCAGTGGGTACAGGGGGCGTTGCGTCCCGATCTGACCTTCTTCCTCGACCTGCCGGTGGCCCAGGGGCTAGCCCGTGCCGGTGAGCGTGCCGAGCTGGACCGCTTTGAGCGCGAGGAGATCGACTTCTTCGAGCGGGTGCGTCAGGGTTACCTGAGCCAGGCAGCAGAAGAGCCGCAGCGCTACCGTGTGGTTGATGCCTCACCGGCCCTGCCCGAGGTGCAGGCGCAGCTCGACCACATTATCGACGAGATCCTGCAGGGGACCAGCGCTGCATGAGTGCCTTCAATCCCTATCCGTGGCAGCAGGCCCTGTGGCTGGGGTTGATGGAGAGGGTGGCACAGCAGCGGTTGCCCCATGCCATCCTCTTCACCGGCGCCGCCGGTATCGGCAAGCGCCATCTTGCCAGCTCCCTGGCCCATTCCCTGTTATGCGCGAGCCCATTGGATGATGGCACCGCCTGCGGGCAGTGCCAGAGTTGCCACCTGTTGGCGGCGGGGAGCCACCCTGACTACCTGCTGGTGGAGCCGGAGGAGGAGGGGAAGGCGATCGGTATCGCCCCGGTGCGGGGGATCGGTGAATTCCAGTCCCTGAGCAGCCAGTATGGCCGAGGGCGGGTGGTGCAGCTGCAGCCCGCCGATGCCCTCAACATCAACGCCGCCAACGCCCTCTTGAAGACCCTCGAGGAGCCCAGTGGCCACACCACCCTCATCCTTAGCACCGACCGCCCGATGAGCCTGCTGGCGACCATCCGTAGCCGCTGCCAGCAGATCGCGCTGCAACCGGCGTATGGTCCTGATACTCGAGAGTGGCTGAGGAATGCTGCGCAACATATTGAATACTATGATGAATCACTGCTACAGATGAGCGGTGGATCGCCCCTTACTGCGCTGCAGTGGGCGGAGAACGGCGAGCTGCAGTGGCGTGAGGAGCGCTGCGCTGAGCTGCTGGGACTGGAGCGGGACGAACAATCCGCCGTCACCCTGGCGCAGGGGTGGTACGAGATAGGCAGCAAGCGCATCGTGCCGTGGTTCTACGGCATGGTGCTGGACCTGCTGCGCCTCAAGCAGGTGCCCGATGCCGCACCCCATGCCAATCCTCGCCTGGCGTCGCAGTTGCACGCCCTTGCGGATAGGGTAGACTTGGATTTCCTGCAACGGCTGGCAGAGCGGATGCAGGAGTGGATGCGCTCAGTGCGCGGCCAGAGCAACCAGCAACTGCTGCTGGAAGAGCTGTTGCTGGCGTGGAAACAGCGCCGGGTCGGCTGAACAGACAAGGTAGGAGCACCCTATGGCAGCACCATCACCGAGACAGGGCATACTGTCACTCACGATTAAGGACAAGAGCGCCCTCTATGCGGCCTATATGCCCTTTGTGCAGAATGGCGGACTGTTCATCCCCACCAACAAGAGCTATCAGCTGGGCGACGAGGTCTTCATGCTGCTCACCCTGATGGAGGAGACCGAGAAGATGCCGGTGGCCGGCAAGATCGTCTGGATCACCCCCAAGGGGGCGCAGGGCAACCGCGCCGCCGGTATCGGCGTGCAGTTCAGCGAGCAGGACGGCGGCAAGGCCCGCGGCAAGATTGAGACCTATCTGGCGGGGGCACTGAAGTCAGACCGCCAGACCCACACCATGTAAGCCCTGACCCTATTAACCGAACGGAAAGGAAGCGGCATCACGCCGCTTCTTGCATTTAAAGAGCATGTTAATCGATTCCCATTGTCACCTTGACCGCCTCGACCTTGAACCCTTTGACGGCGAACTCGCCAATGCCCTGGCCTTTGCCAGGGAGCGCGGCGTGGAGCGTTTTCTCTGCGTCGCCATCGATATGGAGAACGTCCATGCGGTGCTGGAGATGGCGCAGTGCTACCCGGAAATCTACGCCAGTGTCGGCGTGCACCCCAACGAGCGCGAGCACGGCGAGCCGACGGTGGAGCAGCTAATCGAACTGGCCGCCAGCGACAGGGTACTGGCCATCGGCGAGACCGGCCTCGACTACTTCCGTAGCGAGGGGGACCTGGCCTGGCAGCACCAGCGGTTTCGCAACCACATTACCGCGGCGAAGGAGTGCGCTAAGCCGCTGATCATCCATTGTCGCGAGGCGCGCGAGGACACGCTGAAGATCCTGGCGGAGGAGGGGGCCGATGCGGTGGGTGGCATCATGCACTGTTTTGTCGAGGACCTGGCCACCGCCGAGCGGGCGATGGAGCTGGGCTTCTATATCTCCTTCTCCGGGATCGTCACCTTTAACAGTGCCAAGGAGCTGAAGGAGGTGGCACGGGTGGTGCCGGCGGATCGCATCCTGGTGGAGACCGATGCCCCCTATCTGGCACCGGTGCCCTATCGTGGCAAGAGCAATCAGCCCGCCTATGTGCGTGAGGTGGCGGAGTATGTTGCGGAGTTGCGAGGGGTGTCGTACCAGGAGATCGCGATGCAGACGGGGAAGAACTTCAATCGCCTGTTCAGGCTGGATGCTTAGTCGGGCGAGTCGCCCTTCTGCAGGCCGCGCAGGCCGCCCTCAAGGAAGTAGGCCTCGAAGCCGCGCTCGTTGAGCAGGTAGGCGCCGGAGGAGCTGCGCCGTCCGGTGTCGCAATAGACGATGTATTTCTTGCCCTGATCCAGGGCGTTCGACTTGATGCGCAGCAGGTAGAGCGGAATATTGAGGCTGCCGGGGATAGCCACATTCTTGTGCTCGCTCTCCAGGCGCACGTCCAGCCACACCGCGCCGTCCTCCAGTACCATCTTCTTGGCGGTGGGGAAATCGACGGTCTGCAGTACCGGTGCCTTTAACAGCTCGACAAAGTCGCTCTTCGCCATACGCATCAATACGCCGTCGGTGAGCATCAGTACATTGGCATTACGCTTGTTATCGGAGATCAGCGCCTCCTCGCCGAAGCCGGTACCCGCCTCCAGCTCCGCCAGCTTGAGCTGTTTGCCCGACTTGGCGGTGTGGGTGACCACGCAGCGCCCCTTCTCGATGAAGTAGTAGTAATCGCCCTCGTCACCCTGCTTGATGATGACATCGCCCTTTTTTACCGGCATCGCCTCCATGCGCATGAACACCGCCTGAATGTTGCTGGGCGGGATGCGGTGGAAGATCTCCGAGCGCAGCATCATCGTCATCCAGTCGCCGCCTTCCTCCTCGGCCTCGTTGCCGCCGTTACTGCCTTCAAGGTCAGACACCATCATGCCGGCGTTCTGATCCCAGGTGAGGAGGATATCGAGCATGTCGTTATCGACACGGAAGAACTTGCACTCGGTCTCGGCGATGGCGGTGTAGCGGCGGGGGCGGTGGTGCTCGATCGGGAAGCGGGTGGTGCCGCCACGCACGGTCTTCTTCTCACCGCTCTCGCTGAATAGCAGCAGCTCGCCAGAGAGGAGGTAGTAGGAGTAGTTATCACTCTCGCCGCGCTTGAACAGCGGTTTGCCCTTGGCCAGGGTCTCAATACGTGTCTTCTGTGCCAGCTCCTGCAGGTTGTCGGAGGTCAGCTCATTGAGAGGAACGAATTGTCGGAGTACCTGGGTGCTCACGTATTGTCGGCTCGAGTCATAAATAGAGAATTCAATCGCGAATCATAGCATAGAAGTGAAGCCGAAATAGAGCGATTCGTGGGGTATAACGGCCAGCCCAGGGCAGCTGGTATTAATTGAAGAGATCTTAATAACATATTGTTATTAAACGGAAATAATTTCCTGCAGATGCTTGATTGCATCGTCAATACGCTGCCTCGGTGTGTAGAAGTGCGGTGAGAAGCGGATACCGCCAGCTCGGTGGGCGCAGAAGACGCCGCGTTCGTGCAGGGCATCGTAGAGTTCGCCGCTGTCGTAACCATTAACGCGAAAGGTGACGATACCGGCGAAACGAGACTCTTCGTCAGGCGTGACCAGCTCAATTTCCGCTAAGGCTTGCAAAGAGTCCATCAGGCGCAGGCTGTTAGCTAACACCTGTGCCTCGACTGCCTCCATCCCGATCTCCAGCAGCAGCGAGAGGCTGGCACTAAGGGCGTGGATCGACAGCATGTTGGGGCTGCCACACTCAAAGCGGCGCGCGGAGCTCGCCGGCTGCCAGTCGCTACGGTCGAAGTCACCAATGGCCTCGACCATATGCCAGCCGAACTGCGTCAGTTTCAGGGTGTCCCGGATCTCGGGTCGCACATAGAAGAAACCGAGCCCCTCAGGGCCAAGCATCCACTTGTGGCCATCGGCCGCGACAAAGTCGGCCTCAATCGTCTGCGCATCAAAGCGCAGCGCGCCGACGCTCTGGATGGCGTCAACACAGAACAGGATGCCGCGTTCACGGCAATAGCGGCCGATGCGCTGCAGGTCCATACGCAGCCCTGTACCGTATTGCACCGAGCTGATGGCGATGAGTCTTGTATCCTCATCGACTAGCTCAAACAGCGCATCCTCGGCTGAGGCGGCACCATCGAGATTTGCCTGGCGTAGCGAGACCCCCTGAGACGAAAGTGACTCCCAGACGATACGGTTGGAGGGAAACTCCTGGTTGCTGCTGACGATGTTGTCGCCGCTTTGCCACTCGATACCGGCGGCGACAAAAGAGAGTGCCTCGGAGGTGTTTTTCACCAGCGCAATGCCGTCGGTCGAGGGGGCATTGATCAACTCGGCAAGTTGCGTGCGCAACCGAGTTTCGGTCTGCAGCCATTCGGGATAGTTCCAGGAGCCGCGGTGCAGGTTCTGCTGCGCAAACTGTGTAATCGCATCGACCGTGCGTTGTGGCCAGGGACCGACGGCGGCATGGTTGAGGTGAATCAGCTCCTCAGTAAGGGGAAACTCTGTTGCGTAGGGCTGTTTCATAACTTATTGGTTCTGTTAGAAATAGTGAAAACGCATGTGCGCATAATCATTATTATGTAAAGTAGCGAGCGGGCGTAGATAGGGTACTCCACTTCCCGGTCAGTCATAGTGCTCCTGCTCCAGTGGCAGACAGATCGAGAACTTGGTCCCTTTGCCTGGCTCGGAAATTACATTCATCCGTCCACCATGCTCCTGGGTGATGATGAAATAGGAAACCGAGAGTCCGAGCCCCGTTCCCTCGCCCACATTGCGGGTGGTGAAAAATGGCTCGAATACCCGCTGGCGAACCGTCTCATCCATGCCCGGTCCATTGTCGATGACTTGAATGCAGGCATCACTCCCTACACGCCGTAGCCGGACAATGATTTGTGGACGTTCGCGGTTCATTTTGTCTGACTGGAACGCCTGCGCCGCGTTGCGCAACAGGTTGAGCAGCACCTGTTGCAGCTCTGAGCTGATGCATGGGACTTCATCAATGTGATCATCGTAGTCACGTATGATCTCGATATTCCTGAAGTCGTATGATTTTTTCAGGTCGTAGTCGACATTGGCCAGCTCCAGCGTCCTGTCAACCAGAGGCTGCAGCTTCTCCTGCGCCAGTTTGCCTTTTGAGCGGCGCGAAAACTGCAGCATGTTCTGCACGATGTGTGCGGCACGCTCTCCTGCATCCTGTATTCCATGCATAAAGCCGTTGATACCGCGTCTCTCAAGATAACGCTCGATTACCTCAAGCTCGATACCCAGTTCACGGGCCAGCTCGGTGTTTGCCTCAAGCTCAGGTGAAAGACGGCGCCGGATATTCTGTATCCCCTGCAGGATGCCGCCCAGCGGGTTGTTGAGCTCATGGGCCATTCCTGCTGCCAGGCCGCCAACCGAGAGCATCTTTTCGCTCTGCATGATCAGCTCCTGCATGCGCACATGTTCGGTGATGTCCTGTACCGTGCCGAGTGAACGAGTTACCGCACCTTGTTCATCGAACTCGCTTTCGCACTGTTCACGTACATATTTGAGCTCTCCGGACGCTGTAACGACCCGGTGCTGTATATCGTAAGGTTCCTTGTTTGTTACATGCTCCTGATAGGCCTGATTGACACGCCCTCTGTCATCGGGATGAACGGCAGAGATAAAGGTGTCGTAGGTCAGCTCAAGCCCATCGCGCTGTAGCCCGAAGATACGAAAAATTTCATCGGACCAGAATAGCTTTCCGTTGCTGTCCAGCCGCCAGTGCCCCAGCTTGGCCAGGTGCTGTGCCTGAAGCAACTCGGCGGTGCGCTCCTGTACCTGCCCCTCCAGCTGTTCACGTGACTCCTGCAGTGCCAATATCTGCTCCTGGATTTTGCGCGACATCTGGTTTAACGAGCCCGCCAGTGAATCGAGTTCGTCGCCTACTCGGCTGGAGAGGGTAATTTCACCGTAGTTCCCTTCGGCAATTTCCTCCGCACTACCGGCCAGTGTGGCGATACGGTTGGAGACCAGGCGAGAGAGCAGTGCATTAATAAGGATAGTGATGATGATAAACGAGATGGTGTCGATGAGTGCCGTCTGCATCATGGCCGACATCACCTTGTCCTTAATGATCGCGGTGCTGAAGCCGAGGCGTATCACACCTACCCTGCTCTCACTCTCGTCCCGGATGGGGATACAGACATCGTGATAGCGTCCATTGTCGAAGCGATCATAGAGCTGTATCAGGGTCTCATCAGCGGCGAGACAGTTTTTCATCACCGCATCACTAAAGATCCGCCCTACCAGATCGTGGTTACTGTGGAACAGCGCGGTACCTGAGAGGTCGCTAATGCCGGCATAGGCAAGGTGGGGGTACTCTTCCAGCATCCCGTCCAGGCGCTTCTCCAGGCCATCGAGCGACTCGAGTGGTAGTCCCAGGGCCAATAGTTCGGTGACGATGCTGTCGAGGCTGAAGCCCGCGCCGATGGTGCCGGTTAGCAAGGCCTCGCGGTAGTTGTCTCGGAAGTTGAGGATGCTGATGCTTGAGCCAATCAGCATGACTACAAAGAGCACACTGACGGTGATAAGTGGGATCTTTTTATTGAGCTGCATACATCGCACCCTGTTGCAATGGTCGCGCTATTTAATGATGTTCTTACCGCAGAGCCGCAGGATCTCAATCGGCACCTTGATGCCGAATCGGCGTGTCTTTTTTAAATCGACGGCAAAACCGAAGCGTGCCGGCCATTGTGGTGTGATATCCGCAGGTTTCGCGCCCTCGAATATCTGTTTAAGCATGTCGGCAGCCTGGCGACCGATGCTTTCATGAGAGGGGTAGATCACCGCCGTGGAGCCCCACTCCTCCATCACATCGGCCTGGGTCAGGCCAATGAGTGGCTTGGTGGCGTTGGCGTAGACCACGCCAGCGAAGTGGCGGCGGGAGCCCATCTGGTCATTGGGCTTGATAAAGGCATCGACGATGGGGTCGAGTTCCTTTATGTGCTGAATGGCCGCCTGCGCCATCTGTCGATCACCCTCCTCACCTATTACCAGTTTAACCGAGCGAAAGATTATCGCCATGTCGGCAAACTCGGGGTCAGTGGCGATGGCCTCCCGCAGCCAGGCGTTGTAGCTGTGGGACTGCGGCATATCGGCATAGATCAGCCCCAAGCGTTTTGCCTGCGGCATCAGTTTACGAATAAAACGTAGCCGTGCGGAGAGCGGTACCGGGTAACAGACGCCGGTGAAGTTGGTCCTCGGCTTGTCGGTGAAGTTGTCGATAACGCCGATACCGACCGGGTCGGTGGTCGAGCCGAAGACAACAGGGATATCGCGTCCCAGCAGGATGTTCCTGGCGGCGATGGTGGCGATGGTGCCGCCGACAAAGGCGGCGTCGTAGCCCTTGTCCGCCTGCTCCCGCAGTATTTGTTCGCCCCTGGCAACGTCGTTTCCGGCCACGAACAGTTCGACCGTCAGGTTGCGTCCGGACACGTAACCGTGTTCGGCCAGCCGCTTTAGCATGGCGGCGCGTACTTCGTCATAGGGGGTGCCGTGTTGGGAGTCGAGGATCAACAGGCGCTGTGTTTCCTTGAGCGCCAAATTGAAGCTGTCGGCAGTGGTGTTGAGTGGAAACAGCAGCAGCACGACAAGCGGGATGAGCAGCGAGCGGATGAGTAGGCTCGTGTGCGTCATCCGGTGGTGATGTGTCATTAAATAGTGAACCCTTTATCCTCGAACAGGCTAGTGGCGGCCTTGACCACTTCCGGGTCGTATAACTCGCCAGACCTACCTTTAATCTCCTCCATGGCGATTTCGATGCCGAGCCCAGCACGGTAGGGGCGGTGTGAAGCCATCGCCTCAATGACGTCGGCGACGGAGATAATGCGCGCCTCGAGGATAATCTCGTCGCCCTTTATGCCGTTAGGGTAACCACTGCCGTCGAGACGTTCGTGGTGCTGCAGGATCATCTCCGCCACCGGCCAGGGGAAGTCGATGTCCTTCATGATCTCCCAGCCGACCTGGGAGTGGGTCTTGATGATCTCGAATTCGGTCTCGGTGATCTTGCCGGGACGGGTCAGGATCTCGGCGGGTACGTAGATCTTGCCGATATCGTGGATCATCGCACCCAGCCGTAGCCCCTCGATAACATCGTCGGAGAGCGCCATCTCGTGGGCGATCTTTTCGGCAACCAGCGCCACCCGCTGCTGGTGGCCCGCGGTATAGGGGTCGCGCTTTTCCATCGCCACCGCCACCGCCTGGATGGTCTGTACCAGCGACCTCTCCAGCTGCTCGGCGTGTTGCTTGCGCTCCTCCTCGGCACGCATCCGCTCGGTGATGTCGCGACTGACGCCGAGCATCCCGAGCAGGTCACCATCGGGGCCGTAGAAGGGGGTCTTCAGTGTCTCGACCAGTATGTGACGGCCGTCAGGGTAGTCGAGCCACTCCTCGTTAACGCGTGCCTCGCCGCTGGTCAGCATCTGCTGGTCCTTTTCGCGGTAGAAATGCGCCGTCTCTTCTGGGAACAGGTCGTGATCACTCTTGCCGAGCAGCTCTTCCTCTTTTTTGCCGGTGTACTCTTCGAAGGCCCTGTTGCAACCGAGGTAGATACTCTCCTTGCTCTTGTAGAAGATGAGTTCGGGAATCGAGTTGATGAGGGACTGCAGCAGCGCGTGCTGCTGCCTCAACTCGGTGGTGCGTTCGGTCACCAGTGACTCGAGGTTTTCCTGGTACTGACGCAGCCTTACCATCATGTTTGCCCGTTCCAGGGAGCGGTTAATGGCGTGCTCCAGAAAGGCCATGTCGTGGATCGGCTTGGTGATATAGTCCCAGGCACCGAGGCGAAGTGCTTCGATGGAGTCCTGCATGGTACCCATGCCGGAGACGATAATGACGGGGGTCTCGGAATTTTCTTCCACCAGCAGCGGCAGCAGTTCAAGGCCGTCCATCTCCGGCATGCGCAGATCCAGCAGCACGATATCCGGTTGCTCCGCGCGGAACTTCTCCAGCCCTACCCGGCCGTTTTCCGCCTCAGCGACTTCAAAGTCGCTGTCTTCCAGGTAGGTGGCGATGCTCTCACGCAGAAAGGTGTCGTCATCGACAATAAGTACCTTGGTGCCTGCGGCTGTCGTCATGTGTGGCTAGTCTCGTTATCTCTTCTAAATGCGCTCAACCGGCCTTTGCCAGCAGTTTCTCGATGACCTCGATAAAGATATTCATATCGGGCACCGGTTTGTGTACCACCTGCTCCTTGCGAATCCCCATCTTGACCAGTGAGTCGGGAAGTACGTAATCGGTCGAGCCGGTATGGATGATGAACTGCATCTGCGGTGCGAGTTCATGGGCCTTGAGGATTAGCTCATTACCATCCATGCCGGGCAGCCGCATATCGATAATGCCCACCCTGGGGTGGTGTTGAGAAATCGCCTCCAGTGCCTCCTGGCCGCTCTTTGCCTCCAGCACATCGTTACCCTCGTCTTCCAGGTAGGCGCAGGTATTGAGCAGGACTGCCGGGTCATCGTCAACAACGAGAATCACGGCCATTTATCAACCTCTTGAATTTATTGATATTTTAGTATGTTGCTGATAGTGAAATGCTAACATATTCAAATATAGCCTGTTCACCGCCTGTTTGGCAGTCGTAACTGCCGCTGCTGGCTTGCAGAAACCCCATTTTACCCTGTGTACCAGATGGGTCATATAGCCCTTTTCCATTACCGTCACTCCAGCATGCTCGGCGGCTGTGGTGGCGATGCTGGGCCTTGCAGCGGCAGATTGATCATAAATGTCGTTCCTTTGCCGGGTTTTGAGTCAACGCTCATGTTGCCGCCGTGTTCATCGTGGACGATGAAGTAGGAGACGGAGAGGCCCAGGCCGGTCCCCTCTCCCACCGGGCGGGTGGTGAAGAAGGGCTCAAACACACGCGCTTTAACCTTCTCATCCATGCCGGGGCCGTTATCCTCTACCTCGATGCGTACGGTGTTGCCGTAACTGCGGCTACGCACCGTAATGCGTGGCTTTTCCTCTCTTTCGGTTTGCCGCTGCATGGCCTGCGCCGCATTGCGAAGCAGGTTGAGTAGTACCTGCTGAATCTCCGTGGCGATACAGGCAACAGGTTGTAGGCGGCTATCGAAGTCGCGGATGATTTCGATCTCCCTGAAGTCATATTTTTTCTTCAGGTCGTAATCAACGGCGGCAAGGTCCAGGGTCCTGTCGATCAGGCTGTTGATGTCCTCAGCCTCCAGTACCATTTCCGCCTTTCTGCTGAAGCGCAACATGTTGGCGACGATATCGCTGGCACGCTTGCCGGCATCGGCGATCTCGTCCATGAAGTGGAGGATCTGACGTTGCTCCAGGTAGCTCTGTACGGCTTCCAGATCGATATTCAATGCTTCTGCTTCTCTCTGGTTTGCCTTCAGTTGGGGCGACAGGCGCCGACGGATGTTTTGCATACCTTGAAGAATGCCCCCGAGGGGGTTGTTGATCTCGTGGGCCATGCCGGCAGCCAGGCCGCCCACTGACATCATCTTTTCAGTCTGCATCATCATCTCCTCCATGCGAACCTGTTCGGTGACATCGTCGACGCGGATAACCGCACCGACTGAGGCGTTAGCGATCAGGGGGTAGATGGTGATGTCCGTATAGCGGTTTTCGCCATCTTGAGTGTGGACATGTCGGGGAGTGTGCTGGGGCTGGTGTTCCCTTATTGCCTGTTTGACCTGCTCCATCTGGGCGGAGAGCATCGGTACCACGCTGGCAAGGTTCTTCCCCTGAGCCTTGTCGGCGCTTATGCCGATGTAGCCCTCTGCCTGCAGGTTCCAGTGGGTGATCGTCCCCTCCTCATCGACGCCGATCAGCATCGAGGGCATGGAGTCGATAATGTTCTGCAGGTAGTGACGCAGGTGATCAAGCTCCTCCTGGGCGGTGATCCTGGCGGCAATATCCTTTTTCAGCTCCTCCTGTGTGCTGGACAGCTGGTGCGTACGCAGATCAAAGGCCTCCGCCAGCTCCTCGAGTTCGTCATCGGTGCCAAGCGGGGCGCAACGGCTCTCCCCTGAACTCTCCATCGCCATGACACGCCGGTGCAAGGTGAGAATGGGGCGGGCGATACCTTTTCCGATCCTGTTTGAAATCAGTACCACGACGGCAAAAAAGAGCAAGCTGATGATAGTCAGGCGGATAAGGTCTCCCACCATGGGAGAGAGGTAACTGGATTTGGGCAGACCGATCTCAATATTCAGCCCTAGCTGCTGTAGCAGCGGTGTATCAGGGCCGCTCAGTTCTCGATACTCCAGGTAGTTCATATTCGGGTCGTAGTTGTATTCTCCTACCACCTGGTCGTTGATTCTCAGGCGCTGGAAGGCCCCCTCGGATTTCAGTATGTAGCGCTTGGCGATGGCGTCGAGATCAAAGGCGACGATGACGGCCCCCTGCGTGGTGTCGTAATAGCTGATAGGTGCCACTATGACCAGGTGGTTATCGGGCTGTTGAATAAAGAGGCTGTGCTTTGCCATGGCCAGGGCGCTGCGTAGCTCCGCTGATTCGTTATAGGCAGGTACCTCATCGACGGTCTGAAACAGCGGGCGAGCGTCGTAATCGACCAGCAGAAAGGAGAGTACATTACGTCCTGATGCAAAGTTCTCGGCAAGCTTTGGCAGGTAGCTTTGGCGCCCTGCCGCATCGACCAGTCCGTTGACAATAAAGGGGTTAGTGGTCAGGCGCTCGGTGTTCTCAAGCAGGTAATTAAGGCGCTGTTCCATCTGCAGGTGCGCGGAGTGGACCTCGACGTGCAGTCGATTGCTTATCTGTGTGTTCAGGTTGTTGCTAACCAGATAGGCGACGATGGCGAGCAGCAGCATCAGCACAATCGCCACAAGGCCTGACATCTGGTTGCGGATACGCCGACTCAGGCTTTGCCGTTGTCTTTTATTGCCGCTGGTTTCGCTCATGGATCGCCATATCTATTTGCTGTAACTCCATATCTGGGCTCTATTTCGCCTGCGACTTTATGGTGACGAGGGCTCCATCGCTGGCATAGTGCATCATACGGTAACTCTCTTTACCCAGTGCGTCATGGCTGTTTGCGCTAAAGGCGGGCTGGTAACGCTTGATGACCCCATCGTATACGGGAAGGTTCTCCATTGCATCACGTACCGCCGAGCGATCGGTGCTACCGGCCTGCTCAATGGCCAGGGCCAGGAGCTGTACCAGGTCGTAGGTATGGGCAACGGCGGAGGGGGCCTCAATTTTCCTGCTAGAGCTCAGGCCGTAATAGCCGCTGTAACGCCGTGCCAGGGCCTGTGCCTGCGGGCGCTTGTTATCGATAAAGGAGAAGGTCTGGAAGATAGCCAGATCCAGTTTGCCGATGGCGTCCCGATGCTGTTTCCAGGTTTCGCCTCCGATGATGCCCCAGTGCGAGACGATGGGGAGGGGCTTAGCTAGTCCGGCGATGAGCTCCATCACCTTGCCCCCCTCCTCATGTTTTAGCACCAGAACGATGACATCGGCGCCCTTCTGCATGATCGCGTCCAAAATCGGCCGGAAATTGACCGGGCTGCCGCGGTTGATCGCCTCGGCATGGACGAATTGCAGCCCCTTCTCCGCCAGCCGCTGCTCCATGTGGTCGAGGGCACCACGCCCCCAAACTGAATTTTCGTAGAGGATGGCCGGCTTCTGGTGGTTGCGGATGGCGTGGTCCATGATGAAGGGGGCGGCGGTATGGTCATTGGCCGAGAGACGATAGACGTAATTGGGGTGGAAGCCGTTCTCGACAAGCGTGGCCACGGCAGCCCAGGGCGCCAGGAAGGCGAGCCGTTGCCCATGTATCGTCTCCAGTTCTGCGTTGGCCACGGAACCGTGCTGGCCTCCCAGTACCGCCATCACATTGGGGTCCCTGGCAAAGGTGTTGATGTTCTCTATCCCCTGCGACGGAACGCCCATGTGATCGCGGGCGATGAGGCGAAGCGGTCTGCCCAGCACCCCACCGCGCCGGTTGATGTCACTGATCGCCAGGCTTGCACCGCGCTTAATCGCCAGCCCCGAGATCCTGGCGTCCATGGAGAGGTCGGTATCGAGTCCGATGACGATGGGGGGCTTCTCACCTTGTGCTACGCCATATTTTCGGTAGAGCAGTTCCTGCGTCTTGGACATGATGTCGGCACCGATCACCGCCTCATACTGATCGGCGATGAAGGCGGTGCGCGCGGCGAATTCGCGGCGTGCGGCATCATCGAGGGTATGGATGGTGACACCGGCGTCACGAATGGTCTGTAGCAGCTTCTCCTCCCGGCGCTGGGTCTCTTCACGCTCCCAGCTGGTCAGTTCAATGGCTGTCTGGCGAAGAATCTGCTGGATATCGGCCGGGAGGCGCTCAAAGACCTCCGCACTGAAGGAGAAGGTGTAGCAGAGGTAGCCGTGACCGCTGAGGGTGAGGTCCGACTGCACCTCATGAAAGCCCATGCTGACGATGGCGATGAGCGGGTTCTCCTGTCCGTCCACCACGCCGTCGGCCAGCGCCTTGCGGGTGGCATGAAAATCGATGGGGACCGGGTTGGCGCCAAAGGCCTTGAACTGCTCCATCAGGATGCGGCTCTTCATCACCCGGATGTTAAGCCCCTTATAGTCGTCTGGTGTCAGCAGCGGACGGTTGCCGGTGAGGTGCTTAAAGCCGTTCTCCCAGAAGGTGACGCCAATGAGGCCGATCGGCTTCATCTTGTCCAGCAACATCCGCCCTACCTCACCGTCCAGCAGCTCGTAGGCGTCTTCTCGGCTGGGGAAGAGAAACGGTATATCGGCATATTGCATCGCCGGTACCGGCACACTCATCTTGGCGGTGGGGGTGAGGAGGATGTCGAGCTCGCCGGCCCGGGCCATCTCCACCATCTGGTGGTCGTTGCCCAGCTGTTGCTCGGGGTAGACTGTGACCTTGACCCGTCCCTTACTCTTGCGTGCCACCTCATCAGCAAACCGCAGTGCGGCCTGGTGCATGGCGCTATCGGTAGGAATATTGTGGCCGAAGCGCAGCTCAATCACCTTACTCTGTTCGGACTCCGGCGCTGCGGGAGGCCTGG
>JBNKUL010000033.1:0-143671 GCA_050298555.1 Thiohalomonadaceae bacterium
CACCACCTGCTTGCGCTCGACCTGCCGGGCCATGGCCACTCCGACCACCTGCCGCCCTACGTCCACTACCACCTTGCAGACCACATTCCCCAGGTTGCCGCCATCGCTGATGAGATGGGGTGGGAGAGATTTGTCCTGCTCGGTCACTCCATGGGGGCTGGCATCGCCAGCCTCTGCGCCGCCGCCATGCCGCAGCGGGTGATGGCGCTGACACTCATCGATGGCATCTCTCCCCTTATCTACCCCCCGCAACGAGAGGTGGAGATGCTGCGCAAACTGCTGGCTGAAAGGGAGAGCGAAAAGTCGGCGCGGGCCTTTCGCAACAAAGAGACAGCGGCCAGGGTTCGCCATAAATACAGCCACTTCCCTATCTCCCTCGAGGCCGCAAGCGTGCTTAGCGAGCGTAACCTGATCGAAAAAGCCGACGGTTTCCACTGGCGCTACGACAGCCGCCTGCTCAAGCCCTCCACCCACTACTACTGCGAAGAGCAGATGCTGGCCCTTCTCGACGCCATCAGCGCCCCGGCACTGCTGATCAAGGCGGCGGAGCTGGAGGCAGAGAGGTGGGCCGGGTTGACCCGTTTAACCAAGCAGCTACCGGAGATGGAGATAGAGAGCCTCGACGGCGGGCACCACCTGCATATGGAGCAGCCGCAACAGGTGGCGCAGCGGATTGTGCGTTTTTATGACACTCTTGAAGGCGGTGCTGGGTGATACTTGTTGAGTTGGTGATATTGGCGGTGGTGGTGGCGGTGGTGGTTTGGGCTATCCGACCACCGCGCCAATGAATTAGCCGTTGTCCAGCTGGGCCAGCGACTTCTCTTCCTTCAACTTGATATAAGCCATATAGCGGTCCCGAATCTGCCGCACGTAGTTCACCGGCTCGTGGCCGCGCACGTAGCCGTGCTTGGCCTTCTTCGAATACTTCTTTTTCGACAGCAGCAGCATTGCCCGCTCGACGTTGCCGAACCACTTGTCACCGTCCCACCCCTTTTTCCGCGCCAGTCTGCGGGCATCGCGCACATGGCCGATGCCGGCGTTGTAGGCGGCGAGGGCGAACCAGGTACGCTCGCCGATGTCGAGTTCGGGTTCGAAGCGCTTGAGCAACCAGTTCAGGTATTGCACCCCGGCGTGCACTCCCTGGTCGGGGTCGCGCAGGTCGGTGATGCCGAACTCCTTGGCGGTGCGCGGCATCACCTGCATCAGCCCCAGCGCCCCCACCCACGACTTGGCGTTCGGGTCGAAACGGCTCTCCTGGAACATCTGCGAGACGATAAGGCGCCAGTCGAAGCCGTAGTGCTCGGCGTGTTTGACCACCAGGTCGTCATAGGGGGAGAGGGAGTTGGCTTCGTCGCTGTCTGCCCGCTCTTCAACGCTCTGGCGGATACGCTTGGTGTTTTTGAAGTACTTGTTGTAGGTGACGTTATAGAAGAGGCCGCGGTATTCCTTTTTATGGAAGGCGTTGACCGCCTTGAGCAGCTCCGGATTGCCCTCGCGCACTAGCCAGCCGTGTTTGCGCTGCTGCAGGGCGAAGGCGGCGCGGATGTCGTCGCGCCAGGTCAGTTCGATGTCGAGGATGTGGCTGTCGGCCACGGTGAGGTCGAATTCGCCTCTGGCGACGCGGGCGATGATCTCTTCGGTCTCCATCTCTTCAGGGGCGGCGATAAGCTCGAATTCGATTCCCAGCTGCTGCAGCGCCTCCAGGCTCTGCCAGTAGGAGCTGCTGCGGCGTACTACCACACGGCGTCCCGCCAGTTGGTCCGGGTTCTCAATAGTGTCTTCGCTACGACTCACCACGATCTCCGAGATGGTGTTGTAGGGGCGCGAGAAACGCAGCCCCTGCTGTTGTCGTTCCCCGTTGATGGTCATGGAGGCGGCGACGATGTCGCCCTTACCCTCGAGCAGCCAGGGGATCAGCAGGTCGCGGCTGGGGGGCACCACCATCTCCAGCCGCAGGCCGTGCTTCTCTGCGAAGCGCCTGGCGAGCTCATACTCGAAGCCGTGCAGCTCGCCGCGCCATAGAAAATAGGTGCTGGCGTTGTTGCGGGTGAGCACGCGCAGTACCTTGCGTTTTTTGATATCTGACAGGTCACCCTGGGAGATGATGCTACCGCCCAACAGGTGGTGGCGGCCGATAAAATCGTTGAGGCTGGTAAGCAGGGGGCGGTTATCCTTGTGTATCGCCCAGGCGATGGGGCGTACCGGGCCGATATCGAATCCGATACTAATGCCGCTCTCCTGCGGTAATCGCTCAAGCAGGTTACTGTCGGCAACGGTAAGGTCGTAACGGCCGTCGGCCACCCCCTTGATGATCTCCTCGGTGGGGATGTTCTCGTCCACCTCGACGATCTCGAACGGCGGTTGGAAGCGCTGCTGCTGTATTACCCCAAGGGTGTGGAAAAAGGCGGCGGAGCGGTGAACCGCCACCTTCCTCCCCTCCAGTTCGTGGGCCGTCTTCGGTGTATCCCCAGGGCGGCCGATGAGCTGTTCGTGGACGAAGGCGATGGGGGCGGCGAAGTCGACCAGCTCTTTGCGCTCCTCGGTGACAGTGAGGTTGTTGACGATAATGTCGCCGTTGCCGGCCAGCAGGGTGGGGATCAGCTGGTCGTAGTGGTCCACATAGACCTTCTCGATATCGATATCGTTGGCCCTGGCGTACTGCTCGAACAGCTGGTACTCGTCGTTGTCCGGCAGGCCGCTACGCGGAAGGTAGCTCAGTCCCTGCGGGTGGCTGGGGAGGATGACCCGTAGCGTGGTGCGTGCGGTGTCGCTTTTGCTGGCGCTGATATCCGTAGGCTCGTCACCGCTGCAGGCCGCGAGCAGCAGGGTGGTGAGGAGCAGAACAAGGCATTTGAGACGGCTAAAAAGTGCCATAACGACTCACAACAGGTATGTAGGCCAATATATTGTAACAGAGGGTGGTGGGAGCGTAAGGGGAGGTAAGTCGCTGCCGTGGCGTGTAGAATGGCGCGCTTCTATGACTCGCCATGAAGAAGAGATGAAGCATCGCCTCACTGAATATATCCGCCTCACGCGCCTGGATCGCCCCATCGGCATCTACCTGGTGCTGTGGCCCACCCTGTGGGGGCTGTGGGTGGCCGCAGAGGGGGTGCCGCAACCGCTGGTGCTGGTGGTGTTCCTCGCCGGGGTGGTATTGATGCGCTCAGCCGGTTGCGCCATCAACGACTACGCGGATCGCGACTTTGACGGCCATGTGGCCCGTACCAGGGAGCGGCCGCTGGCGCGTGGGGCGATCTCGGCGAAGGAGGCGTTAGGGGTGTTCGCCGTGCTCAGCCTTATCGCCTTTGTGCTGGTATTGCAGTTGAACCAGTTGACCATCCTGCTGTCTATCCCTGCAGTCTTTCTTGCGGGCAGCTACCCATTCATGAAGCGATTTACCCATCTGCCACAGGCCTATCTCGGCGTCGCCTTCGGCTGGGCGGTACCGATGGCCTTCGCCGCCCAGACCGGCGAGGTGCCGCACGCCTCCTGGCTGTTCTTTATCGCCACCGTATTTTGGGCCCTGGCCTACGATACCATGTACGCCATTGCCGACCGTGAGGACGACCTGAAGATAGGCGTTAAATCCTCGGCCATCCTGTTTGGCCGCTTCGACCGCCTCGCTATTGGCGTGATGCAGCTGCTGGTTTTGGCGATCCTGCTGCTGGCCGGTGCCAGTTTCGCGCTGCAGTGGCCCTACTACCTGGGCTTGCTGCTGGCCTCCGGCTTCAGTCTCTACCAGCAGTACCTGATCCGTGACCGCGATCCGCAGCTGAGCTTTCGCGCCTTTCTCAATAACCACTATTTCGGCATGCTTGTGTTTGCCGGTATCGCCGCCAGTTACCTGGTGAGCTAATTAATAACGACAACAAACGGAGTTCGATATGAAACCATTTTCTCTTCGCCTTTTTGCCATCCTCCCCCTGCTGCTGTTGCTGATAAGCGGCTGTACCCATACCGTTTACGGCGTGCCGGGAGACGACTGGAAACGGATGGGACCGGAGGAGCGTCACGAAGCCAGGCGTGCCTACGAGGAGCGCCGCGCGGAGCGTGAGCATGCCAGGTTGGAGCGTGAGCGCGAGGCCCGGGAGCAGGAGCGCGAGGCACGCGAGCGCAGAAAGGAAGAGAATGCACGTCGGGTTGAGATGATTCACGACATGCAGGAGCGTCAACGCGAAGCCCGCGAGCAGGCCAAGGAGGAGCGTAAGGAGGCTCAACGGGAACGTCGGGAGCAGGCGCGCGAAGAGCGTGACCAGGCCAGGCGTGAGCGGGCCGAGCGAGATCAGGCCAAGCGTGAGCGGGCCAAGCGGGAGCAGGCCAAGCGGGAGCAGGCCAAGCGAAACCAGGCCAAGCGAAACCAGGCCAAGCGCGACCAGGCCAAACGTGACCAGGCCAAGCGTGACCAGGCCAAGCGCGACCAGGCCAAGCGAGAGCAGGAGAAGAAAAAACAGCAGCAGTGCGAGAAGGGCTCGCAGGAGAAGGCCAAACGCAACAAGGCAAAGTGCGAGCGCTCCGGCAACAATAAGGCGCAGTGCGAGAAGAAGGTGGAGGAGAAGCTCAAGAAAGAGCTGGCCAAGTGCGCTAAGAGCTGAGTTGCTGGGTATTCACGTGACAGGAGAAGGGAGGCTGAGCCTCCCTTTTTTGATCTCTCCCTAGAAAAACCAGCGATACAAACGGGTCCTGCGCCGGTCTTCCAGCTCCACGGAGTCATCAGCAGGGTGGTCCGGAACGGTGAAGGTGTTGCTGATCAGCTGCGCCCCGTTCCGCATCTCATGCTGCAGTTTTTCGAACAGCCGTCCCATCGGCGCGGGGGAGAGAAAGGCGTAGACCACATTGAAGTCACCAAGGTGGTAGCGCCAGATATCGCCGTAGACCAGCTCGACGTTCTTTAGGCCGCTGAAGTGCAGCCGCAGCCAGCTGATGGCGTAGGGTAGAGGGGAGGACTCGATACCGGTGAAGTGGCACTCCGGATGGCGTCGGGCAAGATAGAGCAGGGTGCCGCCCAGGCCGCTGCCCAGATCGACGAAGCTCAGTCTCTGCCGTTGCGGCAGCAGGCGGCTGATGCCGTCCCAGGTGAGGCGGTTGCTCAGGTAGAGTGGCACCCGCTCACCGGCGCTGTTCCAGTTGAGCAGCAGCAGCAGGGCAAAGGCGATAAGGAATAGCCAGGGCGGCAGGGAGAGGGCGTGGGTATAGGCGAGGGCGGCGGGAAACAGCAGATTGAGGGGGATCCACCACCAGGGCAGGCGCAGCGCCAGACCTAGCAGGGCCGCCGCTACCCCCTGTTCGGCACTGTTGTCGATCATGCCGCCAAGCAGTAGCCCCAGCGCCATCAGCTGGGCCAGCGCTGCGGTGATGATCGGCGGCAGGGGCCGTTTAGGCGCCGCCATCGTTGTAGAGCCTCTCCACTTCGGCCTTGAACTGCTCCAGCACCCTGGGGCGTTTTACCTTTAGTGTTGGTGTCAGCAGGCCGTTGTCGATGGTCCACGGTTCCAGGGTGAGGTAGACGCGGCGCACCTTGGCGTAGCCTGGGAACTCGTGCAGCCGTTCGGCCAGCATCTTGAGTACACGGCTGACCACCTTTTTCTGTTGCAGCGAGGCCTCGTCCAGCGGGTCGACGCCGCACTCCTGGGCAAAGGCGGGCCACTGCTCGCCGTTGAGTACCAGCAGCGCGGAGAGGTAGGCCTGCCCCTCGCCGACTACCACCGCCTGCTCGAACAGCGGCTCGGCGCAGATCGCCAGCTCCATATCGGCCGGGGGCACCTTCTCGCCGTTGGAGAGGACGATGATGTCCTTAATGCGCCCGGTGATGCGTACATGGCCGCGCGGCCCGATCTCGGCCTGGTCACCTGTATGCAGCCACCCCTCCTTATCGATCGCCTGGGCGGTGGCGGCGTGGTTGTTCCAGTAGCCCATCATGACGCAGGGGCTGCGGGTCAGCAGCTCGTTGTTCTGCCCCAGCTTGATCTCCACACCCTCCAGGGCCGGGCCGATGGTCAGCGGGTCGTTGTCCTCATCGCGGTTGCCGCAGATCACCGGCGAGGCCTCGGTCATGCCGTAGCCCTGGAAGATGGGCACCCCCAGGCCGACAAAGGTGCGTGCAATGGTGGCCGAGAGTGGTGCACCACCCGAGCCGACGAAGCGCAGGCGGCCGCCGAACTTCGCCAGGACCTTGTCGCCCACCAGTCGTTGCATCAGCGGGGCCAGCAGGATCAGCGGGTGCCAGCTCGCATGCCCCTTTTGGTAACGAAAACGCCGCCAGCCTGCGTTCACCGCCAGTTTGAATAGTCCGCGTTTCACCGGGCTGGCCTGGCTGAGCTGCTCGTCCAGTTTGGTCTGAATGCGCTCGAAGATGCGTGGCACGGTGAAAAAGGCGCTGGGCTGTTGTTCCAGTAAATCGTTACTGAGTTGGGCGACGGAGCGGGCGTAGCAGATCTCCGCGCCCACTATCATCGGCAGGTAGTAGCCGCCGGAACGCTCGTACATATGCGCCAGCGGCAGGAAGGAGAGCAGGCGGTCTCGGCTATCGAGGCCTGCACGGTCGCTGGTGGCGATAGTCTGGCGAATGATATTGCGGTGGCTCAGCATCACCCCCTTGGGGCGTCCCGAGGTGCCTGAGGTGAAGACAATGGTGGCCAACTCCTCAGGCTTACCGGGACGATGTTGCGGCAGGCTGCCCTCCTGAGGCAGCCACTGTGCGGCGCTGCGCAGCCTGGGTTCTGAGCCGTCATCCTCGCCCTCCAGGGCGATGATGCGCTCCAGGTGGGGCAGGGCCTCTTCGGTGATGGTATCGGCGACGCGGCGCCAGCGACCGATGTCCTGGATCAGCAACAGCCTGGCGTCGGTCTCCTCCAGGATGTAGGCCAGGTTGTCGGCACGGTCATCGGTATAGAGCGGCACCACTACCAGCCCCAGCCCCAGTGCCGCCTGTTCGAAGTGAACCCACTCGGGCGAGTTGCGAAGGTTGAGGGCCACGCGGTCCCCCTCCTGCAGCCCCTCCTCGCGCAGCGCCTGCTGCCAGCGCCCCACCTGCAGTGCGGTTTCGCGCCAGTTGTAGCTACGCCACTCCCCCGCATCGCGGTAAAAGGCACGGTAGGCAGGGGCGTCAGGGGTGCGCTCTACGCGCATCAGGAACAGTGCATCGAGGGTGGCATCGGCAACCTTGGCCGGATCCAGGGAGGTATTGTCGTGCTCTGCGGTGCTCATAGTTATCCCGTATGTCGTTATTATTCATTTGCTCTGGTCGGATTCTACCGCCTGATCGTCAACCGCCCAAAGCTGAAGCAGCCGTTGGCATCCAAGCTTGCGCCGGGGCCACATCTAGTATAACCTTGCGCGCTTTCCTGGCCGCAGGGCCGGTAAAACCAGTTTTGGAGAAGTGTCCGAGTGGCTGAAGGAGCACGCCTGGAAAGTGTGTATACGGCAACGTATCGAGGGTTCGAATCCCTCCTTCTCCGCCAATAAAAAGGCCCCGACTAGTCGGGGCCTTTTCTTTTTGGGCCAGCGTGAGAGCAATGCCCATCCAATTCATTCACTCCCCCTCGCCCTGAAGTAGCCATGGCTATCGTTCTGTCTCGCCGGTTCGCTACATAGCACTGCTGTAACTATATTACTGCTGTAACTATATTATGGGATAGCAAGCCAATCCCCTCCCTCTTCCTAACACCTTGCTGCCACGGAGGCCGAATGTTGTTTCACAGCGATAAATCGGAGAAGCATGCCGCGGGTTTCAGCGCCTGGCAGTTGCGCGAGATAAGCCTCAACTTCGCCATCGGTGAACAAATTCACCTGCGCCCCGAGCATGTGGATGGGTTACAGCTCAGTTCGATTGTGGTGGGGCTGCGGGTCAATGGGCAGGTGATCTACAGCAATGAGGGGGTGAGTTGGGATGAGGCGGCGCAGAGCATTACCTTCCGTTCGCTGGATGCGGACAAGCCCATTACCCACGTAAAGGCGTTTTCGCTGTTAATGCCGTTGGAGCAGAGCGACGAGCGTGAGATGAGCTATGAGCACAAGGAGGCGCTGGACCGGGTGGGGCTGTTCAGCCGCGGTAATACTGTTACTGCCTCGACGATGGTTGGGGGACACCGCAGCCTTGCCGTTGATGGCAAGGTGGTCGACTTTCTGCAGCTCGAGCAGGGGTTGTTTGCCAACCATGAGGTGGCCGAACTGCGCCTCGATCCGAACAGCTTCGTTATCAGCGAGCGGCGCAGGCACCCGCGGCTGATGACCGATGTGCCGGTGCAGATTAGCACGGCGAAGGGGGGGATTGCGTTCAACGCCAAGCTGCTCGACTTTGTCGAGGAGGCGATGCACCTGGCGGTGGACAAGCCCGAGGCCACCGCCTACCTGCCCGTTGGCAAGGCGGTGACGCTGGAACTGGAGCTGAATGAGCTGCAGCGTCACTATCGCCTGCGTGGAGCAGTGATAAAGGCCGATGAGGAGGGGGTGGTGGTGGAGTTGCGTCATATCTTCAAGGACGACACCCTCTCGCCCTACAGCAAACTCGATGCTATCGAGGTGAAGGCGATGCTGGGTAAGCTCTCCCAGTCGCACCTCGAATAGGGATATCAAACCTCGCGTGGTAATGGTGCCGCCACTCCTTTATAATCCGCCGCGGCGACCCGTATTGGTCCCCTCGCGACGATAAACCGTGAATCTGGTCAGGCCCGGAAGGGAGCAGCCACAGCGGTGGACTCGGGCGCCGGGGTGTGGCTGGTGCGGGTCGTCACTTTTTATCTCCCCCTTTTATCTCCCGGCTACTATCCATTTTTCCCTGCGCTATAATGCCGCCTTTGGTGACAACCCGGAGCGCATGATGAGCTACCAAGTCCTGGCCCGTAAGTGGCGACCCCGCAACTTCCCCCAAATGGTGGGGCAGGAGCACGTACTGCGCGCCCTGATTAACGCCCTGGACAATGACCGTCTGCACCACGCCTTCCTGTTCACCGGTACCCGCGGCGTGGGCAAGACCACGGTGGCAAGAATTCTCGCAAAATCGATCAACTGCGAGCAGGGCATGAGCTCCACCCCCTGCGGTGAGTGCTCCGCTTGCCGCGAGATCGACGAGGGGCGCTTCGTCGACCTCATCGAGGTCGATGCCGCCTCGCGCACCAAGGTGGAGGATACCCGCGACCTGCTCGACAACGTGCAGTACGCCCCGTCGCGCGGCCGCTATAAGGTCTACCTCATCGACGAGGTCCACATGCTCTCCAACCACAGCTTCAACGCCCTGTTGAAGACCCTGGAGGAGCCGCCGCCCCATGTAAAGTTCCTGCTCGCCACTACCGATCCGCAGAAGCTGCCGGTGACCATCCTCTCGCGCTGCCTGCAGTTCAATCTCAAGCGCCTGCCGGCGGAGCTGATCCGCGGCCATCTGGAGCACATCCTGGGCGAGGAGGGCGTCGGTTTCGAGTTGCCGGCGCTCAACGAGATTGCCCGCGCCGCCGACGGTTCGATGCGCGATGCCTTGAGCCTGCTGGACCAGGCCATCGCCTACGGCGGTGGTGAGGTCAACGGCAGCGAGGTGCGCGAGATGCTCGGTACCATCGACCGTGACCGTGTTGCCGCCCTGCTACAGGCCCTGGCTAGCGCCGACGGCACACAACTGCTGGCCGAAATCGATGCCCTTGCCGAGCAGTCACCGGATTTTTCCGGGGTGCTGGCCGAGCTGGCCAGCCTGCTGCAGCGTATCGCCATGGTGCAGCAGATCCCCTCTGCGCTGGATGAGTCGCTGGGCGACGGCGAGGTGGTAAGGGCGCTGGCCGAACAGTTCACCCCCGAGGCGGTGCAACTGCTCTATCAGATTGCCATCCTCGGTCGTCGTGACCTGCCGCTGGCCCCCGAGCCGCGTAGCGGTTTCGAGATGGTGCTGCTGCGCATGCTCGCCTTCCAGCCCGCCAGGGGCGAGTCGAGTGCCCCTGTCGCCCCTGGCGGCGGCAGTGTCACGGTAAAACCGGCGGCGAAGCCGGCACCACAAGCGGTTGCAAAGGTCGAGCCCGCCCCCCGGGCGGAACAGACGGTGACGGCACAAGCGGTGGCGGAGCCCGAGCCCGTCCCTATGCAGAGTGCGCCGCTCGAGGCGGAACCGGCCCCGGTCGGCGAGATGCCCGCCCCCGGCGATGCCGCCGCCTGGGCCTCGCTGGTGGCCAAGTTGCCGCTCACCGGCATGACCCGTCAGATGGCGGAGCACTGTGCGCTGATCAATGTCGACGGCTGCGCTGTGCAGCTGTCGCTGGACCCCGCCTTCGAGAACCTGCGCAACCCCAAGTGGGAGCAGGGGTTGCAGCAGGCGCTGGCGGTCTACCGGGGGGGCGAGGTGCGGCTTGCGATCGACGGCGGTGACGCCGACGCAGCCACCCCGCTGCAACTGAAAAAAGAGCAGGCGGCGGCGGACCAACAGGCGGCGGAGCAGTCGATCGCCGGTGATGAGGCGTTGAACTCGGTGCTGGAGCACTTCGACGGCACGATACAGCCCGGCTCGATCAGGCCGGTCTGATAGACTACACACATTCAACGGTCCGCCGCGGCGGGCCAAAAATTTAAATAGATTAGAGGTTGTTATGATGAAAGGCGGACTTGGTAACTTGATGAAGCAGGCGCAGAAGATGCAGGCCGACATGCAGAAGGCGCAGGAGGAGATCGCCAGCATGGAGGTCACCGGCCAGGCCGGCGGCGGTATGGTTTCTGTCGTGATGACCGGGCGCCACGACCTCAAGCGTGTCAACATCGATGACAGCCTGATGGGTGACGACAAGGAGATGCTCGAAGACCTCATCGCCGCCGCCGTGAACGATGCCGTGCGCCAGCTCGAGCAGGCGCAGCAGGATAAGATGGGTGGCCTCACCGCCGGTATGAACCTGCCCGCCGGTATGAAACTCCCCTTCTAATACCCCGTTTATGTCCACCCCCCTTATCTCCCGCCTGGTCGAGGCGCTGCGCTGCCTGCCTGGCGTCGGCCCCAAGTCGGCGCAGCGCATGGCCTACCATCTGCTGGAGCGCGATCGCGGTGGCGCCCTCAACCTGGCCGCCGCCCTCACCGAGGCGATGGAGAAGGTGGGCCATTGCCAGAGCTGTCGCACCCTGAGCGAGAGCGATCTCTGCCCCATCTGTTCCAGCGATAAGCGTGATGCCACCACCCTCTGTATTGTCGAGTCCCCCACCGATGTGGAGGCGCTGGAACACTCCACCGGCTACCAGGGGCGCTATTTCGTGCTGATGGGGCACCTCTCACCGCTGGACGGTATCGGCCCCGAGGCGATCGGGCTGGACCTGCTGGCGAGGCGTCTGGATGAGGGTAATGTGGCCGAGGTGATCCTCGCCACCAATCCCACGGTGGAGGGGGAGGCGACCGCCCACTACATCAGTGAGATGGTGCACAGTCGCGGCATGAAGGTGACGCGTATCGCCCACGGCGTACCTCTGGGCGGCGAGCTGGAGTATGTGGACGGCGGTACCCTGTCGCACGCCTTCCACGGCAGGCGTGAAGTCTAGTCCTTCTCTCTTATTGTTCCCTTGCCAGGTGGTGTCCGGCGAGGAGCACCAACTGCTTGAAGCGTTTGTAGCCCACCTCGTCCAGGCGACAGTCACGGTTGCGCCGGTCGGCGTAGAACAGACCCATCGGTCGTCCCCGCAGGAACAGTGACATGGCGAAGAAGCTGTTGTTGTCGACCACCTTGTGGAAGTTGATCGGGATCAGCGGGTAGAACTTCTTGCGGTTGTGGTCGTCGAGCCACAGCGAGTGCTGCTGCTCCATCAGCCGCGCAAACAGGTTGTGGTTGTCGAGGTCAATGGTGAAGCGCTTGAAGGCGGGTTCATCGTCACCGCCCTGAATGAAGGCGGCGCGCAGCTGTTCGCGGTTGGGGGTCAGTCCCGCGAACACGGTGCGGTTGAGCCCCAGGCCGTCGTGCATCCCCTCCAGCGTTAGGCGTAACACCTCCTTTTGCGGCAGGCGCCGATCCGTCCGGTTTAGTTGCTTCAGCACACGGGCGAGCACCCGGCGCTGCGGGGCGAGGCAGAACTCCGTGCCCTCACTTATCGATTCCTCTACCTCGATAATTTCGGGCTGGGGCTTCGTCGGGCTGGATTCTTCGGCCTGCGGCTCCACCTCAAACTGCTTTGCCGGCAGCAGCAGCAGCGCGGCCGGGTGGGGCACGTCATAGAACTCCGATGCCCTGGCGGCCTCTACCGCGTTGCGGTGTACCAGGGTGGCGGTGGAGGCGCTGTCGCTGTAGAGGTAATCGGCGATGCCGTCGATGAGGTGCGATAGCGCCCTGCTGTACCAGCCGTGGCGGCAGCAACGGGCCAGTTGCGAGGCGAGCATAACGTTGAGCACCCTGCCCATGGAGGCGTTTTCCGCCTGCATGCTGTCGCACAGCAGGTTAGGCAGGTGCCAGGCGCGCGCCAGTTCCAGCGTCAGCTGGTTGTAGCTGAAACCGAACACCACATACTGCGCCTCTTCCGCTTCCATCTCCTCCTGGTACATCTGTGCATGGACCTGGTCGACCAGATCGGGGGCGTAGAGATTGAGCATGGTCTCGCCCAGATTGCCGAGTAGTGCGGCGCTGAACAGCTCGTCGATACCCAGGTCGCGCTGCAGCCGTCCCCAGTCTCGTGCCTGATAGGCGGCGTGGAAGGACTGGCTGAACTGTTCGCGCAGGCGCCGTTGCGCCGACTGCGGCAGCTGTTCGGCCTCGCTTGCCTTGTTGAGCAGTTGCCTTACCTGCTCCAGGCCAACCATCATCATGGCGTGGTGGGGGGTGGTGATCTCACTGCGCAGGTGCTGGTGACGGATCTGGTTGATGTGGCGCAGCAGCAGCACGCTGAGGCCGGGATCGCGGTCGACGATATCGGAGAGCTGCCGCATATCGGTGTTGCTGATGCAGAGTTGCCGCAGCGACTTTAAGTTGGAGCTGAGGACGGGAAGCGGCTTCTCTCGCAGCTCGCCTACCCATTTGGCCAAGGCCTCTTTCATACCCGTTCCCAATTAAACTTTATTTTTGATTTTGCCGATATAGTTCACAGACTGCAATGCTGTTGCGTGTCATGGGCGTCGGTGTGCTTGCATGCGCAGTGTGCGAATGCGACTATTTGTGCCGATGGCCCTTAAGGCTACAGGTTTACGGAGTTTTGATGAAGTTTCTACTCGGCTGGTTGGTGGTATCGGGGAGCGTGATAGGCGGCTACGTGCTGGCCCACGGCCACCTTGCCATTCTGTTCCAGCCCTATGAGTTCCTGATTATCTTCGGGGGAGCCCTTGGCGCCTTTATCGCCTCCAATCCCAGTGTGGTGCTCAAGGAGGTGCTCCGTAGCTTTCCGCTGCTGTTAAAGGGTAGCAAGTACAACAAACAGAGCTATCTCGACCTGCTGGCACTGATGTACGAGCTCTTTTCCAAGGCCCGCAAGGAGGGGCTGATGGCGCTGGAGGCCGACGTCGAGGAGCCGCAGGAGAGCCCTGTCTTCACCCGTTACCCCGCCATCCTCGCCGATCACCACGCCACCGATTTTATCTGTGACTACCTGCGCCTGATGGTGGGGGGGAGCATGAACGCGATGGAGCTGGAGAACCTGATGGAATTGGAGCTGGAGACCCACCACGAGGAGGCGCACCTGCCCAGCCATGCGGTCTCCAACATGGCCGACGGCCTGCCCGCCTTCGGTATCGTCGCCGCAGTGCTCGGGGTGGTGATCACCATGGGCGCGATCAGCGACCCACCCGAGGTGCTGGGCCACCACATCGCCGCGGCGCTGGTGGGTACCTTCCTCGGTATCCTGCTCTCCTACGGTTATATCAGTCCGGTGGGGATCTTCCTCGGCCATATCCGGCGCGAGGAGGGGAAGTACCTGGAGTGCATCAAGGTCACCATTATGGCAACGCTCAACGGCTATACCCCGCAGGTGGCGGTGGAGTTCGGCCGCAAGGCGCTCTATTCCGATGTACGCCCCGGCTTCCTCGAGCTGGAGGAGCATGTGAAGAACGCCGGTAGAAGCTGATACCGCCTGATTCCCCGCCATGGCCGTCGACGAAAAAAAGCAACCCATAGTCATCAAGAAGGTGAAGAAGGGGGGCGGTGCCCACCACGGCGGTGCCTGGAAGATCGCCTATGCCGACTTCGTCACCGCGATGATGGCCTTCTTTCTGTTGATGTGGCTGCTTGGCTCCACCTCCGATTATGATCGTCGGGCGATCGCCGACCTGTTCCAGAGTCCTTCGGCCGTTGAGGCCGCCGGTGGCGCCAGTACCAGTATGATCGACCTGGGTGGGGCGATGGAGGTACCGAAGAGTGAGGGCGAGCCGCTAAAGGCGCCGCCGCCGGATGAGGCGACGGAGGCAATGGAGGAGGCGGCCAGGCTCGATGAGCTGATGCGCCGCATCAAGGAGCAGATCGAGAACACCCCTACCATGCTCGACTTCAAGGACCAGCTGAAGCTCGATATCACCACCGAGGGGCTACGCATCCAGATCGTCGATAAGGAGAATCGACCGATGTTCGATCTGGGTAGCGCCCAGCTCAAGTGGTACACCAAGGAGATCCTGCACGAACTGGCCAAGACCTTCACCGAGGTGCCCAACCACATCAGCGTCACCGGCCATACCGATGCCACCCGCTTCTACGGCGAGCGCCCCAACTACACCAACTGGGAGCTGTCGGCGGACCGCGCCAACGCCGCACGGCGCGAGTTGAAGTTCGGCGGCCTGGACCCAAAGCGCTTCGGCCGCGTGGTAGGGCTCGCCTCTTCGGTGCTGTTCGACAAGGAGAACCCGGCGGCCCCGGTGAACCGGCGCATCAGCATCATCGTGCTTAACCATGCCACCGAACGGGCCATCGGCCTGGTGGCACCGCGTGAAGAGGTGAAGCTTGAGCCGTTGGGGCCGGATCTGGAGGCGCGCGGTGAGCCGTTACCGCAACAGGAGGAGTCCACTGAGCCTGAGCCTGCCCCGCTGTTGCCGCCGCCGCTACCCGATTTCGAGCTGACGCCGTTGTCGGAGCCCGCAGCTGAGACCGCGCCCCCACCAGCCGAAGCTCCAGCCGCCACACCCATCGAGCTACCGCCCACCGATCTGGAGGGGGATCTGCTGCGGGCGCTGGAGCAGCCCGCTCAGTAATCCTCGCCGAACTCCTGTAATTGTGCCGCTATTTTGTGGTAATTGTTGAAACGCTCCGCGCTAATCTCCCCTGACTCCACCGCCACCTTGAGGGCACAGCCCGGCTCCTGCTGGTGTTTGCAGTCGCGGAATTTGCACCGTCCCAGATAGGGGTGGAATTCGCGAAAACCCTCTGCCAGTACCGGCTCCTCCATCGGCCAGAGGCGGAACTCCCGCACCCCGGGTGAGTCGATCACCATTCCCCCTTGTGGCAGGTGGTAGAGGCGGGCGGTGCTGGTGGTGTGCTGCCCCAGGCCGCTCTGCTCGGAGAGTGCCTTCACCGCGATATTCAGCCCCGGCATCAGGGCGTTGCTGAGGGAGGACTTGCCCACCCCCGACTGGCCGACGAAGACGTTGCAGTGGCCCTTGAGTTGTTCGATCAGCTCATCCAGGCCGTGGTTGATCTTGGTGCTGGAGGTGAGGATGCGGTAGCCGATGTCGCGGTAGCGCTGCAGCAGCGCCTCCACCGCTTCACGCTCCTCCTCGGCGATGAGGTCGATCTTGTTGAACAGCAGCAGCGGGGTGATGCCGGTCAGCTCTGCCGCCGCCAGGTACTGGTCGATAAGTTCGGTGCTGTAGGCGGGGGCGGGGGCGGCGACGACGATGACCTGGTCGAGGTTGGCCGCCAGGCCCTTGAGTTCTCCTCGGGCGTCGGGGCGTGCCAGCAGCGAGCGGCGCTCCTGCAGCGCGGTGACCACGCCCCCCTCCTGTGCCGCCTGCCACACCACCTGGTCGCCGACCACGATTAGCGGCAGGTTCTGGCGCAGGGCGCAACGTACCAGGCTGCCGTCCTCGGCCTCGATCTCCAGCGAGGCGCCGTAGCTGGCGATTACCAGCCCGGTTTGTTCCGGTCCCAGACCGCTGTCGCCGCCGAGCCTCTGCTCCATACGTGCCTGTTTGCGCTCCAGGCGGGCTCGACGCTCCTCCTGGATCTTCTCGATGCGCCACTTCTGGCGGCGGTTAAGCTTGCGTCCGGCCATCAGCAGGGACGCGGGGAGAGTGTGGGGGCGCTAACGGTCATTACTCCGAGTCGAATTTGTAGTAGCTGGCGTTGAGGTGTGCCACGACGTCGTCCACATCCTCGTCAAACCAGACGATACGCAGGTTGTTCTTGCAGCGGTTTACCTGCATCTTCAGCCCGCCCAGGCTCTGCACGCGACGGTTGGCGCGGGTGTAGATAGCATTGCCGTTGTCGCCAAAGCGGCTGGCGTGACAGGCGGTGCACTGCTCCTGGTGTAGCTTGGCACCGCGCTCGGCGTTCGCCGCCAGCACCGGTGTGGTGAGGCCGGCGGTCAGTAGTGTAACGACGGTAATAAAGGGTCTCATGATGGGCTCCCCCTCCGGTTTCAGTTTGCCTGCATTGTAGTTGAGAGGTGGGCGATGCGCACCGGCGCCGGCGGGTGGCTGTCGTGGAAGGCCGAGTAGAGGCGGTCCGGGGTGAGGGTGCTGGCGTTCTCCTGGTAGAGCTTGACCAGGGCGCTGATGAGGTCGCTTGCCTCGGCGTGCTCGGCGGCAAAGTCGTCGGCCTCGAATTCGTGCTTGCGCATCGACATCGCCATCAACGGCTGCAGGAAGAAGGTGAAGACCGGCAATACCATCAGGAACAGCGCCAGTGCCGCGTGTACCGACGGGGTGGAGACCCCCAGGGCGCTGAAGAACCACGGCTGCTGCATCAGCCAGCCAAGCAGGGCGAGGCCGATGAGGCTCATCACCATCATTAGCACGATGCGCTTTTTGATGTGGTTGCGGCGAAAGTGGCCCAGCTCGTGGGCCAGCACCGCCTCGATCTCGTCGTGGTTGAGGCTTTGCAGCAGGGTGTCGAAGAAGACGATGCGCTTGTTGCCCCCCAGCCCGGAAAAGTAGGCGTTACCGTGGCTGGAGCGGCGTGAGCCGTCCATCACGAAGATGCCGTTGGACTTAAAGCCGCAGCGCTGCAGCAGCTGGTCGATGCGTTGGCGCAGCTCCTCGTCGGCAAGCGGCACGAATTTGTTGAACAGCGGCGCGATCACCGCCGGGTAGGCCCACATCATCAGCAGGGTGAAGCCGCTCCACACCGCCCAGACGTAGAGCCACCAGTTGGCGCCGGCCCCCTCCATCAGCCACAGTACCAGCGCTGCCATCGGTGCGCCGATGAGCAGCATCAACACCATCTGCTTGAGCTGGTCGCTGAAATAGAGCCCAAGGGTGGTGCGGTTGAAGCCGAAGCGCTGTTCAATGCGGAAGGTACGGTAGAGGGCGAAGGGCAGGTCCAGCAGCGAGGTGAACAGGGTGAGGCTGAGCAGGAAGGCGACACCGCGCCACAGGGGGGAGAGCTCGACGCCGCGCCACAGCAGATCCAGCAGCTCGATGCCCCCCCCCAGGGTCAGCCCCAGCAGAATCACGGCAGCGTAGAGCAGTTCAATGCGCGCCAGCCCAACCTTGGCGGCGGTGTAGTCGGCCGCTTTTTGGTGTTCATTAAGCGTGATTTGGGCGCTGAAGGCCTCGGGTACCTGCGCACGGTGCGCACTGACGTGGCGCAGCTGGCGCTGCTCCAGCCACAGCTGGAGAGCGGTGGAGAGGGCGAGCATGGTAACAAAGAGCAGGGTGAAGCTGTGCATGGGGAGTTTCGTTCCTTATATATACGCGCCCGGCAGGGTAGCTTTTGGTAGAATGGTTGGCAAGTTAACACAGGGAGTGAACCCCATGAGCAAACACCCCGATAACCTGATCTGGATCGACCTGGAGATGACCGGCCTGGAACCCGACCATGACCGCATTATCGAGATTGCCACCATCGTCACCGACGCGCAGCTCAACACCCTGGCCGAGGGGCCGGTATTCGCCATCCACCAGAACGAGACGGTACTGGCGGGCATGGATGAGTGGAACCAGAAGCAGCACGGTGGTTCCGGTTTGTTGCAACGGGTACGTGACAGTCGCATGGACGAAAGGGAGGCCGAGGCACAGACCATCGCCTTCCTCGAGCAGTATGTGGAGAAGGGCAAGTCGCCCATGTGCGGTAACAGCATCTGCCAGGATCGCCGCTTCCTCGCCCGTACCATGCCGACGCTGGAGGCCTTCTTCCACTACCGCAACCTCGATGTGAGCACCCTCAAGGAGCTGGCGCGGCGCTGGCACCCTGAGGTATTGCAGGGCTTCAGCAAGACGGGAAGCCACCTGGCGCTGGACGATATCCGCGACTCTATCAATGAGCTGCGCCACTACCGTGAGCACCTGATACGCTGAGTGACGGAATTTTGGCGCCAGAGTGCGCGGTTCTCCCCGGGGGAGGAGGCTCTCGCCCTGGTGCTTAGTTAATGCACTGAATAATAAAAGAAATTCTGTTTTCCCCGGCTGCATGGCATACTGTTTGCAAAATTGCATACATAGTTTGCATGAATTCTGACCGCATCGATTTGAGAGAAAGGACAAATCATGGCTGAGAAAGAAAACGAAGAAGATTTGGACCTGGATGCCAAGCCGGCGTCCGGCAAGAAAAAGCTCATCCTCATCATCGTCGGCGCCCTGGTGCTGGTCGGTGCCAGTGTCGGTCTGACTCTACTGCTGCTGGGCGGCGATAAGCCCGCGGAAGAGGGCGAGGCTGCCGTCGAGGAGGTGGTGGTACCCGAAACCCACTACCTGGCGCTGGATAAGATGGTGATCAACTTCGAACAGAAGGGATCAGCCCGCTTCCTGCAGGTGGAGATGCAGCTGATGGCCCACGACCCGGCGGTACTGGATGCAGTCACCGAGCACATGCCGGTTATCCGTAACGACCTGCTGCTGCTGCTGGGTAGCCAGAATTCCGATGAGCTGCGCACCCTGGAGGGTAAGGAGCGGCTACGCGGCGAGATACTGACCGCGGTGCAGAAGATCGTCAAGGAGAACGCCGACCTGGACGGCCCTCAGTCGGTCTATTTCACCAACTTTGTGATGCAGTGAGTTAACGACATGTCTGGTGCGGACCTACTTTCACAAGACGAAATCGATGCCCTGTTGCACGGGGTTGATGGCGGTGACGTCGATACCGAGGGCGATGAGGGCTTTGAAGCGGGTGAGGCGCGTTCCTACGACTTTGCCAGTGAGGATCGCATCGTCCGCGGGCGTATGCCGACGCTGGAGATGGTCAACGAACGTTTCTCGCGTCACTTCCGCATCAGCCTGTTCAACATGTTGCGCCGCTCCGCCGAGATCTCGGTCGGCGGTGTCGATATGCTGAAATTCTCCGAGTACATCCACACCCTGTTCGTCCCCACCAGCCTTAACCTGATTAAGGTGAAGCCGTTGCGCGGTACCGGCCTGTTGGTGTTCGAGCCGAAGCTGGTCTACATCCTGGTGGACAACTTCTTCGGCGGTGGTGGTCGCTACCATGCCAAGATCGAGGGGCGCGAGTTTACCCCTACCGAGACGCGCATCATCCACATGCTGATGGAGCTGGCCTTCCACGACCTGGTAAAGGCGTGGGCGCCGGTGATGGATGTGGATTTCGAGTATATGAGCCGCGAGGTGAACCCCCAGTTCGCCAATATTGTCAGCCCCACCGAGGTGGTGGTGGTCTCCAAGATCCATATCGAGCTGGAGGGGGGCGGCGGCGATATTCATATCACCATGCCCTATTCGATGCTGGAGCCGATCCGCGAGATCCTCGACGCCGGGGTGCAGAGTGACCGCACCGATATCGACGACCGCTGGATCACCGCCTTGCGTGAAGAGATTAAGAACGCCGATGTGGAACTCTCCAGCCAGCTTACTGAGGCGACGCTGAGTCTGCGCGACGTCATGAAGATGAAGGCGGGAGACATCATCCCCATCGAGATGCCGGAGAAGGTGACCCTGCGCGCCGAGGACGTGCCGGTATTCCGTGGCCAGCTAGGGATCTCCAATGAGCAGTTGGCGATCAAGATTCAGGAACAGGTTGAGCGCCCGACAGGGGCATAACAGAAAACAGATGGCAGCCGAAGTGGAGAGCCGCTATGAACGATGAAACAGAAGTAAACCAGGACGCGATGGCCGACGAGTGGGCCGCCGCCATGGCCGAGGCCGGTGAGACGGTCGCCGAGGAGCAGCCGGCTGCCGAGCCCGCGCCGATGGATACCCTGATGGACGAGGGCTCGCTGATCGACGAGGGTGAGGTCAACCTCGACGTAATCCTCGATATCCCGGTTACCATCGCGATGGAGATCGGCCGCACCAAGATCAACATCCGCAACCTGCTGCAGCTCAACCAGGGCTCGGTGGTGGAGCTGGACCGCCTTGCCGGTGAGCCGCTCGATGTACTGGTCAACGGCACCCTTATCGCCCACGGCGAGGTGGTGGTGGTCAACGAGAAGTACGGTATCCGCCTCACCGATGTGATCAGCCCGGCCGAACGGGTGAAGAAGCTCAAGTGATGGTGCGCCTGCTGCCCCTGCTGTCACTCTTTTTCATCGGCCCCTGCGCGGCGGCCGCGGAGGGGGAGGCTGCGGCAGCACCGCAGGCCACGCTCCCTGCCGCTGTGGGGGCGGGCGATGTATTCCAGGTATTCCTCGCACTGCTTTTGGTGGTCGGACTGATCGTGCTCAGCGCCTGGTTGCTGCGCCGCTTTTCCGGTGCAGCCATGGGCCGCAACGGCGCACTGCGCATGCTCGCCGGGATCTCGGTGGGGCAGCGCGAGCGCGTGGTGCTGGTGCAGGCTGGCGAGGTGCAGCTGCTGCTGGGGGTTGCCCCCGGCGAGGTGCGTACCCTGCATGTGTTCGATAAGCCGGTGCTACTCGATACCAATAGTGGTCAGGGGGCGGAGCGTTTTGCCGAGCGCCTGATGTCCGCCATGAATGCGAAGAAGGAGGAGCAGTCTTGAAACGGCTTCTGCCCCTGTTGTTAATGCTATTGCCTCTGCCGCTGTTTGCCGCGCAGGGGATGGAGGCGGTCACCGTCACCACTAACCCGGAGGGCGGCGAGACCTACAGCCTCAGCATCCAGCTGTTGATGCTGATGACGGTGCTCACCTTCCTGCCGGCGGCGGTGATGATGATGACCGCCTTTACCCGCATCGTTATCGTACTGGCGATCCTACGCCAGGCGATCGGCCTGATGCAGGCCCCCTCCGGGCAGGTGCTTATCGGCCTGGCGCTGTTCCTTACCTTTTTCGTCATGGCCCCGGTGATGGACCGCATCAACAGCGAGGGGCTGCAGCCCTACCTGGATGACCAGATCACCCTGCAGCAGGGGCTGCAGAACGCCTCGCAGCCGCTGCGCCAGTTCATGATGGGCCAGGTGCGCCAGCCCGACCTGGAGCTGTTCGGCAACCTCTCAGGCAGCGAGGCCTTCAATGGCCCCGAGGATGTGCCGATGACGGTGCTGATCCCCGCCTTTGTCACCAGTGAGCTGAAGACCGCCTTCCAGATTGGCTTTTTGATCTTCATCCCCTTCCTGGTTATCGACCTGGTGGTGGCCAGCGTACTGATGTCCATGGGTATGATGATGCTGTCACCGATGATCGTCTCCCTGCCCTTCAAGATCATGCTGTTCGTGCTGGTGGATGGCTGGGGGCTGGTGATGAGCACCCTGGCCTCCAGTTTCTACATCGGTGCTGCCGGCGGTTAGAGGAGTAGGGGACGATGACGCCGGAAACCGTACTTTCTATATTCCAGCAGACCCTTGAGGTGCTGGCGGTATTGATCCTGATCGTGCTAATGCCGGCACTATTGGTAGGCCTGCTGGTGGCGATGTTCCAGGCGGCCACCCAGATTAACGAAATGACCCTCAGCTTCATCCCCAAACTGCTGGTCACGCTGGGGGTGCTGCTGTTGGCCGGCCCGTGGATGCTGCAGATGCTGCTGGACTTCACTACGCGGCTGTTTAACAACATTCCAATGCTGATTGGTTAGGGTATGCACTTCACCACGGCGGAAATCACGGCCTGGATCGGGAGTTTCCTCTGGCCCTTCTTTCGCATCAGCAGCATGTTCATGGTGGCGCCGATCACCGGCGGTCAGTATGTGCCGGTACGGGCGCGCCTGATGCTCTCGCTGGCGGTCACCCTGGTGGTGATGCCGCTGCTGCCGGATCCGCCCGCGCCGATCCCTTTCAGCATGGCGCTGATTACGCTGATCCTGCAGCAGATCCTCATCGGCGTGGCGATGGGCTTTGCGCTGATGCTGGTGTTTAGCGCCATCATCACCGGCGGCCAGCTTATCGCCATGCAGATGGGACTCGGTTTCGCCTCCATGGTAGACCCGGCCAACGGCCAACAGGTGCCGGTACTGGCCCAACTCTACCTAATTATGACCACCCTGCTGTTCCTGGTGATGGACGGCCACCTGGTACTGATCGCCCTGCTGGTGGAGGGGTTCCAGACCCTGCCGATCGGCCCCATTGGGCTGGATCGGGACGCCTTCTGGGAGATCGCCACCTGGGGCAGCAAGATGTTCGCCGGGGCGTTGTGGATGGCATTGCCTGCGCTCGCCTCGTTGCTGGTGGTAAACATCGCCTTTGGCGTGATGGCCCGTGCCGCACCGCAGCTGAACATCTTCGCTGTCGGTTTTCCGGTGGCGATGATGATGGGCTTTTTCGTCATCCTCTACACCCTGCCCAATGTGGTGCCGCAGTTCGATACCGTGTTGGAGCAGGGTTTCGACCTGGTTAAATTCCTCATTTCGGCGGAGCGCTGAGCATGGCGAGCAACGACGGCCAGGAACGTACAGAACAGCCCACGCCCAAACGGTTGCGTGAGGCGCGAGAGAAGGGGCAGATCGCCCGCTCGCGTGAGCTCAATACACTGATGGCGCTGCTGGCCTCGGCGCTGGCGCTGCTGACCATGGGCGACCGTATCGTCGACAACCTGGCGGAGATGATGCGCACGCGCTTTACCATCAGCCGCGCCGACATGTTCGATGACAGCGCGATGGTGAACCACTTCTTCAACACCATCGTCGAAGAGGTGTGGACTATTATGCCGCTGGCCCTGATGCTGGCCGTGGTGGCGATCTTTTCCAGTATCTCCCTGGGGGGCTGGAGTTTCTCCTCCAAGGCGCTCGCCTTTAAGCCGGAGAAGCTCAATCCCATTAAGGGGCTTAGCCGGATATTCGGCTGGATGGGGCTGGTGGAGATGCTGAAGGGGCTGGCGAAGTTCGGCCTGGTGGCCACGGTGGCGCTGGTGCTGCTCAACACCATGGGGGATCAGTTCCTCGGTCTGGGCAACGAGCCGCTACTGCAGGGGATGGCCCACGCCGGTGATCTGCTCACCTGGGCCTTCCTGCTGCTCAGTTCGGTGCTGATCCTGGTGGCGGCCATCGATGTGCCGTTCCAGTTGTGGAACCACAACCGCCAGCTGAAGATGACCAAGCAGGAGGTCAAGGAGGAGCACAAACAGACCGAGGGTAGCCCCGAGGTGAAGGGGCGCCAGCGCCAGCTGCAGATGGAGATGGCGCAACGACGCATGATGGAAGAGGTGCCGACGGCCGATGTGGTGGTCACCAACCCGACCCACTATGCGGTGGCATTGCGATACGACTCTGAAAATATGGGGGCGCCGGTGGTGGTGGCCAAGGGTAGCGAATTGGTGGCCGCACAGATTCGTTCCCTGGCCAGGGAGAACGATGTGCCCCTGGTGGCAGCACCGCCGCTGGCCCGTGCCCTCTATTTCAGCACCGAACTGGGCGATGCGATCCCCGAGGGACTCTACCGAGCGGTGGCGCAGGTACTGGCCTACGTCTACCAGCTCAAGCAGGGGCCGATTTATAACCGCGAGGGTCAGGCGCCGATGATGGATCTGCCGATCCCCGAAGATTTGCAACACGATTGATGAAGGTCAATAACGATGGCTGAAGGAAACCGGGCAACCAACTTTATTACCGAGCTGCTGCGTAGCGGCCTCGGCGCGCCCCTGATGGTGGTTATGCTGCTAGCGATGGTGGTGCTGCCGCTGCCGCCGTTCCTGCTCGACATCTTCTTCACCTTCAATATCACCCTCTCCCTGATCATCCTGCTGGTGGCGATCTACGCCCTGCGGCCGATGGATTTCGCGGTCTTTCCGACGATCCTGCTGGTGGCCACCCTGTTGCGTCTGGCGCTTAATGTCGCCTCAACACGGGTGGTGCTGTTGAATGGCCACGAAGGTACCGGCGCGGCGGGGCAAGTGATCGAATCGTTCGGCGAGTTCGTGGTCGGTGGTAACTACGCCGTGGGCCTGGTGGTCTTCATCATCCTGGTGATCATCAACTTTGCGGTGGTCACCAAGGGTGCCGGGCGTATCTCCGAGGTGAGCGCCCGCTTCACCCTCGATGCGATGCCGGGTAAGCAGATGGCGATCGACGCCGACCTCAACGCCGGACTCATCGACCAGGATGTGGCGCGTACGCGCCGCGCCGAGATCGCCACCGAGGCCGACTTCTACGGTTCCATGGACGGTGCCAGCAAGTTCGTCCGCGGTGATGCGGTCGCCGGTATCATCATTACCGTGATTAACGTTATCGGTGGCTTTGCCGTCGGTATTGCCCAGCACGGCATGAGTGCCGGCGATGCCGCCCAGGTCTACACCCTGCTCACCATTGGCGACGGCCTGGTGGCGCAGATTCCTTCACTGGTGCTCTCTACCGCTGCCGGTATCATCGTCACCCGCGTCTCCGCCTCGGAGAAGATGGGTGAGCAGATGACCGGTCAGCTGTTCGACAACCCCAAGGTGCTGGGGGTTACCGCGGGCGTGCTGGCTCTGCTGGGCATGATCCCCGGTATGCCCAACTTCCCCTTCCTGCTGTTGGCGGCGGCCACCGGCGGTGGTGCCTACTGGCGCATGCAGCAGAAGAAGCAAGAGGCGGCGCAGCAGGTGGAGGCCGAGCAGCAGCAACAGCGTGAGGCGCAGCAGCCAGGCCCCGAGACCAAGGAGCTGAGCTGGGACGACGTGCCGATGGTCGACCCCATCGGCCTGGAGGTGGGCTATCGCCTGATACCGCTGGTGGATAAGGCGCAGGGCGGCGAGCTGATGGACCGCATCAAGGGGGTGCGGCGCAAGCTCTCTCAGGAGCTCGGCTTCCTTATCCCGCCGGTGCACATTCGTGACAACCTTGACCTTAGCCCCAGCAGCTACCGCATCACCCTGATGGGGGTCAGCGTCGGTGAGGCGGAGATCGCCGCCGATCGCGAGATGGCGATCAATCCCGGTCAGGTCTTCGGCACCATTGAGGGGACCCCGACCCGGGATCCCGCCTTCGGCCTTGAGGCGATGTGGATTGAGCCCGGCCAGCGTGAACACGCACAGAGCCTCGGTTACACGGTGGTGGATCCCAATACCGTGGTCGCCACCCACCTTAGCCAGATCCTGCAGAGCAATGCCCACGACCTGCTGGGCCACGAAGAGGTGCAGAAGCTGCTGGAGCAGCTGGGCAAGAGCGCACCCAAGCTGGTAGAGGACCTGGTGCCCAACACCGTCTCTCTCGGTACCGTGGTGAAGGTACTGCAGAACATCCTCAGCGAGGGCATTCCGATCCGCGATATGCGTACCATCGCCGAAACTTTGGCGGAAAATGCCCCCCATATGCCGGATGCCGGAAATTTGACTGCTATGGTGCGTATGTCACTGGGGCGGATGATTGTACAGAAAATCAATGGCTTAGCGCCGGAAATGGAGGTTATTACCCTTTCACCAGAGTTGGAACAGTTGTTGCTACAAGCAGTACAAGGCTCCACGGAAGGGGGCGCAGGCATCGAGCCCATGTTGGCCGAACGTCTGCACAGGGGGCTCACGGAGAGTGCCCAGGCGCAGGAGTTGGCGGGACGCCCGGCAGTGTTGCTGACATCGCCGCCACTGCGCGAACTGTTGGCGAGGTTCGTCAAACATACGATTTCAGAGCTGCACGTGCTCTCGTATAACGAGATACCGGATGACACGCAGCTGAAGATAGTTTCAACCGTAGGTAACCAGGCCGCTTAATCTTCCGCCTGGTGACCGCCAGGACAGGCCGTTGAGAGAGGGCTGAGGTATGAAGATTAAACGCTATTTCGCAAACGATATGCGCCAGGCAATCCGCATGGTGCGTGACGAGCAGGGGCCGGATGCGGTGATCCTCTCCAATCGTCGTGTTGAAGGCGGCGTGGAGATCGTCGCGGCGGTCGACTACGATGAGTCGCTGGTCAACCGCATGGGCGGGCAGCAGCAGGCGACTCCGCCGCAGCCTGAGCCCATGGCCTCAGCGGCGCCTGCCGAGGCGGTGGCCCCGCTGCTGCAGCAGCCGCAATCACCCCGTAGCGATGCCTCTATAGATAGTAACGAACCGATGGAGACCATCGATGCTCGTTCCCACAAGCCCGCCGAGCCCAGGCCGGAGATCGTCTGGTCGCAGGACCCCAGCCTGGTCGCGATGCGTGAGGAGATCCAGACCCTGCGCGGTATGCTCGAGAGCCAGCTCAACGGCCTCGCCTGGGGCGAAATGAAGCGCTCACAGCCGCAGCGGGTAAAACTGCTCGAGCGGCTCACCCAGCTTGGCCTGAGTACCACCCTGAGTAACCAGATCGCCGATCGCATCGACTACTCGGGTGATATGGTCGGTGCCTGGCGCCAGGCCCTGTCGCTACTCTCCGGTCAGCTTGAGGTGACCGACGACGACATTATCAACCGTGGCGGCATTGTCGCCCTGATTGGTCCCACCGGGGTCGGCAAGACCACCACCGTGGCCAAGCTGGCGGCACGCTACACCCTGCGCCACGGCCCCGACCGTGTTGCCCTGATCACCACCGACAGCTTCCGCATCGGTGCCCTGCAGCAGCTCAACACCTTCGGTAAGATCCTCGGTGCCCCGGTGCATGTGGCGAAGGATGCCGAGGAGCTGCGCGAGGTGCTGATGGCGCTGCGCGACAAGTCGCTGGTGCTGATCGATACCGCCGGTATGAGCCAGCGTGATGTGCGCCTCACCGAGCAGCTTTCCATGCTCTACCAGACCGGCCTGCCGGTGCGCAGCTACGCGGTGCTCGCCGCCTCGGCGCAGCGCCGTAGCCTGGAGGAGGTGATTCGCACCTTCAGCCATATCGACCTGGACGGCGCCATCCTCACCAAGCTGGATGAGACCACCGGACTGGGCGAGGCGCTTTCCGTAGTGGTGCAGCACCAGCTGCCGGTGGCCTACGTCAGTGACGGCCAGCGGGTCCCTGAGGACCTGCACCCGGCACGCAGCAATAATCTGGTCAACCGTAGCGTGAGCCTGATGCAGGACTTTGCCGAGCGCCCCTCCGAGGAGCTGCTGGCGACCTCCTTCGGTTCGATGGCCAGCTGAGGCGAGCCAACGGGACCTAACTGAATAAGAACACGACGGAAGAGATAAAGTGGATCAAGCTGAGGGTTTAAGGCGTATGGCCAATCCAAAACCAGTAAGAGTGATTGCGGTGACTAGCGGTAAGGGGGGCGTTGGCAAGACGAATGTCTCGGTCAATCTGGCTACCGCGTTGAGCCGAATAGGGCGCAAGGTGATGATCATGGATGCGGATCTCGGCCTTGCCAACGTAGACGTGATGCTCGGCCTGCAGCCGCATCGCAACCTCTCCCATGTGATGAGCGGCGAGTGCAGCCTGGAGGAGGTCATCGTCGACGCCCCCGGAGGCATTAAGGTGATTCCCGCCGCCTCGGGTATCCAGGCGATGGCTGAGCTGGCACCGGCGGAGCACGCCGGGCTGATACGCGCCTTCAGCGAACTGAGCACCGACCTCGACGTGCTGATTGTCGATTCGGCCGCCGGTATCGCCGATAGTGTTATCAGCTTCGCCAAGGCGAGCCAGGAGGTGATCGTGGTGGTCTGCGACGAGCCCGCCTCCATCACCGATGCCTACGCCCTGATTAAGGTACTGAACCGTGACCACGGCATGCGCCGCTTCCGCGTACTCTGCAACATGGCCCACACGCCGCAGGAGGGGAGGGAGCTGTTCGCCAAGTTGGTTAAGGTGACCGACCACTTCCTCGACGAGGTGGTACTCGACTTCATGGGCGCCATCCCCTACGACACCAACCTGCGAAAGGCGGTGAAGAAGCAGCGCCCGGTGGTCGAGGTCTTTCCCTCCTCCCCGGCCTCTATCGCATTCAAGAATGCCGCACAACATGCCGATAAATGGCCTATGCCCACCGCCGCTGACGGCAACCTGGAGTTCTTCGTCGAGCGCTTGGTCAGCGGGAGCGACTCCCTGCTGGGAGGTCTGCTATGAACAGCCTGGCGTTGTCATTCACCTCATACGAGGAGGATCGCGACGCCCTGGTGGAGCGTCACGGGCCGCTGGTGTCGCGCATTGCCCACCACCTGAAGGGGCGTTTGCCCGATACCGTGGAGCTGGATGACCTGGTTCAGGCGGGTCTGATCGGCCTGCTGGAGGCGGCGCAGAACTACCAGCCGGGTCATGGCGCGAATTTCGAGACCTTCGCCGGTATCCGTATTCGCGGCGCGATGCTGGACGAGGTGCGCCGTAACGACTGGGTACCGCGTTCGGTTTACCGCAAGTCGCGGGAGCTGAGTTCGGCGATTGCCGAGATTGAGGGGCGTACCGGGCGCGAGGCCAAGCCCGAGGAGATCGCTGCCCAGCTGGGTGTGCCGCTGGAGGATTACTACCACATGCTGCAGGACGTGCGCTGCGCCCGCGTCCTCAGTGTAGAAGAGCTGGGGAGCGATGACGACAGCTCGCTGCTGGATCAGATCCCCTCGTCCCAGGGGGGGGGAGGGGATGCGCTGCAGAAGCTGGAGACGCGCGAGCAGCTCGGTGAGTTGGTCGCCAGCCTGCCCGAGCGCGAGGCCCTGGTGCTGTCGCTCTACTACGACGAAGAGCTAAACCTGAAGGAGATTGGCGAGGTGCTCTCGGTGAGCGAGTCGCGGGTGTCGCAACTCCATAGTCAGGCGATGAGGCGCCTGCGTGCCCGGATGGGTGTCGTTGGCTGACCGTACTTGGGAAATTCCAGTACACTAGCAGCCCGAATTAAGGTAGTTTATCTGGGATAGAGCAGTAATAACGTTATTGTGACGGAAGAACGTAAGTTCTGGAGGCAGTTTTGGATAAGAACATCAAGATTCTCGTGGTTGATGACTTTTCTACCATGCGGCGAATCATCAAGAACCTGCTGAGGGATCTGGGTTTCAACAACACCGCGGAGGCCGATGATGGCCTAACCGCCCTGCCGATGCTGCAAGGCGGGAATTTTGACCTACTGGTGACCGACTGGAATATGCCGGGGATGCAGGGGATCGATCTGCTCAAGGCGGTGCGTGCCGACCCCAAACTGGCCCATATGCCGGTATTGATGGTGACGGCGGAGCAGAAGAAGGAGCAGATCATCGCGGCAGCGCAGGCCGGCGTGAACGGCTACATCGTCAAGCCCTTCACCGCGGCGACCCTGAAGGAGAAGCTCGATAAGATATTCGAGCGGATGCAGGGCTAAATAGCGGCCGCATCCTGGGGTCAGGAACCAACAGAAGAGAAAAACCTCCCATGGCAGAAGAACAGAATCCCAATACCGACTTTGTCGAGCGTGTACGTGAGTTGTCGCAGTTCGTCGAGAGCGGCAACACTGAGGAGGCCGATCGCATCCTCGACCAGATAGCCAAGCTGCGCGAGGCCAGCCTGTTTCAGGAGCTGGGTAAACTGACCCGTGAGTTCCATGAGGCCCTCAACAGTTTCCGTCTCGATTCCCGCCTGGCCAACTTTGCCGAAAAAGAGTTCCCCGATGCCCGTGAGCGCCTGCGCCATGTGGTCGACATGACGGCCAAATCGGCCGACCGCAGCCTGACTGCCGCCGAGGAGTCGATGCCGATCTGCGACGGTATCGAGAATGAGGCCAATGACCTGAAGGGGCAGTGGGAGCGCTTTGTCAGCCGTGACATGAGCGCCGAGGAGTTCCGTCAATTGAGTGGTCGTATCAGCGGCTTTTTCGAGACCCTCGGTAGTGACGCCGGCACTTTGCGCGGTAACCTGAATGAAGTGATGATGGCGCAGGACTTCCAGGACCTGACCGGCCAGATCATCGAGCGGGTAATCACCCTGGTCGACGATATGGAGAGCAGCCTGGTAGACCTTATCCGAATCTCCGGCCAGAACCTGCGCCCGCATGAAGCGGAACAAAAAGAAGAAGATGTACTGATGGGGGCCGGTCCGGTGGTTCCAGGTGTCGACGATGCGGCGGCGAACGTCGTCTCCGGGCAGGATGAAGTTGACGATTTGTTGTCAAGTCTAGGTTTCTGAGGAATAACAGATGTCGTTGGATGCGGATGATGAGATCCTCCAGGATTTTCTGGTTGAAGCGAGCGAGATTCTCGAGCAGCTGAACGAGCAGCTGGTTGAGCTGGAGCAGAGCCCAAGCGATGCGGACCTGCTGAACGCGGTGTTCCGTGGCTTTCACACCATCAAGGGCGGCGCGGGCTTCCTCAGCCTGACCCCGCTGGTGGAGGTCTGCCACCGCTCCGAGGACATATTCAACCTGTTGCGTAACGGCGAGAAGGAGCTCACCCCGGCAATGATGGACAGCTTCCTTGAGGTGCTGGACATCCTTAACGAGCAGTTCGACAGCCTGCGTGCGATGGAGGAGCCGACCAGCGCCAGTCCCGAGCTGCTGGCGACGCTGGAGGCGATGAACCACCCCGGTAACGATGAGCCGGCAGAGACGGCTGCGGCACCCGAGGCTGCACCCGCCGCCGAGCCTGCGCCCGCTGCCGAAGCGGCACCGGCAGAGGCCGCCGCACCCGCGGAGACGGCAGCTCAGGAAGAGGGCGATATCACCGATGAAGAGTTCGAGGCACTGCTAGACGCGCTGGATAGTGAGGCGGGTGCCAAGGCGGCAGAGCCGGCACCTGCCGCGGCAGAGCCTGTCGCTGGCGGTGGCGATGAAGACATTACCGAGGAGGAGTTCGAGGCACTGCTCGACCAGCTCCACGGCAAGGGTAAATTCGGTGCGGTGGCTGGTGCCGCCGAGACCGAGGCCCCCAAGGCTGAAGAGCCCAAGGCCGCAGCCCCTGCAGCCGCATCCGGTGGTGATGAGGATATTACCGAGGAGGAGTTCGAGGCACTGCTCGACCAGCTTCACGGTAAAGGCAAATTTGGTGCCGTGGCCGGACAGGGCGAAGCGCCCGAGGCCCCTGCTGCGGAGCCGCCCAAGCCTGCGGAGCCAGCCAAGCCTGCAGCGCCAGCCAAGCCGGCCGAGCCCACTAAGCCCGCAGCCGCTGCGAAGCCCGCAGCTGCGCCGAAGAAGAAATCCGAGGCGCCCCAGGCCGAGACCACGGTGCGCGTCGATACCGCACGCCTTGACGACATCATGAATATGGTCGGTGAGCTGGTGTTGGTGCGTAACCGTCTCTCCACCCTGGCCGGCGAAGAGCTGGATCAGGCGAAGGAGGAGATGACCAAGGCGGTGGGTAACCTCGACGTGGTCACCGGTGACCTGCAGATGGCGGTAATGAAGACCCGCATGCAGCCGATTAAGAAGGTGTTCGGTCGCTTCCCCCGCGTGGTTCGCGATCTGGCGCGCAGCCTGAAGAAGGATGTGCGGCTCGATATGATCGGTGAGGACACCGACCTCGATAAGAACCTGGTCGAGGCGTTGGCCGACCCGCTGGTTCACCTGGTGCGCAACTCGGTGGATCACGGTGTCGAGATGCCCGATGTACGTGAATCCCTGGGCAAACCGCGCCAGGGGATGGTCAGGTTGGCGGCACAGCAGGAGGGGGATCACATCCTCCTTACCATCGAGGACGATGGTGCCGGTATGGACCCGGAGAAGCTGAAGAAGATCGCCATCAAGAAGGGGGTCCTGGATGAGGATTCCGCCTCCCGCATGGATGACCGCGAAGCCTTTATGCTGATCTTTGCCCCCGGTTTCTCCACCAAGGAGGAGATTTCCGACATCTCCGGCCGCGGCGTCGGCATGGATGTGGTGAAGACCCGTATCAGCCAGCTCAACGGCAGCGTCGAGATCGACTCCGAGCAGGGCAAGGGCACCCTGCTTAGCATCAAGGTGCCGCTGACCCTGGCGATCATGCCTACCCTGATGGTGAAGCTGGGCCAGCAGACCTTCGCCCTGCCGCTGGTCAACGTTAACGAGATCTTCCACCTCGACCTTACCGACACCAACGTGGTCGACGGCAAGCGCGTGGTCATGATCCGCGAGAAGCCGCTGCCGCTGTTCTACCTCTCCGGCTGGCTGGTCGACGGGGTTAGTACTGAACTGCCCTCGGCGGGCCATGTGGTTGTGGTTCACGTCGGCACTCAGCAGGTCGGCTTCGTGGTCGATCAGCTGATTGGTCAGGAAGAGGTCGTAATCAAGCCGCTGGGTGCCCTGCTGCACGGTACTCAGGGGATGGCGGGTGCCACCATCACCGGTGACGGTAAGATCGCACTGATCCTCGACGTTCCCAGCCTGATGAAGGCGTACGCATAACGTTACCTGACACTACAGAAGTGATATCTGGGTTTAAGAGTTTTTAAGGAGTACACATGCCCATACGGGTACTGGTTGTTGACGATTCAGGTTTTTTCCGCCGTCGCGTCCGTGAGATGCTCGACGGCGATTCTCGTTTAGAGGTGGTAGGCGAGGCGGTCAACGGCGCCGAGGCGGTCGAGATGGCGGCCAAGCTCAAGCCCAACGTCATTACCATGGACATCGAGATGCCGGTGATGGACGGTATCACCGCCACCCGCCGCATCATGCAGGCGACCCCCTGTCCAATCCTGATGTTCTCCTCGCTCACCACCGATGGCGCCAAGGCGACCCTTGATGCCCTCGACGCCGGTGCCGTTGACTACCTGCCCAAGCGCTTCGAGGATATCTCCAAGAACCGCGAGGAGGCGACCCGGGCCCTCTGCGACCGTGTCGCCACTCTCAGCCGCGGCCATGCCCGAGCGCCTAGCCGCCCTGCAGCCCCCGCCGTGACGACAAGGCCTGGTATTACTCCCAGGGCCGCGGTGACTCCCCGAGCCGCCGTTGCACCGCGCACTACTGCAGCGACGCCCCGTCCTAACGGGGCTCCAGTAAGAAAGGGGCAGTTCAAGCTGCTCGCCATTGGCACCTCTACCGGGGGACCGGTTGCCCTGCAGGAGGTGCTGACCAAGCTGCCTGCCAACTACTCACTCCCAATCGTGATGGTGCAGCACATGCCCGGCACCTTCACCCCGGCCTTTGCCGCCCGCCTGGATCAGCTTTGCGCCATCACGGTGAAAGAGGCTGAGGATGGCGATACGTTGAAGCCTGGTACCGCTTACCTGGCCCCCGGCGGCAAGCAGATGCTGTTGGAGAACCGGGCTGGGCGCCAGGTACTGAAGGTGATGGAGGCCGAGGAGGGGCAGACCTACAAGCCCTGTGTCGACATTACCTTCGACTCCGTGGCCAGGGTTTTCCCCTCGCAGACACTGGCCGTGATCCTCACCGGCATGGGGGCGGACGGACGTGAAGGTTCGCGTGCCCTGAAGCGGGGTGGTTCGCAGATCTGGTCGCAGGACGAGGCCAGTTGCGTGGTCTATGGGATGCCCGCGGCAGTGGCCGACGCGGGCCTGAGCGACCGGGTCCTCTCCCTTAGCGAGTTTGGCCCTGCACTGGCGCAACTCTAAGCGATGGATTTTCTTAGTGTCATCGGGCTGGTGTTGGGCGTCGGCGCCATTCTCGGGGGACAGTTCCTCGAGGGCGGCAGCCCCTCGTCGCTGGTCAACGGACCAGCGCTGCTGATCGTCTTCGGCGGCACGCTGGGTGCGGTGATGTTGCAGTCGCCGTTAATGCAGTTCGTACGCGGGATACGCCTCCTTAGTTGGGTGGTGATGCCGCCCCAAATCCTGGCCGACGAGGCGATCGAGAAGATCATCGCCTGGAGCAATATCGCGCGCAAGGAGGGACTGCTGGGACTGGAGGCGGTCTCCGATACCGAGGAGGACGCCTTTGCCCGCAAGGGGCTGCAGCTGCTGGTCGACGGCAATGAGCCGGAGGTGATGCGCAATATTCTCGAGGTGGAGATCGACTCCAAGGAGCAGCACGACCTGGGCGCGGCCAAGCTGTTCGAGAGCATGGGTGGGTACAGCCCCACTATCGGTATTATCGGCGCGGTAATGGGCCTGATTCAGGTGATGGAGAACCTCTCCGACCCCTCCAAGCTGGGCCACGGTATTGCCGTTGCCTTCGTCGCCACCATCTACGGCGTCGGCCTCGCCAACCTTATCCTCATCCCCATCGGCAACAAGCTGAAGAGCCTGATCCTGGCGCAGAGCCAGTTCCGCTACATGATGATAGAGGGCATCGTCTCCATCGCCGAAGGGGACAATCCGCGCAATATCGAAGCCAAGCTTCAGGGCTTCCTGACCTGATTCGGGGCGGGGGGAGAGCATGCCGCGTAGAAAGCGACACGATGATCATGAGAACCTGGAGCGCTGGCTGGTCTCCTATGCGGACTTCATTACCCTGCTGTTCGCCTTTTTCGTCGTGATGTACGCCATCTCCTCGGTCAATGAGGGCAAGTATCGCGTGCTTTCCGACACCCTTACCGACGCCTTCCACAGTCAGCCGCGCACCCTGCAACCGGTGCAGGTCGGTGATGAGGGGGTTACCAGCGAAGCGGAAATCATCGATATGGTAGGGCAGCCGCCCGATGCAGCCGCCAGCCTGGTTGAGCAGATGCAGGGGGGCGAAGGCGAGGGCGGTGACAACCTGGAAACGATTGCCGATGACTTCCACAAGGCACTGGCCCCGCTAATCGAAAGAGAGCTCATCAACGTCACCCGGGATGACCTCTGGGTGGAGGTGGAGATCAACAGCAGCCTGCTCTATACCAGCGGCAGCTCCGAACTGGAAGATGAAGCGATCCCGATCCTCGGCAGCCTGGCGGCAATATTGAAGCGCTATCCGAATGAGATACAGGTGGAGGGCTTTACCGACAACCTGCCCATCAGCACCTATCTCTTCCCCTCCAACTGGGAGCTCTCTGCCGCCCGAGCGGCGGGTGTGGTCAGCCTGTTCATGCGTAACGGGGTTAAACCCGCACGCATGTCCGCCATTGGCTATGGCGAGCACCAGCCCATCGCCGACAACGCCACCGCCGAGGGGCGGCGCAAGAACCGCCGCGTGGTGGTAGTGATCCTGTCGCAGAAGATGGCTCGCCGTAAGGTCGGCAATCGTGCTGGCACTGCCACTGGGGGTGCCGGATGAGTGTCTGGGCCGTCGCCAACCAGAAGGGCGGTGTGGGCAAGACCACCACTACCGTGACCATGGCGGGATTGCTGGCGCAGCGCGGCCAGTCGACCCTGATGATCGACCTGGATCCCCACGGTTCCCTTACCACCTACTTCGGCCACGACCCGGACAGTATCGAGACCAGCGTCTACAGCCTGTTCCAGAACCCGGCAGGCACGGTCAGTGACGATGCGCTCTGCCTCTCCACCCAGGTGGAGAACCTCTATCTGATGCCCGCCTCTACCGCACTGGCGACGCTGGATCGTCAGCTCGGTACCAAGGAGGGGATGGGGCTAATCCTGGCCCGTGCCATTCAGCGCCTGGCGGGCAAGTATGAGCATGTATTTATCGACTGCCCGCCGGTACTGGGGGTGTTGATGGTCAACGCACTGGCCGCCAGTGACAGGCTGTTGATTCCGGTGCAGACCGAGTTCCTTGCCCTTAAGGGACTGGAGCGGATGCTGCGCACTCTCAATATGATCCTGCGCGCCCGCCGCAAGCCACTGCTCTACACCATTGTGCCGACCATGTTCGATCGCCGCACCCGCGCCTCACTGGAGAGCCTGAAGAGCCTGCGTGAGCACCACCCGGATATGATGTGGAAGTCGGTGATCCCGGTGGACACCCAGTTTCGCGAGGCGAGTCGCCAGGGGCTACCCCTGAGCCAGATTAATCCCCAGTCGCGTGGTGTCATCGCCTACGCCACTCTGCTCGACACGGTGCTCGATCATAGTGCCGCCACCAATGGGGGGGCGGGAGCATGAGTTCCGACGATAAGCAGCAAGGTGGCGTGGTCGACCAAAAAGACGCACTGAGCATCTATTTCGACGCCCTGTTACGCGAGGAGCAGCCGGAAGAGGCGGTTCAGTCGCTGCCGGCGGCGGAGCCGGAGCAGGTGACGGCCCCGGTGGTTACACCGCCAGTGATCAGTGTGCCGGTCATTCCCCAAGTGGACATTGGGGTCGAGGAGGTGACCACGGTAGAGGTGGCTACCAGCGAAGAGGTCGTTCCTGAGCCGGCCAAGGCACCCGTGGATGGGGTCCCAGAGTGGGCAGCCGGACCGTTCCAGGCCCTGCTGTTCAAGGTCTCCGGCCTGACCCTGGCGGTGCCGTTGGCAGAGCTTAGTGGCGTGCAGGAGTGGGACAAGAAGGCGGTGACGCCGATGCTGGGCAATATCGAGTGGTATCTCGGCCTTACCGACTACCGTGGCCGTCAGGCGCCGGTGGTCGATACCGCACAGCTGGTGCTGCCACCGGACCGGCTGGAGAAGCTGGTGGCCGGTGATACCGAACGGTTGGGGCATGTGGTATTTATCCAGGACGGCGCCTGGGGCCTGGCCTGCGACTCGGTCGAAGATGTCATCAGCCTGGAGCACGATGCGGTGAAGTGGCGCAGTAGCCGCACCAAACGACGTTGGCTGGCGGGTACGGTGCTGGAGCACATGTGTGCCATTATCGATCCGCCCGCTTTTGCAGATATGTTGAGAACCGGAATGGCGGACCTGCCCGAAGAGGCGGTCGAGGATCCGAATAACGAGTAACGCCTACGCGGCGCAGTAGTGAGAACGAGGTGTAGTATGGAAGAGATGGAGAATACGGGTCACGACCCGGTCAGTGAGTGGGTCACTTTTCGCCTGGCCGAAGAGAAATACGGCATCAACGTCATGATGGTGCGTGAGGTGCTGAAGAATACCGAGATCGCCCCTGTCCCTGGCGCCCCCTTCTATGTACTGGGCATCATCAACCTGCGTGGCAACGTGGTGACGGTCATCGATACCCGCACCCGCTTTGGCCTGCCGCCCCATGAGGCGGACGACTCTACCCGCATCGTTATCGTCGAGCGCGAGGGGCAGGTTGTCGGCATGATGGTCGACAGTGTGGCCGAGGTGGCCGACCTGCGAGAATCGGAGATCGAGTTCGCCCCCAACGTGGGTAATGACGAGAGCGCCAAGTATATTCAGGGCGTCTCCAACCAGGACGAAGAACTGCTGATCCTCATCGACCTGGAGAAGCTCTTCCCCATCGAAGAGCTGACCGGCGCCGCATAGGAGAGAGCGCCATGGCGGAGATTGGCAAGGTCACGCCGGGCAGTACTGTTATCAGGCGTGTGCCGCGTGAGCAGCCCCACTCGAACGACAAGGGGCGACAGCAGGAAGAAGAAGAGCCCAAAGAAGAGCAAGGCGAAAACAGTGAGCACGATGAAGAGAAAAACAACAACAACAACGACCCGGGCGAAGGCCACATCGATGTTTTCACCTGACACCGGAGTGCTGCTGTGATGTTCCCGGGGATAGGTCCGCTACTGCCTATCGCCGCACTGGTGCTGGTATTGGTGCTGGGTATCGCGTTGTTCGTCTTCGCCATGCAGGTCAGAAACGCCCAGCGCCAGCAACAGGAGAACCAGGCATCTATCCAGGCCGACATGCGCGCCCTGTGTAACGCCGCAGTGCAGGTGGGAGAGCGGGTCAACCGCATGGAGGAGGAGCTCAAGCAGCTGCAGCAGCGCCAGCAGGAGCTGGGGGTGCGCCAGGAGAAGATGGTAACGCAGGAGCCGCAGGAGGCGAGCTTCGACCAGGCCATCAAGCTGGCGCGCAAGGGCTCATCGGTGGAAGAGCTGATGGATGTCTGCGGCCTCTCTCGCGGCGAGGCCGAGCTGATCACCATGATGCACCGCCTCGACCCAAACGCCTGATTTTTTCTACTTCCCCTCTTTCTGCTTCTCCCGCCACTCCTGCGGGACCTTCCCGGTCAGCATATAGGCAAAGGCCAACACCTCGGCCACCGCGATATAGAGTTCGCGCGGGATCTCGCTCCCCAACTCCAGTTGCGACAACAGGGCAGCGAGCTGCCTGTCCTCATGCAGCGGAATATCGTGTTCGCGGGCCAAGGCGATGATCTCATCGGCCAGCGCCGCCTGGCCCTTGGCGGTAATGCGCGGCGCATGCTGCTCGTCGTAGTGCAGGGCGACCGCCGTACGTTTTGACTCTTTCTTACTCATGCCTGGATGTGGAATAGACCATCGTCTGTCGGCGAGCTGCCCGGTCCGTCGGGTTCAGGCGGCAGGCCGACCAGGGCCTGGGTACGCCCCAACTCCAGCCCCTGCTCCCCCATCCGCGCGCGTAGCTTTTCCAGGTGTTGCTGGAATAGCTGCTGCGCCTCAGCCTGTTCGCACCAGAAGGTGGTCGATACCTTGCGGCCCACCAGCGTCACCACGGCGCGTATCGCGCCGTAATCGTCGTTATCCAGCTTCAGGGTGACCGACCAGCACGCCTCCTCGCCGCCTCTAGTGCGCTTCCCTTCACGGCGGATCGTCATCTCCAGCAGCTCGCTCTCCTTACCGTTGAACAGCGGCAGTTCCAGAGCCAGTACCGTCTCGTCACCCTGCTGCTGGGCGTTGAGGCTGGTGAGCTGGTTCATCTGCACCCGTGCCAGGGAGGATTCGCTCTGGCGCGACAGCAGTTGCAGTAGTGCAGTGCTCTCCGCCTGTTTTGCCGTGGCCGCAGCGGCCTGGCCAGCGGTAGCTGCAGGACGTGCGGCGCCCTGCTTCCCTCCTCCCTTGGCATCGGGGCGGGCAGGGGGGAGTGGGGGCGGTTGTTTTGCCAGCGTTTTAAGCGACTGGCGCAACAGCGAGGCGAGTCGAAACAGGATGGTCTTTACATCCCCCTGCAGGGCGCCCTTCTCCACCCCCTGGGCAAGGCGGCTCTCGAAGAAGAGACCGGAGTCGTCGATTGCCTGTTTTATCCCCTCCGGCGTTGCCAGCTTCTGCGCATTCGGTAGTCGCGATAGCAGTTCGACCACCGCCTCACGCACCTTTAGGGGCAGGGGCGGTAGCGATTCGACGTCGGTCGGAAGCGGGGTGTGCTGGTTGGCGATAAGGGGGGCGGCGGCACGGGCGATCAGGACCCTGGGCGACACGACCCTGGTGGTGAGGGCCTCGCTGACGACCCTGGCAGAGGCGGCGGCCTGTTTGGCCTCGGCTTTTAGCTGTGCGGTATCGGGTCTGCTGGCGACGGCTGGCTGGGCGGGCTGCTCGGCGGCTGCTTTGGCCTGGGGGCCCGTATCCTTTGTGGCTTGAGGTTGCGGTTGCGGCTGTGAGGCGATGCGTGCCAGTTGCGTAAACAGGGGTTGCATCGGTTGCTGTTTGGGTAGCACCTGACGCAAGGCCTGTTGGGCGCCCTGAAACGGTTCATCCGGTGGCGTGATCAGGCGCAGCGCCAACTGTCCCCCCTTGAGCTCCACCTTGACCTCGATCCTGCTCCCCTGCATCAGCTGCATCTCGCTGACGACCTTCAGGGTGCGTTCGTTGATTTGAAGGCTGAGGCTGCCGTCGCTGCCGCGCCCTTCCACTACGGCGTTGAGCAGTTGCCCCGGCTTGAGCAGGGAGGACGTACCAACCTCCTGACGGCTAGAGAGCGTCATGAGTGGCATGGAGCTGGGTGGTTTATTGAGGATCTCCATCTATCGGCGGTGAGTCCTAACTCTGGTGGTGGCAGTGGATATGTTGCAGTATATGCGAAACGAAGTTTGTCATATCTTCCATAATTATCGGCCCGTGGCGGCAACACATGAGTGACGAGAAGACAATAGAGTGGTTTCTGCAGCTTGATGGCGAGCAGTACGGTCCGTTTCCCGGCTGGCAGATAAGTCGCTACCTGCTGCTGCAGCGCCTGGACAACAAGAGCCTGGTGAGTCGCGACGGTGAGCACTGGACGGCACTGAAGGAGCTGCCGGAGCTACAGCCCCAGCGCCGCCTGGGGATTGCCGACCTGCCGGCCGAGGAGCGTGAGCGGCTGGAGGCAACGACCCAGTGGGTACTCGACCATCCGGAGCTATTCAAGAACGGTCATGACGAGGAGGAGGAGTACACCCCTCAGCCTCTGGTGCGCAATCAGCCCAGCCGTGTACTGGCCTACGGCGTAGTGCTGTTGCTTGCCGTTGCCGTGCTGGGGGTGGCGTATCTGGTTCCCTCATCCAATATTGTGGAGGTACCGCAATGCGAGGCGGTGGCCGCACCGGGGGTTAACTGGAGTAATTGCCGTATGCGCGGTAGCTATTTGGCCAAACGCGACCTGACCGGCGCGGTGTTGCGCAATGCCAACCTGAGCTCATCCGACCTCAGTGACGCCCTTCTCAACCAGGCCGATATCGCCTACACCAATCTTGCCCTGAGCGAGCTTTCCGGTGCGCAGTTAAAGGGGGCCCAGCTCAAGGGGGCTAACCTGCGCAATGCCAACCTGAAAAATGCCAACCTGGAAGGGGCCGACCTGCGTTACGCCGACCTCTCTGGGGCGATCCTCGATGGCGCTAATTTCACCAATGCCCGCCTCGGTTATGTGGTGTGGGAGGAGAACCTCACCTGTATGCCGCAGTCGGTGGGGGAGTGCATCCCGGCGAGGGAGGGGCAGTAGCGGGCTCAGGCCTGCAGGCCTGCCAGGCGCCCCCGCATCTTCTTAAACGCCGCCGCCTCGATCTGGCGGATGCGCTCGATGGAGACGCCGTACTCTTCGGCCAGCTCCTTGAAGGTGGCCTTCTCGTCCGCCAGCCAGCGGCGGCGGATGATCGCCTGGGAACGCTCGTCCAGTTTGTTCAGGGAGTCGAACAGCACCTCTTGCTGCAGTTGGCTCTGCTGCTCCTCGGCGGCACGTTGTGAGGGTTCCTCGCGGCTGTCGGCCAGATAGAGCGGTGACTGGCCGCGCTCCTGGTCTTCATCGTCGGCGTGGCTCCAGGGGTCGAACAGCTGGTCGCGGGCGGCGAGGCGTCCCTCCATCTCCTCCACCTCTTCGGGTTTGACTCCCAGCTCCTGCGCTACCTCCTCGACCTGATCGCGATTGAACCAGCCGAGACGCTTCTTCATCTTGTGCAGGTTAAAGAAGAGCTTGCGCTGCGCCTTGGTGGTGGCGACCTTGACGATGCGCCAGTTGTGTAGCACGTATTCGTAGATCTCGGCGCGGATCCAGTGCACCGCATAGCTGGCGAGACGCACCCCCATCTCCGGGTCGAAGCGCTTCACCGCGCGCATCAGGCCGACGGTGCCCTCCTGGATCAGGTCGGCCTGCGGCAGGCCGTAGTTTCTATAGTCGCGGGCGATACGGATAACAAAGCGCAGGTGTGACAGGATCAGCCGCTGGGCTGCCTGCATGTCGTCGTGCTCGCGCAGGCGTACCGCTAGCTGGTACTCCTCCTGCTCGCTCAACATGGGCATGGCGTGGGCGGCGCGGATATAGCTGTCGAGATCGCCGCCGGCGACGGGCAGGTGGCGGTTGCTCAGGGTCAATGCAGTGCTCATCTCACTCTCCTGTAAAGCCGTTTGTGCCAAATATATCAACACTTATTAGCACTCTCAATAGGTGAGTGCTAAGGGTAAGTTGGTGATAATTCAAGGGTATTGGGCAGGGGAGGGATTATCTTTTGAGTTTTGTGCCGAAGATCTGGGTGGTGTAGCGGCTGACGCGGATATTGGCGGACCAGTGGTTGGGGGGCAGCCCCGCCTTGAGCTTGAGGTGTTGCAGGAACTGCTCCGGGCGCGGCAGCTGCTCCCATACCGAGGGGAGGAAGGTGCCGCGGCGGTAGCCCTCCTCCAGGATCAGGCCGTCGATACCGGGTCTCAGCTGGGAGAGAAGATCGGCCTCGGAGTCGAACTGCATCTCTTCGGCCGGGGTGAGCAGTGAGATATCGAGTTCCAGCCCCTCCAGCTCCTCCTCCCGTAGCGGCGGGAAGCGCGGGTCGCTGAAGGCGGCTGAGTCGGCGTTGTGGGCCACATCCTCTACCATGCTGCGGTGTGCCTCCAGTGAGCCGATGCAGCCGCGCAGTTCTCCTGCCCTCTTCAGGGTGACGAAGCAGGCGGCGGGCTGTTGCAGCGCCTCCTCGAACTCGGCGGGGTCGACCTGTAGATCCCGGCCGCTCTGCAGGGCGTGGCGGATCGCCCTCTCGGCAAGCTCAAGCAGGATACCTTGTTGTCTCTGGTCGACCATATCAGTGGAACAGGTAGGCGCCGTAACCGACCACCTGGTCACGCGGCCCGGCGGTGTCGCCGGAGTTGCGCAGGTCGATGGTCTCGGCTTGCAGGTTTTTCTCACGGGCCAGCAGCAGCAGGCCGCTGAGCGGGGTGCGTCCGCAGGCGTCGTCGTAACCGATGGCCCCGGGGTTGAGCTGCTCGATGGCGTCGGAGGTGGCCCGATCCATACGCTGGGCGGTGGCGTAGTCGTGGTAGTGGGAGAGGTCGGAGCTGACCACGACCAGCGTCTCCTCGCCCCCCCATACGGTACGCAGCACCTCGGCCACCTCCTCGGGGCTGGCATCGCCCACCACCAGCGGTAGCAGACTGAACTCGCCCAGCACCTCCTGCAGGAAGGGGAGGTGCACCTCCAGGCTGTGCTCCATCTGGTGCGCCTGATCGAACTGGCGTACCCCGGGCAGCTGGCTCACCTGGTTCACCAGCTCACGGTCCACGGGTATATCGCCCAGTGGGGTGTGAAAGTAGTCGGCGCTGCTGGTGGCGATACCGAGAAAGCCGACTCGGTGGGAGGGCCCCAGCAGCACGACGCGGCGGATGGTGTCGCGGACCGGGTGCAAGCGGGCGTAGGCGTTGGCGGCAATGGGGCCGGAATAGATATAACCGGCGTGTGGCGCGATGATCGCCTTGGGTGGTGCCTCGTCACTACGGCCCGCCTCGCTGAGGAAGCCGTTCACCATCTGGTGCAGCTCGTCGCGATCCTCGGGGTAGAACATTCCGGCCACGGCGGTGGGGCGTATGGTCGACATGCATCAGCTCCATTTAACAATCAATCCATATGAATATAGCAGGCAGCAAGGCTTGCATCAGGTGAGGTAGGAGGCCAAAGTTAAGGGAAACGAAAGAGGAGGGGGCGATGAGTTCCAATACGGTGACAGAGGAGGAGCTGCAGCCGGGCAGCGTGGTCGATACCCGATACTGGCACAAGCTGGATGGTGGGCGCGTGCAGTGCGACCTCTGTCCGCGCGACTGCCAGCTTAAGGAGGGGCAGCGCGGCCTCTGCTTCATCCGAGCCAACCTGGGGGGCAAGATCGTCCTCACCTCCTATGGCCGTTCCAGCGGCTACTGTGTCGACCCTATCGAGAAGAAGCCGCTCAACCACTTTCTGCCTGGCACCCCGGTGCTTAGTTTCGGTACCGCCGGCTGTAACCTCGCCTGCAAATTTTGCCAAAACTGGGACATTTCTAAATCGCGTGAGATCGACACCCTGGCCGATGCCGCCAGTCCCGAGTTGATTGCCCGCGCCGCCGAGGAGCTGGGGTGCCGCTCCGTCGCCTATACCTATAACGACCCGGTGCCCTTTCACGAGTATGCCATCGATGTGGCGAAGGCGTGCCGCGAGAAGGGGATTAAATCGGTCGCGGTGACCGCCGGTTACGTGCATGAGGAGCCGCGCAGGGAGTTTTACCAGTGGATGGACGCGGCCAATGTGGACCTTAAGGGCTTTTCCGAGGAGTTCTACCACAAGCTGACCGGCGGCCACCTGCAGCCGGTGCTCGATACCCTGCTCTACCTCAAACACGAGACCGATGTCTGGGTGGAGCTGACCACCCTGATGATCCCCGGCTGGAACGACTCCGATGAGGAGATCGATGCCATGACCCGGTGGGTGGTAAAGGAGCTGGGCCCCGAGGTGCCGATGCACTTCACCGCCTTCCACCCCGACTACAAGATGCTCGATGTGCCCCCGACGCCGCAGGTCTCACTCACCCGGGCCCGTGAGATCGCGATGAAGAACGGCGTCCACTACGCCTATACCGGTAATGTGCACGACAAGGCGGGGGAGAGCACCTATTGCCACGGCTGTGGTCAGCGCCTTATCGGCCGTGACTGGTATGTGTTGTCGGAGTGGAATCTCGATGCCTCGGGCCACTGCAACCAGTGCGGCGAGCCGTGCGCCGGGGTGTTCGAGGAGCGGCCCGGCGACTGGGGGGCGAAGCGGTTGCCGGTGAGGTTAAAAGATCATCTATAGCGGGCAGGCTTAGGCCTCAGAGGTCAGCCCCTCGTCGAGCTGGATGAAGCGGGCGCCCTGTTCGTCCTCGTGGTAGATATGTATCTGGTTGCGTCCCCCCTCCTTGGCGGAGTAGCAGGCGTCGTCAGCCATCGCCAGTAGATCGGCAGCGCTCTGCTCTTCATCCCCCATCGCCACCATGCCGATACTGATGCCGACCCGGTACTCACTCCCCTCCCACCTGAACAGGTGCTCGCGTACGGTGTCGCGAATGGCGATCGCAATACGGCGAGCGTTCTTCTCCGGGCAGCTGTCCAGCACCAGGGCGAACTCGTCACCACCGAGGCGGGCGAAGATGTCACCACGGCGAATGGTGTTACCGATCTTGCACACCAGGTCTTTTAACAGGGCGTCCCCGGCGGCGTGACCGGCACAGTCGTTGACCTGCTTAAAGTGATCCAGGTCCATCAGGCAGAGATAACCCTCATGGATACGTTCAGGTCGGTGCATCAGCTGGCGCAGGCGGCATTCGAAGCCGCGGCGGTTACAAATCCCGGTAAGGGGGTCGTGATGGGCCTGGTGGGTGAGACGGCGGGAGAGGAACAGGCTGAAGAAGAAGATAAACAGTCCCAGCAGCAGGGCCACTCCTCCCATCAGCAGGAAGTTGTGGCGTGCCGCCGCCTGTTGCCGTTGTGCCTCCACCTCAGTCTGCTGGCTGGCCTGCTCCTGCAGCTCATCGAGCTGCGACAGGATGGAGACCAGGCGCAGCTGCGCCGGGATCGCCTCTTCCAGTAACAGTTCGCGTGCCGCGTTAATGTCGCTGGAGTAGATGTTATTAATGGCATTACGGAGGATCTGTGCGGACTCCTGTGTCTTCGAGCTGAGCCGGTCTAATAGTTGCTGCTCATGGCGGCTGAGGGGGAGGTTTGTGTATTGGTCCCTGGCGCCAATGAATTGGCCGCCGTACTGGTCGATGAGCAGGGCGTCCTCATCCTGCTTGAATATATCGTCGATAAGCAGCATATGCTGCATGGTGAAGAGGCGTTCCCGTGCCGCCTGGTGCATGGTCTTTAGCAGCGCCGCCTTGCGGTTGTGGTTCTCCACCACTGTTTGCAGCTGCCGGTTGAGCTCCTCCACCCTGTCCATGGCGTAGTTGGTCAGCAGCCCCATCAGCAGCAGGATGGCGACAAAGCCCGTGGCCAGCACGATATGCCCTTTGTCCATGAGGCCGAGCCGATTGTTCATGCTGTCTCTCCCTGCCTGCTACGTCGGTATCCGGGAAATACTAGCACAGGAGTTGTGGGGGTATTGGGCGCAACCGCCGTGATGAGAATAGCGCGTTCGATGGCGAGGCAAAGAGGCGCCGAGCCGCGTATACTAGGCGGCTCCTTTTTTGAGTTCAGGGAAATCAGGTTTCAGCAAGATGTCAGTAACCACAGCACGAATTGGCTTTGTCACCGTCTCCGACCGCGCCAGCAGCGGCGAGTACGAGGACCTGGGCGGCCCGGCGATGCAGGAGTGGATGGGCCAGGCCCTCAACTCCCCCTGGGAGGCGGTGGCCCGCCTTATCCCCGACGAGCAGGAGCAGATCGAGGCCACCCTGAAGGAGCTCTGCGATGATGAAGGCTGCTGCCTGGTGGTCACCACCGGCAGTACCGGCCCGGCACTGCGCGACGTGGTGCCCGAGGCGACCGAGGCAGTGTGCCAGAAGATGATGCCCGGCTTCGGTGAGCTGATGCGCCAGGAGTCGCTCAAGTTCGTGCCCACCGCCATCCTCTCACGCCAGACCGCAGGCATTCGCGGCAACAGCCTGATCATCAACCTGCCGGGCAAGCCCTCGGCCATCGCCGACTGCCTTAACGCGGTGTTCCCGGCGGTGCCCTACTGCATCGACCTTATCGAGGGGCCTTTCCTTGAGACCGACGAGGCCTTCTGCAAGGCCTTCCGCCCCAAACATGCCAAAAAGCCTGTATAGACCATGACGATTAATAGAGACGAGGCGGTACGCGACCTGCGCACCATCCGCGACCACATCCGCTGGGGTATGAGCCGCTTCAACGAGGCGCAGATCTACTTCGGCCACGGCACCGACAACGCCCTCGATGAGGCCGCCTACCTGGTGTTGCACACCCTGCATCTGCCGCCGCAGGTGGGGGAGGGCTATCTCGACACCGTGCTGACCGAGTCGGAGCGCAGCGCGGTGGTCGATATCCTGGCGCGCCGTATCGAGGAGCGCATCCCCGCCCCCTACCTGACCCACGAGTCGTGGTTCGCCGGCATGCCCTTCTATGTGGATGAGCGGGTGTTGATCCCGCGCTCGCCTATCGTCGAGCTGATCGAGGCGCAGTTCAAGCCGTGGATGGAGCCCGCTAACGTAGAGCGGGTACTAGACCTCTGCACCGGCAGCGCCTGCATCGCCATCGGCTGTGCCGCCGCCTTCCCCGGCGCCTCGGTGGATGCCGCCGACATCTCCGAGGATGCCCTGGCGGTGGCACAGCGAAATATCGAGGAGTTCGGCCTGGAGGAGCTGGTGGAGGCGGTACAGTCCGACCTCTTCAGCAACCTCAAGGGGCGCAACTACGACATCATCGTCAGCAACCCCCCCTATGTGGATGCGGAGGACATGGCCAACCTGCCACCGGAGTTCCACCACGAGCCACGTATGGCGCTGGAGGCGGGTGAGGACGGCCTCGACCTGGTCTACAAGATCCTCTACGAGGCGGACTTCCACCTCAACGAGGGCGGTATCCTGGTGGTCGAGGTGGGCAATAGCCAGGAGGCACTGGTCGAGCAACTGCCCGAGGTGGAGTTCCTGTGGCTGGAGTTCGAGCGCGGCGGTGAGGGGGTCTTCCTGCTTACCGCCGAGCAGGTGCGTGAACATCACGAGCTGTTCGCACAGGTTCGTCCCGCTATAATCGCCTAATCAATGCAGCACGCGGAGCAGCATCCGCAGGAGTCATAATGAAACAACAGAACATCGTCTTCGACCTGGAACTGATCAAGCGCTACGACAAATCGGGGCCGCGCTATACCTCTTACCCTACCGCGGTGCAGTTCCACGACGGTTTCGGCGAGGCGGAGTACAAGCGCCACGCCGCTGAGAGCAACGCCGGCGGCGGGCCGCTGTCGCTCTACTTCCACATCCCGTTCTGCGATACCGTCTGTTTCTACTGCGGCTGCAACAAGGTGGCGACCAAGGACCGCTCCCGGGCGGCCCCCTACCTGCAGCGGGTACATCGCGAACTGGAGCTGCAGAGCGAATTGTTCGATTCCGATCGCATCGTCGACCAGCTCCACTGGGGCGGCGGTACCCCCACCTTCATCAGCCACGATGAGATGCGTGCGTTGATGGACAAGACCCGCGACTGCTTCAAGCTGCACGACGACGACAGCGGCGAATATTCGATTGAAATTGACCCGCGTGAGGTGAAGAGCGACACCATCGCCCTGTTGCGTGAGCTCGGCTTCAACCGCATGAGTCTCGGGGTGCAGGACTTCGAGGAGCAGGTGCAGATCGCCGTCAACCGCGTGCAGAGTGATGAACAGACCCTGGGGGCGCTGGAGGCGGCGCGCCGGGAGGGATTCAAGTCGGTCTCCATGGACCTCATCTACGGCCTGCCGTTCCAGAGCGTGGAGAGTTTCGAGCGTACCCTGGAGCGCGCCATCGCCATCGACCCGGATCGCCTGACCGTCTTCAACTACGCCCACCTGCCTGAGCTGTTCAAGCCGCAGCGCCGCATTAACGAGGCGGACCTGCCTGAGCCTCAGGTGAAGCTGGATATCCTGCAGATGAGTATCGAAAAGCTTACCGCCGCCGGTTATGTCTACATCGGCATGGACCACTTCGCCAAACCCGATGACGAGCTGGCGGTGGCGCAGCGCGACGGCACCCTCTACCGCAACTTCCAGGGTTACTCCACCCACTCCGAGTGCGACCTTATCGGCATCGGCTCCACCTCTATCGGCATGGTGGGCGACTCCTATGCGCAGAACCTCAAGGAGCTGGACGACTACTACGCCGCCATCGACGCGGGCAAGCTGGCCATCTTCCGCGGCGTCGACCTGGATAAAGACGACAAGCTGCGCCGTGACGTCATCACCCGTCTTATCTGCCACTTCGAGCTGGACAAGGCCGCAGTGGAGGCGATTCACGGCATCAACTTCAATGAATACTTCGCCAACGAGCTGAAGGACCTGGAGGGGATGCAGGCGGACGGTCTGCTCAAGCTGGAGCCGGGGCGTATCGAGGTCAACCCGGCGGGCAAGCTGCTGATCCGCAATATCTGCATGGTGTTCGACCGTTACCTGCGCCAGAAGCAGAACCAGCGTTTCTCCAAAGTTATTTAAAGACAAAGAACAGTCCCATGTCAGGAAACACTTACGGAAAACTTTTCACCGTCACCACCTTCGGTGAGTCCCACGGCCCGGCCCTCGGCGCCATCGTCGACGGTTGCCCTCCCGGTATCGAGCTGAGTGAGGCGGATCTGCAGGCGGACCTGGATCGCCGCAAGCCCGGTACCTCGCGTCACACCACCCAGCGTCGCGAACCGGATCAGGTGCGTATCCTCTCCGGCGTGTTCGAGGGCAAGACCACCGGTACCCCGATCGGTCTTTTGATCGAGAATACCGATCAGCGCTCGAAAGACTACTCCAACATTGCCGAGACCTTCCGTCCCGGCCATGCCGACTACACCTACCAGCAGAAATACGGCACCCGCGATTACCGTGGCGGTGGGCGTTCCTCGGCGCGCGAGACGGCGATGCGCGTTGCCGCCGGCGGTATCGCCAAGAAGTTCCTGGCATCGAAGGGGATCACCATACGTGGTTACCTCTCCCAGCTCGGGCCTATTAAGATTGATGGCAAGAGCGAAAACTTCGATTGGGATGAGGTCAATAATAATGCCTTCTTCTGCCCCGATGCGGGCAAGGTGGCGGAGATGGAGGCCTACATGGACGCCCTGCGCAAGGAGGGCAACTCCATCGGTGCCAAGGTGAACGTGGTGGCTGAAGGGGTTCCCCCCGGCCTGGGCGAGCCGATCTTTGACCGCCTCGATGCCGACCTGGCCCACTCCCTGATGAGCATCAATGCGGTAAAGGGGGTGGAGATTGGTGCCGGTTTCGACTGCATCGAACAGAAGGGTACCGAGCACCGCGACGAGATCACCCCTGAAGGGTTCCTCTCCAACCACGCCGGCGGCATCCTCGGTGGCATCAGCTCCGGCCAGGCGATCACCGCTGCTATCGCAATGAAACCCACCTCGTCGCTGCACCTGCCGGGGAGAAGCGTGAACCTGGCGGGCGAGCCCATCGAGGTGGAGACCAAGGGGCGCCACGACCCCTGCGTCGGCATTCGTGCCACCCCCATCGCCGAGGCGATGATGGCCCTCACCCTGATGGACCACTACCTGCGTCATCGTGCGCAGAACATGGATGTCGTCAGCGCCACCCCGGTAATCCCAGCCGGTCAGCAGTAAGGGCATCGGCGTGCCCTACTGGCGCCTCTCCGGCTTCTACCTCTTCTACTTCGCCAGCCTGGGGATCCTGGTCCCCTACTGGAGTCTCTACCTCAAGCACCTCGGCTTCACCCCGCTGCAGATCGGTGAGCTGATGGCGATCCTGATGGCGACCAAGATCGTCTCGCCCAACATCTGGGGCTGGATCGCTGACCACACCGGACACCGCATGCGCATCGTGCGCATCGGCTCCCTGCTGGCGCTGATTAGCTTCCTCGGCATCTTCTACGCCAAGGGCTACTGGGGGCTGGCTCTGGTAATGCTGCTGTTCAGTTTTTTCTGGAACGCCACACTGCCGCAGTTCGAGGCCAACACCCTTAGCTTTCTCGGCAGGGAACACCACAAATACAGCGTGATCCGCCTGTGGGGATCGATCGGTTTCATCGCCGCGGTGGCACTCCTCGGTCTGGCGCTGGAGGGCAACAGCCCGGCGATGTTGCCCCCCATCCTGCTGGGGCTCTTCATCACCATCTGGGGCGTCAGCCTCAGCGTGCCCGAGGTGGTGGTGGCGCCGCACCACGAAAAGCAGGGGGCGATCACCGAGGTGCTCAAGCGCCCGGAGGTGTTGGCTCTGCTTGCCGTCTGCTTCCTGATGCAGGCGAGCCACGGCCCTTACTACACCTTCTACACCATCTACATGGAGGGCTACGGCTATAGTCGTACCCTTATAGGCCAGCTCTGGGCACTGGGCGTAATCGCCGAGGTGGGCATCTTCCTCATCATGCACCGCATGGTGGATCGTATCGGGCTAAAAAGATTACTCATGGCCGCCTTCGCCCTTACCGCCCTGCGTTGGGGGTTGATCGGCGCTTCGCCAGAAAACTTTCCCGTGGTGCTGTTCGCACAGCTGTTCCACGCCGCCAGCTTCGGCATCTTCCACGCCGTCGCCATCGCCTACTTCCATCACTTCTTCACCGGCCGCCATCACGGACGCGGGCAGGCGCTCTACAGCTCCGTCAGCTTCGGTGCCGGGGGGGCGTTGGGAGCCTACTATAGTGGCTGGACCTGGGATGCCCTGGGGGGCGGGGTGAGTTTCTATATTGCCGGGGGGATGTGTTTGGTTGCGCTGGGGGTTGTTTGGCGCTATCTCAAATAGCCTACGCCTGGAGATAAGGTACGTCTCCGCTCTTGTTCGATGAGCGACTCATCACCCCGCAGCCATCCCACTCAACCCGCTCACATCCTCCACCTTCACCACCCCACGCCCGGTACTTACGCACCCCTCGGCAACTAACCCCCGCATTAGCCGTGCAATTACTTCGCGCGAGGTACCGAGGTGCGAGGCGATCTCCTGTTGGGTCATCGGTAACGTGCCGTCGCTGGTGGCATTGGCGAGGATGAAGTTGGCCAGGCGCTGGTCGAGGTTGCAGCTGTGGAGCTGTTCCAGCTCGTCCATCAGGCGGAACACCAGGGTGGAGAGGCCTTTGACCGTGATCTCCTGCACCGGCTTTTCGCTTTCGAACAGATGGCGGTAGGTGTTACCGGGGATCACGGCGAGGTGGGTGTCGGCGTCGCACTCCACCCAGGCGGGGTAGAGCAGGTCGTTAAATAGGCAGTTGAGGGCCAGCACGCAGGTTTCGCCGGGATTGATGAAGTAGAGGGTCGCTTCGGTGCCTTGCGGGGTGAAGGTGAAGACTCGTAACCGTCCCTGGGTGACGAAGTAGGCGCCGGAGACCTGCTGGCCTTTGTGGATGAGCTGTTTAGAGTGTGGGAAGTGGTGTTGTTGCAGCCCCTGAGCCAATGTGCGCTCGCCCGTTGTGGAGAGTTTGAGAAACGGTTCCAGTGTTCGACTCATGCGGGGCAACTCCTTGTTGATTGTTCGTCAATTGGCAGCATACCGCATGGTCACCTTCCGCTGCATCTTTGCCTCGGCGATGCGCGCTACGATGGTATCGCTGCTCAGTGCATGGAGAAAGACGACGATGTCTTTTATCGCTTGCTCACCAAGTGGCTTGCCTTCAATTCGGTGCATCTGCTTGTTACGGTTCGACCAGACCAGCATGGGGGCGGTGCGTCCCAGTTGTACCGCTGCCATGATGCGTACCGCCTCCTCAAGCTCATCGACTGCGCCGTTATGGAAGTAGGGGGCGGTGAGGGCGACGTTGCGCAGGGAGGGGACGCGCCAGATGCCGCGGTCGGTAGTGTCACCTGCGGCGCCCTTGTCTTTTGTTAGTGCATATTGCGCTTCGTAAGGGGTGGAGATGGCGGGGAAGGCGCGTAGCGGCGAGTTGCCCCCATCGTCGCTGCTGATTCGGCTGGCCGCGCTGAAGTTGGGGCCGGAGTGGCAGTTAACGCAACCGACCGATTCAAACAGCTCCATACCGCGCCGTTGCGCTGGAGTTAAGGCTCGCAGCTCGCCGCGCACGAAGTGGTCATAGGGGGTGTCGTCGGTGATTAGGGTGCGTTCAAAGGCGGCAATGGCCTCGGCGATCCGTTTGACGGTAATTTGCGCGCCCTCTCCAAAGGCACGGGAAAAGTCGTCTTTATATCTCTCTTGTGCCACGACTCGGTCTACAACGGCCTCGGCCGAGGGCATGCCCATTTCAATGGGGTTTAACAGTGGCCCCAGGGCCTGCTCTTCAAGACTTGCCGCACGCCCATCCCAGAACAGCCGTGACTGGTAGGCGGTATTCCATACGGTAGGAGTGTTCCGCCGACCAATATGGCCGTTGATGCCGACGGCGGTCTTGCGTCCATCGTTTCCGGCACCGTTATAGATGTCGTGGCAGGAGGCGCAGGAGAGTGAACCATCGGCCGAGAGTTTCGTATCAAAAAATAGCCGCTCACCCAGTGCCACCTTCGCTTCGTCTTCGGTGGAGAGTCTGGCGGGCATGGGCAGTGTCTGCCAGGTGTATGGTGTTTGTGTGTGTCGTGCTGGATAGCCTGACTGCGTTACGGTGGTGTCGGTGATTGGATCCCAAATATAGCGTGCCTTCGTGTCGCTCACGGGAGTAATGACCTTACGGGTTTTTTGAGATGCGGCCATCTGTGGGCTCTTCTGCGCCTCGGCAGTGAAGCGAGGGTAGTGGCTCAGTACCACAATGAGCAGGATCTTGAAGCTGAATGCCAGGATCCCCGATCCCAATGCCGCGGCCAACAACCAGCTGCGGTGCTGACCAAGACCGGCAGCCGGACCAAGCTCCTTGTGTACCATGAACAGCAGCACGATGATGCTGATAAAGATAGCGACAATACCGAAACCGATGATGTCCAGTGCCTGCAGTGTATTCATGTTTGGCCTCCCAACCTTTACACCTGGTTAGTGAGCGGCTGACACGGGCATGTGCTAGCCGTTCGTCGCCTTGACGCCACTTATCGGCCCTCCAAGCAGCGGCCCGATGACACAGATGTTGAGCAGTCCGGTAAGCATCGGCACTGCGCCGATTACCGCGATGGTAACGCCGGTGTTGCCATCGGCATGAGCGCCGAGCAGGCCCCATGCAACAAGACCGCCACCTGCAACGATGCGAATGCCGCGTCCGGCGGCGGATGCCATGAAGGTAAGAAGTGGGTTCATAGTTAAATTCCTCCGGTTTGCAATAAATGGATGCAGGTGCAGGGTAAGCAAAGGGAGGGGGGCGGTATGTAACATTGGTTACACAAGTGCAGGCGACATCCTAACCGTACAGATCATTCGGGTCGCGGCTGTAACCGGGGCGTCCCCCCTGGCTCTGTTTCATCTGCTCGATCACCCCGGCGGTGGTTAGCAGGGTATCCAGAGTTTCCCCGTTATCGGCTGCACCGCCCACCGGAAGCTCCTTTAACAATTTTTGACGATTGACCACGGCAAAGTAGTCGTCGGGCCTGAGTAGTAGCCGTGCCCGCTCGAAGGCCTCGTCCAGGTAGAGCGTGGCGCCCTCCTGGCGTCGGCTCATCAGCAGTTGGCCGTAGATCAGCGGTTTCAAAATCTCGACATGGATCGACTTTTCCTGCTTGGAGCGCAGGTGGTGATAGTGGCCTGCCACCGGTTCGCCCAGCCAGTGCAGGGCGATCAGTTTTAGCAGCGGCGAGAGGTGGCTTCTGCCATGGCGCTTGAGCAGTGCCTGCTGCCGCGATTCACACTGCCTTATCAGTGCCTCGGCCTGCTCCCTGTTCAGCGGCTCGGCGTACCAGCGGGCGAGGATCCCCATGCCTGCTGTTTTCGGTGCGATTAACATGCCGCCTCCCTCAGCAACGCCAGCAGCGCCTCGGCGGCGTTGCTGAGGCTGCGTTGTTTGTGAGTGACCACGCCGAGTCTGCGGCTGAGCGTCAGCCCCTCGACCTCGACGACGCTGACATCCTCATCCACCATGCTGCGCGGCAGGATGCTCCAGCCCAGCCCCACCGAGACCATCATCTTAATGGTCTCAAGGTAGTTGGTGGCGAGGCGCACGTCCGCTGTAAGCTCCAGCCGCTCCAGTGCATTGTCGATGAGCTGGCGGGTGTAGGTGTTTTTGGCGGGGAAGATGGCCGGTTGATCGATGAGCTCTTCTATTTTTGCTCGTCCCCCCGCCAGCGGGTTGTCGTTGGCGACGATCACCGCCAACGGGTCCTCCCACACCACCAGCTGCTCCAACGCCCCTTCGATCTCGGCGGGCAGGGTGATGATCCCCAGAGCGAGGTTGCCGTGGGCCACCTCGCGACACGCCTCTTCCGAGTCGTAGAAGTGGATGTCCAGCTCCACCCGTGGGTGGGCCTGGTTGTAGGCGCGCAGGATCGGGGGCAGACGGTGCAGGCCGATGTGGTGGCTGGTGCCGAAGCTCAGCTCGCCCGCCACCTCGCCGGAGAGGTTGTTGATCGCCTGGCGGCTCTCCTGCACCTCATCGAGGATGCGCCTGGCCCTGGGCAACAGGGTCTGGCCCGCCTCGGTAAGGGAGACGGCACGGCCGATACGGTCGAACAGCGCCGCACCCAGCTCCTCCTCCAGGGCGGCAACGCGTTTGCTGACCGCCGGCTGGGTGAGGAAGAGGCGTTCTGAGGCCTCCGTGAATGAGCCACTCTCGGCAACGGCGATAAAGGCTTTGAGACTATTGAATTCCATATTGGAATAGAATATATGAAAAAGATGAATTTGTGTAATGGAATGGCTCCCTCTATCATCCCCACTCAGTAAAGGGAGATATTTATGGACAGGGCAGCGTTACAGTGGGACGCCTCAGATTATGCGCAGAATGCCACGGCTCAATACGCCTGGGCACAGACGCTGATTGAGGGGCTGGCATTGAGGGGGAGCGAAGCGATCCTCGATATCGGTTGTGGCGATGGCAGGATTACCGCCGAGATCGCCGCTTCTCACCACGGTCATGTCCTGGGCGTGGATAGCTCACCGCAGATGGTGGCGCTGGCGGCCCAGCGCTATGCGGCGCAGGGTAACTTGAGCTTCAGGCAGATGGATGCGGCCAGGCTGGAGTTTAAGGCGCAGTTCGACCTCGTCTTTTCCAATGCCGCGCTGCATTGGGTGAAGGACCACCAGGCGGTGCTGGCCGGGATTGCACAGGCGCTGCGTCCGGGTGGACGGGCCGTCCTCTCCATGGGCGGCAAGGGCAACGTGGCGGGATTGCTGCCGCTGATTGATGCTTTAATCCGCTCAGAGAAGTGGGGCCGTTATTTTGACGGCTTTGTCTTCCCCTACGCCTTTTACGGCGTCGAGGAGTATCGGCAGTGGTTGGCGGGAAGCGGGCTGCGCGCGACCCGGTTGGAGCTGGTGCCCAAAGACATGGTGCACCAGAGTGTTGACGGCCTGAAGGGTTGGCTGCGCACTACCTGGTTTCCCTATACCCAGCGGCTGCCGGATGAGCTGCGCGACGTATTTATTGATGAACTGGTTGAACGGTATCTCGAACTCTATCCTGTAGACGATAGTGGCAGGACGCATGTTGAGATGATCCGCCTCGAGCTCGAGGCGACGAAAGTAGCAGAAGAAGGATAGTGAAGTAATGGCTGGCAAGACTTTATACGACAAGTTGTGGGATGCCCACGTGGTGCGCACCGAAGAGGACGGTACCGCCCTCTTATATATTGACCGCCACCTGGTGCACGAGGTGACCTCGCCGCAGGCCTTCGAGGGGCTGCGCCTGGCCGGGCGCAAGCCGTGGCGTAAGGAGACGGTGGTCGCCACCCCCGACCATAACGTACCGACCACCGGCCAGAGCGGCGGCATCGACGGTATCGCAGACCCCATCGCCCGTACCCAGGTGGCGACGCTGGACGCCAATGTGCGTGAGCTCGGCATCACCTACTTCCCGATGAACGACATCCGCCAGGGCATCGTCCACGTGGTCGGCCCGGAAGAGGGCGCGACCCTGCCCGGCATGACCGTGGTCTGCGGCGACTCCCACACCTCCACCCACGGTGCCTTCGGTGCCCTGGCCCACGGTATCGGCACCTCCGAGGTGGAGCACGTGCTCGCCACCCAGTGCCTGGTGCAGAAGAAGATGAAGAACATGCGCGTGACGGTACGGGGCAAGGTCGGTCCCGGCGTCACCGCCAAGGACATTGTGCTCGCCATCATCGGCGAGATCGGCACCGCCGGCGGCACCGCCCACGCGCTGGAGTTCGCCGGCGAGGCGATTATGGACCTGAGTGTTGAAGGCCGCATGACCGTCTGCAACATGGCGATCGAGGCGGGTGCCCGCGCCGGTCTCGTTGCCGTGGACGAGAAGACCATCGAATACTTCAAGGGCAAGCCCTTCGCCCCCAAGGGGGAGCAGTGGGAGCAGGCGGTGGCCGCCTGGGCCGACCTTAAGTCCGACGACGATGCGGTGTTCGATAAAGAGGTGGTGCTTGAAGGCGCCTGCATCCAGCCGCAGGTCACCTGGGGCACCTCGCCGGAGATGGTGGTTGGCATCAACGATACCGTGCCCAACCCCGACGACGAGTCCGACCCGGTCAAGGCCGAGGGGATGCGCCGTGCGCTGGCGTACATGGACCTCGATGCGGGAATGGCGATTAGTGATATCCCGGTCGACAAGGTCTTCATCGGCTCCTGCACCAACTCACGCATCGAGGATATTCGAGCTGCGGCCGAGGTGGCACAGAAGGCGTTGGATAAAGGGTGCAAGGTTGCGCCGACGGTAAAGGAGGCGCTGGTGGTACCGGGCTCGGGCCTGGTGAAACAGCAGGCGGAGGCCGAGGGGCTGGACAAGATCTTTATCGAGGCCGGTTTCGAGTGGCGCGAACCGGGCTGCTCCATGTGTCTGGCGATGAATGCCGACCGCCTGCAGCCGGGGGAGCGCTGTGCCTCCACCTCGAACCGCAACTTCGAGGGACGCCAGGGCAACGGCGGTCGCACCCACCTGGTAAGTCCGGCGATGGCGGCGATGGCGGCCTTTACCGGTCACTTCTATGATGTGCGCAAACTGGAGGAGCTGAAGTAATGGAAAAGTTCGTAACGATGCAGGCGATTGTGGCGCCGCTGGACCGTTCCAACGTCGACACCGATGCCATCATCCCCAAGCAGTTTCTCAAGTCGATCAAGCGTAGCGGCTTCGGCCCCAACGCCTTCGATGAGTGGCGCTACCTCGACCACGGTGAGCCGGGCATGGACAACTCCAGGCGTCCGCTCAACCCCGACTTCGTGCTCAACCAGCCGCGCTACCAGGGGGCCAATATCCTGCTGGCGCGCGACAACTTCGGTTGCGGCTCCTCGCGTGAGCACGCGCCGTGGGCGCTGGAGGATTACGGCTTTAAGGTGATCATCGCCCCCAGTTTTGCCGACATCTTCTTTAACAACTGCTTCAAAAACGGCATCCTCCCCATCGTCCTCGATGAGGCGAAGGTGGACCAGCTGTTCAAGGAGACCGAAGCGAACGAAGGTTACCAGCTGAGTGTCGACCTGCAGGCGCAGACCATCACCACCCCGAGCGGTGAAGTGATCGCCTTTGATGTGGACCCGTTCCGCAAACACTGCCTGCTCAACGGCCTCGACGATATCGGCCTGACCCTGCAGCACGTGGATGACATCAAGGCCTACGAAGAGAAGCGAAAAAAAGAAGCCCCCTGGCTTTTCGCATAAAGACGAATTCAAGAAATTAGGAAGAGAGAGATGACCAAGAAGATTGCAGTCCTGCCGGGTGACGGCATTGGCCCCGAGATTGTCGCCCAGGCGGTGAAGGTGCTGGAGGTATTGAAGGCCGACGGCATGGATATCGAGATGGCCGAGGGCCACATCGGTGGTGCCGGTTATGATGCGGCGGGCGACCCGCTGCCGGCCGAGACCCTGGAACTGGCGAAGAACTCCGATGCGATCCTGCTCGGCGCCGTTGGTGGCCCTGAGTACGACAAGCTGGATCGCCCGCTGCGCCCCGAGCGCGGTTTGCTGCGTATCCGCAAGGAGCTCAACCTCTTTGCCAACCTGCGTCCGGCGCTGCTCTACGAAGAGCTGGCCGACTCCTCTTCCCTCAAGCCCGAGGTGGTTGCCGGTCTCGACATCATGATCGTGCGTGAGCTGACCGGCGACGTCTACTTCGGCGAGCCGCGCGGTATCGAGGTGCGCAATGGTGAGCGTGTCGGTTTCAACACCATGCTCTACTCCGAGTCGGAAGTCCGCCGTGTCGCCCGTGTCGCCTTCGATATCGCGATGAAGCGCGACAAGCGCCTCTGTTCCGTGGAGAAGGCCAACGTACTGGAGTGCTCCGAGCTGTGGCGCGAGGTCGTTCTGGAAGTGGCGAAGGACTACCCGGAAGTGGAGGTGACCCACATGTACGTCGACAATGCGGCGATGCAGCTGGTGAAGTGGCCGAAGCAGTTCGACGTTATCGTTACCGGTAACATCTTCGGCGACATCCTCTCCGACCAGGCCTCCATGCTCTCCGGTTCCATCGGTATGCTGCCCTCGGCCTCGCTGGACGAGAACAACAAGGGGATGTACGAGCCGATCCACGGCTCTGCCCCCGACATCGCCGGTCAGGACAAGGCCAACCCGCTGGCCACCATCCTCTCGGTGGCGATGATGCTGCGTTACACCTTCGGTGATGAGGCCAACGCCAAGCGCATCGAGGATGCGGTGAAGGCGGTACTGGCCAAGGGTATTCGTACCGTTGAACTGATGACCGAGGGTTGCACTGAGGTGAGCTGCTCCGGCATGGGTGATGCCGTTGTCGCAGCGATGAAGGCTTAAACCATTTACGCATTTCTCTTTAGGGGATTAGGAACATGAAAAAAGTAGGTCTGGTTGGTTGGCGTGGCATGGTCGGCTCGGTGCTGATGCAGCGCATGCGCGATGAGAACGATTTTGCCGATATCGAGCCGGTATTCTTTACCACCTCGCAGGCCGGTCAGCCCGGTCCCGATGTGGGCAAGGATGTGCCGCCGCTGAAGGATGCCAAGAGCATCGATGAGCTCAAGCAGATGGATGTGATCGTCACCTGCCAGGGCGGCGACTACACCAAGGAGGTCTACCCGGAGCTGATCAAGTCCGGCTGGGACGGCTACTGGATCGACGCCGCCTCCACCCTGCGTATGGTGGACGACTCCATCATCGTCCTCGACCCGGTCAACAAGAACGTGATCCAGGACGGCCTGGCCAACGGCATCAAGACCTTCGTTGGCGGCAACTGCACCGTCTCCCTGATGATGATGGCGATCGGTGGGCTGTTCGAGAAGGACATGATCGAGTGGATCACCCCGATGACCTACCAGGCGGCTTCCGGTGCCGGTGCGCAGAATATGCGTGAGTTGATCCGCCAGATGGGTGCCATCAACAGCGAGGTCGCCGACCTTAACGATGACCCGGCCAGCGCCATCCTCGATATCGACAGGAAGCTCTCCGACTTCCTGCGCTCCGACGACTACCCCAAGGACAAGTGGGGCGTGCCGCTGGCCGGCTCCCTCATCCCCTGGCTCGACGTGCAGCTACCCAGCGGTCAGTCGAAGGAGGAGTGGAAGGCACAGGTGGAGACCAACAAGATTCTCGGTCGTTCCGACAACCAGATCCCGATCGACGGTATCTGTGTACGCATCGGCGCGATGCGCTGCCACAGCCAGGCGCTGACCATCAAGATGAACCAGAACGTGCCGCTCGATGAGATCCACGACATCATCGCCTCCCACAACGACTGGGTGAAGGTGGTACCGAACGATCGTGACGTCTCCATGACCGACCTCACCCCGGCCGCCGTCACCGGCACCCTTACCGTACCGGTGGGCCGCATGCGCAAGCTGACCATGGGAGAGGATTACCTCTCCGCCTTTACCGTCGGCGACCAGCTGCTGTGGGGTGCCGCCGAGCCGCTGCGCCGCATGCTGCGCATCCTGCTGGAGTCATAATCCTCCATGGCTGAAGGTATTACTCTCGCCCTGGTCGGCGCCACCACGATGGCGGGGGAGAGCGTCCTCGCCGTGCTGGAGAAGAGCCCGCTTAAACCGGTCGAGCTGTTCCTCGTCGATAGCGACGAGGGGGCGGGGGAGCATATCCGCCACCGGGGCAAGGAGTACCTGGTGCAGCCGGTGGCGGAGTTCGACTTCTCCCAGGCCGATGTGGCGATCTTCGCCGCCGCGCCGGCGGTGAGCGCCGCCTTTGCCCGCAAGGCGGTGGGCGAGGGGAGCTTCGTTGTCGATGCCAGCGGCCACTTCCTCGATGACGAGACGGTGCCGCAGGTGCTGCCCACCATTAACCCGCAGGTAGTGGAGTCGGCCGACGGCCTGGTGACGCTACCCCATGCCGCCGTCGCCCAGCTGGCGACGGTGCTCAAGCCGCTGCACGACGCGGTCGGCATCAGCCGTGTCGATGTGACGGCGATGCTGGCGGTCTCCGAGCAGGGCAAGGCGGGTGTCGATGAGCTCTCTTCCCAGGCGGTGAGCCTGTTCAACATGCGCGAGGTCAAGAGCGAGCAGTTCCCGCAGCAGGTGCTGTTCAATGCGGTTCCCCAGGTAGGCACCATCGATGCGGGAGGCTCCACCACGGTGGAGCGCGAGCTGGTGGCGTCGTGCCGCGGTCTGCTCGGTGATATGGCGTTGCCGCTCCATATCACCGCCGCCTGGCTGCCGGTCTTTTTCGGCCACTCGCTGGCGGTACACCTGCAGCTGGCCGGCGAAATGGGGCTGGCCGAGGTGGAGAGTTTGCTACTGGGGGTACCCGGTATCAAGCTGGGCGAGGCCCCTTCGGCAGTGGAGCCCGCCGCCAACAGCGAGGCGATCCACGTCGGACGCATCCGTCAGGATGGCGATGAGCCGGCTGCCTTGCAGCTCTGGATCGTGGCCGATAACGTCCGATCGGGCATCGCGGCAAATGTGATTGGCGTCGCGGAAATATTGGAAAAAAGCCTTATCTAAGTTAGAGTTAGTTGTAATAACTAAAGTTACTTGATAAGTTTGGGACTCAAGTGTGCCTATAACGCACAGTTGCCCCCAGGGCATACAACCATATCCGATTGACAAGGGAGTTAAGATGGTGCGGAAGCTCATCAAATCGCTGCTGTCTCTATCACTGGCCGCTCCGCTGAGCGCATTTGCCTTGGGCCTGGGTGATATCCAGCTCCACTCCGCGTTGAGCGAGCGGCTCAAGGCCAATATCGAACTATTGTCGGTCTCTCCGGCGGAGGCGGACAGCATCAGCGTCTCCCTGGCCTCCCAGGAGACCTTCGCCAAGGTAGGGATTGAGCGTCCCGCCATCCTCATGTATCTGCAGTTCGATGTGGTGCAGGGCGATGACGGCAACTACCGCATCGACATCAGCTCCCGTGAACAGATCAACGAGCCCTTCCTCAACTTCCTGGTGGAGGTCGACTGGAAATCCGGGCGTGTTCTGCGTGAATACACCCTGCTGCTCGACCCGCCCAGCGGCCAGCGTGAGGTCACTCCCGCCGTCACCGCCCCAGCTGCCGCCGCCGCGCCGACCAGGGCGATCGCAGCGGCCAAAACCACCGAGCCAGACAGGGCGAGTGTCCTCTCCCAGCTGAGGACGCTCTCCGGCGAAGCCCGTGAAACGGCGCCGATGGGTAGCCAGGCTGTAACGGGTGAGGGGCTCGTCTACGGCCCGGTCAAGGCCGCCGATACCCTGTGGGCCATCGCGCGCAAGATACGTCCCAGCAGTGACATCAGCGTGCAGCAGATGATGGTGGCGCTGGTTCAGGCCAACCCCTACGCCTTCTTCGACGGCAATATCAATCGCCTCAAGCGTGGCTATGTGCTGCGTATCGACGACCCCGCCATGCTGACCGCCGTGAGCAAGGCCGAGGCCGCCCGCGAGGTAGCGCGCCAGACCCGCGCCTGGCAGGACTATCGTCAGCGTGTCGCCTCCCGTGCCAAGCAGCGTCCGGCTAAGGCATCTGCGGTAGAGCAGGCCCCCGGCGCAGCCGTCGCGGCGAAAGCCGAACCCAAGCTGACACTGGTTGCCCCTGAGGGCGAGGCGGCCGACAAGGCCGCCCCCAGTGGCAAGGGCGCAGAGGGTGTCAGTGAGGAGCTGATGCTGGCACTGGAGAGCTCCGCCGCCCAGCGCAAGGAGAACCAGGCCCTGAAGAAGCGCCTGGAGGCACTGGAAGGTCAGCTGCAGGATATGGAGAAGATCATCAGTCTGAAGGACGCCGACCTTGCCGCCTTGCAGCAGCAGCTGCGTAAGCAGGGAACGGCCGTTGAGCTGCCCTCCGCGCAGAAGCCGCTAGAGGCCGCAGTAACGGCCCCCGAGGCTGAGAAACCCGAGCTGGTGGTTAAGGCCGAAGAGCAACCTGTTGCTGCGGCCCCGGTAGAGCCCAAGCCGGCAGCGCCCACCGTGGAAAAGCCCAAGCCGCAACCCAAGCCCAAACCCAAGCCTCAGCCACGCCCTGCAGCTCAGCCCGAGCCCAGCTTCATCGACGGTCTGCTAGCCGACCCGATGATGATGAGTATCGGGGGCGGTACCCTGGTACTGGTACTGCTGCTACTGGCCATGATTATCCGCCGACGCCGCAAAGGCGCCTTCCAGGAGAGCATCCTCAGCGGTGGCAGCACTTCGCAAATGGGCGAGGCTGGCGACTCTGAGGTGGGTGAGACCTCCTTCCTTAGCGACCTGACGGTAAGTGGTATGGGTCCCGGCCCCATCCAGGGTGACGAGGCCGAGGTAGACCCCCTGACCGAGGCCGATGTATTCATGGCCTACGGCCGCAATCAGCAGGCCGAAGAGGTGCTGAAAAAGGCGCGTGAAAGTTCGCCGGAGCGCCCCGAGATCGCCGCCAAACTGCTGGAGGTCTACTACAACGGCAAGGATAGCGGGAAGTTCGAGGCGCTGGCCGAAGAGGCCGTCGCTTCGCTGCAGGACAACGACGAGCTGTGGGGCAAGGTGCTGGCGATGGGCCACGAGCTCTGCCCTGGTAATGTACTGTTCGAGGCGGGTGCAGGCGCCGAGCTGCCCGTGGCTGCCGCTGCCGAGCCCGAGGCCGAGGCCATCTCCGAGAGCGTGATGGACATCGGTCTGGATCTGGATGAACTCACCGCAGAGATGGAGGGTGAGGGCGGTAGTGATGGGCTCGACATCGACCTTGGCCTCGACTTTAGCGACCTTGAGCTGGATAGCGGTGAAGAGGCGGCTGCACCAGAGGCTGCCGAAGAGGCGGTAACTGAACTGCCGGAGTTGGAGGCTGAAGCCGAGCCCGCCGCAGCAGAAGAAGATTTTGACCTCGACCTGAGTGCCTTGGAGGAGGAACCGGCCGTCGAGGGTGAAGAGCCAGAGATGGACTTCGACCTCGACCTGGGAGCCCTGGAGGAGGAGCCCGCCGCGAGTGAAGAGGCGGAGCTCGATATGGACCTCGACCTGGGGGCAGAGGAAGAGAGTGCCCCTGAAGCCGAGATGGCAGAGGAAGACCTCGGTCTGGATCTGGGCGCGCTGGAAGAGGCGGCAGAGTCCGAAGAGGCGGAACTGGATATCGACCTCGACCTCGGTGCTGAGGAGGAGAGTGCCTCCGAAGCCGAGGCGGCCGAGGAGGACCTCGGTCTGGACCTGGGTGAGCTTGAAGAGAGTGCCGAAACCGAAGAGGCGGAGCTCGATATGGACCTCGACCTGGGGGCACTGGATGAGAGCACCGAGACCGAAGAGGCCGGGCTGGACCTCGACATCGATATGGAGGTTGAAGAGGGCGCCGAAGCAGAAGAAGCTGAGGCTGACTTCGACCTCGATTTTGGCGCCGCTGAGGAGCCACTAGCCGAGGCCGAAGAGGGTGAAGGCCCCGAGCTGGAGTTCGACCTGGACTTCGGTGCCGAGGAGAGCCCTGAGGCCGAAGCGGCTAGCGAGGCAGAGCCCGCGACTGAATCCGAAGAGGCCCCTGTAGACGAGCTGAGCGACTTTGAAAGTGAGCTCGGCCTCGGCGGCGAGGAAGAGACCGCCGCCGCAGCAGAAGAGGAGGCGATGGAGTTTGACCTCGGGAGCCTGGAAGAAGAGGGCGCTGAAACCGAGCCGGATATGGGTATGGACCTGGGTGACCTGGAGCTGGGTGACCTTGGCGAGATTGGCGGCGGCGACGATGCCATGTCACTCGATACCTCACTGGATGAGATGGGTGACCTGGACGATCTGGGAGACCTGGGTGACCTCACCGGCCTGGAGGGCGGCGAGGATGAGATGAGCACCAAGCTCGACCTGGCCCAGGCCTATGCCGAGATGGGGGATGCTGAGGGTGCCCGCAGCATGCTGGAAGAGGTCATTGCCGACGGCAATGACGAGCAGAAGCAGCAGGCGCAGGCGCTCATCGACAAGCTCTAACAAAAATAAATTTTGTTGTAACCTTATACCCCGCCCGACTATTCGGTGCGGGGTTTTTCATTTAAGTGCAGGTAATTTATGCGTATCGCAGTAGGCGTTGAATACGACGGCAGTAACTTCTCCGGCTGGCAGTTGCAGAAGCACGGCGAGCGTACGGTGCAGGAGGAGGTGGAGAAGGCCCTCTCCAAGGTGGCCAATCACCCGGTGCGGATTCAATGCGCCGGGCGTACCGACACCGGGGTGCACGCCACCGGCCAGGTGATCCACTTCGATACCGATGCCGAGCGCGACGAGCGTGCCTGGGTCTTCGGTGCCAACGCCAACCTGCCGAAGGACGTGGCCCTGCTGTGGGCCAGGCCGGTGAGTGATGAGTTCCATGCGCGTTTCTCCGCTACCCGCCGCGCCTACCGCTATGTGATCTTTACCCGTCACGTGCGCCCCACCTTTCTCGCCTACCGCGTCTCATGGCACTACAAACCGCTGGATGTGGCGCGCATGGCTGAGGCGGGCAAGGCCCTGGTGGGGGAGCACGACTTCTCCTCCTATCGTGCCGTCGCCTGTCAGGCGAAGAGCCCGGTGCGCACCCTGCACAAGCTGGAGGTGACGCAGCAGGGTCCCTTCATCTTCATCGATGTGGAGGCCAACGGCTTCCTCCACCACATGGTGCGCAATATCGCCGGGGTGTTGATGGCCATCGGTGATGGTGACAGGCCAATCGAGTGGAGCCGCGAGGTGCTGGAGGCACGAGACCGCGCCCTGGGCGGCGTCACCGCCCAGCCCTACGGCCTTTACCTCACCGAGGTGGGCTATCCCGAGGAATTTGGCCTCCCCACGCTTACCCACGTGCCGCCCGTCTGGTAAACTGCGCGGTTCCATGAGCACGCCCGAACAGACACGCACCCGCAGTAAGATTTGCGGCATCACTCGCCCCGAGGATGGCCTGTTGGTCGCCTCCCAGGGGGCCGACGCCATTGGGCTGGTGTTCTATCCGCCCAGCCCGCGTCATGTCACGGTAGAGCAGGCGAGGGCGGTGCTCGAGGCGCTGCCGCCCTTTGTCACCACCGTGGGGTTGTTTGTCGATGCCGATGAGAGCGAGCTGCGGGCGATCCTCGACGAGGTATCGCTGGACCTGCTGCAGTTCCACGGCAACGAGGAGGAGGCTTACTGCAGCAGTTTTGGCCGCCCCTATTTCAAGGCTATCCGTATGGCCGACGGGGTGGACCTGAGCGTCGAGGCGGCGCGCTACAGCAGCGCCAGGGCGCTGCTGCTGGACAGCTACCAGAAGGGGGTGCCCGGTGGTACCGGCCACGCCTTCGACTGGGCTCGTATCCCGGAGGGGCTGACCAAGCCGATCATCCTGGCCGGTGGGCTGGGACCTGAGAATGTAGAGGAGGCGATCCGCACGGTTCGCCCCTATGCGGTCGATGTCAGCAGTGGCGTCGAGGCCGCCAAGGGCATCAAGGATGCCGAGAAGATTATCGCCTTTATGCGAGGAGTAGAGAGAGCCGATGGCGAACGATAAATTTGCAGAGCTGATGCAGCTGCCCGACGAGCGCGGCCACTTCGGCCCCTATGGTGGCATATTTGCCTCCGAGACCCTGATGGAGGCGATCGGTGAGCTGCGCGAGGCCTACGACAAATACAAGCACGACGACGACTTTAAGGCCGAACTGGCCCATGAGCTGAAGCACTTCGTCGGCCGCCCCTCACCGGTCTACCACGCCCGGCGCTGGAGCGAGAAGCTGGGCGGGGCGCAGATCTGGCTCAAGCGTGAGGACCTCAACCACACTGGCGCCCACAAGATTAACAACGCCGTCGGCCAGGCCCTGCTGGCCCGCCGCATGGGCAAGAACCGCATCATTGCCGAGACCGGCGCCGGCCAGCACGGCGTGGCCACCGCCACCGTCTGTGCCCGCTACGGCATGGAGTGCGTGGTCTACATGGGGGCCGAGGATATCGAGCGGCAGAAGATTAATGTCTTCCGCATGACCTTGCTCGGCGCCAAGGTGGTACCGGTTACCTCCGGTTCCAAGACACTCAAAGATGCCTTGAACGAGGCGATGCGTGACTGGGTCACCAACGTCGATGACACCTTCTACATCATCGGCACCGTCGCCGGCCCCCACCCCTATCCGGCGCTGGTGCGCGACTTCCAGGCGGTGATCGGCGAAGAGGCGCGGGTGCAGATGAACGAGGAGACCGGCGGTCTGCCCGACGCCCTGGTCGCCTGCATTGGCGGCGGTTCCAACGCCATGGGGCTGTTCTACCCCTTCCTCGCCGACGAGAGTGTTGAGCTCTACGGCGTCGAGGGCGGCGGTCACGGCATCGACAGCGGCGAGCACGCCGCGCCGCTCTGCGCCGGGAAGCCCGGCGTGCTGCACGGCAACCGTACCTACCTGATGGAGGACGAGAACGGCCAGATCACCCACACCCACTCCATCTCCGCCGGTCTCGACTATCCGGGCGTCGGCCCCGAGCACGCCTGGCTGAAGGATGTGGGGCGCGCCAACTATGTGGCCGCCACCGATGACGAGGCGCTGGCCGCCTTCCACGACCTGACCCGCACCGAAGGCATCATCCCGGCACTGGAGTCGAGCCACGCCCTGGCCTATGCCGCCAAGCTGGCACCGACCATGGGCAAGGATAAGACCATCCTGGTCAACCTCTCCGGTCGTGGCGATAAAGATATTCATACCGTTGCCGGTATCGAGGGGATTGAAGTATGAGCCGTATCGCACAACGTTTTGCCGATCTGAAGGCCACCGGTCGTACCGCCCTGGTGCCCTTCATTACCGCCGGTGACCCCAACCCCGCGATCACCGTGCCGACCATGCACGCCCTGGTCGAGGGCGGCGCCGACCTCATCGAGCTGGGCGTTCCCTTCTCCGACCCGATGGCCGACGGCCCGACCATCCAGTACGCCAGCGAGCGGGCGCTGAAGCACAACGTCAGCCTGCATGACGTGCTGGCGATGGTGCGCCAGTTCCGCGAGCAGGACGCCGCTACTCCGGTGATCCTGATGGGCTACCTCAACCCGGTGGAGATCATGGGCTACCAGGCCTTTGCCGCCGAGGCGAGTGAGGCCGGTGTCGATGGTCTGCTGACGGTCGACATGCCGCCGGAGGAGGCGGAGGAGTTGACCGCCATCCTGCGGGACAAAGCGATCGATCCCATCTTCCTGCTGGCGCCGACCACCGAGAAGCCGCGTATCGAACGTATCTGCAGCCTCGCCAGTGGCTTTGTCTACTACGTCTCGCTGAAGGGGATCACTGGCGCCGGTCACCTCGATACCGATGCGGTGGCCAGCCGTCTGGAGCTGATCCGCAGCACCACCGATTTGCCGGTGGGTGTCGGATTTGGTATCAAGGACGGTGACTCCGCGGCCCGTGTCGGTGCCGTGGCCGATGCGGTGATCGTCGGCAGCGCCGTGGTCAACCGCATGGCTGAGCTGGAGGACGAGGCGGAGAAGATTCCGCAGACCCTGAAGAATTTTATGGGCGAGCTGCGAGCCGCCCTGGACAAGTGAGCCTGAGAGCCCACTGAGTTGAAGACCCGAAGAGGGGAGTAAAGAACAATGAGCTGGTTACAGAAATTCCTGCCGCAAATCAGTACCGAGGGGGCTAGCAAGAAGGCCGTGCCGGAAGGGCTGTGGGCCAAGTGCCCTGGCTGCAACGGTGTTCTCTACCGTGCCGAGCTGGAGCGCAACCTCGACGTCTGCCCCAAGTGCGGCCACCACATGCGCATCGGTGCGCGCCGCCGCCTTGAGGCCTTCCTCGACGTCGAGCCGCGCCAGGAGATCGGCGACAACATCACCCCGATCGATCACCTCAAGTTCAAGGACAGCAAGAAGTACAAGGACCGCATCAGTGCGGCACAGAAGTCGACCGGCGAGAAGGATGCCCTGATCGCCATCATGGGCCAGGTGAAGGGGGTGCCCCTTGTCGCCGCCGCCTTTGAGTTCAAGTTCATGGGCGGCTCCATGGGCTCGGTGGTGGGCGAGCGCTTCGTGCGCGCCGCCAATGCCGCCATCGAGCACGGTATCCCGCTGGTCTGCTTCTCCGCATCCGGTGGTGCCCGTATGCAGGAGGCGCTGTTCTCGCTGATGCAGATGGCCAAGACCTCGGCGGTACTCGCCACCATGCGCGAGAAGGGGATCCCTTTCATTTCGGTGATGACCGACCCGACCATGGGGGGCGTCTCCGCCTCGCTGGCGATGCTGGGTGATATCAATATCGGTGAGCCCAACGCCCTCATCGGCTTCGCCGGTCCCCGTGTTATCGAGCAGACCGTACGCGAGACCCTGCCCGAGGGCTTCCAGCGTAGCGAATTCCTGATGGAGAAGGGGGCCATCGACATGATCGTCGCCCGTGGCGAGATGCGCGACCGCATCGCCAGCCTGCTCAGCATGATGACCCACCAGCCGGCGCCCCAGTCGGCCTGATCCGCTAGGCACCGGACGCCGCTCCGGTGCCTGCCCAATCCCCTAATGCGATTTTCCACCCTCGACGAGTGGCTCAGCTGGCAGGAGTCGCTGCACCCGGTCGGTATCGACCTCGGCCTGGAGCGCCCCGGCAAGGTGCTGCGGGCGATGGGGCTGGATAGGCCCTTCCACACCGTCATCACCGTCGCCGGTACCAACGGCAAGGGCTCTAGCGTCGCCACGCTGGAGGCTATCCTGATCGCCGCCGGCTACCGCGTCGGCTGTTACACCTCACCCCATCTGCTGCGCTATACCGAGCGTATCCGCCTTAACGGCAGCGAGGTGGATGATGGTGCGTTGTGTGAGAGCTTCGAGCGTATTGACCAGGCGCGCGGCGAGACCTCGCTTACCTACTTCGAGTTCGGTACCCTGGCCGCCTTCGACCTCTTTGCCCGTGCCGAGCTGGATGTGGCGGTGCTGGAGGTGGGGCTGGGCGGCAGGCTCGACGCCAGCAACCTGCTCGATGCCGATGTGGCGCTGATCACCGCCATCGACGTCGACCACGCCGCCTGGCTGGGTAGTGACCGCGAGACTATCGCGCTGGAGAAGGGGGGTATTATGCGCCCCGGCCGCCCTGCGGTCTGCAGCGACCCGCAACCGCCGCAAAGCCTGATTGAGTTGGCGGCGGAGAAGGGGGCGGCACTCTCTCTGCTGGGGCGCGACTACCAGTTCACAGTCAGTGGCGACAGCTGGCAGTGGCTGGCCGGTAGGCGCCAATACGATGCCCTGCCACTACCCGCCCTGCGCGGCAGCGCCCAGCTGCAGAACGCCGCCGGGGTGTTGATGGTGCTTGAGCGGTTGCATGATCGACTGCCGGTGACGCCCCGGCAGGTCGAGCAGGGACTGCGCTCGGTGGCGTTGCCGGGGCGTTTTCAGATTATTGCGGGCGAGCCGACGATGATTCTCGATGTGGCCCACAACCCCCAGTCGGCCGAGGTACTGGCGGCTAACCTGCAGGCGATGCCGGTGGTGGGCCGCACCCGTGCGGTAGTGGCGATGCTGGCGGACAAGGACCTTCCTTCGACCCTGCGCTACCTCAAGGGCCGGGTGGACGACTGGTATGTGGCGGGGCTGGCGCTACCGCGTGGCGCCAACGATGAGGCGATGCGGCAGGCCCTGGCCGAGATAGGCGAGGAGGGCGCAGCCTCCTTTACCTCCGTTAGCGAGGCGCTGGCGGCCGCACGGTGTGAGGCCGCCGCCGAGGATCGGGTGGTGGTGTTTGGTTCCTTCTACACGGTGGCCGAGGCGATGGCGGCCAGCGCTCTGCACAACGTATAATGGCTGCCATAACGGCTGACATATTGAGGTGTCTTCTTGAACGAACAGATTAAGCAGCGACTGGTCGGCGCCGTGGTGCTGATCTCGCTGGCGGTGATCTTCATACCGATGCTACTGGACGGCGGCAATAACTCCTCCATGCCCACCTTCGGTAGCAACATCCCCGATCAGCCCGACTTCAACTTCGAGCCGCTGGAGATCCCGCTCGATCCCGTTGAGCCGCTGCCCGAGGAGCGTCCCCGTCACGTCGAGAAGGTGGAGGAGCCTGCCGCGCCGGTGGCGGAGAAGCCAGCCACGGCAAAGGCTGAGCAGGAAAAAACCGCACCGTCCGTTGTCGAAAGCAAACCCGCCGCCAAGGGGGAACCGCTCCGCTGGGTGGTGCAGGTGGGCAGCTTCGGCCAGTCGGCCAACGCCCTGATGCTGCGGGAGAAGCTGCGCAAAAACGGTTTTAACGCCTTCGTCGAGAAGTACCTCGATGAGGGCAAGACCTCGTACCGGGTAAGGGTTGGGCCCGAGTTGAAGCGCGAGACCTCGGAAAAGCAGCGCGAAGAACTGCAACGTAAGCTCAAGATCAAGGGCATCGTGATGGGGCACCGCTGATGGATCTCTGCTTTGTCCGAGATGTCGCCTCTGGTAGAATCACCAGCTTTTCCGGCAACGGCAATGTGACAGGCCACAGGGCCGCAACAGTGAATCGATGAACTGGGTCGACTACTCCATACTCGCCGTTATCGGCGTCTCCGTGCTGATCAGCCTGTGGCGCGGCTTTACCAAAGAGGCGCTGTCGCTGGCCGGCTGGATCCTCGCCGCCTGGGTCGCCCTGCAGTTCTCCGACAATCTGCAGGTGCTGCTGGAACCCCACATCGAGGTGCCGTCGCTGCGGTTGATGGTCGCCTTCGCCATCCTCTTTATCGCCACCCTGTTCCTGGCGGGTTTTATCAACTTTCTTGTCGTGCAGCTGATTAAGAAGACCGGCCTTTCCGGCACCGACCGCATGGTAGGGATCTTCTTCGGTGTGGCGCGGGGCTGCCTGGTGGTGGCGCTACTGGTTCTGATCGGCGGCATGACACCGATGCCGCAGGACCCCTGGTGGAAGGCATCGCAGTTGATGCACTATTTCCAGGACATGGCGATCTGGCTGCGCCAGTTCCTGCCAGCCGAGATCGCAAAGAGCATTCAATTTTAGCCGTCCGATTTCGGGCTGATTAACACGAGGTAACTGAGAGCATGTGCGGCATTATCGGTATCGTGGGCAAGGGCCCCGTCAACCAGGCTATCTACGACGGCCTGACCGTATTGCAACACCGTGGCCAGGATGCCGCCGGTATCATGACCTGCGACGACAATCGTCTCTATCTGCGCAAGGACAACGGCCTGGTGAAGGACGTGTTCCACACTCGCCACATGATGCGCCTGCAGGGCAACATCGGTATCGGCCACGTGCGCTATCCGACCGCCGGCTGCTCCTCCTCCGCCGAGGCCCAGCCCTTCTACGTCAACTCCCCCTACGGCATCGCCCTGGCGCACAACGGCAACCTCACCAATGCCGATACCCTGATGGAGGACCTGTTCCGCGAGGACCTGCGCCACATCAACACCAGCTCCGATTCGGAGATCTTGCTCAACGTCTTCGCCCATGAGCTGGCTCGCCAGGGGAAATACCGTGTGGATGAGAACGATATTTTTGATGCGGTCTCACGCGTGCACAAACGCATCAAGGGCGGCTACGGCGTCGTCTCCATGCTGATCGGCTACGGCATCGTCGCCTTCCGCGACCCCAATGGCATCCGTCCGCTGATGATCGGCAAGCGCACTACCGCAGAGGGGGAGGAGTGGATGGTCGCCTCCGAGAGCGTCGCCATCGACGCCCTTGGCTTCGAGCGGGTGCGCGACGTGGAGCCGGGCGAGGCGGTCTTCATCGACATGGCCGGCAACTTCTACTCGCGCCAGTGCGCCGAGAATGCGCAACACTCACCCTGCATCTTCGAGTACGTCTACTTTGCCCGCCCCGACTCCATTATCGACGGTATCTCGGTCTACAAGGCGCGACTGCGCATGGGCGAGACCCTGGCCAAGAAGATCGAGCGGGTCTTCCCCGAGCACGATATCGACGTGGTGATCCCCATCCCCGACACCAGCCGCACCTCGGCGATGGAGCTGGCCAACGAGCTGGGCATCCTCTACCGCGAGGGCTTCATCAAGAACCGCTACATCGGCCGTACCTTCATCATGCCGGGGCAGCAGCAGCGCAAGAAGTCGGTGCGCCAGAAGCTCAACCCCATCGAGCTGGAGTTCCGCGGCAAGAACGTGCTGCTGGTGGACGACTCCATCGTGCGCGGTACCACCTCCGAGCAGATCATCCAAATGGCCCGCGACGCCGGCGCTAACAAGGTCTACTTCGCCTCCGCCGCGCCGCCGGTGCGCTTCCCCAACGTCTACGGCATCGACATGCCGAGCAAGGAGGAGCTGATTGGCCACGGCCGCGACGAGGAGCAGATCGCCGCCGCGATTGGCGCCGACCGTCTCTTCTATCAGGACCTGGATGACCTCATCGATGCGGTGCTCTATAAAAAGAGCAAGGTGGTCAGCCGTTTCGACACCTCGGTGTTCAACGGCGAGTACGTCACCGGCGATGTGGATGAGGCCTACCTGCAGAAGCTTGAAGACGCCCGTAACGATAGCGCGAAGTCGGAGCGCGACCAGCGCGAGAGCAGTGTCATCGACCTCCACAACACCGACTAGTCGCCACCTACTCTTTACGTAAAAAACCGAACAGGGGAGAGCCGTAATGGGAGATTACGTATTGCTGGCCTCGCAGGAGAAGCTGCTGCTCTCCCTTTTCGTTATCGTTCTTTTCGCCCTGGTCAGGGTGGTGATCATCCGGCTGATTCGCAGAAAGCGCGAAATCCTCACCGAGAAGCAGCGTCGCACCATCTCCGCGGTGAAAAACCTGAATTGGTTCTTTGTCGCCCTGCTGCTGGTCTATCTCTGGTTCCCGGAGATCAAGAACTTTGCCTTCTCCATTGCCGCCGTGACGGTGGCCCTGGTCATCGCGACCAAAGAGCTGATCCTCTGTTTTAGCGGCTCACTGCTGAAGGCCAGCTCCGGTGCCTTCTCCATCGGTGACTGGATTGAGGTGGGCGACACCCGCGGTGAGGTGATCGAGTACAACCTGTTTGCCACCACGCTGCAGGAGATTAGCAACGAGAACCGCTATAGCTTCAGCGGCAAGACCGTTGTCGTTCCCAACAGCGCCTTCCTCACCACGCCGGTGAAAAACCTCAACTTCATGAAGCGCTATGTATTTCACACCTTTAGCGTGATCACCAACCTGCCGTTCCAGGCTGCGGCGATGAGCGCGCTTATCGAGCAGAAGCTTGCGCACTACTCCGAGCACTTTATCGAGGTGGCCCACCGCTATAACAGCTTTATTGAATCGCATGCCGGGATAGACATCCCATGCCCTGACCCCCAGATACACTACTCGACCAACAATGAGGGGCGGCGCATCATTACGGTAACCCTGTTCTGCCCGACCAATGAGGCGGTGGTGATTGAGCAAAAGACGATTGCGGATATTTTTGACTATCTGGATGCAGCGGACACGCATCGCAAGGGAAAATAGCCTGCGTCAAGTTGACTTGGCGTGGCGTCGAGATTAACCTTGTTTTGCGCCGATTTGAGACTCAGCTTGCGGGCGCTAGATAAATCCAGCTAAAGCGAAGGCGAAAACCCGCTTTGGCATTGGCTACGCGGGTTTTTTTGTGCCTGCGCCACCGTTCAATGACGAGGAAAGGTGATGACCATTTCACAAGACGACTGGGAAGAGTTTGGCTTCGACACCCTGGCGGTGCGTGCCGGGCAGCACAGGACCAATGAGGGCGAGCAAAGCGAGCCTATCTTCCCTACCTCCAGTTTCACCTACAATAGCGCGGCGCAGGCGGCGGCCCGTTTTGGCGGCACCGAGCCGGGCAATATCTATTCGCGTTTTACCAACCCCACCGTACGCACCTTCGAGGAGCGCCTGGCGGCACTGGAGGGGGGCGAGCAGTGCGTCGCCACCAGCTCCGGCATGGCGGCGATCACCTCCGCCTTCATGGGGCTGCTGAAGGCGGGCGACCACATCGTCTGCTCCCGTGCCGTCTTCGGCACCACGGTGGTGTTGCTCGATAACTTCTTCAAAAAGTTCGGGGTGGAGAGCACCTATGTCTCGCTGACCGATTACGCTGGTTGGGAGCAGGCGATCCGTCCCGAGACCAAACTGCTCTTTCTCGAGACCCCCTCCAACCCGCTGGTGGAGGTGGCCGACATCCCGCGCCTGGCCGAACTGGCCCACTCAAAGGGTTGCCTGCTGGCGGTCGATAACTGTCTCTGCACCCCGGCATTGCAGCAGCCGCTCAAACTCGGCGCCGACATCGTCATCCATTCGGCCACCAAGTATATCGACGGCCAGGGGCGTGCCATGGGCGGTGCGGTGGTAGGCAACAGGGAGCTGATGGCGCAGGTCTACGCCTTCCTGCGCTCGGCAGGCCCCACCATGAGCACCTTCAATGCCTGGATCTTCCTCAAGGGGCTGGAGACGCTAAAGCTGCGCATGAAGGCGCACAGTGAGAACGCGCTGGAGCTGGCGAGTTGGCTGGAGCAGCAGCCGGGGATTAAACGTGTCTTCTACCCCGGTCTCGCATCGCATCCGCAGCACGAACTGGCGGCAAGCCAGCAGCGTGGCTTCGGCGGCATCGTTTCGTTTGAAGTGGAAGGGGGCCAGGAGCAGGCGTGGCGCGTTATCGACGCCACCCGCGTGATCTCCATCACCGCCAACCTGGGCGATGCCAAGAGCACCATCACCCACCCGGCGACCACCACTCACGGCCGTCTCACCCCCGAGCAGAAGGTGGATGCGGGGATTAGCGACGGCCTGGTGCGGATCTCCGTGGGGTTGGAGGATGTGGAGGATTTGAAGGCGGATTTGGCGCGTGGGTTGGGGTAGGAGCTGGCGCTGCTGGCGAATGTGAATTTGGAATCGCGAGCGGCGCTAGCTCCTACATCTCGTGAAATAATCCATGTGCATTGCGCTGTGTGCGGTTATAGGTAGGATTCAAAGGACAAAAGGAGTTTGTTATGGCATACGATGACGGTTGTACTGTGTACACACTCACTCAGAATGGATGGCAGCCAGGTGAAGAGCATCCAGATGCTGTGGAAAAGTGGAAGCGCTCGGTGCGCCAGGCCTCACCTTGGTCTAGAGAATATGTTTCATGGTCTTGCCAGTGGGTGAGTCAGGATTTCACAAGAGCTGAACGTGATCAACTTCGTGAGCTTCACCAATACTTTATGGGTAAAGCAGGAATAGCCGGGAACAGAGAAACAACTATAGGGAGTCCTCTATGAGTGCATTAATCAGAGTGATTATTCTCACTGTTGGTGTTACGAGTAGCATTGGTGTAGGAGCAGCTACTTTGGGTGAATATATTAATGCGGTAAACGGAACAGATGGGCGATCAAAGGAGCAGATGGCTATGTACTTTGCAGGTGCGACTGATGCGTTAATGTATGGTAATGAAACATTGATTCCGCATGCAAAGGGGCAGAAGTTAGTGTGTTTCCCTTCTCCCATCCCTTCGCGAAAAACGTTACACGATGTCTTTCGAGCACACGCTGAGAATGTGATTAAGGTAGGTGGGCTTGAAAAAGCCAGTGAAGTGTCGTTGGATCAATTAATCTACGCATCGTGGATGCATACTTATCCATGCCGGTAGGTGCACGGGATATAAGTTGTTTTTTGCTTATTTCGTTTGTTTGTATTGGTACTCAAATGACGTGAAAAGTTAATTACTATGGCTGGATGGATAACGTTTGTCTTGATCTTGGCGTTTTTTGTTTGGATGGCACAATACAATGAAGCAGGCTGGTACTACTTCGGTTTAATGTTACTTGTTTTAGGAGCTGTCGCACTTCCCGCCCCTCTGAATGAAGTCATTGAGTTTATTCTTTTTTCGATAATGGCAATATGGGCTGTGGGGGCACTCTTTGGGAGTGGTAGTGTCCGAGGAAATGATCGTGGTGGTTTTCATGATGGTGGCGGCTAATACGAACCGCATATTGAGAACAACGCGATAGATGCGGTTCGCACCGCTCACCACATCCTACAGTTATCACTCTCCATGCCTGAACTCGACTACAAATCTCAACTGCTAAAGCTATATAAAACCGCCCTGGATGCAGCCTCCGGCGAACAGGCGGTCAGTAAATACCTAACCTCCAACCCCTTCCCTAACTGCTCCCTAATCGCCATCGGCAAGGCCGCCGCTTCCATGACCATGGGCGCTCAAAAAGCACTAGGCGATAAATTACGCACCGGCCTGGTAATCACCAAACACGGCCACACCGATCCACGACTCGATTCGTCACGAATTACACAACTGGAGAGCGCCCACCCGGTGCCCGACGAGGGCAGCCTTTCTGCTGGTAAGGCACTGCTCGAATTCCTCGATAACCTACCCGACGATGAGCCTTTATTGTTCCTCCTCTCCGGCGGTGCTTCGGCCTTGGTGGAGGTGTTGCCTGACGGCATGAGTGCGGATGACCTTGCCGAGTTGAACCGGCGCTTGTTGGCGTCGGGGAAGTCGATTAGCGAGATGAATGCGGAGCGCAAGGCGCTGTCGCAAATCAAGGGCGGAAAACTGATCCCCTTTCTCAAGGGGCGACGCTGTCTGCAGCTGTTGATCTCCGACGTGCCCGGTGATGACCTGGCGGTGATCGGTTCCGGCCCGCTGATCGGCGAGGGAGGGAACATCGACTCGCATATCCTCGCCAGTAACGGCATGGCACGCGATGCACTCATCGCGGCGGCACAACAGCTGGGAGTCACTGTGCATGACCACCCCGGTCACTTCGAGGGCGATGTGGAAACCCTGGCGGCGCAATTTTGTGATGAGCTGTTGAACGGCCCGGAGGGCTTATACGTATGGGGTGGGGAGAGTAGTGTGGTGCTGCCGCTGAATCCGGGCCGCGGTGGGCGCAATCAGCACCTGGCGCTGCTTGCCGCACGCTATCTCGCCGGCCACGACAATCTATTGCTGCTGGCCGCCGGCACCGACGGCAGCGATGGCCCCACCGGGGAGGCCGGAGCACTGGTGGACGGCGGTACGGCACAGCGCGGTGAGTGGGAGGGGGTGAGTGTTGTCGATGCGCTGGAGAACGCCGATTCAGGCCGCTTCCTTGAGGCCAGCGGCGACCTTGTCGAGACCGGTCCCACCGGCACCAATGTGATGGATCTGGTCATCGGTCTGAAGTGGTAGACTACGTCGCCATGAATAAAGACTCTCTTTTCCCTGCCGTACACGCGGCGCTAATGGCCAACGAGCCAGACGAGAAGGTGCGACTCACCCATGAGCTCTTCGCCGCCTGGCGTGGCGGAGCCTATGACATTGAGGGCGGCGAAGCCCCCGATGCAGTGCCGGTTCCGGGGCGCCCCGAGAAGCCCGAACTGGTTCAGCCGCGCGAGCTGCCGCAGCGCAAGCCGGTGACCCTGGAGGGGCGGGCGATCCTGTTCCACGCCCTGACCCATATTGAGTTCAATGCTATCAATCTGGGTCTGGATGCCGCCTACCGTTTTCGCGATATGCCCAGCGACTTCTACGACGACTGGCTGCGCGTCGCCGATGAGGAGGCGACACACTTCACCCTGTTGCGCGACCACCTGCGTAGCCTCGGTTACGACTACGGCGACTATCCCGCCCACAACGGCCTGTGGGAGATGGCGCAGAAGACGGCGCACGACTGCATGGTGCGCATGGCGCTGGTGCCGCGCTGCCTGGAGGCGCGTGGGCTGGACGTGAACCCCGGTATCAAGGCGCGCCTGCTGGAGAGCGGCGATGACAAGGGGGCAGCGTTGCTAGATATCATCCTGCGCGATGAGATCGGCCATGTGGCCATCGGCAATCGCTGGTTCCACTACCATGCCGAACAGCGTGGGCTGGACCCCATTCCCACCTTTAACGCCCTGATCGAAGAGTACATGCGTGGACAGCTGCGCCCGCCCTTCCATATCGAGGCGAGGCGTGAGGCGGGTTTTAGCGAAGAAGAGTTGGCCTATCTGGAGGGTGTCGGTTAATGAGCCGTAAGATTATCGCGTTGCTGCTGGCGCTTGTGTTGAGTAAGGCGGTGATGGCCGCTGCCGTTGATGGGGTCATGCTGCGCTACATGGTGAGCGAGCCGGGGCTGCAACCCTACCCCTCACGCGTTATCGTCACCCCAGGCTTTATTCGTATGGATGATGGCGATACGGCGGGTGACTATCTGTTGTTCGACCGCAAGCAGCAACTGATCAGCAGTGTCACCCACGAGGACGAAACGGTACTGGAGATCCCGCTGCGCGAGGTGACCATGCCCTCGCCTGTTGAGATAAAGCGCCACCATACCCTGGAGCGTGACGATAAGGCGCCGAAGGTCGATGGCAAACCGCCGCAACAACTGCGACTCTATGTGAACGATAGGCTTTGTTACGAGGCGACGGTGGTACCGGGGCTGCTACCCGATGTGGTAGCGGCGCTGCGCAGCTTCCACCGCGTCCTGGCGGGTGAGCAGGGGAAGATGGTGGCGGAGTTGCCGGTTGAGCAAATCGACGGCTGCGACCTGGCACTACACACCTACCATCCGGAGTGGTCACTGGCGTCGGGGCTGGCTATTCAGTCCTTTGATGCCGCCTTGCGCCAGGGACAGCTGCTGGTCGATATCGACCAGACCTTCAGGGCCGATGAAAAGTTGTTTCAGCTGCCTGATAACTACCGGCGCTACCACACCCCCGAATAGGCCGTCCTAGGCCAGCCTCCATCCCATCTTCTCCCCGGCACGGAACGGTACCACCACCTCATCGCCAAACGGGTAGTTCGCCGGTACCTTCCACTCCTGTTTGACCAGGGTGATGGTGTCGCTATTGCGCGGCAGGCCGTAGAAGTCGGGGCCGTGGTGGCTGGCGAAGCCCTCCAGTCGCTCCAGTGCTCCGGCCTGTTCGAAGGCCTCGGCGTAGAGCTCGATGGCGGCGTGGGCCGAGTAGATACCGGCACAGCCGCAGGCACTCTCCTTGGCACCCCTGGGATGGGGGGCGGAGTCGGTGCCGAGGAAGAACTTGCCGTTACCGGAGGTCGCCACCTCCACCAGCACCTCGCGGTGGCTTTCTCGTTTTAGCACCGGCAGGCAGTAGTGGTGGGGGCGCATGCCGCCGACCAGCATCGCATTGCGGTTGAGCAGCAGGTGTTGCGGGGTGATGGTGGCGCCCACCTGCTCACCCGCGTGCAGCACGAAGTCGGCCATCTCGCGGGTGGTGATGTGTTCGGCCACCACCTTGAGCTCGGGGATGTGATCGAGCAGCGGCTTGAGCACCGTCTCCAGGAACTCCGCCTCGCGGTCGAAGATATCAACGTGGGCCTCGGTCACCTCACCGTGCACCAGCAACGGCATTCCCACCTCGGCCATCGCCTTTAGCGCCGCCTCCGGCTTGTAGATATGGGTCACCCCGGAGTCGGAGTTGGTGGTGGCGCCGGCCGGATAGAGTTTTACCGCCTTTACCACGCCACTCTCCTTCGCCCTGTGGATCTCCTCAGGCGTGGTTATATCGGTGAGGTAGAGGGTCATCAGTGGTTCGAAGTCACTGCCCTCGGGCAGGGCGGCAAGTACCCGCTCGCGATAGGCCAGCGCCTGTTCGGTGGTGGTGACCGGCGGCTTGAGGTTGGGCATGACGATGGCGCGGTGGAAGCGCTCGGCGCTGTGGGCGGCAACGGCCTTCAGGGCGTCGCCATCGCGCAGGTGTAAATGCCAATCATCCGGACGGCAGATGGTCAGTTGATCCACGGTGAAACTCCAAGTTTAGGGGGTGTGCAAGTATGGCATGCCTGCAACCGAACAGGGAAATTCGGCAAGGCGGGAGGTGGGGAGGTGAGCGATCCGGATGGATCGCTCACAGTTAAGGTTATTGAGCCGCTGCAGGTTCAGTAGTAGCGGCATCGGGTGCGGCGGCTTCCGATGCGGCCGCCCTGGCGGCTGCGGCTTCGGCTTCAGCCTTGGCGGCTTCGGCTTCGGCCTGGGCCTTGGCAGCGGCTTGTGCTGCCGCTTTTGCCTTGGCCTGGGCTTCAGCCCTGGCTTTAGCGGCAGCTTGCGCCTTCTTCTGGCCTGCCTCTAGGGTGTCGAGGCGTGACTGCAACTGCTGCTTACTCTCCTGCTCACTTCTAAGCTGTGCGCTCACGGCAGCGAGCTGTCTTGTGAGGCTATCCTTCTCAAGGTTAAGCGTGGCAATTTGGCCAATACGATCCGCGCTCTTGCTGTCGCTGCTCTCAACCGCGCTGCTCAGTGAGCTCACCTTGGCCTGTGCTGCGGCAAGTTTTTCCTCATTTTCGGCAATCTGCTGAGTCAACTTCGCAATACTGCCGATGATGCGCTCTTTGCGAACGTTGAAGGGGAGGTCGCTCATGTCCGGCAGTGACAGGGCCTCGCCAATTGCCGCCAGGCGGTTTTCTTCGCCAAGGACGTGACTCTCGAGCTGCGGGGTCTTGGCGTCATCCAGCCGCTTGACGGTTTGCGAAATGAGTTGCGCGTGTTCCACGGCCCGCAGCGCGTCGCTGCCATGCTCCTCGATGCCGTCGGCATCGTCAGGGGAGGCGTTAATGTAGAGGTCGGCACGGCGAATCGCCTCGCTGGCGAGCTTAAATGAGCTGGCCGCATGCTTGTCGGCATCGTTGTCCTTGAGGGCCTCCAGCAGGCGTTGTGCCTTACCAACGTACATCTCCTTGGTGGCCTCAATGCGGAATGCCCTGCAGTCGGTTATCAGGTCCGCACGTTTGGCGACGGCCTTTTCCGTTTTGCCCTCTTCGATGTACACAATAAGGTCGGAAAACTTCTCACGAAGCTTTTTGTGCTGTTTGGCATTGAACTGTTGCGCATGCACCCGCTCCATCTTCTCAAACTCGGTGATGAGAGCGCCAAGGTTCGCCTCTACAGCGGCCTTGGTCTTATCGGCACGGTCCAGATTGCGGTTTGCGAGGATGATGTACTCGAAAATATCCGCCTCATCCTTTCCTCCCTTCAGGGCCTTGCGGGCCTTTTCCAGCCTCTCCTTGGCATCGACAAAATTTTCAGGCGAGTAGAATTCGACATTATCCGCCGCAGCCTGGCGTAGCCGGGTCTCACTCGTCTCCAGTGCACTTTGGGCTGAGACACCACTGTAGCGGGCCTTCTCTTGCGCGGTCATCTCGACACTGGAGCCGCCGATGAGGCTGCTGATGCTGCCGAGGTTGATGTTGCCCATACCACCGCAGCCACTAAGGGTGAGCGTGCTGCCAAGAATCGCGGGAATGATCAGATGCTTCATGTTTCCTCCAGTGAAAGGATTACTATTCGTTTTATTACCGTGTCTGCTTCGCGTGGCCTAACTGTCTACGTCATCACCGAACTTGATCATAACAAAGGCGCGCATGGCCGCCTCCAGCACACTCTTGCCGAGGGCCAATACATCCGGGTCGACAGAGGCGGACCACTCCTGGGTTCCTTCGGTGTCCCAGTTGAGATCGATGTTCTGTTGTTCGATGATGGGGCCGCCCTGTGACCAGTAGCGGGTGGGGTTCCAGCGGCGCGGGGGCAGGTTGTGGCCGGGATGGTAGTAGAGATGACCGTCGTCACCGCTGAAGGTCTCGAGCCCTTTGGCGCGGGCGGCCCAGAGGTCGAGTTGATCAGCTGTCAGTTCGCTTACCTGCATAATTCCGTGTCCGATGGCGGGCTTGAGGTGATTATCGCGCGTATTTGGCCCGCTGAGTAGTATCAATTTTTTGGGGTGTTATTAAATGGATGGCCTTTTCCTGACTATCGTTATCGTCGCTGCCTGGTTCTGGTATGCCTCGGCGCGCTCTCGCGAGCAGGCTGTGGCGGCTGTGCGCCGTGCCTGCGAACGTCACGGCCAGCAACTGCTGGATGAGACGGTGATGCTGGTGCGGCTGCGCCCGCGTCGTTCCCGCAGTGGGCGGATGGGACTGAGTTTTGAGTATAGCTTTGAGTTTTACGGTGACGGTGAGCAGCGCCGAGGGGGCAGGGTGGCGCTATTCGGTGGTCGTATTGTCGCTCTGGAGCTCGAGTTGCCGCAGGGTACCCTCTACGATACCCATTAAATGGTTTAATGGGTGCACTTGTCAGTTGTTGTCACCACCTGTTATAAAGTATCCTTGCCCGTCATAAATAGAACATATAGACCCCCTAAGGAGATGTAGTCATGGCAGATAGACGACTACAGGTATTTCACACCGTGGCACGCCAGCTCAGCTTCACCAAGGCGGCGGAGTCACTCCATATGACCCAGCCGGCCGTTACCTTCCAGGTGCGTCAGCTCGAAGAGTATTTCAATACCCGCCTGTTCGACCGTACTCACAACCGCATCAGCCTGACCGAGGCGGGGCAGCGGGTGTACGAGTACGCGGATCGCATCTTTTCGCTCTACGCGGAGATGGAGAACTCGGTGCGCGACCTTACCGGTGAGGTAAGTGGCGTGCTGATGCTGGGCGCCAGTACCACCATCGCCGAATATATGTTGCCGGCGCTGCTCGGCGATTTTAAGGCCAAGTACCCCGAGGTCTCCATCCGACTGCAGGTGGCTAACACCGACGGCATCGTCTCCATGGTGGAGAATAACTCCATCGACCTCGGCGTGGTCGAGGCGCCGGTGAGCAACAAGAATCTGGTGGTCGACACCTGTCGTCAGGATCAGATGGTGCTGGCCGTTCCCCCCAGCCATGAGTTGGCCAATAAGGAGAGCGTGCCGATCGTCGAGCTCTCCAACTACCCTTACATCTGTCGCGAGGAGGGTTCAGGCACCCGTGAGGTAATGCTGGAGGCGATGAACGCCGCAGGCGGCAACCCTGCCAACCTCGATATCGTGATGGAGCTGGGTAGTCCCGAGGCAGTGAAAGGCGCCGTCGAGGCCGGGATGGGTATCTCGATCCTCTCCAGCGCGACAATTGAGAAGGAGCTCAAGCTAGGTTCACTGGTCGCGGTGAACCTGGATGTGCCGATCGAGCGCCCCTTCTCATTTGTGCACCAGAAGCAGAAGTTCCGCCTGCGTGCGATGGAGAAGTTGCTCGACTTCGCCAAGACCTACTGCCAAGAGCACCAGTAGGAGAGTGCGGTGTTTCCCGTAGCCAATACCAAGAAGCGCAAGCCGGAGAAGCGCCTGCGAGAGATCTACGAGCAGTTGCCTGATGCCGAGCGCAACAGTTTGCTCGACTTTGCCGAATTTCTCGCCGAGCGGGCTACTCCAAGGACCGCGGAGGTGCCGCAGGAGCCGCTAGACATCCCCCGCCCCGAGGAGGAGAACGTGGTGGCGGCAATGAAGCGGCTGCGCGAGACCTACCCGATGATCGATCACTCCAAGCTGTTGCACGAGGCCTCGGGCCTGATGGCCGAGCACCTGATGCAGGGGCGACCCGCCCCCGAGGTGATCGATAAGATGGAGGCGCTGTTCCTCCAGCACTACGAAAAGCAGACCAGCCACGATAACAACTGACCCCATGAACCTCATTAAAGAGTGGTTCCAGCGCTATTTTTCCGACCCGCAGGCGGTGCTGCTGGCGGTACTGCTCCTTATTGGCTTCTCGGTGGTGGTGTTTATGGGGAAGATGCTTGCCCCGGTGCTTGCCAGCATTGTCATCGCCTATCTGCTGGAGGGGGTGATTCACGCCCTACAACGCCGCGGGGCGCCGCGCACCCGGGTGGTGATCCTGGTCTTCCTCAGTTTCTCCGCCTTCATTATCTTCCTGCTGGTTGGCGTGGTGCCGCTGTTGTGGGGGCAGGCGCTGGAGCTGATTCGTGAACTGCCCAACTACATGAACCGCGGCCAGGAGGCGCTGCTGCAGTTGCCGCACCACTACCCGGTGATCAGCGAGGCGCAGATCAAGGAGGTCATGGCACTGATCCAGCAGGAGATCACCCAAATGGGGCAGCGCCTCCTTTCGCTCTCCCTCTCCTCCATTCCCGGTATTATCACCGTCCTGGTCTACCTCATTCTGGTGCCTTTACTGGTGTTCTTTTTCCTCAAGGACAAGAGCAAGATCATCCGCTGGTTCACCGGCTTCCTGCCACATGAGCGTGCTCTCTCCGCCGAGGTCTGGCGGGCGGTGGACATCCAGCTCGGTAACTACGTACGCGGCAAGTTCTGGGAGATCCTCATCGTTGGCGTCACTACCTTCATTGCCTTTAGCCTGCTGGGGATCAAGTACGCCATGCTGCTTGCGGCGCTGGTGGGCTTATCGGTGGTGGTACCCTATATCGGTGCCGCGGTGGTGACCGTGCCGGTAGCGCTGGTGGCCTGGTTCCAGTGGGGCTGGGGCTCTGATTTCGCCTGGCTGATGGTCGTCTACGGCATCATTCAGGCGTTGGACGGTAACGTACTGGTGCCGCTGCTCTTCTCTGAGGTGGTGAACCTCCATCCGGTGGCGATTATCGTGGCGATCCTTGTGTTTGGCGGCCTGTGGGGATTTTGGGGCGTCTTCTTTGCCATCCCGTTGGCGACCCTGGTGAGCGCCATCCTGGTGGCCTGGCCGCGTCCAGCCGACGCGCCCGTTCACGCCTAATAAGCCCCTGCTCTCTCCGTACTACTACCAGGCTCTTGCCATCTAAACCCCTTCTCCTTAAATAGATGAATGCAGCTGTCGACAACATCGGGGTCGAAATGGCGCTCTCTTCCCTGTTCGATGACCTCCAGCGCCTTATCGATGCCGAGTGCCGCGCGGTAGGGGCGGTGTGATGTGATGGCCTCAACCACATCGGCGACGGCGAGGATTCGTGTTTCAATCCTAATCTCATCCCCCTTTAGACCATCGGGGTAGCCGGAGCCGTCAAGGCGTTCGTGGTGGTGGCGTATCATGTCGACCACCGGCCAGGGAAACTGGATGTCCTTAATAATGTCGTAGCCGACGCTGGGATGGGACTTAATGAGGGCGAATTCATCTGCGGTCAACCTTCCGGGGCGGTTCAACAGTTCTGACGGTATGTAAACCTTGCCGATATCGTGGATCGTGCTGCCAAGCTGCAACCCCGTAAGCTGAAACTCGGAGAGCCCCATATCGCGGCCGATCGCTTCGGCCAACTGTGCTACCCGGTGTTGGTGGCCGGCGGTATAGGGGTCGCGCTTCTCAAGGGTGCGGGCGATGGCGTCAATGGTCTGAAACAGCATTCCCTCCAGCGCCCCCACCGCCTTGTCTCGCTCACCCCGGGTACGCAGGTTGGTGATACCGAAGGAGAGATCCTCTGCCAGCTCCTCGAAGAGCTCTATCTCCTGAGGTTCCATTACCGTGTGTTCTGGACCACATACAACCATGGCACCAATCGTCGCGCTGGCAGCCTTGAGTGGTAGTGCGATGGCGTTGCTGCAAAGACTCTGGTTGCCGTTACACTCTTGAAGGTGGCAACTGCCAGGATCAAGGCGGCTATGTGTCTGTGCTTTTCCTTCACGTATTACGGTGGCCAACAGGGCATTATCATCACTGAGTGTGGCTGCGTTCAGAGCAGATAGTTCTACGCCCTCCGCTTGTACCACGGCCTGTTGTGTGAGCTGTTTGTGCTCTGCATCGAGGTAGCCTACCCAGGCACGAGTGTAACCTCCCTCTTCCACCAGGATTCGGCACATCGATTCGCTCAGCTCCTGTTCTGAGATGGCATGCACCAGCGAGCGGTTGCTTTTGCTCAGGGTGCTAAGAATACGGTTGGTACGCATCAGCAGGGATTGCGAGTTGTGCTGTTCGATTAGGGTACCCAGCTGGACAGCTATTGCCTCGATGAGAGAGTGCTCCTCTCTCAGGAATGCTATTTCGTCGGCAGTTTGTGTCTGTGGCGAAAGGTAGCCGAAGGTGATATCACCTCGTGTGATGCCATCTACCATGAGTGAAGCCTGTAGCTGGTTCTTGCTTTCCATGAACCCGGCGGTGTGGAATTCGTCCTTGTCAAAGCGGATTCGTGCGACCGCCTGATCTGGGTAGAGCAGGGCCGGGGGCAGGTAGTCGGCCGCCTGTTGCAGCAGCTCGCCGACGGGGCGCTTGACCTCGTTCTGCAATGCACTGACCCGATACAGGCACTGCAGCTCCTTGAGTCGTTCGCGCAACTGCTCTCGCGCCTCCTCTTCGCTCAGCTGAGCCAGCTTTATTTCGGTGATATCCATCTGCGTACCGACCATACGCACCACGCATCCTTGTCGGTCGCAGATTGCATGGCCGCGTGCCAGAAACCAGAGCCACTGACCATCACGATGGCGCAGCCGGTATTCGAGCTCCAGGCGCTCCGTGTCGCCTTTCAGCAAGGTTTGTATCGCCTCATCTGCCTCCAGCCGGTCATCCGGGTGGAGGCGTGTCGACCATTCGTCGTAGCTGTTGCCAAGCTCTTCCTCCCGATATCCCAGTTGCAGCTTCCAGCGTGGTGAGTAGTAGACTTTCTTTTGTTCGATGTCCCAGTCAAACAGGCCGTCTTGTGCCCCTTCGATAGCCAATTCCACACGCTCACGACTGGCAGCAAGCTCGTGTTCCATTTGGCGCCGTTCAGAGGTGTCGCGCACCGTCGCCATCAGCGCCGGCCGCCCATCGAGTACCAGGGCGGATGAGTTGAAGTCTGCATAGAAGATGGTGCCGTCGGGACGCAGGACCGGGATATCCTCGGCGATAGTGAGTTCACCGCGCAGCTGACGTTCAAATTGGTCCAGCACATGTGCCAGCTGTTCTGCTGGGTGTATCTCTTCTACACGCATCGCTGTGAGGGTATTCTGGCTCACCCCTAGCATTTTGCAGAATGCACGGTTGGCCAAGAGAAACCGCTTGCTCTCTGCATCGGCCACCACGATGCCATCAAGAGCGGTGCTAATAACGGTTTGCAGGCGATGTTGACTCTCCTCCAGTGCTTGCTCCTCTGCACGCAGGCGCTCGTATGGCAGGCGTATGCTTTTGATGAATACCGAGTTGTAGACCAGAAGAAAGGCGATGATCTTGTAGATATGCCCCAGTAGGTTGAAAACGTCCGATACCTCGGTGTAGACGGTGAAACAGAGTTCACTCAGCATGGAGGTGGCGGCGGCAGCAGCTAAAGAGAGTGAAACGCTGTCGGGGCTACGCCAGGCGTTACGGCCAAGGAGAATGGCGGAGAGGGTAAAGAGGCCTATTACCAAATATTCGGTATGTACCTTGAAGCTGGTCAGCCCCTCTCCCTCAATGAAGGTGTGAGGCCAGGCGTCCTGATGGTGCAGAACCCCCCAGTAACTTGCTGCTACGAATAGTAAGCTGGCGAGCAGGTACTGGTATCGACGCAGTGGTGTTGCCAATGGTCGCCATGGCCGCACTGCAGCGATTAGGAAGGTCAGTGCGGTCAACAGCCGGGCAAGCAGCCAGAAGTTGATGGCCTTCTCCGGGCTACCGGGAGTGACGAAATCGGGCATACCCTTGAAGGAGAGCATGTGGGCAAAGTCGAGCAGCCCGGCGGCCATCAGGCCTGTAGCCAGCAGCACGATGTTGCCTGGTTGCTCCGCGCTATAGGCATTCCAGACAACGCCGAATACAAGAAACGCCACGACGATAGAGGCCGTCTCCATCAGCACATGTAGCGGCAGGTAATGGCCCAGACCGTGGACAAAATAGAGGGGGGATGCCTGTAGTAGCATTACCACCAGACCCGCTAGCGCCAAGACGAGAAGGAGATATCGGATGGTGCTGGATCTCATGGTCTTAACTCCCTTTAGACAGTGACTAAATAGTAGCACGTGCTGTGCCGTCTGGAATGTGTTTATGTTCCGTCACAGGTAATCGAAAATTTCCGCAAAACAGGTATGATGTGCGAAGTGTTGTGCACACCGCGGTAAGGTGGGCCTGGATAGCAGAAAAGAGAGAAGAGGCGCCTGAGAGGCGAATGGCGAGAGAAGAACAGCTTTCAGCAATCCCCAGCGGGGAGTGGGACTACGACGTAGTGGTGATCGGTGGCGGTCCCGGCGGCGAGGACTGTGCCCGTGACCTGGCCGGGCACGGCCTGCGGGTGGCGCTGGTCAACGATGCCCCCTTCCCCGGCGGCGAGTGCCTGTGGCGCGGTTGCATCCCCTCCAAGGCGTGGCGTGCAGCGGCAGACCGTATGCGCGACCGCGCCCACGACGCGGCCATGGGGGTTAACGGCACCAATGGCGATATCAGCCTCGACTGGTCGCAGCTCGAGTCGCACCGCCGCAATGTGCTCGAAGAGCGCGGCAAGATGGCGCTCAACGCCGACAAGGGGGTGAAGATCAAGGTGTTGCAGGGCTTTGCCTCCTTCGTTGATGCGCACCACGTATCCGTCGATAGTTCCGGCAACTCCGAAGACCCCCACCGCCGCGCCGCGCCGGGTGACGGCTCCACGTGCGTGACCCTCTCCTTTGGCTGCGCGGTGATCGCCACCGGCGCGCCGCCCTTCGTCCCGCCCGTCGAGGGTGCTGAAGCGGCGCTGGCCTCGGGCGGCCTGCTTACCTCCGATACGGTGTGGAACCTGCCCGCGCCGCCCAAGCGCCTCGGTATCGTCGGCGGTGGTGCCATCGGCATGGAGATGGCACAGATCTTCCAGGATTTCGGCACCGAGGTGCTGCTGCTGGAGCGCGGCGAACAGGTGCTCAAGGAGGTGGAGAAGGAGATCGCCAGCAAGCTCATTGCCGCCCTGGCCGAAGACCCCAACCTCACTATCGTCACCGAGGCGTCAACCACTGCCGTGGAGGGCGAAGCGGGGGCGATGTCCCTGCGTTACCAGACGCTGGAGGGGGAGCAGCGCTTCGACTGCGACTATGTATTGATGGCCACCGGCAAGCGCCCGGCGTTGGGGCCGCTCAAGCTCGATGCTGCCGGTGTTGCGGTGGCAAACGGGGTGGTCAAGGCCGATGCCCATTGCCGCACCACGGTGCCTCATATCTTCGCCGTGGGCGATGTGATCGGTGGGCTGATGCTGGCCCATACTGCGGCGCAGCAGGGAAGGGTCGCGGCTGCCACTATTCTCGGCGAGTCCATGACCTATGATGAGGCGAAGGATTGCGGGGTGATCTTCACCCGTCCCGAGGCGGGCTTTGTCGGCCTCTCCCTGGCACAGGCCAGGGAGCGGGGCATCGATGCAGCCGAGGTGAAGGTGCCGCTCAATATCGATGCCAAGGCGATGATCAGCGGTGAACGCCACGGTCTTATCAAGATTGTCGCCGACAAGCAGGACCACCGTATACTCGGGGTCCACCTGTTGGCCGACCATACCGATACCCTGATCGGTGAAGCGGTTATGGTAGTGAGCGCGGAGATGACGCTGGAGCAGCTGGCCGCGGCGATCCACCCCCATCCGACCCAGACCGAGATCTTCGGTGACCTGGCGCGGCGTCTGCTGTCACGGCTGCGACGCAGCAAGAAGCGCCGCAAATGAGGTTCCTGCGTCCGTACGATGAGCGATTGAGTTATGCCTAGAATATCTACCGAAAAGTTACAGCCGGGGATGGTGCTGGGTGATGACGTGAAGGACATGAGTGGGCGGATGCTGCTCAATGCGGGGACGGAGATCGAAGAGAAACACCTTAAGGTGTTGCGCAGCTGGGGCGTTGCCGGGGTCGAGGTGGAGGGAGATGGGGAGGTTGACGATGAGCAAGCCGAACCGGACTTCAGTGCCCTGAGCCCGGATGAGGCCGCCGCCGTCAAGGCCGAGTTGAAGTCCCGCTTCGCCTCTGTCGATATTAACCACCCCTTCATTCGAGCCCTGGCCGAGCAGGTGTTGCGCCAGTTGATTCGGCAAAAGTACCGGGCCAGGCAAGGGGAGGGGGGGTAGTGCATCCGACACCACAGGAACTGGTCGCACGCAACGGCCTCTCTTCGCTGCCGCTTATCTACCAGCGTCTGGATGCGGCGATTAACGATCCCTACAGCGATCTCTCCACCGTTGCCACTATTATCGCCGAGGACTCTTCGGTCTCGGCCCGCCTGTTGCGCCTGGCCAATAGCGCGATGTTCAGTTTCCCCTCCCGGGTGGATACCATCTCACGCGCGGTAACCATCATCGGTACCAAGCAGCTGCGTGACCTGGTGCTGGCCACATCGGTGATGAGCCTGTTCAAGAACGTGCCGCAGGAGTATGTCGACATGGAGTCGTTCTGGCGCCATGCCATCTCCACCGGGATTGCGGCCAGGGTGATCGCCGGTTACCGCCGCGAGGCCAATGTCGAGCGCTTTTATGTCCTTGGCCTGCTGCACGATATCGGGTTGCTGCTGATGTACATGCAGCTGCCGAAGGAGAGCACCGAGGCGATCGAGCTCTCGCAAAAGAGGCACATCTCTCTTTATACGGCGGAGCGCGAGTTGCTCGGCTTTGACCACACCGATGTGGGCAGGGAGCTGATTTCTGCCTGGAAACTTCCCGCCTCGTTACGTGAAGGGGTGGCCCACCACCACCTGCCGCTACGTGCCAGCCACTATCCGGAGGATGCCGCCACCATCCACATAGCGGATATCATCTCCAACGCCTTCAGCCTCGGTGGCAACGGTGAGCCGGCGATACCCGATTTCGAGCCGAAGGCGTGGGATCGCCTGGGGTTGTCGGTCGACCTGTTGCCGCATATCATCGAACAGCTGCAGTTCCAGTACCGGGACGCCGCCGACATCTTCCTGAATGATTGCCAATGACCGATCACCACGACCATAGCGACGATATCAACTACCTGCGCGAGCGGGTGGAGTATCTGGAGTCGGTAAATCGCTGGCATATGGACGCGCTGGCGATGTTGATCTCGATGGAGGAGGTGCATGGCGACGCCACTCCATTGCGCGACCCCATGACCATCTTTGCCACCGCGCGACAGTACCTCGGTCGCCTGGCCGACTTCAGCGTTATCGCTTTCCTTACCGTGGATGAGGAGGACTCCAGCTTTACCATGGCGGACCCCGGTGAGATCCCCGAGGGGTTAGACCTGAATGCCATCGTTGATGACCTTATCGAGCACGGCGAGTTTGCCTGGGCACTGGGGCAGAACCGCCCGGTGGAGGTAAAGAGCCGCCTCGGCGAGCAGCGCATGCTGCTGCATGTGCTGACCACCAAGACACGGGTGCGCGGTATGTTCCTCGGCCTGCTGCAGGAGAGCGGCCAGGCCTTTGCCGCGCCGGTGCAGAATCTGATGTCGATCATCCTTAACAACAGTGCCTACGCGCTGGAGAGCGCGGCCCTCTATCAGCTGATCAGCGAGCAGAACCGCAGTCTGGAGAGGAAGGTGGAGCAACGCACGCGGGAGATGGAGTACCAGTATGTGCATGACCATCTCACCGGTCTACCCAATCGCCTGATGTTCCAGGACCGCCTGCAGCAGGCGATGGTGCGCTGCCATGGTGAAGATGAGCTGGTGGCGGTGATCCTGATCGACCTGGATATGTTCAAACGTATCAACGATAGCCTGGGGCACGCCGCCGGCGACCAGTTGCTGCAGACCCTGGGACAACGCCTGGACAAGGTGATTCAGGCAGAGGCCTTCGAGAATCTGGAGCTGACCCTGGCGCGGCTTGGCGGCGATGAATTTGCCATTCTGGTCTCGCAAAGCAATTCGATAGACCCGCTCACCCATCTGATCCACCACATCATCGAGCAGATCTCGTGCAGCATTGAGTTGGAGGGGGAGCCGGTCTATAGCACCTGCAGTATCGGTGTCAGTCTCTACCCCCAGGACGGCAGGGATGTGGACAGCCTGCTCAACAATGCCGGCGCGGCGATGAGCCATGCCAAGCGATTGGGGCGCAACCACTACCAGTTCTATGCCGAGGAGATTAACCAGCAAGCCTTTCACCACCTCAAGCTGGAGAACCAGCTGCGCCTGGCCATCGAGCGAGACGAACTGTTCCTGCTCTACCAGCCCAAGGTCGACCTGCATAGCGGCAGGGTGGTGGGGGCGGAGGCGCTGGTGCGCTGGCAGCACCCTGAGATGGGGCTGGTGTCTCCGGGGGAATTTATCCCGGTGGCCGAATATACCGGCTTGATCACCGCCGTCGGTGAGTGTGTCTTTAAGGCCGCCTGTGAGCGGGTGCGTGAGTGGCTGGATGCCGGCTTCGACGACTTCCGCATGGGCATCAACCTCTCGCCGCTACAGTTTCGTCAGCCCGATCTGTTGGAGAGTATGACGGCGATCATCAAGCAGTCGGGGATAGAGCCGCGCTACCTGGAGGTGGAGATCACCGAGGGGACTATCGTCGAGGACGTCGAGGCGGCGATTGGCATCATGCAGCGACTGCACCAACTGGGTGTTGCCATCTCCATCGACGATTTCGGTACCGGCTACTCCTCGCTCAGCTACCTCAAGCGCTTCCCCATCGACACCCTGAAGATCGACCGCTCCTTCGTGCGTGACATCACCACCGACAGCGATGATGCCTCCATTGTCGTCGCTATCATCGGTATGGCCCACAACATGGGGATGAATGTGATCGCCGAGGGGGTGGAGGAGGCGGCACAGCTGACCTTCCTGCGCGCCCTCAAGTGTGACGAGATCCAGGGCTTCCTGGTGAGTAAGCCTGTGCCCAGCGAGCAGTTTATGGCGCTAATGCGCTCCGATCGCCTTATTCCCTAAAGCCCTGGCGTGGTGTTACGCAGCTGCTCGATAAAGGCTTCGGCCACCACGTTGTTAAGGTTGGCCCGGGTGCGGGCGATCCACAGGGTTCGCTTGATGCGCAGCCCCTCCACCTTGATGTGATAGAGACTTCCCTCGAGCAGTGCCTCGGCCACCGCGAAGCGGGGCAGAAAACTGACATGTTTTCCGTGCTCCAGCATCTCGACGATGGTGTCGGTGGAGCCCACCTCCATGTTGATGGGGATGTGGTAGATGCCGATGTCCTGCAACGCCTTGTCCAGGGTGATGCGCATCGAGGACTGCGACTCGCGTAATACGTAGTTGAGTTGTTGCAGTCTGACGATGGGTATCAGCTCACAGCCCCACAGCGGATGGCCCTGGCCGCATACCAGCACCAGCTCGTCATCCAGCCACTTCTGTACCAGAATGTCCGGGTGATCCGGCGCCTGTTCCAGTAATGCCATGTCGGTCAGCCCCGTCGCCAGGTGGGTCTGTATTCGCCGCGTATAGCCCATGCGGCTCTCGATGCGAAAGTCAGGGTGGGCTTCGGCAAAGGAGAGCAGAAGCTTTGGCAGAATGTGTTCGCCGATCGCGAAGGTCACCTCCATACGCATGCGGTGTTGCCCCGCACGCATCGACTCCAGCTTATCGAGGAGGTTGTCCTGGTGGTTCAGTACCAGACGGGCATAGGTGTAGACCTGCTCACCTGCGGGCGTGAGTTCCAGTCGGCGCCCCTCACGCTGCATTAGCGGTGTGTCGTAGCAGGCATCCAGGGCCCGCAGTCGTTTGGTGACGGCAGGTTGGCCGACGTGCAGGACACGTGCTGCCTCCTCTACCCCCCCCAGCTCAACCACCAGGCGCAGGGTTGCAAGGCCTTTCAGATCGGGAAGATTGTTATATTCCATCAAGGAATGTTACAGCATGGGTATTCATTTGAATAGCATCGAGATAAACAGGAAACTCCGCCGATGTTCTAGTGTGGAAGGGGCGTGAGGGCGCTATATTCCATAGAGAACATATTGAATTCCGCTGTGGAATATTAGTTCGCTGTTTACCAATAATAAATTTGGAGATGTTGCATGACCTCCCTTGCCGACGAAGACCAGACCCAGAAGAGTAGCCAGTCGCCAGCTCTCAAACAGTGGATCGCCGCAGGCGTATTCGCACTGCTGAGCGCCTACCTTGCCACGATCGTTCCTACTGTGGAGATCGCCTGGGTCATGGCGATTCTGATGCTTACTATCTACCTCTTCGCCTTTGAGGTGGTTGGCGTTGACGTGGCCGCCGCCTCGGTGATGGTGTTGCTGGGCCTTACCTCGGTAATGGCGCCCCTGATGGGGCTGGAGCAGGGGCTGGTCGATACGCGCCAGCTGTTTAACGGCTTCTCCTCCAATGCGGTGATCTCGATCATCGCAGTGATGATCATCGGTGCCGGTCTCGACAAGACCGGGCTGATGGGCAAGGTGGCCAACTTTATTCTTAAAATTGGCGGAACCACCGAGGGGCGTATTATCCCCATCATCTCCGGTACCGTCGGTTTTATCTCCTCCTTCATGCAGAACGTTGGCGCCGCGGCGCTGTTTCTGCCGGTGGTGTCGCGTATCTCCGCACGCTCAGGCCTGCCGATGTCGCGCCTGCTGATGCCGATGGGCTTCACCGCCATCCTCGGCGGTACCATGACCATGATCGGCTCCTCGCCGTTGATTCTGCTCAACGACCTGATCCTCACCTCCAACAAGACGCTGCCCGAGGCGCAGCAGATGGAGACCTTTGGTCTCTTCTCCGTCACCCCCGTCGGTGTGATGCTGGTCGCTACCGGCATTATCTACTTCGTTATCGCCGGTCGCTTCGTGCTGCCCAGTACCAAGAGTGAGGGGGGCACCTCCGGCCAGAAGACCCAGGACTATTTCGATGAGCTCTATGGTGTCGACTACAGCGCCTATGAGGTGGTGATCACCCACGAGAGCCCTCTGGTCGGCAAGAATCTCGATGAACTCGAGAGCGATCACGCCGTGCGGGTTGTCGGTATGGACAAGGGTGATGGCGCCCGTTTTGGTTCCCAGTCGATGGACCGCACTGCCGCACTTGAGGCCGGAACCGTACTGGGGATACTGTCCGATGACGACATCATTGAGTACTTCCTCAAGGCCACCAGGGTGACCAACAAGGCCGAGCTCGATACCTTCGCCGACGCCCTGACCCCCACCAAGTCAGGTATCGCCGAGGTGGTGGTGCCGCCGGGCTCCGCACTCATTGGCAAGACCGCTCGTGACCTGCGCCTGCGCATGACCTACGGCCTGTCGCTGATGGCGATCAACCGTGGCGGCGAGACCATCACCCGTGAAGGTGCCGGTGTGCGTGACACCGCTCTTCAAGCCGGTGATGTACTGGTGGTTCACACCGCCTGGTCTGACCTGGCCCGCCTGGAGAAGGATCGTAACTTCGTAATCGTTACCACCGAGTATCCGCACGAGGAGCTGCGCCCGCACAAGTTGTTGCCGGCACTGATCTTCTTTGCCACCGCGCTGACCCTGATCTTTATGGACGTGCGCCTCTCCGTCGCACTGCTCACCGGCGCCATGGGTATGGTGTTGACCCGGGTGCTGACCATTGAGGAGGCCTACGAGGCGGTGAGCTGGAAGACCGTGTTCCTGTTGGCTTCATTGATCCCGCTCGGACTCGCGGTTGAGACCAGTGGTACCGCCAGGTGGATCGCCGCTGAGGTGGTTAACCTGGTTGGCGGCGCTGCACCGTGGGTGATCCAGGCGTCGATTGCACTGTTGGCGACATTTTTTACCCTGGTGATGTCCAACGTCGGTGCGACAGTACTTTTAGTGCCACTTGCGGTGAACATTGCGCTTCAAGTTGGTGCGGATCCGGCCGTCTATGCCCTCACCGTGGCCATCGCCACCTCCAACTCCTTCCTCATCCCCACCCACCAGGTGAACGCCCTCATCATGGGCCCCGGCGGTTACCGCGTGCCCGACTTCATGAAGGCGGGCGGCATTATGACCGTGCTGTTCCTGGTCGTGATGATGCTGGGAATGAACACCTTCTTCTAGGACTGAAATATACGCAGGTTTATGGTAGTGTCCTCGAGCCCGGGTTGATGATTGCATCAGCCTGACTCGGGGGAATCGCCGTTCGGCGAAACCATCACCGTACCCATAACCGTTAAGAGAACACCAATGAAGAAGCGCTTAGCATCACTCGCCGCACTTATCGTGTCGATGCTGCTCTCCACAGCTGCGATGGCTGCTGAAGGGCAGGGTCATGAACAGCTGGATCTGACCAGCAGTGGTATCGGCTTTGCCTCCATCGGCCTGTTTGTCCTGGCCTATCTGTTCGTCATGGCAGAGGAGTTTACCCACCTGCGCAAGTCCAAGCCTGTAGTGCTTGTTGCCGGTATCATCTGGGCGATGATCGGCGCGGTCTATATGCACCACGGTATGCCGGAGATGGCCGAGCACGCGGTACGCCACAATCTGCTGGAGTTCGCCGAGTTGATGCTGTTCCTGCTGGTGGCGATGACCTACATCAACGCCATGGAGGAGCGCCAGGTCTTCGATGCGTTACGCTCCTGGCTGATTCAGAAGGGCTTCGGTTTCCGTAAGCTGTTCTGGCTCACCGGTATCCTCGCCTTCTTCATCTCACCGGTGGCCGACAACCTTACCACCGCGCTGCTGATGTGTGCGGTGGTACTGGCAGTGGGTGGCGATAACAGCCGCTTTGTCACCCTGGCCTGTATCAATATCGTGGTCGGTGCCAACGCTGGTGGTGCCTTCAGTCCCTTTGGCGATATCACCACCCTGATGGTATGGCAGAAGGGGATCGTCGGCTTCTGGGGCTTCTTCGCGCTCTTTATCCCCTCCCTGGTGAACTTCGTGGTGCCGGCGGCGCTGATGCACTTCGCCGTGCCCAACGAGCAGCCGCAGGGCGGCGGCGATGCGGTGGGTATGAAGCGAGGCGCCAGGCGCATTATTGCCTTGTTCCTGCTTACTATCGTTACCGCCGTTTCGTTCCACAACTTCCTCGGCCTGCCGCCGGTGATTGGCATGCTGACCGGTCTGAGCTACCTCAAGCTATTCGGTTTCTTCCTCAAGAAGACTGCGCACAAAGAGAGTGCTGTCGATGTAGAACACGAAGGTCAGATGGGCGACGTGGTTCCCTTCGACATCTTCAATAAGGTGGCGCGTGCCGAGTGGGATACCCTGTTCTTCTTCTACGGTGTCGTACTCTGCGTCGGTGGTCTCGGCTTCCTCGGTTACCTCGCCCTGGTCTCAGACGTGATGTACAGCCAGTGGGGGGCCTCAAACGCTAACATCGCCGTGGGCGTGCTTTCCGCCATCGTCGATAACATCCCGGTCATGTTCGCGGTGCTGACCATGAATCCCGAGATGTCACAGGGACAATGGCTGCTGGTCACCCTCACCGCCGGTGTCGGCGGCTCCCTGCTCTCCATCGGCTCTGCCGCCGGTGTTGCGCTGATGGGCCAGGCCCGCGGTAAGTACACCTTCTTCGGTCACCTGAAGTGGGCACCGGCCATTGCCGCCGGTTACGCCGCCTCCATCGCCACCCATTTCTGGATCAACGCCCATCTGTTCTGATGGCGGGGAGGCCTCTCCCATGCCCCTGAAATGAAAAAAGCCCGGCAAAAACCGGGCTTTTTCTTGGCTTGACCTTTCCCCCCGTTTTCGCTCACTATTGGCTATAACCTAGCAAACAACTCAGGTAATAACCCTCTTAACTATCAGTGAGTTAGCCCCAACCTGCGCCTCTTCAGGTAGAGTGATAAAATCAGCAAACTTTTTCACTCGGCATAGCCGATTTAGTGGGCCCAATAAGGTACAATGCTCCGGTTTGTGTGCCTATTATGCCAACTACAAATCGGCAACTCATTGAAATATATGAAGAAAAGCGAGAGTAATCTATGACCGCTAAGGATATGACAGCCAACCTGGACCCCGATAAGTATGCCAAGGGGACCGGTGCGCTACGCTCCCGACGTCCTGTTTATATGGATTATCTGCCCCCCTGTAACAACGCCTGTCCGGCGGGGGAGGATATCCAGGCCTGGCTGGCCCTGGCGCAGGCGGGTGAATACCACGCCGCCTGGCAGAAATTGTTAGAGAACAACCCCTTCCCGGCGATCCATGGTCGGGTCTGTTACCACCCCTGCGAAACCGCCTGTAACCGTGCCTACACCGATAACGAGGTAAGCATCCATGCCGTTGAGCGTTTCCTCGGCGATATGGCGATGGAGCAGGGGTGGAAGCCCGAGTTTACCGCCCGCCCCGATGGTAAGCGGGTGATGGTGGTCGGCGGTGGCCCCTCCGGTCTCTCCGCCGCCTATCACCTGACACGCCTTGGTCACGAGGTCGAGATCTTCGAGGCCGGTCCGGTGGCCGGCGGCATGATCCACTTCGGTATCCCCGCCTACCGCATGCCGCGCGACGAGCTGGAGCGTGAGATTCAACGCGTTGAGGAGATGGGGGTGAAGATTCACCTCAACCATCGTGTCGATGACGTACAGGGCGAGATGAGCGCCGGTAATTTCCAGGCCGCCTTTATCGCCGTTGGCGCCCACCTCTCCAAGAAGATCGACATCCCGGCCCGCGACGCCAAGGGGATGATGGATGCGGTCTCCTTCCTCAAGAGCGTAGAGAACGGCGAGGAGGTGCAGCTGGGCCGTCGCGTCGCCATTTACGGCGGCGGTAACACCGCGATGGACGCCGCCCGCGTTGCCAAGCGCATGGGCGTGGATGAGGCGATGATCATCTACCGCCGCGACCGCGACAATATGGCCGCCCACGACTTCGAGGCCGACGAGGCGCTGGAGGAGGGGGTCAAGATCAACTGGCTGCGCACCATCAAGGAGGTGGATGGCTCCCACATCGAGGTTGAGGTGATGGAGCTGGGAGAGGATGGTCGTCCGCAGCCCACCGGTCGTTTCGAGAAGCTGGAGGCCGATTCGCTGATTATGGCAGTGGGTCAGCAGACCGATACCGGCTTCCTCAATCGCGTCTCCGGTGTCGAGTTCCAGAAGGACGGTACCGTGGTGGTGGGCGACAACATGATGACCGGCGCCGAGGGTATCTTCGCCGGCGGCGACATGGTCCCCTCCGACCGCTCGGTGACCATCGCCACCGGTCACGGTAAGAAGGCCGCGCGCTACATCGATGCCTGGCTGCGCGGCGAGGAGTACCGTCCGCACCCCAAACACCCCATCGTCGATCACGAGAAACTGCAGCTGTGGTACCGCACCAATGCGCCGATGACTGAGCAGCAGCACCTGCCGCTGGCCCAGCGCCTCGGTGGTTTCGAGGAGATCCTGCAGGGCATCAGCGAGAAGGAGGCCCAGTACGAGGCCAAGCGCTGCCTCTCCTGCGGCAACTGCTTCGAGTGCGACGGCTGCTACGGTTCCTGCCCCGAGGATGCGATCATCAAGCTCGGCCCCGGCAACCGCTACCGTTACGACTACAGCCTCTGTACCGGTTGCGGCGTCTGCCAGGAGCAGTGCCCCTGCCACGCCATCGAGATGATCCCCGAGAGTGCCGCGGGCCACGTTACCGGCACCGCACCGGAAAACAAGAGATAAGACAGCATGAGTGAGAACAACCAAGCCAAGCAGGTGACCGTGGACGGCGGCAACGCCGTTGCCCACGTTGCCTACCGTGTCAGCGATATCTGCTCGATCTATCCCATCACCCCCTCGTCCGACATGTCCGAGCTCTCCGACCTGTGGGCTACCCAGGGGGTACAGAACATCTGGGGCCAGGTGCCGCAGGTTATCGAGATGCAGAGCGAGGGTGGTGCCGCCGGTACCGCCCACGGTGCGCTGCAGACCGGTGCCCTGACCACCACCTTCACCGCCTCGCAGGGGCTGCTGCTGATGCTGCCCAATATGTACAAAATCGCCGGCGAGCTGACCTCCACCGTGTTCCACGTGGCGGCCCGTTCCATCGCCGCGCAGGCGCTCTCCATCTTCGGCGACCATCAGGACGTGATGGCGGCGCGCATGACCGGCTGGGCCATGCTCGCTTCCAACTCGGTGCAGGAGGCGCACGACGCCGCACTGATCTGCCACGCCGCCACCCTGAAGGCGCGTGTGCCCTTTATCAACTTCTTCGACGGTTTCCGCACCTCGCACGAGATCAACAAGATCAGCCTCATCAGCGATGAGCAGATCCGCGAGATGATCGACGAGGAGCTGGTGTTCGCCCACCGCAACCGTGCGCTCAACCCGGACAACCCCTTTATCCGTGGTACCGCGCAGAACCCGGACGTCTACTTCCAGGGGCGTGAGAGTTCCAATACCTTCTACGCTGCGGTGCCCGGTATCGTGCAGGAGACCATGGACGAGCTGGCCAAACTGACCGGCCGCCAGTACCACCTGTTCGATTACCACGGTGCGGCGGATGCCGAGGACGTCGTGATCATGATGGGCTCCGGCGCACAGACCGTGCAGGAGACCATCGACGCGCTCAACGCCCAGGGCCGTAAGCTCGGCGTTATCACCGTGCGCCTGTTCCGCCCCTTCAGCACCGAGCACCTGATCGCCGCGCTGCCCAAGAGCTGCAAGCGCATCGCCGTGCTGGACCGCACCAAGGAGCCGGGCAGTGCTGGCGAGCCGCTCTATCAGGATATACTCACCTCCCTGGCAGAGGCCCTCGGCAGCGGTACCATCGCCGCCATGCCCAAGGTGGTCGGCGGCCGTTACGGCCTCTCCTCCAAGGAGTTCACCCCCGGCATGGCCAAGGCGGTGTTCGACAATCTGGCGAGCGACGCGGCGAAGAACCACTTCACCGTCGGCATTAATGACGATGTGAGCAACACCTCTATCGACTACGACGACAGCTTCATCATCGAGCCCGACAACGTCACCCGCGCCATGTTCTTCGGCCTCGGTTCCGATGGTACTGTTTCGGCCAATAAGAACTCGATCAAGATCATCGGTGAGAGCACACCGCTCAACTGCCAGGGTTACTTCGTCTACGACTCCAAGAAGGCGGGTTCCCAGACCACCTCACACCTGCGTTTCGGCCCCGACGAGATCAAGGCTCCGTACCTCATCACCTCGGCCAACTTCATCGCCTGTCACAAGGCCAACTTCATCGACCAGGTGGAGATGCTGGATAAGGCGGCGGACAACGCGGTGTTCCTGCTCAACTCCCCGGTCGCCCCCGACCAGGTGTGGGACCAGCTACCGCGCCCGGTGCAGCAGCAGATTATCGACAAGAACATCGAGTTCTACGTCATCGACGCCTCCACCGTGGCACGCAACACCGGCATGGGGCGTCGTATCAACACCATTATGCAGACCTGTTTCTTCGCCCTCTCCGGCGTGCTGCCGCGTGATGAGGCGATCGCCAAGATCAAGGCGGCGATCGAGAAGACCTACATGCGCAAGGGTGTCGAGATCGTCGAGCTCAACTTCAAGGCGGTGGACGCCTCACTCGACCATCTGCACAAGGTCGAGGTACCCAAAGAGGTCAGCGCCAGCGTGGGGATGAAACAGGCGGTCTCTGACCTGGCGCCCGATTTCGTCAAAGAGGTCACCGTGCCGATGCTGATCGGCAAGGGCGACGACCTGCCGGTTTCCAAGATCCCGGTCGACGGCACCTACCCCAGCGGCACCGCCCGCTGGGAGAAGCGCAACATCTCCGACTTCATCCCCAAGTGGGAGCCGGAGGTCTGTATTCAGTGTGGTAACTGCTCCTTCGTCTGTCCGCACTCGGTCATTCGTGCCCGTTTCTACCACGAGAGCACCCTGGATAAGGCACCGCAGAGCTTCGAGTCGGCCCCGGTGACCGCGCGCGGCTTCCCCGAGACCCGCTATACCCTGCAGATCTATGCCGAGGACTGCACCGGTTGCGGCCTCTGCGTCGAGGCCTGCCCTGCGTTCGACCTGAAAGACAGCACCCGTAAGGCGATCAACATGGACCAGAAGGGGCCGCTGGAGGTGGCGCGCGCCAATATCGAGTTCTTCGACTCCATTCCGGTCAACTCCCGCTCCACCGTTAACTTCGGTTCGGTGCGCGGTGCCCAGTTCCTGGAGCCGTTGTTCGAGTTCTCTGGCGCCTGTGCCGGTTGCGGTGAGACCCCCTATGTGCGCCTGCTGACCCAGCTGTTCGGCCCGCGCCTGCTGGTGGCCAATGCCACCGGCTGCTCCTCCATCTACGGTGGCAACCTGCCGGCCACCCCGTGGTCGGTGAACAAGGATGGACGTGGCCCCGCCTGGTCCAACTCGCTGTTCGAGGACAACGCTGAGTTCGGCCTGGGGATGCGAGTCTCTGCCGACCAGCAGATGATGATGGCCAAGCACCTGCTGAGCGAGATGGGCGACTACTTCGACAAGGAGTACATCGACTCGCTGACGGACACCAATCAGGAGATTGGCAGCCAGATGAATGCGCAGCGTGATCGGGTCTGCGACCTGAAGAAGCGCCTGGCTGAGATCGACGACCCCAAGGCCAAGGCTCTGCTGACCGTGGCCGATCACCTGGTTCGCCGTTCGGTGTGGCTGGTAGGCGGTGACGGCTGGGCCTACGATATCGGCTCTTCCGGTCTCGACCACGCCCTCGCCTCGGGCCGCAATATCAACGTGCTGGTACTCGATACCGAGGTCTACTCCAATACCGGCGGACAGGCCTCCAAGTCGACCCCCATCGCGGCGACCGCCAAGTTCGCCGCTGCCGGTAAGGCGGTGACCAAGAAGGACCTGGCGCTGCAGGCGATCTCCTACGGTAATGTCTACGTCGCCCGCGTGGCGATGGGCGCCAACCCGCAGCAGACGCTGCAGGCGATGCGTGAGGCGGAGGCCTATCCGGGCCCGTCCATCATCCTTGCCTACAGCCCCTGTATCGCCCACGGTATCGACCTGCGTAACGGCCTGTCGCAGCAGGAGAAGGCGGTGGAGTCCGGCTACTGGCCGCTGATCCGCTACAACCCGCAGCTACGTCAGGCGGGTAAGCGGCCGTTTATCCTCGACTCCACCCGTCCGACCATTCCGCTGGAAGAGTTCGCGTACAACGAGCAGCGTTACAAGCTGTTGCAGAAGAACAACCCGGAAGAGGCGGCGCGCCTGATGAAACTGGCGCAGGAGTCGCTGGACCTGCGTTGGCACACCTACGAACACATGGCCGAGCAGGAGCCGGCCGAGTTCCAGCCGGTAAGCTAACGGAAGTGAAAAGGGCGCCTGGTGCGCCCTTTTTGTTGCTATGGAGTTTATGTGATGAATGTACGCCGTTTTTCCCTGTTTGCACTGCTTGGCGCAGCGCTGCTCGCCAGCGGTTGCGCCACCAGTCCGACCGGTCGCAGTCAGCTACTGCTGGTCTCTGAGGCACAGGCGATCTCCGCCTCGCGCCAGGCCTATACCAATACGGTGAAAAAGCTGGATGAGGAGGGCAAGCTTCTCACCGACGAGGCGGTGACCGGGCGGGTACAACGCATCACCGATGCCCTGGTCGAGCAGGCGGTGAAGATGCGCCCCGACAGTGCCGACTGGGCCTGGGAGGTGCAGGTGATCGACGATGCCGAGGAGGTCAACGCCTGGTGTATGGCGGGGGGCAAGATGGCAGTCTATACGGGACTGCTGCAGAAGGTCGAACCGACGGACGACGAGCTGGCGCAGGTGATGGGCCATGAGATCTCCCACGCCCTGGCCAACCACACGGCAGAGCGTATGTCGGTGGCGATGGCGACCTCGTTAGGGGTAACGGTGCTTGCCATCGCCACCGACAGAGACGAGGTGGCGATGGGGACCGCAGTGCTGGCCGCCAAGCTCGCCATCGAGCTGCCCAACAGCCGTGGCGGCGAGAGCGAGGCCGACGAGATCGGTATCGAGCTGGCGGCCCGCGCGGGTTACGACCCCTATGCCGCGGTCAGCCTGTGGCAGAAGATGGAGAAGGTGGGGGGCGCCAATCCACCGCAGTTCCTTAGTACCCACCCCAGCCCGGCCAATCGCCAGCAGCGCCTCAATGTGCTGGCGCAGAAGTGGTGGCCGGTCTATGAAGCGGCGAAGGCGAAAGATTAAAGTCCTGCGCCTCAGCTGCCGACTATAGGGGTAACGACGGAACTAATCGGGGGCTTCGCCTTGCGCTACCTTCTTCTCATCACACTGTTACTGCCCTTCGGCGTCGCCAGCGCGGCGCTGCATAGCTATGGGGCCAGCGAGCACGAGTCACGCTGGGAGAGCGCCTCCTCGCGCCTCTACTGCTCGCTGAGCCACGAGATCCCCTACTACGGCAAAGCGGTGTTCGAGGCTGAGGCGGGCGCCGAGCTGGCGATGAAGCTGCAGGTCAAGGCGCAGCCGCTACAGGGCGGCAGTGCACGCCTGCTCTCCAGCGCGCCGCAGTGGCAGCACCAGCGGCGCGGCAACGACCTGGGTGAGGTGGACTATAAGCGCAGCCGCACTCCCATCACCCTGGAGCAGGCGACCGCACGCCGTCTGCTGCTGGAGCTGGAGCAGGGGATGTTCCCCTCTTTTTACTACCAGGACTGGGTCGATGGGGGTGATCAGGTACAGGTCTCCCTCTCTGCGGTGAATTTCCGCGCGGCGATGGGGGAGTTCGTAGACTGCCTGGCGGTGCTGCTGCCGTATAGTTTTGATTATGTGCAGCAGAGCAAGCTCTACTTCGCCTTCGCCAAGCACGAGCTGAGTGATGAGGCGAAAAAGCGCCTCGATGAGGTGGCCGAGTACCTGCTGGGCGATGAGGCGGTGAAGCTGGTGGCGGTCTACGGCCGTACCGACAACCGCGGGTTCCGCCACTATAACGACGCCCTGGGCCAGCGCCGCGCTGAGGCGGTGCGCGACTACCTGCTGGCCAAGGGGGTGGATGGCGACAGGCTGCAGATCATGCTCAAGTCCTACGGTGAGCGCAAACCGGTGGCCAGTAACCGCAGCAAAAAGGGACGTGCCCTCAACCGGGTGGTTGAAGTCACGTTGTCAAAATAGTCATCGTCCCGCGCTCCCGGTATAATCCCCGGTTCAATTTTTCTGGTCGGCACCCGCGCGGTGCCCAGCTGAAACGGGAGTTCCCATGTCTGACGTGAAAAAAGTCGTGCTCGCCTACTCCGGCGGCCTCGATACCTCCATCATCCTCAAGTGGCTGCAGGACGAGTACAACTGCGAGGTGGTCACCTTTACCGCCGATATTGGCCAGGGCGAAGAGGTCGAGCCGGCCCGTGCCAAGGCCCAGGCGGCCGGTGTAAAGGAGATCTACATCGACGACATGCGCGAAGAGTTCGCCCGCGACTTCGTCTTCCCCATGTTTCGCGCCAACGCCGTCTATGAGGGTGAATACCTGCTCGGGACCTCCATCGCCCGCCCGCTGATTGCCAAGCGTCTGGTCGAGATCGCCCACGAGACCGGCGCTGACGCCATCTCTCACGGTGCTACAGGCAAGGGCAACGACCAGGTGCGCTTCGAACTCGGCGCCTACGCCCTGATGCCCGAGGTGAAGGTCATCGCCCCGTGGCGTGAGTGGGACCTGCTGTCGCGCGAGAAGCTGATGAAGTACGCCCAGGAGCACGGTATCGAGATCGACTTCGCCAAGCAGAGCAAGAAGTCTCCCTACTCGATGGATGCCAACCTGCTGCACATCTCTTACGAAGGCGACATCCTGGAAGACCCGTGGAACGAGCCCGAGGACGACATGTGGCGCTGGACCGTCTCCCCCGAGCAGGCCCCCGACGAACCTACCTACCTGGAGCTGAGCTACGAGAAGGGCGATATCGTTGCCATCAACGGTGAGGCGATGAGCCCGGCGACCGTGATGGAATACCTCAACAAGGTGGGTGGTGCCAACGGTATCGGCCGTGACGACATCGTCGAAAACCGCTATGTCGGCATGAAGTCGCGCGGCTGCTACGAGACCCCCGCCGGTACCATCATGCTGCGTGCACACCGCGCCATGGAGTCGCTCACCCTGGACCGCGAGGCGATGCACCTGAAAGACGAGCTGATGCCGCGCTATGCCAAGATCATCTACAACGGCTACTGGTGGAGCCCCGAGCGCGAGATGCTGCAGGCGCTGATCGACCAGAGCCAGGAGCACGTCAACGGCGTGGTGCGGGTGAAGCTCTACAAGGGCAATGTCTACATCGCCGGCCGCAAGTCCGAGAGTGACTCCCTGTTCGACGAGAACATCGCCACCTTTGAGGACGATGCCGGCGCCTACGACCAGAAAGATGCCGCGGGCTTCATTAAACTGAACGCCCTGCGTCTGCGTATCGGCGCCAAGCGCTCAAGCTAAACAAACAGGATTGCATTACTGCACAGGGATGTGCCAACAAACATAATAACGATAATCACCATAAGGTGATGCGGTGAGGGAATATGGCAGAACTACAGGGTGTTGTTACGCTGGATGTTGCTGAGGTTAACAACAGGGTTCGTGAACAGCAGTTACACCTGCTCTATGAGCAGGGTGCAAAGGGGATGGTGGGAACGGTGCTCTATGCCGGTTTTCTTGCCTACCTGTTTAGTGATATCGCCCCAGCCTCCCAGCTGTTGGAGTGGCTCGGCGTTACTTTTTGCGTTTACCTTTCGCGATTCTGGCTGGTTAAGCAATTTTTCCAGCGTTACCGCAATATTGAAACGGCCAATGCCTGGCACCGCTACTTTCTTCTCGGCACCGTCATGGGGGGGGCTGCCTGGGGGATTTTCAGTGTCCTCTTTTTCCCTGCCTCATCGCCGCTGCACCTTACCCTCTTTCTGATCATTATCAGCGGCCTGTGCGCCTCCACCATGGTGACCTATGCCGCTTCGGGGGGGCGGGCCAGCGCGGCATTTATACTGCCGGCGCTATTCCCTCTGGCAATTCGCTGCATGGCCGAAGGTGATTCCACCTTCTGGATAATCGGGGTGCTGCTGCTGGTCTATATGGTCATTCTGCTCTCCAGCGCCGAGCTGAACGTGCGTGCCACGGCAAAAAATATGCGCCTGGTGGAGGAGGCCCGTCAGCTGGCCGAATATCACCAGCAGTCGGAGAGTCGCGCCACGGCGCTGGTTGAACAGCTGCAGCACGAGGCGCAGGAGCGTCACGACCTGATTGCCTCCCTTCCCGATGTGGTCTACCGCACCAATCTGGCCGGGCAGTTCACCTTCATTAGTGAGCAGGTGGAAAAGGAGTTGGGCTTCACCCCTGATGAGGTAGTAGGACGCGAAGTGACCAGCCTCTATGTCGAACCGCATGTGCGCGGTGAACTGATTCGTGAGCTGAGTGACAAGGGTGAGGTGAGAAACTTTATCTCGGCGCTGCGGCACAAGAATGGTGGCGTGGTCTGGGCCTCGGCCAATTTGCATTACTACCGGGATGAGGCGGGAAAGATTGGCGGGGTAGAGGGGATCAGCCGCAATATTACCCAGTTGAAGCATGCGGAGAACGCACTACAGTCCGAGCGCCAGCGCCTGTTGGCGACGCTGGAGTCGATAACCGACGGTGTCATTACGACCGATACCGACGGTGTCGTGGAGTACCTGAACCCGGTTGCCGAGAGGCTGGTCGCCGAGCCGGAGAGCGCTGTCGGTACCCACTATTCGTCGGTATTGCCGTTGCTGGACGAGGATAGCGGCGAGCCGATCAACGACCTCGTGGAGCTGGCAATTACCCATGGCGGTAGTTTTGTCCATGCCAGCAACGGTTTGTTGCGCCGCAAAGACGACCGCAGCTATGTATTGAAGATCTCCGCCTCGGCGATGATCGAAAGTGAGGGGAGCGTGATCGGTGCGGTACTGGTGCTGCACGACATTACCGAGGCGCTGAAGATGACGCGCCAGCTCAACTACCAGGCCAGCCACGATACCCTTACCGGCCTGGTCAACCGGCGCGAGTTCGAGCATCGCCTGGGGCACCTGATCCACAGCGGCCATGAGGAAGAGGCGGAGCATGCCCTGTTCTTCATGGACCTGGATCAGTTCAAGGTCATTAACGATACCTGCGGTCATCGCGCCGGCGATGAACTGCTCAAGCTGCTCGCCGTGCAGCTGAAAAAATCGCTGCGCAGCAGTGACACCCTGGCCCGCCTCGGTGGCGATGAGTTTGCGGTATTACTGGAGCACTGCTCCCTGGAGGATGCGCGTCACCTGGCCGAGAAGCTGCGCCAGCAGGTAAAGGAGTTCCGCTTTGTCTGGGAGGACAAGAGCTTCGAGGTCGGTGTGAGCATCGGTGTCGTCATGATCGACCGCGATGCCAGTGGCATCGATCAACTGCTCTCCGCGGCGGATGCCGCCTGCTACTTCGCCAAGGAGCAGGGGCGTAACCGCGTCTATGTCTATCATCAGGCGGATGACGATACCCAGGTGCGACACAGCGAGATGAGCTGGGTGCACCGAATTAGTGACGCCTTTGAAGAGCAGCGCCTGTTCCTCCACGCCCAGCATATTGCGCCGCTGCATGAAGACAGTGAGTTGCCGCACTACGAGATCCTGATTCGCATGGTCAACGAGGCCGGTGAGATCGTGCCGCCGATGGCCTTTATTCCCGCGGCAGAGCGCTACAACCTGATGCCTACCATCGACCGTTGGGTGGTACGTAAAACCCTCAGTAGCCTGTGTGAGGCAAGGGACAGGCTGGGCCGGGTACCGCTGGGCTGTTCGATCAACCTCTCAGGCCAGACCCTGGCCGACGACCACTTCCTCGAGTTTATTAGCGAGCAGCTGGATCTGAGTCGCCTCGACCCGGAACTTATCTGTTTTGAGATCACCGAGACGGCGGCAATCACCAACCTTAACCAGGCGATGGCACTGTTTGGCGAGCTCAAGCAGCGTGGTTGCCGCTTCTCGCTCGACGACTTTGGCAGCGGGCTCTCCTCCTTCGGCTATCTCAAGACACTCCCGGTCGACTACCTGAAGATTGACGGCGCCTTCGTGAAAGACATTCTCGACGATGAGATCGACGAGGCGATGGTGAAGGCGATCCACAGTGTCGGCAGTGTGATGGAGCTGAAGACCATCGCCGAGTTCGTGGAGAACGATGAAATCGCCGAGCGACTGCGCACCATCGGCGTCGACTACGCCCAGGGCTATGGCATCGCCCGCCCCGAGCCACTGGACGATATCCTCCAGCATTTTACCTAAGCGCCCGTTATTGGCTATCCTCTCCCCATCATCTACAGCATACGATAGAGGAGGGGAGATGAGACTACTTCACACCATGTTGCGGGTCGGCGACCTGCAGCGCTCCATCGACTTCTACACCCAGATCCTCGGCATGAAACTGCTGCGCCAGAAGGAGTACCCCGACGGCAAATTTACCCTCGCCTTCCTTGGCTATGGCGACGAGTCGCAAAACAGCGTCATCGAACTGACCTACAACTGGGGCGTCGACAGTTACGATATCGGCAACGGCTTCGGCCACATCGCCATCGAAGTGGACGATGTCTACCAGGCGACCGAGCGGATGCGCGAGCAGGGCGGCAGGATCCTGCGTGAGGCAGGACCGATGAACGCCGGGAAAACGATTATCGCCTTTGTTGAGGACCCGGATGGGTATCAGATTGAGTTGATTGGGGAGAGGTGATGCCTCGGCGTCCTGCTGTCGGCATACACAGAAATTGTGTTAGTTAATGCCGACTAACGGCCAGTAGCGGGCATTAAGGAAGATGGGATAGGATGGCAGCTAACACCCTTTAGCGGAAGTAAGAGCTTCTTGTTGGCTCGTACGGGAGTAGGCCAGTAGCGGATATTTAGAGGGCGGTGTATTACGCTTGCAGCCTTGCTGTAGATATGAAATTTACACTTACACAACGCATATCAGCATTAAGCCATCTGAACACAAAAAGATTATGAGGATACCTAATGGAAATAGAGAGGCAGTAAATCAATTATTAAACACACGTGCCGACCTTGCGTTCAATGACGCTCATGGATCGATAAGTGGATTTTCTCTCTATGCAAGTCAATTGCATGTAGAGGTATACTAAAAAATAATTCGTGCCTATGAAAATAATTAATCAGGAGGGTTAGTGAGAGTATTCATTACCGGTGTGGCTGGTTTTATTGGAAGTGAACTCGCGAAGTCGTTGCTACAAAATCCGGATGTTATGGTAACCGGGATTGACTCGGTAAACGATTATTACTCAGTGGATCTGAAACATGCACGGATATGTGAATTGTCGAAGTTCGCAGGATTCACATTCCACAGGGAAGATATCCGTGACCATAGTGCGCTGCTGGAACTCATGAAACACGAACGCTACGACGTTGTGTTGCACTTTGCAGGTGAAGTTGGCGTCAGGAACTCGTTGAGTCGCCCATTTGATTACCATTCATCCAATCTGGATGGTTTTTTGTCTGTGCTCGAGGCGTGCCGTCATGCAGGTGTCGAACGAATCATCTACGCCTCTTCAAGTTCAATCTATGGCGATCGGCCTGGAGACTGTTCAGGCCACCTCAATGTGAAAAGTCTTTACGCAGCAACGAAGTTGGCATGTGAGTCCTATGCTCAAAGTTATGTCAGCCAGTACGGCATGAAGTGTACAGGGCTAAGGCTGTTTACCGTCTATGGCCCTTGGGGGCGTCCTGATATGGCTATTTATCGTTTCACCGACAGTATCGTTAGGGGGGAACCTATCACACTATATGATAACGGTGATCTGCAGCGTGACTTCACATATATCGGTGATGTGGTAAAAGTTGTGAGTGCGCTCATCAATGCGACGCCAGAAGGAACTCTAGGTGGTCATGCAATTCTCGATGTGGGGGGAGGAGAGCCTCGTCGTGTATCCGAATGTGTGGGTTTGATTGAGAGTCATCTGGGTATAACAGCTGATATAAGGTATCAGTCAAAACCTTCTGCGGATGCGATATCAACAAGGGCAGAGCGGCACGTACTGAATGACCTTGTCGGTGCCCAACCATTCACCTCATTAGAGGCGGGAGTTTCAGCTTTTATTGAATGGTATAAGGGGACTAGCAAGGAACAGTTGTTATGGTGTCAGTGATAAGCCGACCGGAGGTTGTCGGCCTTGTCGCTACGCATTCACGATTGGAACTGCTACGTCAACGAAGCCTTCCATCCATCGCCGCACAAACATACCCGCTATCAGCGTTAGTGGTTGTGCAAGACGATTCGAGTAAATCACTTGAGTCACTAAAGACGATCGTTTCTCAAATTTTGTCAGGTATGTGCTCCACCGTTGTGATGCAAAATTCCAATGAGCCCGGCGCTGCTGGCGCATGGAATACGGGGTTGGACTACATAAGCGCTAAGTACCCAGAGAGCTATGTCGCTATCCTCGATGACGATGACACATGGGATCCCGACCATATCGAGACGTGTATGACCATGGCGGAAGAATCGGGGTGGTCCGAGGTGGTGTTGTCGGGGTTGAGACTATGTAAAGACGGTGAGTTAGTACCACGATCACCGGTCTCTGACGTCACGGTGAACGATTTTCTTGCCGGGAATCCTGGGTGGCAGGGTAGTAATACTTTTGTCTCAATTCGTACGTTAAAGGATGCAGGCATGTTCACAGGGGGGTTGAGGAGTACCAATGACAGGGACTTGGCAATACGAATTCTCTCACTCCCAACGATAAACGTGGCATATACACTTCGACATTCGTCTACCTGGTATCTCGAAAGTGATCGCATGGCCCTCTCTACACCAGGGAGCGAATCAAAAGCGAAGGGGTTGTCCCAGTTTATGAAATTGCATGGTCACAGAATGGACGATCCAACCAGAGATGCCTTTTATGACCGTGCTAAAAGGCTTTTTGGCTTGTCAATATCTGATATCGATTCGGCATCTAGGGAACATGAACATTGACTTGGCATATAAGGGCGCCGGTCCAAGTTAAGGAAAGATTGTGTTCCCGCAACCTTCAGTTTTTAGCGACCCCGACTTCTCTAGCATTGAACGCCGAGGTTGTTATTGGTATATGCCTGCATAATCAAGGCGTGGAGCTTCCAAGGGCATTGGAAACGGCGCTTGGCCAGACAGTGGTACGCGAGGGTCTTTGTGCGGTACTAATACTGGATGACGGTTCATGCGATGACTGGCGGGTACAAGCAGGATCTCTGTTGGAAAGCCCGGAAGTGGTACTGGTACGTGGCAATTGCGGTACGCCATCTCAGGCACGAAATGCATTGCTGGATTTTGTTGATTCGTCATTTCCCTCGGCACGCTGGGTCGCGCGACTTGATGCCGACGATACGCTAGCAGACAGGCATGCCGTGGAGGCTCTTTGTACAAAAGGCGAAACGGCGGGTGCGGCATATGTAATAGGCAGCAACCACCTCGTTAAGAATGGAGAGCCTTTGCCATGGAGCAATATTGCTGATTCTGATGAGCTGATGGACAGAAGGGCCCTACTTAAGTTGGTTGAATCCTTCGCATCAGGCGCGAGCCAAAGAGAGCTGCCATCCTGTAATCTGATATTGAGAACGCATACGGGAATTAGATACCCGGGTATACGTGGTGCCGAAGACCACTGGTTAGTCGCTATGCTACTCGTCTTTACACCACATGACGGTGAGGTCGTGTCCGAACCGTACTATGCGAACTACTCCTTAATGGGGGAGGAGACTGCCGTTAACCAAGCATCAGACCGATGGGGGATGCAGCGTCAGCGACTCGCTGAAGCTATTCGATTCTGGGTTGATAAGCTCGACGCCGGAGTAGAGCTTCTAGGTGTCGGGCAAGAGGGTATCGTATGGCGTGAGGATGATGTTGTTGTCAAAGAGTTTTATCCCTGGTCAATGGATTCAAGTGCATTGACAATGCTACAGAGCCTTCTGGAAAAGGCGCCTGATTGCATACCCCAGCCTGAGTGGAAAGTGGGTCCAAACGATAGGGTTCGATGCACTTATCAAGATACATCGTCCAAACCGTTTACTTTCGGTTGTGTTGGTGAGGAGGCAGTTCTCGACTTCCTGCGGTCACAGGTTAGGTGTGGCATACTCGCCGTTAACATCAAGCGAAGCAATCTTAGGGTAAGCGATAAAGGTGCCTTGCTGTATATCGATATCGGGAAGGATATTGTGCCATTTTCGGTGTCTAGGCTTATAGACACGGCAGCAAGAGCCTACAGTATATGTTGTATTGGTAACTCGGATTGCGAATACAATCGCCGGAAAACAACGCAGAGACAACACGAAGCGCTTCAGGAGCTTTCAGGGTTTCGTGAGTTTTACCGAAAACTGGTTGAGAGTTGCTATCCGAGTGTCTCACTGAGAAATGATTCTGGCGCCCCCGATCCCCTTCGTGTAGATCAAGACGTCACTTTGCTGATTAAAACGTGTCCACAAGATGTGGCAGTGGTGGAGGCTCAAGTCGAGCATATCGTTTCCCAGCTCTCATATCCTTCTAAGTTTGCAAGTGTAGTCATGCTTGTGGATACATACCCAGGCCCGTATCTAAGGCAGTATTCTTCGGGTGATCTCAATGAACTAGTGACTGTCGCAGAGCGTATGCGAAAGAGCGGGGTCTTTGATCAACTGTTGGTTGCCCCATGTGAACCTGGTGAAGTTATCGCGGTATACCAGAAATGGTTTGATGAAGAGCACGTTACTGCGACGCACACAACGGAGAACGCACCGTTGTTCTCGCAGTTATGGGCGTTTGAGTCCTTAAACACCAGGTATGTGCTTCAGTGCGATGTGGACGTTCTAGTCGGACGAAGCGATTTTTTCCACGATTACCTTTCGGATATGCGCCATGCACTAGTCCCTGATGACGTGCTGGGTGTTGGCTTCAATATCTCCCAGGGCACAGACGGGTTTGTGGCCTATGATGCCGAGCCTGGCGGCTACGTTCCGGAGATCCGCTGTGGGCTCTTTGACCTGGAGCGAATAGGCAAACAGTTGCCCATCGAAAACCCGGTGCACGAAGGTGTCTTTGAGTTGATGTGGCATCGCGCACTCGAAGGTCACCAGAAGAAAACAGGCCTACGCTGTGTAAGAGGTGGAGATTCGCGCACCTTTTACGTCCATCCCCCGAATCACTATAAGACCGCAGCCGATCTGGGAAACTACCGTGACCTCATCGCACAGGGACGTGTTCCGAAGCAGCAGAAAGGGCGGTGGGATCTCGTGCCGGATGGTGATTGGTTTCATCCCGGACGGAACGAATCAATTGTCTTTCTGCTGAAAGGAAAGGCGACGAAAGCTAACCTTCTTGCACGTTGCATAGGTTCGTTGAGAAGACAGGCCAATCAGGACTTTGGGGTCATAGTTATCGATGATGGGGGGAGCATAAGTGAGTCGTGGTATATTCCCCTTCTGTTGGGCGAACTATGGAGCAGGACAACGCTGATAAGGCGACGTGAGCGTGTCGGTTATATCCCTAACTTCATCGAGGCAGTAGAGGTTATCTGTCAGAACCCCGAGACACTGATCGTTACACTAGACCAGGACGATGCATTAATGTCAGGGACGGTTGTCGATAAGTTGCGCCTTGCGATAGCCAATGGAGCGGATCTTGTCAATGGCGCAATGTTTAGACCGGACAAGCCGTTGAAGATGTATACCCCAGATTACATTGCCCCGCGTAATAAAGGCGCTGCTAATGTATGGGCGCACATGCGCGGTTTCCGAAAATCATTGTTCGAACAGGTCCCAAAGAGATATTTTCAGATCTATGGCAAATGGATTGAACAGGTAACCGACTACGCCATTATGTTGCCAATGGCGGAGTTGGCTGAAAATCCCATATATATCGATGGTTGTTATTGCTATTTTCATGAAAGGGAGCCCTATGGGATCGAACGGAAGTCGGTACAGTCTCGCCTTATCTGTGAAATAGTCGATATGCCCAGTCTTGATCACACAGAATGAATAGCGAGTACTGGGCCGATAAGCTGAGGGGGAAAAGTGTCTGCATAGTTGGCAATGGCCCTATCGGCCATATGCCTGCCGCCTGTGATGTCGATGATCATGATGTGGTTATTCGTTTTAATGATTTCGTAAAGGGTGGGGCACTCGGGAACAAAACCGACATTTACGGTACGACGCTGCGGAAAGAAGTCACTACAGACGCCCAAAGCATTAAGGCCGAAGGGGCGTCTGTTGTCTATACAGGGCGCCACGCGGAACCCGAAGCGTATCTTTCGTGGTCTGGAATTGGGCGCGAACTGTCGAAACAGTTACTCTGCTGGCCTTCTAGTGGCCTGATGGCGGTGTATCTTGCACACACATGCAAAACAAGCCAGCTGACTCTCGTCGGCATGAATTTAGCCCCTTCACTTGCTAGGGAGCGGTTATGGCTTCCACGCTATGCAGCTCCTTGGTTTTTCCATAATTTTCTTGGAGAACGAAGAATTCTTGCGAAGATTGTTCGTGAGTTCGAAGGGGACATAGCTTTGCCACACGCACTCGAGCCGCTTCGGCGCGTATCAGTGCATGAGGATATCGATAGCTGGTTCCAGATTGAAGATGGTCTCAGTCGTATCACAAATATGGGTGATCAACCGGATGTGATACGTGATAGTTGCGTTATACTCTGGAATGAACTTACTGAGCAGGTAATGGAGCTTAGACCATCACTAATCGGTGTTGCACTATGTGAACCATTTCTATTTCTTCCTACCGATAAGTCTCTCCATCATACTCGTTGGTACCTATACAATAACCATGCGTCTATCTTGGTTGAAAAATTCGTTAAGATTTTGCGTTCTGCACAATATGAGTGAGCATGTTACCAACAATTAAACATCTCCTTGTGCCAGGTCAGAATCGCATGTTTGTAAGGCATACTACCGGTACCAATAAGATGCAATTCAGGAATTCGTGGATTTGTTCATGGTGGGGTAATTACACAACAACTACAGTGATAAGTGAGGGTGGATGAAACTCTAATGCCTGCTTCTGAGTCTTTTTCGGACCTCGTTCGGTAGTGGTAATGGAGTCCGCTTCGGTCGCACAACAGCCGCTAGAGTACGCCAAGCCACGCGGTACCATTAAACGCCGCTACAACTTCCTCACACACTCCAAATAAACCCCCTCATCCGGCATCTGCCCGCTACGCTGCGCCTCCCACATCACCCGCCCCATGCACTCCATGATCTGGTGCTCGGCCTCGTGGTCGTTGTTCAGCTTTACGCTCAGGCGTCTATGCTGGTCGCCGATGCCGGCTGGGCGGTTGGTGATGAGTTGCTCGCGGATGGCGATGTGCATGCCCATGTGGGCGAAGGGGTTGCTCTCGCCGGTTTCGGCGGTCCACTCCTTGCTGAGCGCCTTCTCTTCGTTCTCGAGCAGCAGGTGGTATTCGGGGTGGACCTTGATCACGTCGACGATGATCTGCTCCAGCGGTTCCAGCGCTTCATTGTTGTTGAACTTGCGCCAGGCGGTGACGTAGACGCGGCGCAGTTCGTCGCGGTTATTGCCGAATAGCATTATTCGTACACCTTCTTTTTGTATTCACACAGCTCTTCGATGACGCAGGCGCTGCAGCGCGGCTTGCGTGCCAGGCAGACGTAGCGGCCGTGCAGGATGAGCCAGTGGTGGGCGTCCTGCAGAAATTCCTGCGGTATGAACTTGAGCAGTTTTCTCTCCACCTCCAGTACCGTTTTGCCCGGTGCGATGCGGGTGCGGTTGGAGACGCGGAAGATGTGGGTGTCGACCGCCATGGTAGGGTGGCCGAAGGCGGTATTGAGGACGACGTTGGCGGTCTTGCGGCCGACGCCGGGCAGTGCCTCCAGCGCCTTGCGCTCCTCGGGCACCTCGCTGCCGTGCTCGTCGATGAGGATCTTGCAGGTCTTGATGATGTTGGCGCCCTTGGCGTTGAACAGGCCGATGGTCTTGATGTACTCCTTCAGCCCCGCTTCGCCGAGGCTGTAGATCGCCTCCGGGGTGTTGGCGACGGGGAAGAGTTTGTCGGTTGCCTTGTTGACCCCCCTGTCGGTGGCCTGGGCCGAGAGGATCACCGCCACCAGCAGCTCGAACGGGGTAGAGTAGTTCAGCTCGGTGGTGGGGTTGGGGTTTTCGGCGCGCAGGCGGGTGAAGATCTCTGTGCGTTTTTCTCTGTTCATACAGGCTGTTACGGGTTGGCGACAAACGATGCGCTACTGTAGCGAATGTACCTGGGCTTGCCTAGGGTTGTCGGGCCGTGCTGCAGCCGGGATAATCGGCTGCCATGTCAGACGATGCACACACATTCCGCCAAAACCCGCTGTTTCGTTCGCTGAGCGATGAGCAGATGGCGCAGTTACTGGCGGCAACCCATATCAAACAGCTGGCTCAGGGGCTGGGGTTGTTCGAGGCAGGGAGTCCCGCCGAGCACTTCTATCTGCTGAAGAGCGGCCAGATCAAGCTCTACCGCCTCTCGCCCTCTGGCCAGGAGAAGGTGATCGAGATCATCAACCCCGGCCAGACCTTTGCCGAGGCGCTGATGTTTCTCGACATCCCCGGCTATCCGGTCAATGCCCAGGTGTTGTCCGATGCCGAGCTCTATGTCATCAGCAACCGGGCCTTCCTGGCCATCCTGCGCGAGTCGGTGGAGAGCTGTTTTCATGTAATGGCCAACCTGAGCGTGCGGCTCAAGCAGCAGCTGAACGAGATCGATGCCTTGACCCTGCAGAACGCCGGCCTGCGGGTGGTGAACTACCTCAGCCAGCTGATCCCGGCGGGCGAGGAGGGGGACTGCGACATCACCCTGCCGGCGGCGAAGAACATCATCGCCTCACGCCTCTCCATCACCCCGGAAACCCTGTCGCGGACCTTCAATACGCTCAGCCGTGAGGGGCTGATCGTGGTCGACGGTCTCCACATTACGGTGCACGACGTGGAGGCGCTGCGTGGTTACGCAGGCGCCTCGCTGAGCGAGTGACCTAAAGCACGTCGGCGGCGTAGTCGGCCAGGCGCGAGCGCTCGCCGCGCAGCAGGGTGATGTGGCCGCTGTGCTCCCAGTTCTTGAAGTGGTCCACCACGTAGGTGAGACCGGAGTTGGTCTCGGTCAGGTAGGGGGTGTCGATCTGGGCGATATTGCCCAGGCAGACCACCTTGGTACCGGGACCGGCGCGGGTGATGAGGGTCTTCATCTGCTTCGATGTGAGGTTCTGCGCCTCGTCGAGGATGATGTACTTGTTGAGGAAGGTGCGCCCGCGCATGAAGTTGAGCGAACGAACCTTGATGCGGTTGCTCAGCAGCTCCTGGGTGGCGGCACGCTCCCACTCGCTGTTGTGTTCCGACTGCGTCAGCACCTCCAGGTTGTCCATCAATGCCCCCATCCACGGTGTCATCTTCTCCTCCTCGGTGCCGGGGAGGAAGCCGATGTCTTCGCCCACCGGCACGGTGACGCGGGTCATGATGATTTCGCTGTAGAGGTTCTGGTCCAGGGTCTGCGCCAGACCGGCGGCGAGGGTGAGCAGAGTCTTACCGGTGCCCGCCTGGCCGACCAGGGTGACGAAGTCGACCTCCGGGTCCATCAGCATGTTGAGGGCGAAGTTCTGCTCGCGGTTGCGGGCGTTGATGCCCCAGACGTTGTGGCTGGGGCTGTGGAAATCGCGCACCGTCTCGATGATGGCGTCGCCGTCCTCGATGCGCCGTACCACGGCGTGGAACTCATCGTCGCCCTGCAGCGAGACGAACTCGTTGGGGTACCACCCCTCCACCTCGGGGCCGCTGAGGCGGTAGAAGGTGCGTCCCTCCTCCTGCCACGACTCCATCTCCTTGCCGTGGGTCTCCCAGAAGTCGCTGCTTAGTTCCTGCATGCCGCGGTAGAGCAGTTCCACATCCTCCAGCACCTGGTCGTTGCGGTAGTCCTCGGAGTGGATGCCGAGGATTGCCGCCTTGATGCGCATGTTGGTGTCCTTGGAGACCAGGGTGACGCTCAGTTCCGGCTTCTCCTGCTGCAGCGCCAGCGCGGTGCCGAGGATGGTGTTGTCGGACTTGCTGCCAGGCAGGGTGGAGGGGAGCTCCGCCTTCATGGTGCGGGTCTGGAAGAAGAGGCAGCCGCTGGTTCCCTTGTTGCTGTCGAGCTGCATGTTCTGCCCCAGCGGGATGCCGTTCTGAATTTCGGCGGTGGAGATGTTGCTCATCAGGTCGTCCATAAAGCGGCTCGCCTGGCGGGCGTTGCGTGCCACCTCGGAGTGGCCTTTCTTGTTATTGTCCAGCTCCTCCAGCACCACCATCGGCAGGTAGATGTCGTGCTCCTGGAAGCGGAACAGTGCGGTGGGGTCGTGCATCAACACGTTGGTGTCGAGGACGAAGAGGCGTTTTCCTTTTGGGGTATCGTTCATTATTCAGCCTTTATAGTTTTCGTCGGTAGCTTTAGTCACCGAACTGTGTTGTATGGGGTTACAGCTCTTTTACCGCTTCCAGCACCTCATCCACATGGCCGTTTACCTTTACCTTGCGCCACTCCCTGCGCAGTACACCCGTGGCGTCGATGAGGAAGGTGGAGCGCTCGATGCCCATGTGCACCTTGCCGTAGAGTTTTTTCTCTTTAATCACATCAAACAGCTGGCACAGCTCCTCGCCCTCGTCGGAGAGCAGCTCGAAGGGGAACTCGTGTTTGGCCTTGAAGTTTTCGTGGCGACGGATGGTGTCGCGTGAGACGCCGAGGATCTCGGTATTGAGCTTCTGGAACTCAGCGAACAGGTCGCGGAAGTTCTGGCCCTCGGTGGTGCAGCCGGGGGTGGAGTCCTTGGGGTAGAAGTAGAGCACCAGATTTTTGCCCTTAAAGTCTTTCAATGCGAGGGTCTGATCGCCGGTGGCGGGGAGGCTGAAGGCGGGTGCCTTGTTACCGATAACGGGTGCGCTCATGCGTGCTCCTTAATTCGTTGCTACGGGTATACCTAAAGATATAGGCCTAACCCTTGGCCGGCTCAAGCACCCCATCCAGATTGAGGCCGTCACAGAAGTAGAAGAACTCCTCACGCAGTCTGGCGATGGAGACATCGGAGGGGATGTTGACGATCAGGGTGGCGGTAAACATCGGCGTGCCGGTATGGGCGGCGTTGTAGCTGTCGGTGTAGAGGTCCTGGATATTGATGTTACGCGAGGAGAAGAACTCGGCCAGCTGGTTGACGATGCCGGGGTGGTCGAGCGCCACCACGTTGACCGAGTAGGGGATCGCCTTGACCGGGTGCTGTTGGCTGTCGGTGCGTTTGGCGACGATGGTCAGCTCCAGCTTCTGCTCCAGCGAGGGCAGCATCGTCTCCAGCTTGGCGATGGTGTCCCAGCCCCCCTCGACCATCATCAGGATGGCGAACTCGCCGCCGAGGATGGTCATGCGGCTGTCGAGGATATTGGCACCGCTCTCGCTGATGGGCTGGGTGATGTTTTTAACGATGCCCGGACGGTCGTGGCCCAGGGCGGAGATGACAAGGTACTGCTTTGCCGGTGAATTCATGGCTTCAGGTGGACTCCGTCGGTTTTTCTTCCGCTCCCGCCCGCTAGGGCAGGGGCACTGTTTGCGGCTAGTCTAGCACCATTTGCCCGCTGGGAGTCCCCCCGTTTTATGCCCGCTGGGAGGCGCTGCAGAGGGCGGTGTAAACCTTGTCATCACTGGGCCGCGCAAGTACCATGCACGTTTCGATTTTCCCCGGCGGAGATAGGTATGTTTCACGGTAGTATGGTTGCCCTGGTCACCCCCATGCATGAGGACGGTGCGGTCGATTTCGACAGTCTTGCCAGGCTGGTAGAGTTCCATGTGGAGAATGGTACCGACGCCATCGTTGCCATGGGCACCACTGGCGAGTCGGCCACCCTGGATGAGAAGGAGCACTGTGAGGTGATCCGCCGCGTGGTGGAGATGGCCGCCGGGCGCATCCCGGTGATCGCCGGTACCGGCGCCAACTCCACCTCCGAGGCGATTGCCCTGACCCGTTGTGCCATGGAGGCCGGTGCCGACGCCTGTCTGCTGGTCACCCCCTACTACAACAAGCCGACCCAGGAGGGGCTCTACCAGCACTTCCGTGCGGTGGCCGAGGCGGTGGCGGTGCCGCAAATCCTCTACAACGTACCGGGTCGTACTGCGGTCGATATGAGCAACGACACGGTCGATCGCCTTGCCTCCATCTCCAATATCGTCGGTATCAAGGACGCCACCGGTGACATGGCCCGCGGCAAGGAGCTGGTCGAGCGCTGCGGCGACCGTATCGACATCTACAGCGGCGACGACGCCACCACCCTGGAGCTGATCAAGCTTGGCGGCAAGGGCGGTATCTCCGTCACCGCCAACGTCACACCGCGCGAGATGCATGAGATGTGCGCTGCTGCCCTTGCCGGGGAGGAGGCTCGGGCCACCGAGATCAACGACAGGCTGATGCCGCTGCACCAGAACCTGTTCCTGGAGTCCAACCCCATTCCGGTGAAGTGGGCGCTGTATGAGATGGGGCTGATCCCCGCCGGCATCCGCCTGCCGCTGACACCGCTCTCCGACACCCACCACGCCCCCCTGCGCCAGGCGATGAAGAGCGCCGGCGCGCTGTAAGAGACTATATTGATGCCCACTATTTCGCGCCTGCTGGCGCTCTCCCTGCTGTTCACCCTTACCGCCTGCAGTGGCGGCGCCACGACCCGGGATAGCCTCGACTATAAGGAGGCGAAGAGTCTGCGCGGGCTGGATGTGCCGCCTGAGCTGAGTGCCCCTGAAAATAGCGGCCTGACGGAGTTGCCCAGCGTCGCAGCGTCCAGCGCCTCTGCCAGCACCGTACTGCCCCAGGCCGTTGGCGTGAGTATCGCCCGCGACGGCATTGAGCGCTGGTTGGTGGTCGATGCCGATGCGCAGAAGCTGTGGCCGCGCCTGCGCGGTTTCTGGTCTACGCTCGGCCTCGAGTTACAGATGGACGAACCCAACCTGGGCATTATGGAGACTAACTGGGCCGAGAACCGTGCCGATGCGCCGGCGGGGTTCCTCACCGACTGGGTCCGTTCTGTCTTCAAGGATGCCTACTCCGCCGGTACCCGTGATAAATACCGCCTGCGCCTGGAGCGTGGCGAGGACGGTCGTAGCGAGATCTTCATCACCCACTACGGCCTTGAGGAGGTCTCCACCGTCACCCGTGACGACCTGGAGGCGGCCCACCTGCGCTGGCAGACACGTCCCGCGAATCGCGAACTGGCCAATGAGGTGATGAATCGCCTGGCGCTCTACCTCGGTGCCAGCGAGAAGCTGGCGGCACAGCGAAAAGATGAGGAGCAGCAAGCCCGTGCCCGTATCGAGGGTGATGCCCTGCTGATTAACGAGGGCTTCGCCCGCAGCTGGCGCCTGGCCGGTATCGCCCTGGACCGCATGGGCGTGGTGGTGGAAGACCGTAACCGCTCGCGCGGCATCTACTACGTGGCACAGATCCAGCTGGAGCCGGAGCAGAAAGCGGAGAGGAGCTGGTACCAAAAGGTCCTCAACCTCAAAAGTAATGACAAGGTGGAGCTGCCCAAGCTGCAGATCGTTCTAAGTGGGGACGACAGCAGCACCCGCCTGACGGTGCGCAATCTCGATGGCTCCGAGAGCAACGACGCGCTGATGGGCGAGCTGCTCAAGCGGCTGCAACAAGAGCTGCAATAACGTCCCGGTGTCGATGCGCTTCGCCTTGCTCGGCAGCGGCAGCCGGGGTAACGCCACCCTGGTGACGAAGGGGAAGACCGCGCTGTTGATCGATTGCGGCTTCTCCGCCCGCGAACTGGCGGCACGGCTCGGCCGGTTTGGTATGGAGCCGACGGCACTTAGCGCCATCGTTGTCACCCATGAACACAACGACCACATCGCCGGGGTCGGCGCGGTGGCGCGACGATACAAACTGCCGGTGTGGATGAGCCACGGCAGCTACCGTGGCGGTGAAAAGCGCCTGGGTGAGTTGCCCCAGCGCCACAACCTCAATTGCCACGAGCGTTTCGAGGTGGGTGAGCTGGAGCTGCAGCCCTTCCCGGTGCCGCACGATGCCCGCGAGCCGTGTCAGTTCGTGGTTGGTGATGGCGACAGGCGCCTCGGCATCCTCACCGATGCCGGGCGCAGTACCCAGCACATTGAGAGTTGCCTCGATAACTGCGATGCGCTGATACTGGAGTGCAACCACGACCCGCAAATGTTGGCTGAGGGGCCCTATCCGCCATCGCTGCAGGCGCGGGTGGGTGGGCCGCTGGGCCATCTCAGCAATGGCCAGTCGGCCGAGCTGTTGGGACGGCTCAAGGGCGACAGACTGCAGCACCTGGTGGCGGCCCACATTAGCGAGAAGAACAACCTTCCCGAACTGGCCACCACCGCGCTGAGCGAGGCGATAGGCTGCGAACCCGACTGGATTGCCCTGGCGGCGCAGGAGACCGGGCTCGATTGGCGCGAGATTTCGTAACTAACATATCTTTTTGAGGACATAGCGATGGAAAAGAGGGCTGAACTCATTGCGGGTAAGGCGAAGTCGGTTTACGCCACCGACGAAGATGACAAACTGATCATCCACTACCGCAACGACACCTCCGCCTTTGACGGCGAGAAGATGGAGCAGCTGGATCGCAAGGGGACGGTGAACAACAAGTTCAACGCCTTCATCATGGGTAAGCTGGAAGAGGCGGGTATCGAGACCCACCAGATCGCACTGCTCTCCGATGATGAGTCGCTGGTGAAAAAGCTCGACATGATCCCCGTTGAGTGCGTGGTGCGTAACATCGCCTCCGGCTCCTTGGTGCGTCGCCTCGGCGTTGAGGACGGTATGACCCTCAATCCGCCCACCTTCGAGTTCTTCCTCAAGAACGACGCGCTGCACGACCCGATGATCAACGACTACCACATCCTCAGCTTCGGTTGGGCCACCGAGGAGGAGATCGCCAGCATGAAGGAGCTCACCTTTAAGGTGAATCAGGTGCTGACCAGGCTCTTCGCCGATGCCGGCATGCTGCTGGTCGACTACAAGCTGGAGTTCGGCCGTTACCAGGGCCGCGTGGTACTGGGCGATGAGTTCAGCCCCGACGGCTGCCGCCTGTGGGATGCCGACACCCGCGAGAAGCTCGATAAGGACCGCTTCCGCCAGGGCCTCGGGGGCGTGGTCGAGGCCTATGAAGAGGTGGCCCACCGTCTGGGGGTAAACCTCGACTAACGCCACCCGCTGCACGGTGCCGGAGCCTTCCGGCACCCTCTATTTTCTCTCCATCGACACCACAAATCTCCCCATCAGGGTTTCCCCTGCCACCGTGTGGGTATCTCCCACTACACTTTGTTGCACCAAAATGGGACACTGCATGGCTAGATTCTTCTTTGAATTTGCCCTGGGGAGATGGCGTGAAACAGTTCCTGAATAACCTGAAAATCAGCAGCAAACTCTGGCTCGGCTTCGGCCTGCTGTTGGCGGTCCTGTTGCTGGTGGCGGTTTCGGTCTACCTCAGTCTCTCCCAGGTGCGCGGCAATATCGGTCTGGTGGTCAACCGTATCCAGCCCGTGGTGTTCGATGCCCAAATCATCGCTACCGAGCTGAACCGAGCCAATAAGGAGCTGGGCTTCTATCTGCTGGCCAAGGAGCCGCATAACAAGGAGTCCTACCTTCAGGGGTTGCAGCGTATCGAGGAGCTACTCGCCCGCCTGCAGGCGTCGCCGCTCAGTCACGAGATTGTCGAGGTCGAAAAGCACCTTAAGGGGCTGAGTGAGAAGCTGGCGAAATTCAGTGCCTACCGCGAGCCGATGCTTAAGCTGGCAGAGGACAACGTCGCCAACCAGCCCGCCTTCGCCTATGCTGCGGAGCACCTCAACCCCCATAGTCAGAAAATTCTTCAGCTCCTTGCACAGATGGTGCTGGCCGAGCAGGACGAGGAGGCGAGCGAGGAGCGGCGTGAGCTGCTGCTGACGATTACCGATATACGCTACGCCTGGGTCAATACCATGACCGCGTTACGGGCCTACCTGGCGTTCCGTTCCGAGGGTGAGCTGGTCAATATTCGCAACTACGAGGAGAGCCTGGATAACTCCCTGCTGCGCCTCGGGGAGTTTGAGGACGAACTTAGCCTTGACCAGGCCGACTCGCTAGAGCAGTTCCATACCGCCTATGCGGCATTTCGCGGCAACTTCCCCAGGCTGGTGGAGATACACGGCAGCGAGCGCTGGCGTAGTGACGCCTACCTGATACGCACCGAACTGGGCCCCCTGCTTGAGGAGGTTCAGGCAGAACTGGATCTTCTGTTGCGCCTGTTAAGCGAAGAGATCGAGGCAAAGAGCCATGGCATGCTGCAGCAGGCCGAGGCGACTCAGAATATGGTGGTGGTGATGTCGCTGATAGGCCTGCTGGTGGGTGGCCTGGCGGCCTGGCTGCTGAACCGTCTGATCGCCCGTCCCCTGTGCCAGGCCGCCAGGGTGATGGACGACATCGCCAGTGGTGGCGGTGACCTGAGTCGCACCCTTACTGTTGAGAGTCGCGATGAAATGGGGGAGCTGTGCCTGGCCTTTAACCGTTTTGTCGGCAAGATCCGTGACATCGTCGGCCCGGTGAGTGACTCCACCGGCCAGTTGGCCAGTGCCGCCGGACAGATGGCGCAGGTGACCACTGAGACCCGTGATGGTGTCGGTCGCCAGCAGAGTGAGACCGAGCAGGTGGCGACGGCGATGAACCAGATGGTGGCGACCTCGCTGAACATGGTGGACAACGCCGCTATGGCCGCCGATGCGACCGAGAAGGCGGATGATGAGGCGCAACAGGGGCGCCGCGTGGTGGCGCAGACCATGACCGATATCGAGGGGCTGGCCCAGGCGGTGGAGCAGGCCAGCGCGGTGATCCATCAGCTGGAGGCCGACAGCGAGACCATCGGCAGCGTGCTTGACGTGATCCGCGGCATTGCCGAGCAGACCAACCTGCTGGCACTGAACGCCGCCATCGAGGCGGCGCGTGCAGGCGAACAGGGGCGCGGCTTTGCCGTCGTGGCCGATGAGGTACGCGGCCTCGCCTCACGTACCCAGGCCTCGACCCAGGAGATCCAGGAGATGATCGAGCAGCTGCAGTCCGGTGCTCGCGATGCGGTGCAGGTGATGGGGGAGGGGCGCGAACGTGCCCAGGCCAGCGTCGAACAGGCCTCCCTGGCGGGAAGCGCGCTCGATGCCATCACCCAGGCGGTGGCCAGTATCCGCGAGATGAACCGGCACATGTCGGAGTCGGCGCAGCAGCAGGGAGAGGTAGCCGATGAGATCAACCGCAATCTCAGCAATATCACCCAGGTGGCGGAGCGGACCACCGAGGGGGCCGAGCAGCTGGGGCAGGCGAGTGACCAGCTGGCCGCACTGGCGACGCAACTGCAGTCGCTGGTCGGCCACTTCAAGACCTGAGCCCCACCACGGTTGTCGGCACCTGTGTGCGCCCCCGCTTGTCAGAGCGGGGGCGTTTTGCGTTATGATGCCCGGACTTTTTGCGCGCCCGGCGCGATGACAAATTAGATAAAAACAGCAGATGGCACACGATTACACAGCAGACTCGATTGAGGTCCTCAGCGGCCTGGAGCCGGTGCGCAAGCGCCCCGGCATGTATACCCAGACCGAGCGTCCCAACCACCTCGCCCAGGAGGTGATCGACAACTCGGTGGACGAGGCGATCGCCGGACATGCGCGCCGCATCGATGTGGTGCTCTACAAGGACCAGTCGCTGCAGGTGAGCGACGATGGCCGCGGCATGCCGGTCGACATCCACCCCAAGGAGGGGATCCCCGGCGTCGAGGTGATCCTCACCAAGCTGCACGCGGGCGGCAAGTTCTCCAATAAGAACTACCAGTTCTCCGGCGGCCTGCACGGGGTGGGGGTCTCGGTGGTCAACGCCCTCTCGCGCCACCTTGAGGTGTGGGTCAGGCGCGACGGCAAGGAGTACAACATCGCCTTTCGCGACGGCAAGAAGGTCTCCAGCCTGGAGGAGGTCGGCACCGTCGGCAAACGCAACAGCGGCACCACGGTCAAATTCTGGCCCGACCCCCAGTTTTTCGACTCCCCCAAATTCTCCGTGCGGCGCCTTAAGCACAACCTGCGTGCCAAGGCGGTGCTCTGTCCCGGCCTGCGCATCACCTTTAAGGACGAGGCCAGCGGCGAGAGCGAGGAGTGGCACTACGAGGATGGCCTTACCGATTATCTGGTAAGCGAGCTGGCCGGTGCCGAGCGCCTGCCGCAGGAGCCCTTTGTCGGCAGCTTCTCCGCCACCACCGAGGCGGCCGACTGGGCCGTGGTGTGGTTGCCGGAGGGGGGCGAGGGGATAGGCGAGAGCTACGTCAACCTGGTGCCCACCGCCCAGGGCGGCACCCATGTCAACGGCCTGCGCACCGGCCTCACCGAGGCGGTGCGCGAGTTCTGTGAGTTCCGCAACCTGCTGCCGCGCGGGGTGAAGCTGGCCCCAGACGATGTGTGGGACAAGGTCAGCTATATCCTCTCGGTCAAGCTGGAAGACCCCCAGTTCTCCGGCCAGACCAAGGAGCGCCTCTCCTCGCGCGAGTGCGCCCCCTTCGTCACCGGGGTGGTGAAGGACGCCTTCTCCCTCTGGCTCAATCAGCACCACGACCTCGGTGAGCAGATCGCAGAACTGGCCATCTCCAACGCCCAGTCGCGACTGCGCGCCGGCAAGAAGGTGGCGCGCAAGAAGGTGACCCAGGGCCCTGCGCTGCCCGGCAAGCTGGCCGACTGCGCCACCGCCGAGCCGATGCGTGGTGAGCTCTTCCTGGTGGAGGGGGACTCGGCGGGCGGCTCCGCCAAACAGGCGCGCGACAAGGAGTTCCAGGCCATCATGCCGCTGCGTGGCAAGATCCTGAACACCTGGGAGGTCGACCCCACCCAGGTGCTTGCCTCGCAGGAGGTACACGACATCGCCGTTGCCATCGGCGTCGACCCCGGCTCTGACATGCTCGACGGCCTGCGCTACGGCAAGGTCTGTATCCTCGCCGACGCCGACTCCGACGGTCTGCACATCGCCACCCTGCTGTGCGCCCTGTTCGTGCGTCACTTCCGCCCGCTGGTCGCCGCCGGCCACGTCTATATGGCGATGCCGCCGCTCTACCGCATCGATGTGGGCAAGGAGACCTTCTACGCCCTCGACGATGCCGAGCGCGAAGGGGTGCTGGCGCGCATCGAGGCGGAGAAGTTGCGTGGCAAGATCCAGGTCACCCGCTTTAAGGGCCTCGGCGAGATGAACCCCAAGCAGCTGCGCGAGACCACCCTCGCCCCCGATACCCGCCGCCTGGTGCAGCTCACCATCGAGGCGGGCGACGACACTAACAGCATGATGGACATGCTGCTGGCGAAGAAGCGCTCCGGCGACAGGAAGTCGTGGCTGGAGAGCAAGGGCGATTTGGCTGAGGTGTAAGGTGCAGCTCGACGGCCTCACCCTCTATCATCTCCCCAGCTGCCTGTTCTGCTGGCGGGTGCGCTTCGCCGCCTGGCGCATGGGTATCGCCTTGGCGAAGAAGAACCTGATGCTTAGCCCCGCCGCCCACCGTGAGCTGGTGAACGAGGGGGGAGTGATGCAGGTGCCATGTCTTAGAATTGAACAGGACGATGAGGTGACCTGGCTCTATGAGTCGGCGGATATCATCGACTATTTGAGACAGAGGGTGGCCAATGGCTGAGAAGAGGCGCGGTCTGGTACTGGTGGCCCACGGCTCGCGCCGCGAGGCCTCCAACGAGGAGGTGCGGCGTGTTGCCGCTGAGTTAGCTGAGCAGGCGGGTGACCGTTACCAGATGGTTCACGCCGCCTTCCTCGAGCTGGCCGAGCCGCTGATCCCCGCCGGGGTGCAGTGCTGTATCGACAACGGTATGGAGGAGGTGGTGGTGGTGCCCTATTTCCTCAGCGCAGGGCGCCACGTGGTGGAGGATATCCCCGCCGAGGTGGCGAAGGTGGATAACACCACTGGGGCGCACATTGTGATCGCCCCCTATCTGGGGGCCTCCACCGGATTGGGGGAGCTGCTATTGCACCAGGCGGCGCAGGTGACGGTCTCGTAACCCCCGGCCCACCTCTGGTGCTTGTTCTATTCCAGTCTATGGTTAATAGATTGGAGATAGGGATAGACGGAAAACGATAAGAACAGATATATGGCTAGCACCGTAAACATCTTCACCGAGTTCAGCAAGGCGCTGCGTTCCACGGTAACCAAACAGGCCAACTGGGGCATCCTGTTGGCAATGCTTACCGTGATCGCCGCCACCCTGTTTGTCGCCTTTATGTCCGCCGGTGAGATCAGCTCCCGCTCCATTGCCGCGGCGCAGCGCCACAACTATGCACTGTGGGTGCTGGACCTGATGCCTATCATCTTCGCCCTGTGGGGCCAGTACCTCGGCTCGCTGCTCGCCTTCGAGGCGGGGGCGATGGTGGTGGACCAGACCAGCAAGTTGCGCAGTCAGACCGAGGCGCTGGAGATGGAGGTGTTGCACGGCAGCACCTATGACCGCCTTACCGACCTGCCCAACCGCATGCTGTTCCATGACCGGGTGGAGCTGGCGATCAGCAATGCCAAGCGTAATCAGGAGTTGATGGCGCTGTTGGTGCTGGATCTCGACGAGTTCAAGGAGGTGAACAGCACCCTGGGCCACTTCAGCGGCGATATGCTGCTCAAGCAGTTTGCCGCCCGCATTCGCGCCACGGTGCGTGAGACCGATACCGTGGCGCGCCTTAGCGGCGATGAGTTCGCGGTGCTGCTCTCGGAGATCAAGCACCGGGACGATGCCTACCATGTGGCACGCAAGCTGTGCCAGGCGGTGGAGCGCGAGTTCGTGCTCGGCGGCATTAACCTCAATATGTTGATGAGCGTCGGCATCGTCTTCTTCCCCGAGCACGGCGACGATGTGGACAGCCTGCAGCAGAAGGCCGAGGTGGCCCTCTACATGGCCAAGCAGACCAGCGGCTTCTCCATCGAGATCTACGCGCCGGACCAGGACCAGCGCAGCACCCGCCGCCTCACCCTGCTGGGAGAGTTACGCGACGCCATCGAAAACGGCGGCCTGCTGCTCAACTACCAGCCCAAGGTGGATATCTCCAGTCACCGCATCATCGCGGTGGAGTCGCTGGTGCGCTGGCAGCACCCTGAGCACGGACTGCTGCCGCCGGACGAGTTCATCTCCCTGGCAGAGCGTACCGGTCTTATCCGCCCGCTCACCTACTGGGTGCTGGAGGAGGCGTTGAAGCAGTGCGCCGAGTGGCAGAATCGCGGCTTCAAGATCGACGTGGCGGTGAACGTGCCGGTCAGCGTGCTGCTGGACAGCGCCTTCCCCGACCGCCTGGAGGCGCTGCTCAAGGAGCGCCATATGGCGGCCAGGCGGTTGGTGGTGGAGATCACCGAGAGTTCCCTGATGGAGGACCAGGAGTACGCCCTGCAACTGCTCAGCCACATCTCCTCCATGGGGATCCGCATCTCTATCGACGATTTCGGTACCGGCTACTCCTCCCTGGCCTATCTGCGCCGCCTGCCGGTTTCCGAAATCAAGATCGACCAGAGTTTTGTCATGGGAATGTTGGAAAATGAGAATGATGAGGTCATTGTTCGTGCTACTATCGGCCTTGCCCATAACCTCGGTATGTCGGTGATCGCCGAGGGGGTCGCCGAGGCGGCGATCCTGAAGAAACTGGCGATCTGGGGCTGCGACCTGGCACAGGGGCACTACATCAGCCCGCCGGTGGAGGCCAAGCAGATAAGCAGCCTGATGGGCAACTCGGAGTGGGGCGCGCGCTGAGGCCGAGGCCGCGCGCTTCCCTTAGTCGACAGAATAAAAAGATGCGGTTCTGAAGTTTTTTATCCATGAGCGAATCAACAGAGATCAACTACGAGGGAGTGGAACAGCTCCCCCTCAGCACCTTTACCGAAAAGGCCTACCTCGACTACTCCATGTACGTCATCATGGACCGTGCCCTGCCGCACATCGGCGACGGCATGAAGCCGGTGCAGCGGCGTATCATCTATGCGATGAGCGAGCTGGGGCTGAAGGCGGGCACCAAGTACAAGAAGTCGGCGCGCACCGTCGGTGACGTACTCGGTAAGTTCCATCCCCACGGTGACTCCGCCTGTTATGAGGCGATGGTGCTGATGGCGCAGCCGTTCAGCTACCGCTATCCCCTGGTCGATGGCCAGGGCAACTGGGGCTCGCCCGATGACCCCAAGTCCTTCGCCGCGATGCGTTACACCGAGTCGCGGCTCACCGCCTTCTCCAACCTGCTGCTGGCCGAGGTAGGGCAGGGCACCGTCGACTGGGTGCCCAACTTCGACGGTACCCTGGATGAGCCCAAGGTGTTGCCGGCCCGCGTTCCCCACGTGCTGCTTAACGGCACCACTGGCATCGCTGTGGGCATGGCCACCGATATCCCGCCGCACAACCTGCGCGAGGTCGCCACGGCGGCGATCCGCCTGCTGGAGAACTCCCGTACCACGGTGGAGGAGCTGTGCGAGCACGTGCAGGGGCCCGACTATCCCACCGAGGCGGAGATCATCACCCCGCGCGCCGACCTGTTGAAGATGTATGAAACGGGGAACGGCTCCATCCGTATGCGTGCCAAGTGGGAGAAGGAGGAGGGCGATATCGTCGTTACCGCCCTGCCGCACCAGGTCTCCGGCAACAAGGTGCTGGAGCAGATCGCTGCGCAGATGCAGGCGAAGAAGCTGCCGATGGTGGAGGACCTGCGCGATGAGTCGGACCATGAGAACCCGACCCGCCTGGTGATTGTGCCGCGCTCCAACCGCATCGACGTGGCGCAGCTGATGCAGCACCTCTTCGCTACCACCGACCTGGAGCGTACCTACCGGGTCAACATGAACGTGATCGGCCTCGACGGCAAACCACAGGTGAAGAACCTGAGGATGATGCTGGGCGAGTGGCTGCAGTACCGCGTCGATACAGTGCGCCGCCGCCTCGAGTTCCGCCTGGAGAAGGTCAACAAGCGCCTCCACCTGTTGGACGGCCTGCTTATCGCCTTCCTCAATATCGACGAGGTGATCCACATCATCCGCACCGAGGATGAGCCCAAACAAGTCTTAATGGAGCGCTTCCGCCTCACCGAGGTGCAGGCCGACTACATCCTCGACACCAAGCTGCGCCAGTTGGCGCGGCTGGAGGAGATGAAGATCCGCGCCGAGCAGGAGGAGCTGGCGAAGGAGAAGGCGGATCTGGAGAAGACCCTCAGCTCCGAGCGCCGCCTCAAGACCCTGGTAAAGAAGGAGCTGCTGGCCGATGCCGAGGAGTACGGTGATGAGCGCCGCTCCCCCATCGTCGAGCGCGAGGCGGCCCAGGCACTGGACGAGACCGCCCTGGTCAGCGCCGACCCGATCACCGTGGTGATCTCCGAGAAGGGGTGGATACGTGCCGCCAAGGGGCACGATATCGACCCCGCCGGCCTCAACTACAAGGCGGGCGACAGCTTTAAGGCGGCGGCGCGCGGCAAGTCGAACCAGCTCGCCACCATCCTCGACTCCACCGGCCGTGCCTATTCGGTGCAGAGCCACAACCTGCCCTCGGCGAGGGGGCAGGGGGAGCCGCTTACCGGCCGTATCAACCCCATCGCGGGGGCCACCTTCGAGGCGGTGATGATGGGGCCGGGGAGCGACCTCTACCTGATGGCCTCCGACGGCGGCTACGGCTTCGTCTCTACCCTTGGCGATATGGAAGGTAAGAACAAGGCGGGCAAGGCGGTACTCAAGCTGCCCAGCGGCGCCAGGGTACTGTCACCGCAAAAGGTGGCCGACTACGACAATGACCTCATCGCCGCGGTGAGCAATGAGGGCCGGCTACTGGTCTTCCCGATCAAGGAGCTGCCGCAGATGGCCCGCGGCAAGGGCAACAAGATCATCGGCATCACCGCCTCCAAGCTGCTTACCCGCGAGGAGTACGTGGTCGATGTGGCGGTGCTGCCTGCTGGCGCCTCCCTCACCCTCTATTCCGGCAAGCGCCATATGAGCCTCAAGGCCTCCGACCTCGAGCACTACATGGGCGAGCGCGGACGCCGCGGCAACAAGCTGCCACGCGGCTTCCAGCGGGTGGATGCCATCACCGCAGAATAGGGCTTGAACTTTTTCACCCCGCCCCGATCTATATCCGTTGTAACTTCTACCCTGGCGGTCGCTTTGTGCGCCGCCATGAATTGATTTATTCCCCTGGAGAGATGATGAAACGTATCGCCCTTTTTCTCATGACCAACCTCGCCATCGTCCTGGTGCTGAGCATGAGTGCCCGTATCCTAGGTGTGGACCGCGTCCTCACCGCCAACGGCCTGAATTTGGGGGCGCTATTGGGCTTTGCCTCGGTATTCGGCTTTGGCGGTGCCTTTATCTCCCTCGCCATCTCCAAGTGGATGGCGCTGCGTTCCACCGGCGCACAGGTGATTACCTCGCCGCGCAACGAAGAGGAGCGCTGGTTGCTGCAGACCGTCGAGGCCCAGGCGCAGGCGGCTGGTATCGGTATGCCCGAGGTGGCGATCTACGAGGCGCCCGACCTCAACGCCTTCGCCACCGGCATGAACCGCAATAAGGCACTGGTGGCGGTGAGCCGCGGCCTGCTGCACAACATGCAGCGTGACGAGGTGGAGGCGGTGCTGGCCCACGAGGTGAGCCACGTGGCCAACGGTGATATGGTGACCCTCACCCTGATCCAGGGCATCGTCAACACCTTCGTCATCTTCCTCGCCCGTATCATCGGTTACGCGGTCGACTCGGCCCTGCGTAAGGGCAGCGACTCGCATGGGCCGGGTATCGGCTACTACGTCGCCACCTTCGTCGCGGAGATGGTGCTGGGTATCCTCGCCAGCGTGATCGTCATGTGGTTCTCTCGTCAACGCGAGTTCCGTGCCGATGCAGGCGGTGCCTCCCTGGCCGGTAACGGCAAGATGATCGCCGCACTGCAGCGGCTGCAGCAGGCGCACACCCCATCGACCCTGCCCAACGAGATGGCTGCCTTCGGTATTGCCAACGGCGGTATGAGCAAGTTGTTCATGTCCCACCCGCCGCTGGAGGAGCGTATTGCCGCACTGAAGCGCGCCGGGTGATAAATCACTATTAACCACCCACAAAAAAACCGGCTGACAGCCGGTTTTTTTCGTTCGCGAAGGCGGGGCGCTTAGGCCGTCTTGTCCTTCTCGATCAGGGCGTAGGCCGAGTGATTGTGGATCGACTCAAAGTTCTCCGACTCTACCACATAGTAGGTGATGCGCTCGTCGTTATTGAGCTGCACCGCCACGTCGCGCACCATGTCCTCGACGAACTTGGGGTTGTCGTAGGCGCGTTCGGTTACGTGCTTCTCGTCGGGGCGCTTGAGCAGGCCGAACAGTTCGCAGGAGGCCTGCTTCTCCACCAGGTCGATGATGTCCTCGATCCAGACGAAGGTGTTGGTGCGCACGGTAACGGTAACGTGGGAGCGCTGATTGTGGGCGCCGCGCTCGGAGATCTTCTTCGAGCAGGGGCAGAGGCTGGTGACCGGTACCACCACCTTGACCGCCAGGTCGGGCTTGCCTGCCTTTACCTCGCCAAGGAAGGTTACCTCGTAGTCCATCAGGCTCTGTACGCCGGACTCGGGGGCCTTTTTGTTGACGAAGTAGGGGAAGCTCATCTCGATGTGCCCCTCTTCGGCCTCCAGGCGTTGGGCCATCTCGCTCAGCATCTCCTTAAATGATTTGACCGAGATCTCGCGCTCGTGCTGGTTGAGGATCTCGACGAAGCGAGACATGTGAGTGCCCTTGAAGTTGTGGGGCAGATTCACGTACATGTTGAAGTTGGCGATAGTGTGCTGCTCGCCCTCGCTGCGGTCCATTACGCGGATCGGATGGCGAATGTCCTTAATACCGACCTTGTTGATGGCGATCTGTCGGGTATCTTCGCTGTTCTGTACGTCGGCGATTGGGGTGTCGCAGGGTTGACTCATACTGCTTATTCCTCGGTATAGCGCACGCAGGCACGCTCGGTTTCCCAGATGGTAACGGCATGTACACTCACGCGCGGCTCGTTGATCTCTTCGCCCAGGCGGCGATAGATGTGGGCTGCGATGTTCTCCGCCGTCGGGTTGACGGTGTCGAAGGGGGCGATCTCGTTCAGGTAGCTGTGGTCCAGCTCGTCGGTGACCTTTTTGGTCGCCTGTTTCACCTTTTTGAAGTCGATGGCCATGCCCAGCTCGTCCAGCTCGCTGGCCTCTACCTCGACCTCCACCTTCCAGTTGTGGCCGTGCAGTTTTCTGCAGTCGCCTGGATAGCCGCGCAGGGAGTGGGCGGCGGCGAAATCGGAGACGACTTTAAGGGTATATCGGGCGGACATGGGCGGTACTGGCTAAAAGGTTAAGGTGTTACGTCGTTGATTACGGTTTGCAGGGCCGAGCCCTGGCTCTTTTCATGAAAGGCGCGGATTATACCATCCTTGTCCAGGCCACACATGGCCAGGATCTCCTCGCGCCCGCCCTGCTCGACGAACTCGTCGGGCAGGCCCAAATGGTGGATGCGGGTGTTGACCCCATGTGCCGCCAGGCACTCGCTTACCGCGCTGCCGGCACCACCCATCACCACGTTGTCCTCCAGTGTGAGCAGCAGCTCGTGTTCGGCGGCCAGCTTGAGGATTAACGCCTCGTCCAGCGGCTTCACAAAACGCATATTGGCCACCGTGGCATCCAGCTCCTCCGCTGCCTCCAGCGCCGGGGCGAGCAGGGCGCCGAAGGCGAGCAGGGCGACGCCCTTACCCTGGCGTCGCAGCTCGCCCATGCCGATGGGCAGGGGGGTCAGCTCACTGGCTATCTCTGCACCCGGACCGGTACCGCGCGGATAGCGCACCGCACTGGGACCGTCGTGGTGTTGGCCGGTGGTGAGCATGGCACGGCACTAGGCCTCATCGGCGGGGGCCATTACCACCATATTGGGGACGCAACGCAGGAAGCTCAAGTCGAACATGCCGGCGTGGGTGGGGCCGTCGGGACCGACGATGCCGCCGCGGTCGATGGCGAACAGTACCGGCAGGTTCTGCAGCGCTACATCGTGAATCAACTGATCGTAGGCGCGCTGCAGGAAGGAGGAGTAGATCGCGACTACCGGCTTCAGCCCCTCGCAGGCGAGTCCGGCGGCCAGGGTGACGGCGTGCTGTTCGGCGATGCCCACATCATAGTAGCGGTCCGGGAACTCCTCGGAGAAGCGCACCAGGCCTGAGCCCTCACGCATCGCCGGGGTGATGCCGATGAGGCGCTCGTCGCTGGCCGCCATGTCGCACAGCCAGTCACTGAATACGGCGGTGTAGGTGGGGGTGGTGGGCTTGCTCGCCAGCGAGTCGCCGGTGTCCGGGTCGAAGCAGCTGACGCCGTGGAAGGCGCAGGGGTTCTCCTCGGCCGGGGTATAGCCCTTGCCCTTACGGGTGACGATGTGCAGAAATTGCGGCCCGCTCAGCGATTTGAGGTTGCGCAGCGTCTTCACCAGGGTGTCGATGTCGTGGCCGTCGATGGGGCCGATATAGTTGAAGCCCAGCTCCTCGAACAGGGTGCCGGGGATTACCATCCCCTTCACGTGTTCCTCGGCGCGGCGTGCCAGCTCCCACATAGTGGGCATAGTGCCCAGTACCTTCTTGCTCCCCTCGCGCATGGTGGAGTAGAGCTTGCCGGAGAGGATGCGCGCCAGGTGGTTGGAGAGGCCGCCGACATTGGGCGAGATCGACATGTCGTTGTCGTTGAGGATCACCAGCAGGTTGGCGTCCAGGTCGCCGGCGTGGTTGAGTGCCTCGAAGGCCATGCCGGCGGTCATCGCACCGTCGCCGATGACGGCAATCGCCTTACGGTCGCGGCCCTCGCGCTGGTTGGCGATGGCCATGCCCAGGGCGGCGCTGATGGAGGTGCTGGAGTGGCCGGTGCCGAAGGTGTCGTAGGGGCTCTCCTCGCGCTTGGGGAAGCCGGCCAGGCCGTCTTTCTGGCGCAGGCTGGTCATGCGCTCACGTCGCCCGGTGAGGATCTTGTGGGGGTAGCTCTGGTGGCCCACGTCCCAGACGATGCGGTCTTCCGGGGTGTTGTAGACGTAGTGCAGGGCGATGGTCAGCTCTACCGTGCCGAGCCCGGAGGAGAGGTGGCCGCCGGTGCGTCCTACCGAGGTGATCATGAATTCGCGCAGTTCCGCCGCCAGCTGGACAAGCTGCTCGGGGGAGAGCCGGCGCAGTTGAGCGGGGTCGTCAACCTGTTCCAGCAGTGGCAAATTCGTCTCGGACATCAATCTATATAAATAAGTGAGAAAAGCCGCCTATGATGCGGCCATCGCCGGGTGGTTGCAAGCGGGAATATCGGTGGGGTGGGGCTTAATTACCGCGGTCGACGATATAGGCGGAGATCCAGCGCAGCGGCTCGGCCGCCTCGCCGAACTCCTGCAGGCTCTCCAGCGCGACCTGGTGCAGTGCCAGGGCCTTCTCTTTGGCCCCATCCAGCCCCAGCAGCGAGGTGTAGGTGGGTTTGTTGCGCGCCTCGTCCGAGCCCTGTGGCTTACCCAGGGTTTCGGTGTCGGCCTCGACGTCGAGGATGTCGTCGCGGATCTGGAAGGCGAGACCGATCGCCTCGGCGTAGCGGTCCAGAGCAGCGGCCTGTTCGCCGCTTAGCTGCTCGCAACCTAGCGCCCCCAGCCTGACTGCGGCGCGGATCAGGGCGCCGGTCTTGTGGCGGTGCATGGTCTGCAGCTGCTCCAGGCTAAGCTGTGTGCCCTCGGCGGCAATGTCGATGGCCTGGCTGCCGACCATGCCGCGATTGCCGCTCGCCTCTGCCAGCTCGCGCACCATGCGCAGACGCTGTTCGGCGGAAACACCGCTGTTTTCGTCGGCTGAGAGCACATCGAAGGCGAGGGTAAGCAGGCCATCGCCGGCGAGGATCGCCGTCGCCTCGTCGAAGGCGATGTGGCAGGTGGGGCGGCCGCGGCGTAGCTCGTCGTCGTCCATCGCCGGCAGGTCGTCGTGCACCAGGGAGTAGGCGTGTACCAGTTCCACCGCACAGGCAGGGGCGTCGAGGCGTGAGGGCTCGACGCCCAGTGCGGCGCCGGTGGCGTAGACCAGCACCGGGCGCACCCGTTTGCCGCCGCCCAGCACGGCGTAACGCATTGCCGCATGCAGCTTTTCCGGCTGGGTGTTCTCGTCGGGCAGGCAGCGCAGCAGTGCGTTGTCCACCTGCTCGCGGTAGTCGTTCAGCAGCTGTTTGAGGGACATCTTCAGGATTCGTCGTCGGCGGCGAAGGGGGAGAGTTCGGCGTCGGCGCTCCTTTGCAGCAGGATCTCCACCTTCTGCTCGGCTTCCTGCAGCGCCTTCTGGCAGTGGCGCGTCAGCTCGACACCACGCTCGAACTCCTTGAGCGACTGCTCCAGGGTCAGGTCGCCCTGCTCCATCCGGCCTACCAGTTGCTCCAGCTCCTCGAGCGACTTCTCGAAGTCGAAGGGGGTCTGCCCTGCCGCTGCCTTTTTCGCCACGTCTACTCTCCACAGAAAATCGGCGCCTAAATTAACCCAGCAGGGAAATGGGGGTCAAATCCTGACTACTATGGTGATGAATGAAGCTGTGGTATGGTCGGGTAAAAATGATAATGGATCAGGGGTTGATCGTTGTGTGGCGTAGAGTCGTTTTCCTAATTTTGCTGTTGCCATCATTGGGCCATGCGAACGGCCTGAAGTTCTCCTATGGCCTGGAGAACTTTCGCTGGGAGGAGTTTGATATCGGCAATGGCGGCAGTTCGCTGTTGACGGAGACGGGTTGGCGTCATGTGCTGCAAGTTAACTCAGCAGGCGCCGCAAGCTCCTTCTGGGACTATGATTTTACGCTTCGCGGTTATCTGGGGCAGGTCGACTATGACGGACGTACCCAGGACGGTGTGCCCGTTACCTCCGATACCGACTACCTTGGTAGCAATCTGGAGCTTGCCTTCCTCCGCTACATCAGCGGTGATCGCTCCAGCCGGTGGGGAAGTCAGTGGCTGCTGGAGCTTGGTTTGGGCTACGACGGCTGGCGCCGGGAGCTGCTCGGTGGCACTGACGCCACGGGACGTTCAACGGTGGGTTATACCGAGGACTACAGGATTAGCTATAGCCGCCTTGGGGCGGTTTATCGAAATGGCGGCGGCTGGCAGTTCCGGGGCGGGATGAAATATCCATTCAACAGTCGGGAAATGGTGAGATTTAGCGACTTCGGTTATGACGACCCCGAGCTGGAGCCGAAGGGCGAGCTTAGCTATTACGCCGCACTGGCCTACCAGGTAACCCCCGCACTTTCCCTGGACTTGAGCTACGACAGTTACCGCTTTGGCCAGTCAGACTGGCGCTTCCTCACGGTAAACGGTGTCAGTGTGGATGACGGGGACGGGATATGCGGCAATGCCGAGTGCGTGGCGCAACCGGAAAGTCACCAGGATACGGTCACCCTGACGCTCAACCTGCACTTCTGATTCAACCTACATTGAAGCCTCACAAGCATGGTATGATGCCCGCATGTTTTCCTGGCTAAAGAATCCCTGGAAGAGACGCGCCGAGGCCCCCGCCATTCGGGGGAATAAACCCACCACCGCGCGTATCATCCCCCGCTCCGAACACGGTATCTCCCGCTCCAGCATCAGTGAGCAGGCGCTCAAGGTGCTCTACCGCCTCAGTAAGGCCGGTTACGAGGCCTATCTGGTAGGCGGCGGGGTGCGCGACCTGCTGCTGGGGCGAGAACCCAAAGACTTCGATGTGGTCACCGACGCCAGCCCGGAGGAGGTGAAGCGGCTGTTCCGCAACTGCCGTCTCATCGGCCGCCGTTTCCGTCTGGCCCATGTCTTCTTCGGTCGCGAGATCATCGAGGTGGCCACCTTCCGCGGCCTGGCCGAAGAGAGTGGCAACAACGACAAGGCGGTGAGCGAGAACGGCATCGTGTTGCGTGACAACGTCTACGGCACCATGGAGGAGGACGCCTGGCGCCGTGACTTCACCGTCAATGCCCTCTACTACAACATCAAGGACTTCTCCGTCGTCGATTACACCGGTGGCATGGCCGATATCGAGGCGGGCCGCCTGCGCATCATCGGCGACCCGGCCCAGCGCTTTCGCGAGGACCCGGTGCGCATGCTGCGTGCGGTACGCTTTGCCGCCAAGCTCGGTTTCCGTATCGACCCGCAGAGCGAGAAGGCGATCCGCGAGCTGGGCTACCTGCTGGAGGAGGTCGCCTCGGCACGCCTCTATGACGAGAGCCTGAAGCTGCTGCTGGCCGGCAGCGGCGTCGCCACCTACGAATTGCTGCGCCACTACCACCTCTTCGGCCAGCTCTTCCCCGAGACCGAGATGGCACTGAGCGAGGAGGAGAACCACTTCCCCCACACCCTGCTGCTGCACGCGCTGGAGAATACCGATGCGCGCATTGCCCAGGACAGGCCGGTGACCCCCGCCTTCCTCTACGCCGCCCTGCTGTGGGAGCCGGTGCGGCGCGAGGCGGAGCTGTTCGCCCGCAAGCGGATGCCCGCGATACAGGCGATGCAGCTGGCCGGCGATGCGGTGATTGCCCGCCAGGTGAAGCGGGTAGGGCTGCCCAAGCGTTTTAGCCTGCAGTCACGTGAGATCTGGGAGTGGCAGCAGCGCCTGGCGAACAATAGTGGTGGTCGCGCCTTCCGCCTGCTGGAGCAGAAGCGTTTTCGTGCCGCCTACGACTTCCTGCTGCTGCGTGCCCGCAGCGGCGAGGAGGTGGAAGAACTGGCCGATTGGTGGACCCGGTTCCAGGACGCCAACGACTCGCAACGCCAGGCGATGGTTCGTGCCAATAGCAAGGGCGGCGGCGGCAACAAGCGGCGTCGTCGCCGTCCGCGCAAGCGCCCGGCCAACCCCCGCAACCCATAAGCGATGCCGACTCCCCCCTCCTATGTCCGCGCCTACATCGGGCTCGGCAGTAACCTCGACTCGCCGCTACGTCAGGTAAAACAGGCGATCGCCGAGCTGGCACAGCTGTCGCGCTCGCGCCTTTGTGCCGTCTCACGACTCTACCGCAGTCGCCCCATGGGCCCGGCGGACCAGCCCGACTACATCAACGCGGTGGCCGCTGTCGACACACGCCTGGAGCCGCTTGAGCTGCTGGACGCCCTGCAGGCCATCGAGCAGGTGCACAGGAGAGTACGCAAAGATCACTGGGGACCGCGTACCCTCGACCTCGACCTGCTGCTCTACGGTGAGTGCGTGATTGAGGAGCCACGCCTTATCGTTCCCCACTACGGGATGCAGGAGCGCAGCTTCGTGCTACGGCCGTTGCAAGATATCGCCCCGGCCCTGGTACTGCCTGACGGAACTGCCCTGCAGAGGCTGTGTGATGGGCTGGCGGACGATGGTATCGAGCCGCTGGTGAAGGGGACGCGGACCTGAGCCCGTGGTATCCTTCGCGCAGAAACCAAGCCATAGATAATCGTTGCGGAATCGAGTGTGAGTGACCCCCGTTTCATCGTCGTCGAAGGCCCCATCGGGGTCGGTAAGACCACCCTGGCGCACCGCCTGGCCGAGACCTTCGGCAGCGAGCTGCTACTGGAGGGGGCGGAGGATAATCCCTTTCTCGAGCGCTACTACGAAGACCCGCGCAGCGGTGCCCTGGCGACGCAGATGTTCTTCCTGTTCCAGCGCGCCCGGCAGATGCAGGAGTTGCGTCAGGGGGACATGTTCGAGCCGGTGCGGGTGTCCGACTTCATGCTGGAGAAGGACCGCCTGTTCGCCGAGATGACCCTGGACAGCGACGAGCTGCAGCTCTACGAGCAGGCCTATGCGCTGCTTACCATGGACGCGCCGCGCCCCGACCTGGTGATCTACCTGCAGGCACCGGTGGAGGTGCTGTTGCAGCGCATCGCCAAGCGCGGGCGGCGCGGTGAGGAGCATATTGACGACGAATACCTGCAACGGGTGAATGATGGCTATTCGCGCTTTTTCTACGATTACAATGCCACGCCGCTGCTCATCGTCAACGCCGCTGAGATTGACCTCGCCTCCAGTGACGAGGACTATATCGTGCTGCTGGAGCAGATCCGCGAGGTGAAGCGCGGTCGCCACTATTTCAACCCTGTCCCTTCGATGCTGTGAGGATGATGCTATGTCATCGATTACCGTCTCCACCCTGCAACAGATGAAGCAACGCGGCGAGAAGTTCGCCGTGCTTACCGCCTACGATGCCAGTTTCGCCCAGCTCATCGATGAGGCCGGGGTGGAGGTGCTGCTGGTCGGCGACTCCCTCGGTATGGTGGTGCAGGGACGCGACAGCACCATCCCCGTGAGCATGGATGAGATGGTCTACCACACCACCCTGGTCGCCCGCGGCGCGAACAACGCCCTGGTGGTGGCTGACCTGCCCTTTATGAGTTATGCCACCACCGAGCAGGCGTTGGTCAACGCCGCCCGCCTGATGAAAGAGGGGGGGGCGCAAATGGTCAAGCTGGAGGGGGGCGAGTTGCGGCTTGAGGCGGTGCGTGCCCTTGCCGAGAATGGGGTACCGGTCTGTGCCCACCTGGGTCTGTTGCCGCAGTCGGTACACAAGCTGGGCGGCTACCGCATCCAGGGACGCGAAGAGGCGGCGGCCGAGCAGATGCTGGCCGATGCCGAGGCGTTGCAGCAGGCGGGTGCCGACCTGCTGGTGCTGGAGTGCGTGCCGCGACAGCTGGCCCGCCAGATCAGCGAATCGCTCACCATCCCGGTGATAGGTATCGGTGCCGGTGCCGACACCGACGGCCAGGTGCTGGTGCTCTACGACATGCTGGGCATCACCCCGGGCAAGCGCCCCAGCTTCTCCCACGACTTCCTGGCCGGTGCCGGCACGGTGCGTGCAGCGCTTGAGGCCTTCGCCTCCCAGGTGAAGGCGGGTACCTTCCCCGGTGAGCAACACGGCTTCGACTGATCCCATGCAGATTGTTACGACTATCGCCGAACTGCGCCGCGCGCGCCGCGACTGGCTGCTGGCCGGTGAACGGGTCGCCTTCGTCCCCACCATGGGCAACCTGCACGCCGGTCATATCAAGCTGGTCACCGAGGCGAAGCAGCGTGCCGAGCGGGTGGTGGTGAGTATCTTCGTCAATCCGCTACAGTTCGGTGCCAATGAGGACCTCGACGCCTACCCCCACACCCCGGAACAGGACCAGGCCAGGCTGCGCGAGGCGGGTGCCGACCTGCTCTTCATGCCGGGCGAGGCGGAGATCTATCCCGAGGGGCGCGAGGGGGTGAGCTTCGTCGAGGTGCCGGGGATCTCGGATCTGCTCTGCGGTGCCAGCCGTCCCGGCCACTTTCGCGGTGTCGCCACGGTGGTGAGCAAGCTGTTCAACATGGTGCAGCCGGAGGTCGCCCTGTTCGGCGAGAAGGACTTCCAGCAGCTCACGGTGCTGCGGCGCATGACCCACGACCTCAATTTCCCCATAGAGATTGTCGGTATTGCGACCGAACGCGAGGAAGACGGCCTGGCGATGAGTTCGCGTAATGGTTATCTCACCGCGGAGGAGCGCCACATCGCCCCCTGGTTGCACCGTACCCTCACTAGTGTGGCCGACGCCCTGCATTCCGGGCGCCGGGACTACCTTGCCATCGAGGCGCAGGCCATCGCCGCGTTGCTGGCTGAGGGCTTCCGGCCCGACTATGTGAGCATTCGCCGTAGTACCGACCTGCGCGAGCCGGATGAGTCCGACAGAGAGCTGGTGGTGCTGGCCGCGGCCTATCTGGGCAAGGCAAGGCTAATTGATAACTTGTTGATTACGCTGGATTAAGGGCGCCTGCCTACAGCCCGTCATCTTCACTCCAGGCATTGAATCCACGGCCCCAAGGCCGCATAATTAGCAGTTCGCTAATACCGAGGAAGTCTCTCTCCAATGATCTGCACCATGCTGAAGGCCAAGCTGCACCGCGCACGGGTGACCCACTCGGAGCTCGATTACGAGGGCTCCTGCGCTATTGACGGCAAATTGCTGGAGCTCTCCGGGATCCGCGAATACGAACAGATCGAGATCTACAACGTCACCAACGGCGAACGCTTCACCACCTACGCCATTCGTGCCGAGGACGGTTCCGGCGTGATTTCGGTCAACGGCGCTGCCGCCCACAAGGCCGACCCGGACGACATCATCATCATCGCCGCCTATGTGCAGCTGGACGAGAAGGAGATGGCCACCTTCAAACCC
>JBNKUL010000034.1:0-75018 GCA_050298555.1 Thiohalomonadaceae bacterium
TCAAGCTCTATACGCCGCTGGTGGAGTACCTCTCGGAGGTCACCGGCAGGCGCTTTATCCTCTACCCGGCCGGCAATTTCATCGAGTACACGGTGCGCATGCGTACGGGGAAATACGACATGTTGTTTGACGGTCCGCACCTCACCAGCTGGCGCATGGCCAAACAGCAGCACCAGCCGCTGGCTCGCCTCGCCGGCGAGATCCGTATCGTCGTGGTCGTGCCTGAGGGTTCCGACATCGATTCAATGGAAAAGCTGGCGGGTGGTCTTGCCCGCGTCTGCGCCTACCCCTCCCCCAATATGCTGACGATGGCCTTCCTCGCCCACTACCCTGACCCCCGCAATCGCCCTCACCTGGTGCGCGCCCACACCCCTGCCGACCTGATGAGCTGTATCCGGCGCGGGTTCGGCGATGCACTGGTGTTGCGTGAGACGGTGTGGAACGGTATGAGTGAGGGGGAGAAGGCGGGGCTGAAACTGCTTGCCGCCCCGGAGCGCAGTTATCCCGAACGCACCTTCAGTGTCGGCAGCCGCATCGATGAGCCGCTGCGCAAGAAGATCACCGAGGCGCTGTTGAGCGAAGAGGGCCAAAAGGTGTTGGGCGAACTGTTGCACAAGCTGAACAAGCCGCAGCTGGTGGCGGCCAATGCCGCCGACTATGAGGGACTGGATGCATTGCTCAAGCCGGTGTGGGGCTTCCATCGCCCATAGGCTATTCTGACAATAGTCCAAGCATACGGAGATAGCCGATGAAGGTATTTATGTTCGCTGCCGCCCTGGCGCTGTTCTTGGCTTTGGGCGCCAATGCCCAGGCCGACTGTTTCGAGTCGGTGGAGCTGGGTGACCCCGCCTATTTGGTGATAGAGAAGTGTGGTGAGCCGCAGCGGCGCGATCGCAAGGAGCGGGCAAGCCGTCCGGTCGAGGTGTTGCGCGGTAACGAGGTGAGCAGGCAGCGGCCGGTTAATCGCCTGGTGATCGAGCGCTGGTATTACGACTCCAGTCTCAACGCCGCCACGGTGATCCATCTGGAGGACGGCGGCGTCACCGACAAGCAGCGCCTGGAGCGTGGGCAGTGATCGCGGAGGCCCTATGACCCAGCTTAAACGCCTGGTGCTGGACATCCTCAAACCGCACCAACCCAATGCCCTGGAATTCAGCCGCCTGCTTGCCGAACAGGGCGAACACCGGATAAAGCTGACGGTGATGGAGATGGACGACAAGACCGAGACCCTGCAGGTGGAGATCGTCGGCGAGGACATCGACTTCGAGCGCATCCAGATGGCGATTAGCGACTTCGGCGCCTCGCTGCACAGCATCGATGTGGTCGAGGTAGACGGCGGCCCCGCCGAGTAACCCCCCTGAACGATGGAAAGCAGCGGCGCCCGCCAGCTCTGGCTACAGGTCTCCTACGCACGCGGGATCGCCCGCCGCTACTTCGTGGTCAACGGCTTTGACGGTGCCCTCACCATGCTGGGGCTGCTCACTGGCTTCTATCTTACCGATGCCCCATCGCTCGAGGTGGTGATTACCGCCTGTCTCGGTGCGGCGGTGGCCCTGGGTATTAGCGGCCTGACCAGTGCCTACCTCAGCGAGAGCGCCGAGCGTCGCCGCTCCCTCGCCAAGCTGGAGGAGGCGATGGTGACCGACCTATCCGACAGCGCACACGGTGTCGCCGCGCGGGTGATGCCGCTGCTCATCGCCCTGATTAACGGCGCCGCGCCGCTGCTGCTCTCCCTCATTATCATCACCCCGTTGTGGCTGGCCCGTGCCGGTATCGCCCTGCCGCTGCCCCCCCTGCCCAGCGCCATCGCCACCGCCTTTTTCTGTCTCTTTGCCCTTGGGGTCTTCCTCGGCCGGGTCGGCGGCACCCCGTGGTTGTGGAGTGGGATTAAGTCGCTGCTTATCGCCGTGGTGACGGTGGCGATCATTATGTTGCTGGAGCAGTGATGGCCGACCTCGATACTCCCACCTGCTGGCACTGCCTGGAGGGCCGTGAGGTGGTCACCCGCCTGGGGAGCGATTGGCAGCGTGGCCTGACGGCGCAGAAGGCGACGGCCCGCCTTGCTGAGTATGGTCCCAACGCCCTGAGCGAGGGTAAGCGGCGCTCCCTGCTGCTGCTGTTCATTAAACAGTTCTCCGATTTCATGATTATGGTGCTGCTGGCTGCGGCCTTTGTCTCCGGGGTGATCGGTGAGCCGGCCGACACCATCGCCATTATGGTGATCCTGCTGCTCAATGCGGTGATCGGTTCGGTGCAGGAGTTTCGGGCCGAGCGAGCGGTGGCGGCGCTACGCGACATGGCGGCGCCGTCGGCGCAGGTGATACGCGACGGCGGGCGCCTTACCCTGCCGGCCCACGAACTGGTGCCGGGCGACCTGGTGGTGCTGGAGGCGGGTAACCTGGTGCCGGCGGACCTGCGGCTGGTCGAGGCGGTGGAGCTGCAGTGCGATGAGTCGGTGCTGACCGGAGAGTCGCATGCGGTGGAGAAGCGCGACGAGGTGCTGGACGATGCCGAGGCGCCGCTGGGGGATCGCCACAACCTGCTGTTTAAGGGCACCTCCCTGACCAGGGGACGCGGCCTGGGCATCGTGGTGGCCACCGGCATGCAGAGCGAGCTGGGACGCATCGCCGATCTGCTGGCGGAGGAGGAGGCGGTAAAGACCCCGCTGCAGCAGCGCCTCACCATCTTTGGCCGCTACCTTGCCCTGGCCGTGCTGGCAATCTGCACCGTGGTCTTCATCACCGGCCTGCTACAGGGGCAGCCGCTGGTACTGATGTTCCTCACCGCCGTTAGCCTGGCGGTGGCCGCCATCCCCGAGGCGTTGCCCGCGGTGGTTACCGTCTCCCTCGCCTTTGGTGCCCGCCTGCTCAGCCGCCACAACAGCCTGGTGCGTAACCTGCCGGCGGTAGAGACCCTCGGCTCCGTCACCTATATCTGCTCGGATAAGACCGGTACTCTGACGCAGAACCGCATGACGGTGGAGCGGCTGTGGCTGAGGGGGGGATTGCACGACACCCTGCAACAGGAGGGCGAGCTGTGGCACTCCCTTGGCCGGGCGATGGCACTGAGTAACGATGTGGCGCCGCAGGGGGAGCAGCTGATCGGTGACCCTACCGAGGTGGCACTCTACCGCGCCGCAGAGGACTCGGGTTACCGCAAGTCGGAGCTGCTGGAGGTCTCCCCCCGCCTCGCCGAGATCCCCTTCGACAGTGCACGTAAATTGATGACCACCCTGCATCGAGAGGGGGAGGGGATCGTTGCCTACGTGAAGGGGGCGCCCGAGGTGCTGTTGCCGCGCTGTGACAGTGTTCTGGATGAAGTCCTGGCCGTTGCCGATGAGCTGGCCAAGGAGGGTTACCGGGTGTTGGCGATTGCGCGGCGACGCTTCGATGCAGTGCCGGACGAGCTGGGCTCGGTGGAGCGGGAATTAGAGCTGCTCGGCCTGGTGGCGTTGATCGACCCGCCCCGCCCCGAAGCCGCCGGGGCGGTGGCTGAGTGCAAGGGGGCGGGCATCACCCCGGTGATGATCACCGGCGACCACCCCGGTACCGCCCTGGCCATCGCCACCCGTCTCGGCATCGTCGATGACGGCGCCGAGGTGATGACCGGGCAGGAGCTGAAACAGCTCACCGACGAGGAGTTCTTCCTCCATGTGAAAAGGGTGCGCGTTTACGCCCGTGTCAGCCCGGCGCAGAAGATCCGCATCGTCAAGGCGCTGCAGGCGCACGGTGAGTACGTGGCGATGACCGGCGACGGCGTTAACGACGCCCCGGCGCTAAAGCGTGCCGCCATCGGCGTGGCGATGGGCGACAAGGGCACCGACGTGGCACGCCAGGCCGCCGACATGGTGCTGCTGGACGACAACTTCGCCACCATCGTCCATGCGGTGCATGAGGGGCGGCGCATCTTCGACAACATTCGCAAGTTCATCAAGGACACCATGAGCTCCAACTCGGGCGAGATCTGGACCCTCTTTCTCGCCCCCTTCCTTGGCCTGCCGATACCGCTGCTGCCGATCCACATCCTGTGGATCAATCTGGTCACCGACGGTCTGCCCGGTCTCGCCTTCACCGCCGAGCCGGGCGAGCCGGGCAACATGCGCCGTCCGCCAAGACACCCCGAAGAGAGTATCTTCGCCCACGGCATGTGGCAGCACATCATCTGGGTGGGACTGTTCGTCGGCGGGCTCTCCATCGCCTCCCAGGCCTGGGCCCTTGCCCGAGGTGTCGAGTACTGGCAGACCGTGGTCTTCACCGTGCTCACCGTCTCGCAACTGTTCCACTCCATGGCGGTACGCAGCGAGCGCCAGTCGCTCTTTACTATCGGTGTCACCAGCAACCTGCCGATGCTCGGTGCCGTACTGCTCACCATCGGCCTGCAACTGGCGGTGATCTACTCACCGCTGCTGCAACCCATCTTTAAGACTCAACCGCTGCCGCTCTTCGATCTGGGCGTCTGCTTCGCCCTCTCCTCGCTGGTGCTGGTGGCGGTGGAGATCGAGAAGGTGTTGGTGCGGCGGGGTAGGCTTTATGGTGAGGCCGTGGCGGACCTTTAGAGAGATAGACGGCGATAGCCGCTATCATTATACGAATGTTTCTATTGAAGCTTGGCGTAACAGTATGACCTATCACAAACTGAGCTTTGTCTCGCGCATTACCCTGTTGGTATTGAGTGTTGAAGTCGCGGCCTTTGCCGCGCTGGGGTATTTCTATGTTGAACAGTACGGCCGTGCGGAGCTAGAGCGACTCCATTCTCGTTTCTCTCTTGTTCAGGAAATGATGCAAAAGGGTGAACTGCCCGTCAGCACCATCTCGCGTCAACCCTTTGTAACGCAATTGCTGGATACGCCCTACCTGGAGGGGATGGTGATCGGTGCTAATGGCCGCGTCATTGTCTCGACGGAGCCTCGCCAGCTGGGACGACATGTGACAAAACTGGATGGTTTCGAGGCCGCCTGGTTAAACCTGGAGTCTGGCAGTGCCCATATTGAAACAGGTGAGGGCCGCCATACGGAGATTCTGGGCATCCGGGGTGGCAGTGGCGATGTGCCGCTCTATACCGTGGTGCTGACGGTTAGTACCGAAGGGATTCAGGAGAGAAAGGACAGGCTAATTCTGAAAAGTCTCCTGGGCTCATTGCTGTTTATTCTCCTTAGCAGCGGTGGAGTCGTCTTCATTGCACAACGCTTCTCTCGAAGTGAACAGGAAACACGTGCCGTCAAGCAGCAGCTGGAACAGGTGTTGTGGAGTAGTGGTGATGGCTGGTGGGACTGGAATGTTGCGACAGGAGAGGCCTACTTCGACCAGCGCTGGTTAGGCATGCTGGGCTATACGCAGGATGAGGTGGCGGCCGATTTTGGTGGATGGAAAGCACTCCTGCATCCCGACGATGTGGAGACGGTGCAGCAGCAGTTGAATTCGCACCTGAGGGGGGAGACGAAGGACTACGAGGTGCGTTTTCGCATGCGCTGCAAGAGTGGCGAGTGGAAGTGGATCCTGGCCCGCGGAAAAGTCGTGGAACGGGATGACAGTGGTCGGCCGCTTCGTATGACGGGGACTCATAGTGATATTACCGCATCCGTAGAGGCTGAGCATGAACTGGAAAGGGTGCGTCTGTATCTCGACAGTGTCGTTAACTCGATGCCGTCACTATTGGTCGGGCTGGACAATAGCGGCCGCGTTACCCACTGGAACCACCAGGCTGAGGTGTGGAGTGGTGCAATAGAGGAGATTGTGCTGGATACGCCTCTTGGCGGACAGATCCCTGCACTCCAACCCTATATGGGAAAAATTGAGCAGGCCCTGAGCGATAATGAAGAAATGATTATAAGAAAGGTCTCTGCCGAGCTGCCGAGCGGGAAGCGGGTATGGAATGTGATGCTCTATCCGCTTACGGGAGAGGGGGCTACCGGTGCGGTTCTCAGGGTGGATGACATAACGGAGCAGGTGCGCATGGAGACCCTTATGGTACAGACCGAGAAAATGATGTCTGTCGGTGGCCTGGCGGCGGGTATGGCACACGAAATCAACAATCCGCTAGGTGGCATGATGCAGGGGTTGCAAAATATACGTCGGCGACTCTCTCCAGAGATGAAAAAAAATGTCGAGGTGGCAAGGGAGCTGGATGTCGATCTCGAGAATGTTCAAAAATACCTGCAAGAACGCGACATTCTAACGTTCATGGACAAGATCGCTGAAGCTGGCGAAAGGGCCGGCAAGATTGTCGCCAATATGCTGCAGTTCAGCCGCAAGAGTGATCCCTCGTTTTCGACGGTGAACATCAACGAGCTGATAGAAAGCACCCTTGGACTGGCGGCCGTCGACTATGACCTGAAGAAAAGGTATGACTTCAGAAAGATCACCGTTGTACGGCAATATGACAACAGTTTGCCCATGGCCCCCTGCATTCCCTCTGAAATACAGCAGGTACTTCTGAACCTTTTCCGTAATGCGGCACAGGCGCTGTATCAGGAGAGAGAGAAAATCAGCCAACCCAGTATCACGGTTAGTACCCTGACAAAAGGCACTATGGTCTGCATAGAGGTAACGGATAATGGGCCGGGGATAGAGGAAGAGATCAAGGGGCGCGTGTTCGAGCCGTTCTTTACCACCCGCCCGGTGGGTGAGGGGACAGGGCTTGGCCTGTCGGTCTCCTACTTCATCGTCACGCAGGAACATGGTGGCGAAATGAGCGTTACCTCAAAGCCTGGAGAGGGAACGACATTCACGGTTTGTCTGCCGCGCCAAAGATAACAACAACAGTACAGTACCGCTCATGCCGGTTTAAGCAGATGTGACAGGCGGTGTGGGTGGGGTGTCTCCAGAAGTCTCGAAAATAGTCACCGATTGATCTGCTATCTTTCTCGTATGCCGTGAGGCCAGTACGCTCTGTTCTAGTGACGGTTGAGGTGAATATATGAATGCCAGATTCGCATTTATCTTTCTTGTGCTCTTTACATTCCTGTCATGGCCTGCCCATGCAGAGAAAGAGAAGAGCAAGGCAAAACCACTCCCTTATGGGCTGCAGAAAAAACAGGCACAAGGCAAGCCGCTGCCCCCGGGCTGGCAGAAAAAACTGGAAAAGGGCCAGGTGCTGGATGTGAATGTGTATGAGGCCGGCACGGTTGTTAAGCGTGCGGAGGGTGGCCTCGTCACCATTCGTGTCGAGGGCAGGTTAATCAAGCTCTATGAAGATACGCGCAAAATCATCGATGTGCTGCAGTAGAGTGACCCAGAGCGTTTTCGTCTTTTTGCTCCTCCTGGTGGCGGGCGGGAGGACGTTTGCGCAGCCGGGGGGAGAACTCGGGGTCGGGATTATTCTCGACGAGCCGACAGGTATCACTGTTCATAGGTGGCTCGATGGTGACACCTCCATCGATGCAGCGTTTGCCTGGTCGACCTCGGGAAGGGATACGTTCCACTTCCACGCGGACTACCTCCTTCACCGGCACGACCTTGTCCGTATACCGGAATTGTCCGGGCGATTTAGCGCCTACTATGGCGTGGGCGGCAAGATCAAATTCAACGACGATGACACCAAGAATAGTGATGATGTGATCGGTGTCAGGATCCCCATCGGCATTAACTACCTGTTTGCCGAGCTACCAATCGACCTGTTTGTCGAGGTTGTTCCCCTGCTGGTTTTGTCGCCGGATAGCGATGTGCAACTTAAGGCGGCATTGGGGGCGAGGTATTACTTCTGAGTGGTTGTGGGGTGGTGTAGGGATAACAAACAAGAGGGGATGTCTGTTTGCGGCTAGTAGCGGGCATAACGGTGTGTTGTATATCATAGCTGCTATGTGACTAACAGTAGTCATTATGCTTGATATGAAATAGGTATACTTCCAACGAAATTCTAAAGGAAATAGATGTGGCCAATAAAAACCGTATAGCGCTACTCATAGATTGCGACAACGTCAGCTATAACTCGATCGAAGGGGTGCTTGAAGAACTGGCAAAATATGGAACCGTTAACGTTCGCCATGCACATGGGGACTGGAATAACCAGGGTCTATCGGGATGGCGAGATAAGCTCCATCCGCATGCGATAAGGCCCATGCAACAATTTGCCTATACCAAAGGCAAGAATGCAACTGATTCAGCTATGATTATTGATGCAATGGATTTGCTTTACAGTGGTAACGTTGAAGCTTTTGCACTGATGACGAGCGATAGTGATTTTACTCCTCTTGTATTGAGGATGCTTGAGAGTGGCTTGCCGGTTTATGGGTTCGGAGAGAAAAAAACACCACAGCCATTTGTCGACGCGTGCTCCACCTTTATTTACACAGAAAATTTGGACTTAGATAAGGACGAGCAGTCAACTTCACCAACACACCTAACAAAGAAAAGCAAAAATGAGCTGCGAGGGGATACTGCACTTGTGAGATTGTTGCGAACCGCAGTAGAGCAAACATCAGACGACGATGGCTGGGCTCATATGAGCAAGGTTGGCCACTACATCTCTAACAATAGTTCATTCTCTCCTGTTAATTACGGGTATAAGAAGATTAGCGATTTGATAAGAGCTAGTGAGTTATTTGATATAGAAATGCGAAAGGATGGTTCTGCCATGTATATTAGTGATGCGCGGAAATAACTCACGAGGAGGGGGAGATCGCTGGCGCTCCTTAGTATTAGGCAGCTTTGTCTAGTTGATGTCGGCTTACTGGTGAACTCAAGACTACCTCTCGACCGACACTCTGAGTCTGCTTTGGTCGCACAGCAGCCATTTAAACTTGCCATCCAAACTACAAAACCCTAGCCACCTCAAAATGCATCCCATCCACCCTCTTCTTAAAGTGCCCTCCCCAGAAGAAGCCGTGCTCATTGGCGATTGCCACCAGCTCACGCACTGATCCCCTGCTCCCTTCGGCGGCGGGGATCTGCCCCAGCCGGTTCCACTGTACGTTGATGTCGAAGGCGGTGCCGTAGGCGTGGTTGCTGAGGCTGCTCCTGCTGCCGCGGATGAGACGCGGCACGTAGCTGCCGTCGTAGGTGAGGACCTTCTCCAGAACTCCCGCCTCCTCCCAGGCGGCCCACATCGCCTTGAGTTGTTCCACCCCCTTTTTGTGAAAGCGCATGCGGCCGCTGCTGGGTCTGCCGTAGACGGGGATCCCCTTGAGCTGGGGGATGGTGACGGTGACGATGTTCTCCCTCTCCCAGCCGTTGGTGATGGTGATCGCCTCGCGGTTGCTGTTGCTGGGGGTGTGGTCGAACTCGATCCTGCCGAACAGCCTTTCCCGCTGGCTGCCGCTTAGTGCCTTGATGGCGGAACTGCCGGTGAGGATGCGGCTCTCCTGTGGGGCGAGGGGGTCCTTGAGGCCGGGGTCGAAGCCCAGCAGCATGGCGGTGGCGTAGCTCCTGGGGCCGATGACGCCGTCGGCGATGAGGCCGTTGTTTTTCTGGAACGCCTTGCTGGCCTTTTCGCTTGCCGGGCCGAAGTCGCCGTCGGCGGCACCCTTGAGCAGGCCGCGGCCGATGAGGAACTGCTGCCAGCGCTCGACTTCGCCGCCCCTGGCGCCGCGGCGCAGGATCATCGTAATAGGCATGGTCAACCTCCCTGTTTATTGACGTGATAAGAGGATTCTGTGGCATTCCCCGCCTATCATCAAGGCTGGAAACAGGGGATTAAGCATAAGCTTAAGCTTATTCACCTAATCAGAAAGCCTTAGTGTTATTTATGGTAATGGCTGACTATATTAAACGGGAATTTTCCGCCACCGCCCCAAAAGTGGGCGGGCGGCGAGGCGAAATAGCAAACCGGGCGCTCGCCCCTTGGAGAGAACAGCATGAGTAACGACGTCGAACAGTATCTGATTAAGGATGAGCCCTTCTACCAGGCGCAGGAAGACGAGGTGGCGCTCTACGAGGCGGCCTATGCGTCGCGTCTGCCGGTAATGGTGAAGGGGCCGACCGGTTGCGGTAAGTCTCGCTTCATTGAGCACATGGCGTGGAAACTGGGCAAGCCGCTGATCACCGTGGCCTGTAACGAGGACAGGACCGCCTCGGACCTGGTGGGCCGCTACCTGCTCGACGCCGAGGGCACCCGCTGGCTCGACGGCCCGCTGACCGTGGCCGCGCGCATGGGCGCTATCTGCTACCTCGACGAGGTGGTCGAGGCGCGCCAGGACACCACCGTGGTGATCCACCCGCTGACCGACCACCGCCGCACCCTGCCGCTCGACAAGAAGGGTGAGCTGGTGGAGGCGCACCCCGACTTCCAGCTGGTGATCTCCTACAACCCCGGTTACCAGTCGCTGATGAAGGACCTCAAGCAGTCGACCAAGCAGCGTTTCGTCGGCCTCGACTTCGACTATGCCCCTGCCAGTGTGGAGGCGGAGATCGTCGCCAAGGAGGCGGGCATCGACAGCGACACCGCGATGAAGCTGGTGAAGATCGGCGAGACCGCCCGTAACCTCAAGGGCCACGGCCTGGACGAGGGGATCTCCACCCGCCTGCTGGTCTACGCGGCCAACCTGATGGGCAAGGGCATCGAGCCGCGCAAGGCGTGCCGCATGGCGCTGGTGCGCCCGATCACCGACGATGCCGATATCCGCGGCACCCTCGATCACGCTATCGATGCGATCTTCGCCTGAATACCGGCCAAGCCACCGCTGCCTGATACACCGCTGGAGGTGATGACGTGAGTCTCGACGACGCGGCCCTGCAGGGCTATCGCGAACAACTGAGTTGCGGCTTTAAGGAGCTCGACGAGTTCTTTCCCCATGTGATGGAGGAGGCCGAGCAGTTGCTTTCGCCGCAGGGGGTGAAGGCCTACCTCGACGGTGCCTCGCTGATCTGTATGATCGGGCGGGGTGTCGGGCCGGTTCTGACCTACCTGGAAGAGATGCCCCAGGTCGCACACCGACTGGGGGAAGAGACGCTCTCACTGGTCTCCCAGGCGGTGTGGAAGATGTCCCGTACCCCCAACGGTATGGCGATCCCCCCCTTCCTGCAGACCATCGGTGAGGCCGCTCGCCGGCTGGGTAGTGAGAAATCCCTCGCCCAGTACGTCGAGCTGGTGCTGGAGATGATGGAGCGCACCGCTTCGTCTATTTACGGTTGGAAGCAGACCTCGCATCCCAGTCCCGGCGCCATCGACATGCTCGAGCAGATGCCGCTTCTGTTGCGCCAGCTATCTCTGGTTGGCTTGAAGAAGTGGGTGGAATACGGCGTGTTGCACTACAACACGCATCCGGAGCGGCAGCGTGAATACTTCAGTCTGCAGTCCGCCGACAGCCGTGCCGTATTGCAGCGCGAACGTCATGGCACGCTGTTCATGGATAATGAACGGAAGCTGGATTTGTATTTGCAGGCACTGTGGAAAGAGAACCCGCGGCTCATGCCTTATTCCGAGGCCTTTGATGAGCGGCATAAACCGCAGCCCTATTACGACGATATCGGCATCCGCCTGCCGGATGTTTTCGATGACAAAAACGGGGTCACGGGTATCGACCGTTATCGCGCGACCTTGGCACACATGGCGGCGCACAAATGCTGGTCGACGCAACTGATTGCAGACAATTACAGTCCCTTTCAGAGTGCAGCCATAGAACTGCTGGAAGACTGTCGAGTCGAGTACCTCGCCATGCAGCGCTATCCTGGACTGCGTCGCCTGTTCAACGGCCTGCATCCACATCCCAAAGAAGATGCCTGTGATCCGCAGAAAGAATCCTGTATCCGCCACCGTCTGGCCATGCTCTCCTATGCCATTCTGAATCCCGATAGCCACGGCTATAAAAATGAGCACGTCGTGGAGTTCAGCCGTCGTTTCCATGAGGCAATGGCCCAGGGGGAATCCTCATTTAAGGAGATGGCTGATCTGGCGGTACTCTTTATCATCCGCAGCCGCGGCCCGGCAGACCAGTCGGCCCACCTCTTTTTCACTGATACCGAGGTGGACTACCGTGATGACAATCGCCACCTGTGGATATTCATCGATGAAGACGACGAGGGCGAAATTTTCGACTACGAAAAGGAGGTACCGCCGGCAGAGGAGGAGGTCGATGAAGCCTTGCCGCCGCGCCACTACCACGAGTGGGATTACGTTACCAAGACCTACCGCCCCGACTGGGTCAGCCTCTACGAGAAGCTCCACCCCTCGGGCGATGCGGGCAAGATCGACCACCTGCTGGCCAAGCACGATGCCCTGGCCAAGCAGCTCAAGCGCATCCTCGATCTCCTCAAGCCGCAGCAGATGGTACGCATCCGCTACCAGGAGGATGGCAGCGAGCTCGACCTCGATGTGGCGATACGCTCACTCATCGACTTCAAGGCAGGATCCCAGCCCGACCCGCGCATCAACATGAGCCACAAGAACGACGGCCGTGATATCGCGGTGCTGCTGCTGCTGGACCTCTCCGCCTCGCTGGCCGACGTGCCGGAGGGTTGCGATCAATCCATTCTGGAGCTGTCGCAGGAGGCGGTGTCGCTGCTGGGGATGGCGATCGAGGGGCTGGGCGACGACTTCGCCATCGCCGGTTTCTCCTCCAACTCCCGCCACGAGGTCTTCTACCAGCACATCAAGGGCTTCGAGGAGCACTGGGACGATGGGGTGAAGGCGCGCCTTGCGGCGATGGAGGCGGGCTACTCCACCCGTATGGGCGGGGCGCTTCGCCACGCCGCCCACTACCTCGGTGCGCGCAAGGCGGAGAAGAAGCTACTGCTGGTGCTGACCGACGGCGAGCCCTCCGATATCGATGTCAGCGATCCACAGCTGCTGATCCAGGATGCCCACAAGGCGGTAGGTGAGCTCGACCAGGAGGGGATCTTCACCTACTGCATCAACCTCGACCCGCACGCGGACGAGTATGTGCAGGACATCTTCGGCAAGCAGTACACTGTTATCGACAGGGTAGAGCGACTGCCGGAGAAGCTGCCGAAGCTGTTTATGTCGTTGACGAAGTAGGGCGGCTGACCGGGCAGGCAAAAGAAAAGGGGGCTGATGCCCCCTTTCTCTTTTCGCTGCGCTCCAGGCTTACGCCTGCTTGTCACCCAGGGCGTCGCGGATCGCCTTGGAGAGCTCCTGCGGGTCGAACTTGGGCACGTAGATATCGGCACCCACGTTCCTGCCGATGGCGACGTTGGCGTCGGCGGAGAGCGAGGAGTGCATCACCACCGGGATCCCCTGAAAGCGACTGTCGTCCTTAATCTTGCGGGTCAGCACGTAGCCGTCCATGCCCGGCATCTCCACGTCGGTGAGGATGAGGTCGACCATCTCGTAGACCGGGACATGGCTCGCCTCGGCGCGGGCGGCCAGCTCCTTCAGCTTCTCCCACGCCTCTTCGCCGTTCTTGGCGCTGATGTGGCGCACGCCCAGCTTGTCCAGGGTGCCGGCGATCTGCTTGCGCGCGACCACCGAGTCGTCGGCGAACAGTACGGTGGCCTGGCGGTCCAGCTGTTCGATGCCCTCGAACTGGGCCGGGTCCTCGCCCACCCCTTCGGTATCGGCCAGTACCCGCTCCACGTCGATAATCATGGCGATACGGCCGTCTTCCAGCTCGCTTACCGCGGTGACCAGGCCACCGTGTTGCTGGGCCATCATTGCCGGCGGTACCTTGATATCGCCCCACTCCATACGCATGATCTGCTCTACCGAGGAGACCATGAAGCCGTGGGTGCTTTTGTTGTACTCGGTAACGATGAGGATATTGAGCGGGTCGTCCGATACCACGCCGCAGAATTGGGCGAGGTTGATGATCGGGATCATGTTGCCGCGCAACGAGACCATACCTTCGACGCCAGGCGGCATATTGGGCGCATGGGTCACCTCGGGCATGGTGATAACTTCGCGGATCTTGAAGACGTTCAGGCCGAAAACCTCTTCCTTGCCGGATTTGGAGTCCTTGCCCAGGCTGAACAGCAGGATTTCAAGACGGTTGGCACCAGCCAGGCGCGTACGCTCATCGACGGTTTGGATAATTGACGACATTTCAGGCTATCCTATTATGCGTTGTTTCCTGCACATTATTGGTACAGGTAACAAATTATACAAGGATTTTCACCGCACAGATTTTGCGGTTAGTATCCTAAACGGCCTGCCCCGCAGGCCCCCTACTTCCCCCACAATCAATAGCAGGAGCAGTCATGTACGGTTTTTCAGTCAAGCTATCGGGTGATTTCGATGAGGTTATCGGCAGGGTCACAGAGGAACTTAAGGGCGAGGGGTTCGGCGTGTTGACCGAGATCGACGTCGCAGCCACCCTCAAGGCCAAGATCGGTGTAGAGAAGCGCCCCTACAAAATCCTCGGCGCCTGTAACCCCAAACTGGCCAACCAGGCGATCGATGCCGAGCCCGACATCGGCCTGTTGCTGCCCTGCAACGTGGTGGTGCGCCAGGATGAAGATGGCGGTGTCGTCGTCGCCTTCATGGATCCCGCTTCGGTTCTCGGCCTGGTCGGTCGTGACGAGCTGCAGCAGCTCGGCGGTGAGGTGAGGGCAAAGCTGGAGCGCGTGCGCGACGCCCTGCAGGGCTGAGCATTGCCCGTTTAAGGTATCGGTTCATTAGGTAAAGGAGTAGAAAGATGAAGATAGCAAAAGCCTGTGCAACACTACTGCTGACCGCGGCGCTGCCGCTTGCGGCCCAGGCGGAGACCCCGCCGCCGCCCCGCGGCCCGGCGATGATGGGGCCGGGTGGCGGCATGATGGGTGGCCCGGCCGGGCCCGGCGCTCCACGCCACGGTATGGCACCGCCTATGCATCCGGGCATGATGGCCCCGCCTCCCTTTGCCGGCGTGCAGTTCAATGAGGAGCAGCGCAAGACCATCCAGAAGATGATGGCCGAGGAGCGCCAGGCCCACCAGCAGCGGGTGCAGAAGATGCAGCAGTTCCAGAACCAGCTGCGTGAGCTCTACAGCGCCGACAAGTGGGACGCCGCCGCCATCACCAAGCTCTATGAGAAGATGCACGCCGAGCAGCGCCGCACCATCGCCGCGATGGCCGAGGCCCGCAACAGGGTCTACGACATGTTGACCAAGGAGCAGCGCGAGCAGATGAAGCGGGCCCAGCAGGAGCAGATGCAGCGCCGTCCCATGCCGCCGCAACCGCCCCAGCCGCCGATGCCGCCACAGCGCTAAGCCATTACCACCCCGACAGGGGCGGCGGTCGCCGCCCCTTTATCTTTCTACAAGAGAAATCCCATGTCCGTCGATTCCCCCTTCCTGCTGGAAAATGAAACCGCGTATCAGGCGTGGCGTAGTGCCAAGCTGGCCGACTACCCCGTTAGCGCCGAGGCGTTGATCGTCGATATCGCCGATCCGGCCAACCTTAGCGACGAGGAGTACCAGGCCCTGCTGCAGCGCCTGAGCAAGAGCAATATGGCGATCTACCGCAGCCGCCAGGGCAATGACCCGGACAAGGCGCCGCTGGTGAGCATGGCCCGGCGTTTCGGCCTCAGCCACCTCGACAGCAACCTGCTGGCCGATGACGACGGCCTCACCTCCATTACGGTCAACCCGGAGGGGGACCACCCGCGCTACATCCCCTATACCGACCGCCCCATCAACTGGCACTGCGACGGCTACTACAACACCGGCGAGAACCAGATCCGCGGCATGCTGTTGCACTGCGTGCAGAACGCCGCCGAGGGGGGGGAGAACCAGCTGCTGGACCACGAGATCGTCTACCTGCAGCTGCGCGACGAGAACCCCGACTACATCCGCGCCCTGATGGCCGATGACGTCATGACCATCCCCCCCGGCAAGGACGGTGAGGGGGGGGAGCGCGGCGCCTCGGTGGGACCGGTCTTCTCCATCCAGGCCGACGGCACGCTGCACATGCGCTATACGGCGCGAAAGCGCAACATCGAATGGAAGGGTGACGAGGCGAGCAGAGCGGCGCTGGCCGCGTTGGAAAAATTGCTGGCCGACAATCCCTATATCATCCGCGCCACGCTGCAGCCCGGCATGGGGCTGCTCTGTAACAATGTGCTGCACACCCGTGACGGCTTTAAGGACAATCCGGAGGCGCCGCCGCGCCTGCTCTACCGCGCCCGCTACTTCGACCGCATCAGCGGTACCTGAATTACCCTGCTTGATATCGGTCAAGGCCGGACGATGGGGGAGAGGAAGATAATTCCTCTCCCCCTTTTTTTTGGAGTCGATGACGATGACATTCAGCAGCCACATGGGCGGTGACCACCACCACTGCGATGAACTCTTCGCCGCCGCCGAGCAGGCGGTGGAGGCGGAGCAGTGGCCGCAGGCCGAGAGCGCACACCAGCGCTTCATCGACGCTATGGAGCAACACCTCAAGGCCGAAGAGGAGCTGCTGTTCCCCGCCTTCGAAGAGGCGAGTGGAAACAGTATGGGACCGACCGCCGTGATGCGCCACGAACATGAGCAGATGCGGGCGCTGTTCGCCCAAATGGGGCAGGCGCTGGGGGAGCAGGGCGCCGAGGACTACCTGGGGGCCTCCGAGACCCTGCTGATCCTGATGCAGCAACACAACGCCAAGGAGGAGCAGATCCTCTATCCCATGTTCGACCGGCTGTTCGCCCCGCGCGCCGCCGAGATGATGGCGCAGCTCGAAGCGCGTACCGCATCCGGGAGGGGCTGACCCTGGAGCGGCTCCTCGACGTTAGCGAACTGGAGGCACCGGAACCGCTGCTGCGGGCGGTGGAGGCGCTGGAGTCGCTGCCCCGCGGCGACTACCTGCGTTTTTGCCATCGCATGCAGCCCTGCCACCTCTATGCCGTGCTGGAGAAGAACGGTTTCGCCTGGGATACCCGCCAGGGAGAAGAGGTCGAGTGCGAACTCTTCATCTGGCACCGGGGCGATAAACCCGCCGAAGCAGGAGCACGGGAGGCCGCCGCTGGGCTGGAGCCCTGGCCCGATGAGTAACACGGATGAGTAACCTCGCCTACACCTCCCTCTCCCTCAGCCAGACACCGCCGCTGTCGGTGCCGTTGCGTTTCTTCCTCACCGCACCGCTGTTCCTTGCCGCCGCTGCGGTACTGCTGATGTTCTCTGGTGACGCCCTGCCTCTGGGACGCTGGGGCCCGATGGTGTTGGCGCTCACTCACCTGGTAACCCTGGGTTTTCTGGGTATGAGTATGGTGGGGGCGGTGCAGCAGCTGCTGCCGGTGTTGATCGGTACTCCCATCAGTCGTCCCCGCCTGGTTAGCACCCTGCTGCATCTGCCGCTGCTGCTGGGCAGCGCCTCGCTGGCGGCGGGGATGGGACTGTCACTGCCCGCGCTGTTACAACTGGGCGGCCTGCTACTGGCTGCGGTTTTTCTGCTGTTCACGGCCATCACCGCCCACTGCCTGTGGCGCACCCGCTCGACCCACGCCACGGTATCGGCGATGGCCCTGGCCCTCATCGGACTGCTGCTGCTGGCGGGGATGGGGCTGTGGCTGCTCTGGTACGGGCAGTGGCAACTGCCGCTGGCCCACCCCCTTACCCGGCTCCATATCGGCTGGGGGGCAGGGGCCTGGATCGGTGCGCTGCTGATCGGGGTCGCCTACCAGGTGGTGCCGATGTTCCAGATCACCCCCGAGTATCCGGCCGTTGTGCGGCGGAGATTAATACCGGCAATCGGCCTGCTGCTGGTGGGATGGGGGGGAAGTTACGTCTGGTTTCCATCGCTGCAGCCGCTGTTTAGCCACCTGCTGGCGCTGCTGTTTATCCTCTTTGCCCTGCAGACCCTCAGCTTGCAGGCACAACGGCGGCGTCGCCTCGCCGATGTCACCCTCGACTTCTGGCGCCTGGCGATGGGCTGCCTGATCCTCGCCGCGCTGCTGTGGCCGCTCACCCGTTGGCTCAACCTACCCTCGCTGGAGCTGGTGGTCGGGGCGCTGTTTCTGCTCGGCTTTGCCGGCTCTGCGGTCAACGGCATGCTCTACAAAATCGTCCCCTTCCTGGTGTGGCTGCACCTCAATAACCGCCTGCAGGCACAGGGGAGCTGGCAGGGCGGTGTGCCCAACATGAAGCAGATCATCGCCGTGGCAGCGACGCGCCGACAGTACCGGTTGCACCTGCTGGCGCTGGCGGTGTTGTTGTTGACCCTGGGGATGCCGAGCCTGGTGCCGGCCTGGATTGCCGGTGGGCTGTGGCTGGCGAATGCCGCCTATCTGTGGTGGAACCTGGTGCAGGCGTTGCGCCTCTATCGGCGCTGTTTGCAGGGGGAAGCCGCGTAGGGTGGGCAGGGGCCCATCCTACGGAGTGATCAGACCGCCGCCGGATCCTTACCGGTGAGCAGGAAGGTGATCAGGTCGTGTACCGAGCGCATCTGGTCACCGAAGGGGAGTGGTTCTGAGCCACGGAAGAAGAGGCCCTTCTCCACATTACCCTGTACCGCCGCCTCCAGCTGGGAGTCGATGCAGAACTGGCCCGCCTCGGGGTTACCGTCCTTGAGGCCGCAGTGGCTCAGGCACTCGAACCAGACCGCGCACTTGCCCTTATCCGGGGTGGCCCGGGAGCGCACCTTCTCTTCACGTTCCAGGTATTTTTTCAACCAGGGGGTGAGCACGGCACGGGCCGGCAGGCCGGCGGTACTCATGAAGGTGACCACGTCCTCGGGCCTGGCATCCAGCAGCACCTTCTTGAAGGTGGGGTGGGCGTCGCCCTCTTCGGTGACGGCGAAGGGGGTGCCGATCTGCACGCCGCTGGCGCCCCAGCTGAACAGCTCCTTGATCTTGTCGAAGGAGTTGATGCCGCCGGCAGGGATCAGCGGAATGGGGTCGATCTTCAGTGCTTCGAACACCTTGGGGATCTCGGCCAGCACACGCTTGAAGTCGAACTTCTCGTTGTGGATGTCCTCGGGGTTCGGCGCACCGAGGTGGCCGCCGGCATAGCGCGGATGCTCCAGTACGATGGCGTCGGGCAGTACGCCCTTGCGCATCCAGCGCTTGAGTACGGCGCGCACTCCGCGCTCCTCGGAGAGGATGGGGATCAGCGCCACGTCGGGGTAGTCCTTGGTCAGCTCAGGCAGCTCGAACGGCAGGCCGGCACCCATGATGATGGCATTGGCGCCGCTCTCGCAGGACTGCTTTACCAGCTCGGGGAAGCGGTCCACCGCCTTCATTACGTTGACCGCGATAAAGCCATCGGGGCCGGCGATCTCGCGTGCAGCCTTGATCTCGCGATCCAGTGCCTCGTAGTTGGCCTCGTCGATAATGGCGCGGTCCTTGACCCGCTTGGTACGCTCCATCAGGTCCGGGTGGTGTACCCGCAGGTCGATACTGGCGATGGTGCCGATGGCACCCTCTTTGGCGACGTGCCCGGCCAGTTTATGGGCCGAGACGCCGACCCCCATCCCTCCCTGGATAATGGGCAGCAGTTCGCGTCCGCGAATCTTCAGTTTGGGCAGTGGGGTGTCAATCATTCATCACCTACCGGGTATGTCGAGGCATAAAGGCCGCTATGATACATTAAGCGCCGGGATTGATCCGCATTCTTGTGTATGGAGCCCAAACCCCCAAGTTCAACCCCTTAAACCACAGGTCATTTCATGCCAACAGCCTCCACCGATGCGGACGAGTTCCGCTCCATTATCGCCTACCCCCTGCATGGCAACTGCTACCTCAACATCACCAGTGAATGCACCCTGCGCTGTGCCTTCTGTCCCAAGTACAACCGCAGCTGGGAGGTGCAGAGCTACGACCTGCGCCTGCACCGTGAGCCGACGGCGGAGGAGGTGATCGAGGCGATAGGCGACCCCACCGACTACAAGGAGATCGTCTTTTGCGGCCTGGGCGAGCCGACGGTGCGTTTCGATGTGCTGATGACCATCGCCCGCGCGGTGAAAGAGGCTGGGGGGCGGGTGCGGGTCAATACCGACGGCCTTGCCAGCCTGCGTGAGGGGCGCGATGTCACTGCCGAGATGGCGCAGGTGGTCGACAGCCTCTCCATCTCCATGAACGCGCAGAATGAGGCGATCTATATCCAGCACACGCGTCCGAAACTGGAGGGTGCCTTCGCGGCGATGCTGGAGTTTGCCCGCCTCGCCGGCGAGCGCGGCATCGAGGTGAGCCTTACCGCCATCGACGGCCTGGAGGGGGTGGATGTCGCCGCCTGCGAGAAGATCGCCAACGACCTCGGTGTCGGCTTCCGCCGCCGGGAGCTGGATAAGGTGGGCTGAATTACATAACCATACAAACGCAAGGGACAAGGAAGTGCTTTTGTGATAGCTTTCCCACTCTAATTACAACAACAATTCAGAGAGTATGGGCGATGCCTGCATCTATCGATTGTAGTGGGAGCATGGAGTAATGCTGCTGCTTTTCCGCACCTTTAAGGGCTTTATCCTCACCGCGGCCTTCCTGGTCTCGGTCATACTCTTCGTTGCCATCTATCTGGGCGTCTCCCACTCCTACCAGAACGCGACCCGGGAGAACGCGGCGGAACTCTCCGAGACCCTGGCCGAGGGCACCTTCAACTCCATGTACCAAATTATGCGCCGGGGCTGGAACCGGGCGCAGCTGGAGGAATTCCTGCAGTCGTTGCGCGACAGTGCAAAGGAGGACGGCCACCAGCTTGAGATCTACCGTGGTGAACGGGTCACCAAACTGTTTGGCCCGATTGAGCAGCCACCCTTTGACGATGCGGTGCGTAGCACCTTTAGCTCGGCGCAAAAGTACTCCGCTCTTTCCGACTCCTCAGTACGCTTCCTCTATCCGTTGGTGGCGCGCGATGAGTGCCTGCGTTGCCATGTCAATGCCAGGGCCGGAGAGGTGTTGGGGGTGATCGAGGTGGGCCAGCAGCTGGGGCCGATCATGGAGAAGGCGAAGGGCGATCTGTTTAATACCCTGCTGATGATTATTCCGCTGCCCTTTATCGTGGCGATGGGGGTCGCCTGGGTGGTGGGGCGCAAGTTCAACGACTCAATGGCGGTGCTGGACGAATACATCGACAACGTCAATACGGTGGCTGACCTCACCTCGCTCGATGTTAAGTCTCGCGACCTGGGCTTCGAGGAGTTTCGCAGCATCCTCGCCGACATCGAGATCCTCGCCTACAAATTGCGTAACGTGGCGGTGGACAAGGACCTGCTTGAGTTCGAGATTCGCCTGCTGGAGAAGTTCGTCATCACCTCCGATGTGGTGCGCGACTGGCGCGAGTACGTCAGTTTTCTGCTCAATGAGATCCACCAGGTGATCGACGCCTATGTGCTGTTCTCCATCTTTAAGGTGGATGACGAGCTGTTCGACCTCGACATCTTCTGGTACGCCGAACCCAGTGATGCCTCGCGCCAGGCGATGGAGGAGGCGGTGCGAAAGAAGCTGCACGAGAACAGCTACTTCCGCGACCTGGCGATACAGATCAACCACAACGTCACCGAGCCCGACGCCCCCCCCGTCGATCTGGACCGGGAAACCATCGAACTGCAGACCAAGTCGCTGCTGGTGGACGCCCCCAAGATCGGCGGTATCGTCGGCATCGGTATCCAGTCGGAGAGCTTCCGCGACCGTATGCGCCTGCTGGTGGTCGACTCCATCCTCTCCACCCTGCTCAACGTGGTCGGCTCGGTCAAGGCGATCTACAAGTACACCAAGGACATGGAGTACTACGCTACCCGCGACCCACTTACCAACCTCTACAACCAGCGCATTTTTTGGGAGCTGCTGGAGTATGAGATTGACCGTGCCGAGCGCCATACCTACCCCTTCTCGTTGTTCGTCATCGACATGGACAACTTCAAGTCGATTAACGACACCTACGGCCATGCCTTCGGCGACAAGTTCCTGGAGTGTTTTGCGCAGAACCTGCAGCAGAACCTGCGCGGCGGTGACGTCGTCGCCCGCTACGGCGGTGATGAGTTTGTGGTGATTCTGCCGGAGACCGATTTCGACGCGACGCAGCAGGTCGCCAGCAAGCTGCTGGATTCGACCGCGGCGATCACTATCGACGCCCCCGACGGCAGTGAGGTCAAGGCCACCATCTCCATCGGCATGGCGGCCTACCCGGACCATGCCACCGAGTCCAAGGACCTGTTTCTGTTCGCCGACAACATGATGTACAAGGCCAAGTCGGGGGGGAAGAACCGGGTCAGCCTGCCCAGTAGCGACGATGTGGTGGAGGTGTTCCGCTCTATCGGCGAGAAGACCATTGCCATCACCAAGGCCATTGAGAAGCGCCAGGTCGTCCCCTTCTTTCAGTCGATTCTCGATGTCGCCAGCGGCGAGATCGCCGCCGTCGAGGTGCTCAGTCGTCTGGAGATCGAAGGCCAGATCATGGGGGCCCATGAGTTCATTGAGATCGCCGAGAAGCAGGGACTGATCCACCAAATCGACTACATCATGATGGAGAAGGCCTTCCAGGCAGCCAGTGCCAATAATTTTGCCGGTTACATCTTCATCAACTTCTCTCCGCGCTCCATCCTGGTCGGTGAGTTCATTCAGGAGGCGAAGCGCCTTACCCAGGAGAACGGTATCTCACCCAGCCAGGTGGTGTTCGAGATCACCGAGCGTGACACGGTGAAGAGCATGAGTACCCTGGTCGACTTTGCCCACGAACTGAAGGGGGCCGGCTTCCTGCTGGCCATCGACGACTTCGGTTCCGGCTTCTCCTCCTTCCACTATCTCAAGCGCCTGCCCATCGATATCCTCAAGATCGAGGGCGACTTCGTCGCCAATATGGCCACGGACATGCGCGACCACGCCTTCGTCAGCAGCATGACCGAGCTGGCGCACAAACTGGGGATTCGCACCGTTGCCGAGTATGTGGAGGATGCAGATGTGCTGGAGCAGGTGCGCCAGGCCGGTATCGACTACGCACAGGGTTACCACATCTCGCGTCCCTCGGCGGAGTTGCCGAAGAAGCATCAGGCCTTTCTGAGCGCCTAGCCAGAGGAGGCCGGTTAGTGCAGGCCGTGGGGGGTGTTTAAGGAGAAACGGGGGATCGGTGCATCGAAGTGGCGGCCGTCGTCGTCCACCATTTGGTAACTTCCCTCCATGGAGCCGACCGGGGTATCGAGCACGGTGCCGCTGGTGTATCGGTAGTAATCACCGGGGGCGATGTGGGGCTGTTCGCCCACCACTCCCTCGCCATGCACCTCCTGCACTTCGCCGTGCCCATCGGTGATCACCCAGTGACGGGTGAGCAGGCGAACGGGCGTGTCACCGTTGTTGCGAATGGTGATGGTGTAGGCGAAGACGTAGCGCTCATCGCTGGGCACCGATTCGGTCTCGATGTAGCGGGTCTCCACCTCGATGAGGACGGGGGCGGTCACTCCCTCTCCTTGTTGCGCTCGCTGACGGTCTGTGAGGCGTTGAGTACCGCTTCAGTGATGGCCTGCTGCATCCTCTCGCGCTCGCGTGAGGTGAGGAAGAAGGCCATGTCGACATCGTGGCGCACATAGCGGGCCGGTAACTGGTTGAGGGCGAGGCAGACGATGTCCTCCAGCGCGTCCTCGCCGTGATCGCTGTGGGGGGCGATGGTGTTCATCACATGCTCGATCACCAGCGGTTCGTAGTAGTTGTGGATCGCTTCGAAGTTCATATTCTCTCCATATTGGTTTTATTGTGTTGGTTTCCCCTGAGCTTAGTCAGCCGCTTGCCGTGGTTCAACGTCTTAATTCTCGCAGCCGCCAGGTCGGGCTACCGTCGTCGTTGAGAAGCCGGTGCTGCAGCAGCCACTGGCGCGCGTCCTCGGCATCCTGTTCGAACCAGGCGCGGGCCGAGCCGAGGCGGAAGGTATAGCCCCAGGCGTCCATGTCGGCGAGGATGCGCTCGCGTCCCATCCCCGGCAGGTAGCCGCCCAGGGTGATCTCCATGTAGTTGACCGCGTTCTCCTCATCGTAGTCACCGCCGGCGTTGGTGTGCAGCACTGCACGGCGCTCCTCGTCCATGCAGATGAGGTGACAGCTCTCGTGCAGCGCCGAGTGCACCGGGGTGTCGCCACGCACCAGTACGCGGCGGGCGATGATCCCCGCCTCCGGATCGCCGAACCAGCTGCCGGGGATGGGCTCACCGTCAGGTACGCGTTCCAGGCTGAGGCCGAAGCGGCCCAGTAGTTCGGCCAGGGCATCGAAGTCGATCTCACTGCAAAGCAGCACTTCACTCATGGGGATTCCTCTGTTATCGAATAATGAGGTGTACCCGGTCACCGGGGTAGATCCAGTGCGGGTCGCGGATACCGCTACGGCGCGCCAGCACCGGGTAGTTGAGGGCGTTGTGGGTGTAGCGTTTGGCGATGTCCCACAGGGTGTCGCCCTTTACCACGATATGGATGCAGTCGCAGGGCTCAATCTGCGGTGCGGGCTTCGGCCAGTCGGCGTCGGGCACTAGCGGTTCTTCCTCCACCTCCTCGACAGGGGGCGCTATCGCTTTTTCGGCAGTGGGAGTCGTCCCTTCCCGGGCGGCGGGCACCATCACCTCCTTGGTGGGGGCGATCGCCCTTTCAAGTTTGAGCAGCTGCTTGCGCTCGATGATCAGTGTGATCATCCCCTCAGCGTCTTTCTCGACCTGGAGTGCGGGGGGGGCCTCGGCTTCGATGACGGGCTCCTCCACCTTCTCCTCAATCTTATCATCCACCGCCTCCTCGGCTGGGGGGGGCGACTCTGGCTCAGGCGTTTCCGCCTCGACCACTACGGCCTCAGGCATCTCGACGGGCTGTTCGCTTACCGGTACGAGCGGCGGCGCTACAGCTTGTGCAAGCGGCGTTGGCAACGGCCTGGGGGGCGGCGGCGTATAGACGGGAAGCGGCCTCACTTTGGCGGGCTCCGGCCACAGCAGGTAGAGCCCGGTAGCGATGCCACCGAGGGTAAGCAGGAGCAGCAACAGCAGCGGCAGGCGTGAGTCGTTGCCGTTGTCACTGATATTGACGCTGTGGGTGTGCACCTCTGGCTGGGGAGGGGCATCACGTTGTGGTACGGCAGCGGGGCGCTCCACCCGCGTTGCCGGTGGGGTAATTTTCCTGGCTGTGATGGGCGCGGGTGCCGGCCTGGCTTGTCTTGGTTTGGGCGGCGGGACGGGGGCTGCGGCCGCTCTCTTCGCGGCAGGCGCCACTGGCAGCGGCGCCTTTTTCTCTACCCTTGGCCTGGCCTTTATTTCCGGCATCACCGGTTTGGGGGACTCGGGGGGAGCGCTACTTGCCGGCTGCTCCCGCTTGCGCTCCTGTTCCTGTTCGCGCAGCTGTTCCAGATGGCACTGGATAGGTGCCGCGTCGCGCATCGCCAGCAGCGCGTCGAGGGTGGTGCAGAGCACGATTTCGTTGCGGTAGAGGAAGCCGCTGTGGAACAGCTCGCGCGGCAGGTAGCGGGGCAGTGTGGTGTAGGTGCCCGCCTCACTGCGCAGCAGCTCCTCTACCTTGTCCACCCACAGGGCGTGGCGGCGTGGGCCGTTTTCGTAGAGCAGCAGGCGGCCGTTACCGCGGCGAGGGCAGTCGAGGCCGAAGCGCTGGTGCAGGTCGACCACGGCGTAGACGTGCTCCTGGTGGCGGAAGATGCCGGGCCGCCCCCTGTCGCTGCCGGGCGGGTGGGTGAGGTGTTCGGGGGGCAGCACGATGGCCTGTACGCTGTCAGCGGGTACCGCACAGGCAATGCGGTCGATGCGGAAGATTAGCAGGGTATCGTCGTGCTGCGACACCACTGCGACTACTGCCCCTGGCGCTCGAAGAGGGCGTCGGCGAGGCGCACGTACTCCTCCAGGCTGAGGGTCTCGGGGCGCCTCCCCGGGTCGATGCCCAGTGATTCGATAGTGTCGCCGTCGAGCAGCTTCTTCAGATTGTTGCGCAGGGTCTTGCGCCGTTGCTGGAAGGCCGTTGTCACAACCTGCGACAGGCTCTTTTCGTCCTTCACCGGCAGCGGTGGGGTGTCGTAGGGGGTGAGGCGCACGATGGCGGAGTGAACCTTGGGCGGCGGGGTGAAGGCCTCGGGCGGCACCGTGAACAGTTTTTCCACCCTACAGTGGTACTGCACCATGATCCCCAGGCGGCCGTAGTCGCCGCCACCCGGTTCTGCCGCCAGTCGGTTTACCACCTCCTGTTGCAGCATAAAGTGCATGTCCTGGATGCAGTGGGACTGCGCCAGCAGGTGGAAGATCAGCGGGGTGGAGATGTTGTAGGGGAGGTTACCGACGACGCGCAGCGGGCGTTCATCATCGGCCAGGGCGCAGAAGTCGAACTTCAGCGCATCGGCGTTGTGCAGGGTGAGCCCGCCCTGTAGCGCGAACTGGGTACGCAGTCCGGGGATCAGGTCGCGATCCAGCTCCACCGCGTCCATCGCCTTGCAGGCCTCCAGCAGTGGCTCGGTCATCGCCCCCATGCCGGGGCCGATCTCTACCAGGTGTTCCCCCTCGCGCGGACGGATCGCCGCGACAATGCCGTGGATCACCCCCTCGTCGCGCAGGAAGTTCTGGCCGAATCGTTTGCGGGCTCGATGTTCCATGGGCTCCCTAGCGCTCCCTCTTCTCGCGGTACATCTGTGCGTCCGCCACCTTGGAGAGTGCCCCCAGCGTGCTACCGTCATGGGGGTAGACAGCGATGCCGATGCTGCTGCCGACACCGAGCTGCTCTCCGTTGCGCTGGATCTTTGTTGCGCTGATCACCTGCTTCATCTTCTCCGCTATCTGTGTCGCACTCTTCAGCTCGCTCTCCGGCACCAGGATGAGGAACTCGTCGCCGCCGATGCGTGCCAGCACATCCTCGTCGCGCAGGTTTGCCTGCAACGCATCACTCACCTCGCATAGTAGCTCATCGCCGGCGTCGTGGCCGTACTCGTCGTTTATTGGTTTAAAGCGGTTGAGGTCGATCAGCAGCAGGGCGAAGTTGTGGTTGTGCCGTTCGCTACGGTGCAGCTCCAGCCTGGCTATCTCATCGAACTTGCGGCGGTTGTAGAGGCCGGTGAGCGGGTCGCGCTCTGAGCGCTCGCGCAACTGACGCTGCACATCCTCGGTCTTATCCAGCAGGCAGTTAAAGTTGTCGCGAAGGCCCGTTATTTCGCAAAAGGCGCTACTTACGGGCGGTACCCGTTTGCCCAGGTCGTGGCTGCCGGAGACGGCCTGCATGTAGTCGCTCAGCTCCTTTACCGGGTGTACCAGGAAGCGGCTTACCGCCAGGTAGATCACCAGGCCGAGTACCAGGGCGGCGATGAGGAACAGGTAGACCACCGAGGAGATGGTGAACTCCAGTGGCACGCGCAGCTTCTCCACCGGCATACGCATATCGATGACGCCGTTGACACCCCCGAGCGTACTGTTGTGGTGGCAGCTGAGGCACTCCTGCTGGGCGTGTATCGGGTAGATGAAGCGTATTTTGTCCCCCTGCTCCATCAGGGTGGGGGTGCCCCCTTCCATGGCGGCGATCACCGGCCCGTCCTTCTCCGCCGGGTGGTGGATGTCGGAGACGCTACCGTAGAGCTTCTCTACTGGCGGACTGCGGTGGAGATAGACCTCGATATCCGGCACGGTGGTCTGGATGTTACTCACGATTTCATAGATATCGTTCTTCGACCAGCCGCGCTTCATCACCGAATAGAGGCTCTGGAAGATCAGCTCCGAGGTCTTGGTCGCCTCATCCGAGGCGATCTGGCCGACGGTGTAATCCTTGATGTAGCGCGAGGCAGAGAGGATGGCCACGCTGGAGAACAGCGCCACTACCAGGAAGATGAGTGCAAGCGCGCGAGAAATGGGAAATTGGTGCAGTGTCATTGGTGAGGGTTAAGGCAGAGGAGCGGGGTAGCTTGTCGATATGAATGTGGTCTAAGGCCTACAAGGTTTATCGGCAATATCCTACCACGAAATGCTCAGCCGGCGGAGGCCATCTGCGCCGCTACTTCAATCGCATATTCCAGGCTGCCGCTCTCGGCACGGCCACTGCCGGCCAGCTCCAGCGCGGTGCCGTGGTCGACCGAGGTGCGGATGATGGGGAGTCCCAGGGTGATGTTGACGGCGCTGCCGAAACCCATGTGCTTGAGCACCGGCAGCCCCTGGTCGTGGTACATTGCCAGTACCGCGTCGGCCTCGCTGAGGTAGCGCGGGGTGAAGAGGGTATCGGCGGGCAGCGGGCCCTGCAGCACTATCCCCTCGGCACGCAGTTTATCCAGCGTGGGCTCGATCACCTCGATCTCCTCGCGCCCCAGATGGCCGCCCTCGCCGGCGTGGGGGTTGAGGCCGCAGACCAGGATGCGCGGTTGGGCAATGCCGAAGCGTTGCTGCATGTCGTGGTGGAGGATGCGCAGCACCCACTCCAGCCGCTCCTCGGTGATGGCGTCGCTCACCTCGCGTAGCGGCAGGTGGGTGGTGGCCAAGGCCACTCGCAGGCCGCCGTTGTTAGCGGTGGCGAGCATCATCACCACCTTTTGCGTATCGCACAGCCCGGCGAGGAATTCGGTGTGGCCGGTGAAGGAGGGGATGCCCGCATCGTTAATGATTCCCTTGTGCAGGGGGCCGGTGACCAGGGCCGCGAACTCGCCGTTAAGGCAGCCCTTGGTGGCGCGGCTTAGGGTGTCGAGGATGGCGTGGGCGTTGCGCACATCCAGTTGTCCCGCCTCACGGCTGCCGGGAAACGGCAGGTGCAGCACGCTCAGCTCACCCGCCGCGCCGGGTTTTGGCGCCTGGGTGGCGTCGTAGTCGCGCAGCTTAAGGGGCAGGCCCAGGGTGGCGGCACGTTGTTGCAGGAGTTCGCGGTCGGCGATCGCCACCAGCTCGTGCTCGCGCGGCTGTTGCGCCAGTTGCACGATGAGGTCGGGGCCGATCCCCGCCGGTTCGCCGGCGGTATAGGCGAGGCGCAGGGTGGTCACGCGCTACTCCTCGCGGATCTCGATATAGGCCTCGTCGCGCAGGCGGCGCAGCCAGATCTCGGTCTCCTCTTCGATCTTGCGCTCCTTCAGCGCCTCGTAGGCGCGCTTGCGCTCATACTCCGCGGTGTTGTCGTGGTCGCGCCAGCCGTGTACCTGCAGGATGTGCCAGCCGAACTGCGATTTGAAGGGGGCGCTGATGGCGCCGGCCTCGGTCTGCTGGATGGTGTCGCGGAAGGCCTCGACATAGTTACTCGGGTCAGCCCAGCCCAGTTCGCCGCCCTTGACGGCCGAGCCGGTGTCGTCGGAGTGGGCACGTGCCAGCTCGGCGAAGTCGGCACCGTTGAGAAGGCGTTCCCGCAGTCGCTCCAGTCGCTGCTTTGCTTCGCGATCCGAGACCAGCTCGGAGCTCTTGATCAGGATATGACGGGCGTTGACCTGGCGAATCATATGGCGCTGCTCGCCGCGCTTCTCCAGCAGCTTGAGCAGGTGGAAGCCACTGGTGCTGCGCACCGGACCGCCCACCTCGCCGGGTGCCAGCCCCTGTACCGCCTCGGCGAAGGCGACCGGTAGTCGTGCCAGGCGACGCCAGCCGATGTCGCCCCCCTCCAGGGCCTTGGGGCCGGCCGAGTGGCTGATCGCCAGGGTGGCGAAGTCGGCACCGCCCTTTAGTTGCTCGAGCAGCTGCTCGACCTTTTGTCTGCTCTGGGCGATCTGCTCGGGGCTGGCGTCGCTGGGCTGGGCGATGAGGATGTGCTGCAGGTGGTACTCCTCATCCTTTGCCTGGCTGCGGCGCTGCATCTCCAACAGGTTGTCTACCTCCCGCGGCAGGATAGTAATGCGCTTGTTGATGCGCTGGTTGCGCAGGCGGGCGATGGTCACTTCGTTGCGTATCTCCTCGCGGAAGGTGGCGAAGGAGATACCGTCGCGTTCCAGTGTGGTGCGGAACTGCATCAGGCTTAGCTGGTTCTGCGCGGCGATGTTGGCAATCACCTTGTTGAGCTCCTCGTCACCGACCTGTATCCCCTGCGCCCTGGCCTGGGCCAGTTGCAACCGCTCGACGATCATGCGTTCCAGCAGTTGGCGCTTGAGGACACTGAGCGGCGGTAGTTGCGCGCCCTTGGCGCGCAGCTCATTGAGCAGGGGGCGCAGGCGGGTGTCGAGTTCGTTGCGGGTGATAACGTCATCATCGATTACGGCGGCGATGGCGTCGATCTCCTGTACCGCGGCGGAGGCAGGCTGCATCATCGTCAGCAGCAGCAGGGGGAGGAGGAGTAGCGGTTTTATCTTCATGAGTAATTAATCAAGTAAGCCTTCGTCGAGGAAATCTTCAAGCCGGTCGCCCATGCTACCCAGCCCCTTAAAGCCGAAAGTGAGATAGACACTGTTGTCCATCGCTTCGTTCACCGTGGTGCGGTGCTGGCGCCCGAACAGACGCGCCGACCAGCAGCAGCTCTCGTATTCGACACCGGCCAGCAGTTCCAGGTTATCCGACTGGTCGAGATCATAGCGCCAGCGGCCAAGTAACTGCCACTGTCGTGCCAACGGCCAGAACAGCAGGGTACTGCCCTGTTGCAGGTCATTTGCCACGTCCTGGTGGTAGTCGAGGGCGAGCAGGCGCTTCAGTCCAGACTGATAGCGTACCCGACCGTGGACCTCCTCCTGCGCTTTTTTTCCGGTGTCGTAGCGCAGATCGAGGTTGAAGCGCAGCTGCTCCAGCGGCTGCACCATCAGTTCGGCGAAGAGGTCAGAGTATCGGGTCGTCCCAGATGGGTCTCCGCTGCCGAGTGCTACCTCGCGATCCTCCAGATAGAGGGTGCGGCCGATGCTGGCCCGCAGCCGTTCACGACCGCTACGCTCGTCGAGCAGGCGGCTGGTGAGGGCGGCGCTCAGCTGGTTGGCATCGCCCTGGCGGTCGGCGCCGTTGAAACGGTTGTCGCGGAACAGCTGGGAAAGATTTCGCGGTGCGACGGCGGTATCGAAGTTGGGCAGTGTGTCCTGTGCTTCGTAGGGCACGTGAAGGTAGTAGAGGCGCGGCTCCAGGGTCTGAACCGCATTGGTACCGAAAAGCGTCGCCTCACGCTCGAAGAAGAGACCGCCGTCGAGGCTGAGTATGGGCAGCGAGCGTTCGAAGCTCTCACCCTGTGGGTGATCTTCAAGCTGGTAGGCGGTATAGCGCCAGGCGGCGCTGGGGTGCAGGTACCACGCCGCCCCCTGCAGCGGCAGGCTGATCCCGGGCTTGAGGTCGAGCCGGGTGCCGGTCACCACCTGCTCTTCGTGGGCAAAGCGCACCAGCTCGCTGTCGATGGTGTAGTGGAGGCGGTTGGGGAGGCGCTCGCTCTCTCCCTGCAGCTTCAGCTGCGGCAGCCGCTGATAGGGGGCGGTGCCGTTGAGTGTCTGGTAGCTCTGGGTACGGGCGAGAAAGTGCCAGAGGCGGTCCCGGTAGCCGACATCGAGGCGCCGCTCCAGGTGACTGCTGGCGCTGCTCACGTTGCTGTCACCCAGCTCCTCAAGGTAGAGGCTATCCGAGGCGTCGCGCAGCTTGAGCTGGCTGTACCAGCCGTTGTGGAAGCGCGAACGGGTGTCCACCGCCAGGTAGCTGCGGTCGTCGCCCTGGAGCTGGTCGTCGGGCAGGTAGTCGGCCTGGATCTGCCCCTCGCTCTGTTCGGTGAGGAAGCGGAACTCGCCCATCACCATCGCCCCGCGCCTGCTGAGGTAGCGCGGCGTAATGGTGGCGTCGTAGTTGGGGGCGATATTCCAGTAGAGCGGCAGGCGTACGTCGCTGCCGCTGCTCTCGGAGTTGCCGATCTCAGGGAACAGCAGGCCGCTCTTGCGCCCGGCCAGCGGGAAGTTGAGGTAGGGGCTGTAGAAGACCGGCACCCTGCCGAGGCGGAATACCGTGTTGTAGGCCTCGCCGGTATTGCTCTGCTGGTCCAGCTTCAGTGTGCCGGCGCTCAGCAGCCAGTCTTCACGCCCCGGTGGGCAGGTGGTGTAGCGCACCTTTTTCAGGGTGGCGTGGTCGGCGTCCTGCTGGCTGAACTGCCTGGCGCTGCCGAAGGCGTGTTGCTCCGGCAGGTAGAACTCGACCCTCTGGAACTCGGCGCTGTTCTGCTCAAGGTCCAGCTGCGCGCCCTCGCCCGACATCGACAGCCCCTCGCCGTGAAAGCGCATCTGTCCCTCCACCGTAACCCGCTTTTCGGCCTGGTTGAAGCGTGCCTCGTCGCCCTGCAGGGTGGTGCCATCGTGCTCTACCACTACATTGCCGCGCAGCAGGCTCTCACCGTTACTCTGCGACACCACCTCATCGGCCTCCAGGGCGGTCTCTCCCTCGCCGAGTTCGCCGCTGGGTAGCGGGGCGGCAAAGAGGGGCGGTGGTGGGGGGCAGTAGCGCCATGCCGACTCCGCCTCCTGCGCTGCCGCCACGCCATAGCAGAGCACGCCGCACAACAGTAGCGGCAGGCGAGCGACGGCATGGGAGTGAGTTCGGGACACGAGGTATCAATTAAGAGGGTGGTTTAAAGGCCGCTAAAATCGCATAGAATGAGTCAGCCTTCAAACGGAATCTGGTTCCCATGACACTTCCCCACACGCTTACCCTGCGCCACTTTCTGCTATTGCTGGCCGTTAGTGCCCTGCTGTTGTTCCTGTTAATCGCCGCTCGTCCGCAGCAGGCGGGTGTTCTGCGCGCACCGCTTATTCCTGCCGTGGTGGTCACCGAGGTGCGCCGTGGCGATGTCAGGCCGAGCCTCCATCTCGGTGGTCGTTTGCAGCCGCGTACCGCCGCATCGCTAAGCGCGGAGGTGGCCGGGAGCCTGGTGGAGCGCCTTGCCGAGCCGGGCCAGGTGGTGGAGCAGGGGGCGCTGCTATTGCGCATGGACGAGGGGGACTACCGCGACGCCCTGGTGCGTGCCGAGGCGCAGCTGTCGCAGGAGAAGGCGGCGGTGGCGCGAGATCGCCGCCTGCTGAAGCTGGCAAAGCAGAACCGCGAGTTGCAGCAAAAAGAGGTGGGGCGCCAGCAGCGCCTGGGTACCGAGTCGCTGGCCTCGTTGTCACGCCTGGACGAGGCGAAGCAGCGCCTGCTGCAGCTGGAGGGGGAGGAGGCGCGCCTCGACTATGCGGTGACCACTGCCGAGGCCCGGCTGGCCCTGCGCGAGGCCGAACTGAAGCGTGCCGAGCGCGACCTCGCACGTACCCGGATCACCGCCCCCTTCGCCGGCACGGTTAACGAGGTGCTGGCCGATGTAGGGGATCGCATCAAGCTGAACCAGTCGCTGGTTTCGTTGATGGTGCTGGATGAGCTCGACTTCTATGCCGAACTGCCGGGGGATGCGCATACCGACCTCACCCTGGGACAACGTCAGTCCATTGCGGTGGCCGGCGAGAGGCATGAGGGCGTACTGGTGGCGCTGCAGCGTGAACCGGACCGCAGCAGCCACACCCGCGCCCTGCGTATCCGTCTGCCGGGGGAGGGGCTGGCGCCGGGTATGTTGGCCTCCACCGAGCTGCCGCTACAACCGTTGCTGGGGGCGCTACAGGTGCCGGTCTCGGCACTGCTGCGCGAAGAGGGGCGCGCCTACCTCTTCGTCGAGCAGGAGGGCAGGCTGTCGCGCCGCGAGGTGGAGACCGGCATGCGTGACGGCGATGCGGTGGTGATCCTCTCCGGTGTCGAGGCCGATGAGCGCATCGTTGCCCGCGACGTGGCGGCGCTGAGTGACGGCCAGCAGGTGAAGGTGGCGGTCGAGTAAGCCCATGCCGATTATCCGCTTTTCCATTAACAACCCGCTTATCGTCAACTTGCTGCTGGTGCTGATCGCGCTCTCCGGCGTCTTCGCCTGGCAGGCGATGCCGCAGGAGATGTTTCCGCTGGTGGAGCAGGACAAGGTGCGCATCACCACCCTGTTCGAGGGGGCCTCGCCCGAGGAGGTGGAGCGCCAGGTAACCCTGCCCATCGAGCAGGAGTTCGACGGCAACGCCGACATCGAGACCATTAGCTCGACCAGTAGCGAGGGGCTCTCTTCCATCCTTATCGAGCTGAAGTCGGGCAGCGATGTGGACCAGTTTATCCGCGACGCCGACGCCATCCTCACCCGCATCAATGATCTGCCGCAGCAGGTGGAGACACCGGAGCTCGTCCGCCTGGAGACCCGCTTCCCGGTGATCAGCATGTCGCTCTACGGTGAGCTGTCACGCGGCGAGCTCTACGCCACCGCCGAGCGGGTGAAGCGGCGCCTGATGCAGCTCGACGATGTGGCCAGTGTCGGCACCGCCGGTGAGCGGGAGTGGGAGCTGTGGGTGGTGGTGGACCCGGAACGCCTGGCGCTGCGTAACGTGACGCTGGATGAGGTGAAAAAAGCGCTTAGTTCCAACCTGCGCGACCTGCCCGGCGGCTCGATACGTGCCGCCGAGGGGGACATCCTGCTGCGCGGTATCGGGGCGCGCCCTGAGCCCGATGCGATTACCGATATCGCCATTCGTGCCAACGAGCGCGGCGGCCGCCTTACCCTGGGGCAGGTGGCGGTGGTGGAGCGGCGACTGGAGGAGGCGCAGACCCTGGGCCGTTTCAACGGCCAGCCCTCGGTCAATCTGACGATCAATAAGACCGCCGCCGGCTCGACCATCGATGTCTCGCAGCGGGTACGTGAACTGGCCGATGAGCTGCGTGCCGAGCTGCCGCCCAGCGTCTCGGTCGGGCTCTTCAGCGACCTCAGTGTCTATGTGAAGAACCGCCTCGATACGGTGAAGTCCTCCGCCTTTATCGGTCTGGTGCTGGTGCTGTTATCGCTCTACCTGTTCCTCAACTTCCGTGTCGCCCTGGTCACCGCGATGGGGATCCCGGTCGCCTTCCTCATCGCCATCGTGATGATTCAGCAGGGGGGCTACACCATCAACATGGTCTCCCTGTTCGCCTTCCTCATTGCACTGGGGATGATCGTCGACGACGCGATCATCGTGAATGAGAACATCTACCGCCATATGGAGCAGGGGATGGCGCCGCGCGATGCCGCCAGGCAGGGGGCGCGTGAGGTGTTCTGGCCGGTGGTCGCCTCCACCACCACCACCATCGCCGCCTTCGTGCCGATGTACGCCATTGGCGGCACCATGGGGGCCTTTATCGCGGTGATCCCGGCGGTGGTCACCTTCTCCCTGCTGGGCTCCCTGTGGGAGGCCTTTATGGTGCTGCCGTCGCACGCCAACGAGTTGTTACGCCCGACACCGCGCCGGCAGGGACGTATCGACTGGGCGGGGCTACTGCAACGCTACACCGCGGCGCTGGAGTGGGGGCTGCGCAATCGCTACTTTGTCGCCACCGCCACGGTGATGGCATTGGTGCTGATGATTACCCTGGCGGCTACCCGCCTGCCGTTCCAGCTGTTCGGCCACGCCGCCGCCGGGCAGTTCTTCGTCAACGTGGAGGCGCCGCGTACCAACACCCTGGAGGAGACGGCGCGCCTCGCTGCACGTATGGAGCAGGCGATCTTCGACGAACTGGAGGAGGACGAACTCTCCAGCCTGCTGACCAACGTCGGCGTCACCTTTATCAGCTTTAATCGGGTGAAGATCGCCAGTAACCAGGTGCAGCTTATTGTCGACCTCAAGCCGCCCGCGCCGGAGGGCTTTGTCGAGCACTGGGTGACGCCGCTGGTGAACCTGAAATTCGGCTGGGAAGGGACGCGTGAGCGCGACACCGAGACGGTGATCAATGCGGTGCGCGAGCGACTAACGGCGATTAGCGGCATTGAGCGTCTTTCGGTGCTGCGTGCCCAGGGCGGTCCGGGTGGGGCCGATATCGAGATTGGCGTTAGCGGTCCCGAGGTGCGCGTATTGAGCGCGATTGCCAATGAGATAAGCGGCACCCTGCGCCGCCTGCCCGGCACCCACGACGTCAACCACGACATGGAGGAGGGCAAGCTGGAGTACCGCTACAGCCTCAACGAGCGCGGCCGCCTGCTGGGGCTGACCCAGGCGCAGCTGGCCGATGCGGTACGTGCCGGTTTCCAGGGGCTGGAGCTGCTCTACGTCAACTGGGGCGACAAGCGCATTCCGGTGCGGCTGCTCTACCCGGAGAGGTTGCGTGAGGACGCCCAGAGCCTGCAGCGCCTGCGTATTACCCTCGCCTCGGGGCAGAGCGTCTACCTGGGGGATGTGGCCGATATCGAGGTGGACCGTGGCCTCAGCAGTATCAATCGCCGCGACCAGCGCCGCCTGGTGACGGTGACGGCGGAGGTGGACCCCAAGGTGACCACCGCGCTGCAGGTGACCGACCAGGTGCAGCAGCAGTACGCCGACCTGGAGCAGCGCTACCCGGGCTACGAGTTGTTGTGGCTGGGGGAGAAGAAGGAGACCTCGGAGTCGATGGCCGATATGCTCCGTGCCCTGATGCTGGCGCTGCTGGTGATCTTCTTCATCCTCGCCGCGCTGTTTAAATCCCTGCTCGACCCGCTGGTGGTGATGTTCGCCATCCCCTTCGGCACTATCGGCGTGGTGGGCGGCCACTTCCTCTTCGATTACCACCTGCAGTTCCTTTCGGTGATCGGTTTTCTCGCCCTCTCGGGTATCGTGGTCAACGACTCGCTGATCCTCATCGACTTCGCCAAGCGGCGCCGCGCCGAGGGGATGGAGCGGGAGGCCTCGCTGATCGAGGCGGGCCGGGTACGGGCGCGTCCCATCCTGCTCACCACCATTACCACCTTCCTCGGTGTCTCGCCGTTGATCTTCTTCGCCACCGGGCAGACCGCCTTCCTCTCGCCGATGGCGGTGAGCCTCGGTTTTGGCCTGCTGTTCGCCACCATATTGATCCTGCTCACCCTGCCCTGTTTCTACCTCATCGCCGACGATGCGCGCGAGTGGACGTTGCGGCACTGGCGCAGGTTAATGGCCAGGTGATAAGGCCGTGGCGCATTTGGCATTTATGGCGTACTTTTAGGGGAGTTGCTAAAGAGGAGAACGAGTAATGAAGAAGGCGATTCAGGCAAGCATGCTGTTTGCCGCCCTGGGGGCCGCCGGTGCGGTGCAGGCGGCGGATGAGATTGATGGTCTCAATCTCTTAACCCAGGCCCAGTTCAAGAGCCTCTCCGAGGACCTGGCCTCGGCCACCAGCTATAAGGCATTGACCCCGGCGGAGCCGCTGGGTATTGCCGGCTTCGATGTCGGTATTGAGGCGACCGTCACCACCCTGAACTATGAGACGGAATTCAACGCCGCCTGCAGCGGCTGCAGCAACGTGGATAGCCTGACCATCCCCAAGCTGCACCTGCACAAGGGGCTGCCGATGGGCTTTGATGTCGGCTTGATGTACGCCTCGGCCGGTGACGCCTCCATCGAGCTGACTGGTCTTGAGCTGCGTTACGCGAATATGGAGGGCGGCATCGCGACCCCCGCTGTCTCTACCCGTTTGAGCTACTCCAAGCTGGGCGGTGTGGACGACCTCTCCCTGACGACCACGGGGCTCGACATCAGTGTCTCCAAGGGCATTGCCATGTTCACCCCCTATGCCGGTATCGGCTATAACTGGGTGACCAGCGACCCCGCCGCTAGCACCGGCCTGGACAAGGAGAGCTTTAACCAGACCAAGTTCTACGTCGGCTTTAACCTCAACCTCGGTCTACTCAATTTCGATATTGAGGCGGACAAGACCGGTAAGGCGCAGACCATCGGCGCGAAGGTCGGTTTCCGCTTCTAGTTGACCACCCGCACCAGTCGTAAATGCCGTTGCCTGCTCTGCGGGCAACGGCATTTTTCGTTTATAGTAGTGCGAACTTTTCCACAGGAACCACACCGTGCCGCAACGCCTGGAACAACTAAACCGTTGGCTCACTAACGAGCTGGGCCTCTGCGATTATGCAATCGCCCCTGCCTCCTCCGACGCCAGCTTCCGCCGCTACTTCCGTGTCAGTTTTGACGGCGAGAGCCGTATCGCCATGGACGCCCCGCCCGAGAAGGAGGACAGCCGTCCCTTCGTCGCCGTCGCCCAGGCGCTGCACCAGGCCGGGCTCCATGTGCCTGAGGTTTTGGAGCAGGACCTGGAGCAGGGCTTCCTGCTGCTCAGCGACCTGGGTTCCACCCCCTACCTCGATGCCCTCGACGGCGAGAGCGTGGAGCGCCTCTACGGTGACGCCATGGGGGCGCTGTCGTTGATGCAGAGTGTCCCTGCCGATGCGTTGCCCGACTACGACGAGGCGCTGCTGAAGCAGGAGATGGCCCTGTTCCCCGACTGGTTCCTTACCACCCATCTGGGGCTGGAGTTGAGCCATAGCGAGAACGAGATGTTGGAGAAGGGCTTTGAGCTACTGGCCGCCAACGCCCTGGAGCAGCCGCGGGTCTTCGTCCATCGCGACTACCACTCGCGAAACCTGATGGTGTGCGAGCACAACCCCGGTATCCTCGATTTTCAGGATGCGGTCTACGGCCCGGTCACCTACGACCTGGTGTCGCTGTTGCGCGACTGTTACATCGCCTGGCCACGCGACCAGGTGGAGGCGTGGGTGCGCGGCTACCACGACATCGCCCTGGATAACGGCATCCTCCGCAGCCCGATGGCCGAGCAGTTCCTGCGCTGGTTCGACCTGATGGGGGTACAGCGTCATCTCAAGGCGATCGGCATCTTCGCCCGCCTCAACCATCGCGACGGCAAGTCAGGCTACCTGGGCGATATCCCGCGTACCCTCACCTATGTGGAGGAGGTGGCATCACGCTATGCGGAGCTGGAGGGGTTCGGCGCCTTTATTGCGGCGCGGGTACGTCCGTTGCTGGCCTGAGTGTACGCAGTGCGGAACAACCAGGCCGGTTCACGGTCTGATGTTATTCAGAATCACATGGAGGAGAGGGAGATGCGGCTGCAATTATCGGGACTCTGGAGGGAGTATCGTGGCCTGGCGCTGTTTATCGTATTGATGCTGCTGTTCCGCAGTGTGGTTGCCGACTGGAACAGCGTTCCCACCGGCTCGATGAAGCCCACCATCCTCGAGGGCGATCGGATCTGGGTCAACAAAATGGCCTATGACCTGCGCCTCCCCTTTACCCATATCTCGTTGCTGCGTACCGGTGAGCCCCAGCGCGGCGATATTGTGGTGTTTGAGTCGCAGCGGGCGGACAAGCGCATGGTCAAGCGGGTGATTGGGCTGCCGGGAGATTTGGTCGGTATGCGCAATAACCAGTTAATTATCAACGGCGAATGGCTCTCTTACGATGACATTCATAAAGCGGGTGATGGCAACCTTATCGCCCAGGAGCAGCTGCCGGGGACCGGCCACAAGGTCCGGTTCAACAGTCGAGAAACTTCGCAGCTGAGTAGTTTTGCCCCGGTCACGGTGCCTCAGGGGCACTACCTGGTGCTGGGCGATAATCGTGACCGCAGTGCTGATTCGCGGGTTTACGGTTTTGTTCCCCGCGATGAGATTGTCGGTCGCAGCCGTAGTGTCGTACTTTCCCTTGATTACGATGACTTTTACCTGCCGCGCGGCGAGCGCTTTCTGCTCCCGCTCGACGGGGTCTAGCGGCACGCTCCTCTTTCTCCATCATTGCCTCTCTTCCCATAATAAAGCGCTCCCCCCTTTAAATACCCGACAATAGGGCTATGTTAAGTAGTAGAGGCTCGTTTCGGAGCAACTGTAGAGGCTCGGCAGTAGAAGGGGGACGATATGGGACACCATGTAGGCATAGCCAGGGCTGCACACCTTTTCGGCATCGACCGCCACGATCTTCAGCGCATGATTCGTAGCGGGGAGCTCCACACCTTCGAGGGTGAGGTCGATATCGATGAGTTGAAGCGGCACTACCCCACCATGGCCCTGGACGAGAACATGATGGTTGAGCGGGTGAAGCTGATTCGTGGCGCCGCCTTCGCCCGTCGGGTGCGCAGCCGGGTAATGCCGGAGACCGATGAGCTGGAGATCCGCTTGCACAAGCGAGATGTGGCGCTGGGTGTGGCGGAGGCGCAGCTGAAGAAGTATCGCGGCTGTATCGAGGAGCTGGCACAGCTGATGGGCGATCTCAACCGTGATGCCACCGACGAGCAGAAGGCGATGATCACCGTAATCAACAGCTGGCTGCTGGATAAATTGGAGTCGTGAGGCGCAGTCGGGATGAAAGAGCACCGCATACAGCTCCAGCCCAGTGGCCATACCTTCCACGCCGTGGAGCAGGAGAACCTGCTGGATGCGGCGCTGCGCTCGGGGCTTAACGTCAGCTACGGCTGCTCCCGGGGGAGCTGTGGTGACTGTCGGGCACGGCTCATCGAAGGGGAGCTGGGGCCGCACGACTTTCATGACTTCCACTTCAGCGACGCCGAAAAGGTCGAGGGGCAGTTCCTGCTCTGTACCGCCCATGCCGCCTCCGACCTGGTGATAGAGACGGATGAGGCCTCCTCGGCGCACGATATCCCGCACCAGCAGCTCACCGCCAGGGTCAGCAAGGTGGATGAGGTGAGTGAGCGCTTGCGTATCCTGCAGCTGCGTACCCCCCGCACCAGGCCGCTACGCTTTCTTGCCGGCCAGCATGTGGCGCTGACGCTGCCCGGTGTCGGCACCCTCGACAGCAATATCGCCAGCTGCCCCTGCAACGGCAGCCAGTTACAGTTTCACGTTCCCTTCGAGCCGGACAATCCCTTCGTCGAAACGCTGTTTGCGGGCTTACGTCATGGTACCGAGATCGAGGTGGAGGGGCCGTTCGGTGAGATGACCCTGGATGATGACTCGTCACGCCCCCTGTTGATGGTGGCCGAGGGTTATGAACTGCCGCCTTTGAAGAGCCTTATCGAGCACGCCGTCAATCTCGATGTGGCACAGCAGGTTCGCCTGATCTGGCTGGCCCGCGAGGGGGAACACTACCAGGAGAACCACTGCCGCTCCTGGGGGGAGGCGCTGGACGACTACGCCTACCTGCCGATTACCTACGCTGAGGATGAAGCGCCGGCACTTCGCCTGGAACGGGTGTTTCGGGTTATTGCTGAGGAGGCCGACAATATCGGTGAGTGGGACATCTACTGGGCCGGTTCCTGTGACTTCAACGAGGCGTTGCAGGAGCGCCTGCTGAGTGCCGGGGCCGATGCCCAGCGCCTGTTCTATTCGCGTCGCCGCCAGTGCCGCCGTGGAGCGCTGCAGGCGGTCGGCGCCTGAACAGCCGATATAACGAAAAAGGCCCGTGCAGTTGCCTGCACGGGCCTTTTTTCTGAAGCGCTAGCTAAGCTTACTTGCTCGGCTGCTGCATCATGGCGCGTTGCTGCTCCATCGCCTTCTGCTGGGCTTCCATCATCGCCTTGTGCTGGGCTTCCATCTGCTTCTGCATCTCGGCGTAGTACTTCTGCTGCTGCTCCATCTGGGCCTTCATCTGCTCTTCGGAAGGAGCACCGTAGGGGGCTGCACCGTAAGCGGGGGCGCCGTAGCCGTAAGGACCGTAGCCGTTGTAGCCGTTGTAGCCGTTGTAACCATTCCAGCCGTTGTTGCCGTAGCCATTGCCGTAACCGTTACCGTTACCGCGGGCTCGGCTGTTACCGCTCATGCTGAAGTCGAAGGCGCCGTCGCCGTCGCCAAAGCCGTTGCCCCAGCCGTTACCGTTGTTGTAACCGTTGCCGTTGCCCCAGCCGTTGTTGTTGCCCCAGCCGTTGTTGTTAAAGGGGCCCCACCAGGCGTTGGCGGCGGTGGCGGTGAAAAGAGCGGCTGCTGCGAGGATGATTTTAGCTTTCATCGTGGTTTCTCCATGTATTGTGTATTTGATCTTTATTTACTTATTAAACAGTAGGCAGGAGATACGAATTTGTCATCGCAACGTTCCCCCCTCCGTTACTGTGGGCATAAGTCTATTAGCACATACTAATTTTGTCAAATAGCACAATCTCTTTGCATGGCAGCCGCGCGGCTGCTAGATTGCCGCGCTTTAACCGGAAGCAGAGAGGATGTCCCGTGTTCGATACCAATGAATATTTCGACGGCAAGGTAAAGTCTATTGCCTTCAAGGCCGGCGACGATGCCGCCACTATCGGTGTAATGGCCGCCGGTGACTATGAGTTCGGCACCAGCCAGCAGGAGACTATGCAGGTGGTAAGCGGCAAGCTGACCATTCAGCTGCCTGGCGAGAGCGAGTGGAAGAGCTTTGGGCCCGGTGAGCAGTTCATCGTTGAGGCGAACCAGAAGTTCGGCGTGAAGGTAGAAGAGGATACCTCTTACCTCTGCATCTACCGCTAATCTTCCTGAGAGTCGGCCGCCTGCGAAATGGCGGCCACGCGCAGGCGGTGTAGCTCTTCGCCCACCGCCTTGCCCTTATACCCCTTCTCCACCACCTCCCTTGCATTGATCGCCCTTGCCGCGTGGTAGGCACGGCGGAATATGGCCGGCTGTTCGAAATGCTGCGCCTCAAAACCGGGGCGTCCCCTTGAATCGGCCTCGCAGGCGAGCAGGAACTGCTCCAGCCGTTCCGGGCGGCGGAAGGCGTCGAGCCGCTCCAGCTGTTTAAGCATGGTGGCGGGGCGAAGTTCGTCGGCGCGATGGTAGTTGAGGTGGTCGCGGGTCACATGTACCGCCAGCTCGCGGTACTCCTTCGGTACTCGCAGCCGCTGACACAGCGCCTCCACTAACGGCACCCCGCGAGCCTCGTGCTCGATGTGTCGGGGCCACTCCTCCTGCGGCGTCGTCCCCTTGCCCAGGTCGTGCACCAGGGCGGCGAAGCGTACCTTCGTGTCGGGGCTCAGTTTGGCCGCCTGCTCCAGCACCATCATGGTGTGGAGGCCGCTGTCCTCCTCCGGGTGGTGGTGCTTGGGTTGCGGCACGCCGAACAGGGCGTCCAGCTCGGGGAAGATGCGCGCCAGCGCACCGCAGTTGCGCAGTACCTCGAAAAAGCGTTGCGGCGCCTCCTCGCCCAGAGAGCGCTCCAGCTCCTGCCATACCCGTTCGGCCACCAGGGCGTCGACCTCGCCGCTCTCCACCATCCGTTTCATCAGGGCGTGGGTGGCGTGGGCGACCCGAAAGCCCCACTTGGCAAAACGGGCGGCATAGCGGGCGATGCGCAGGATGCGTACCGGGTCTTCGATGAAGGCCTCTGAGACGTGGCGCAGGCGACCGTTCTCCAGGTCGTCGCGACCGTTAAAGGGGTCGATGATATTGCCGGCACCATCCTCGGCCATGGCGTTGATGGTGAGGTCGCGGCGTACCAGGTCCTCCTCCAGCGTCACCTCGGGCGAGGCGTGGAACTCAAAGCCGTGATAGCCGGGGCCGGTCTTGCGCTCGGTACGGGCGAGGGCGTACTCCTCTTTGGTCTCGGGGTGGAGGAAGACGGGAAAGTCCTTGCCCACCGCCTGATAGCCGAGGTCGAGCATCTGCTGCGGCGAGGCGCCTACCACCACCCAGTCGCGATCCTTGGGCTCGATGCCCAATAGCTTGTCGCGAACCGCGCCGCCGACCAGATAAATTTCCACGCCTTGTTACCTCTATTCTTTCGCCATGACTGGCTGCGATTATAGCGAAGCTGCAGAAACGAAAAAGGGCGTCCGAAGACGCCCTTTTTCATTCAGCCGCTAGAGGCTTACTTCAGGCTCTGATAGTAGTCCATCAGGATCTGAGCGACCTCGGGGCGTGAGAACTCCTTCGGCGGTGCGATGCCGTTGCCCAGCATCTCGCGTACCTTGGTGCCGGAGAGCAGGACGAAGTCCTCTTTCTCGTGGTCCGGGGCTTCGCGCATCATCACGACCTTGTCCAGCTTCTTGGAGTAGGCGGTGTGGTCGGCCTCGAAGATCTCGATCTCCATGGCACCGGCCGGTACCTCTTCCTGGAAGATGGTTTGGGCATCGAAGGCGCCGTAGTAGTCACCCACACCGGCGTGGTCACGACCGATGATGAAGTGGGTGGCACCCATGTTCTGACGGAAGTAGGCGTGCAGTACCGCTTCGCGGGGACCGGCGTAGAGCATGTCGAAGCCGTAACCGGTAACCATGGCGCTGTTGGGCGGGAAGTAGAGCTCGACCATCTTGCGGATGGCGGCGTCGCGAACCGGGGCGGGGATGTCGCCGGGCTTCAGCTTGCCGAGCAGCATGTGGATCACCAGGCCGTCGCAGCCGAGGCGATCCATGGCCATGTGGCACAGCTCTTCGTGGGCCAGGTGCATCGGGTTACGGGTCTGGAAGGCAACGACCTTGCTCCAGCCGCGCTCGGCGATCTCGTTACGAATCTCAACCGCGGTGCGGAAGGTGTCGGGGAAGTCGTCCTGGAAGTAGCTGAAGTGCAGCACCTGGATGTCACCGGAGATGGCAACGCGGCCCTGGCTGTTGAAGGCGGCAACGCCGGGGTGCTCCATGTCGTCGGTGCGGTAGACCTTGTCGGTCATGGTGGCCATCTGCTCGTCGCTGACGGTCTCGATGTCGGCGACGTCCATGATGGCGAGGACCGGGTTGCCCTCCATGTTGGGGTCGCGCAGGGCGATACGCTTGGCATCGCCAATGCTGTCAGCACTCTCTACCAGACACATAACCGGTACCGGGAAGAAAGAGCCGTCGCTGAGGGTCATCTTCTCGGCGGCGCCCATGGCGTCGGCGACGTTCATGAAGCCCTTCAGCGGGTTGAAATAACCGGCTCCCATCATTACCGCGTTACCGGCGGCCTGGGAACTGATCATGATGGAGGGCAGGGTCTCTGCCTCCTGCATCAGCTTGTGGTGCTCTTCGCTGTCGTAGACGAACAGCGGATTGAGCTCATCGGAACCGATTGGTTTGATCATCGATCTGACTCCTTCATTTATTGAGTGTTCTTGTTCCGGCGACGGGGGCCGACCGGGCTCTGAATTCTGTGACGGCTCACTATACCTCACCCATTTTTAGTGGGGTAATAGGAGGCTTGGATGGGGGTATAAGGAGATTGTCGCCACCCCGCGTTAGCGCTTGGCATCATCCCTCAAATAGGTAACCATACGCGGAATAAGTATTAATAAAGAAGGGAAAGGGAGTATGAGGGAGATCTTTCGTAGCCGCAGGGGGGCGCAATGAAGCGCTGGCTGCTGATCCTGACCGCCGTCGTTGCCTCCATCGTCGGGGCGTCGCAACTCTACCGCGTCTATCACCAGGACAAAGGCGCTTCGTCGCTGCAGCCCTTCCGCCTGGCGGTGGTCGGCCCGACGAAGAGCGGTGACACCGCCAAGGGGCAGGCCATGGTCGCCGGAGCGCGGCTCTTTGTCGAGCGTTATAACGCCCGCCTCCAGGAAGGGGGGCGGCCGCTGGAGGTGGTCCCCTTCGATGACGGCGATTCGAGTAAGCTTGCCGCCGGGGTGGCGCACACGGTTGCCGCGGATCCCCTGGTGGTGGCGGTGCTGGGCCACCGCGGCAGCAGTGCCTCGCTGGTCGCGGCCAGGGTCTACCGGGAGTTGGGGGTGCCGATGGTTGGGGCGACCGCCACCGCGCCGGCGATCACCGAGGACAATCCCTGGGCCTTTCGTGTGGTGCCGGACAACGAACTGCAGGGAAGCTTCCTCGCCCGCTACCTCAAGGCCAGCGGCGTAGAGAAGGCGAGTGTGGTGTTCGACCGGGACGACTACGGCCGCTCCCTCGCCGATGCCTTTGAAAAGTCGGCCAGGGCGCTGAAGTTGAAGCTGGTGCACAAGCTGGGCTTTGACGGCGCCACCCTGGAGAAGGAGATTACGGCGATGGTGGGCAAGCTGGGCAAGAGTGCGCCCGGTACCATCTTTATCGCCGCGGGTGATGACGAGGCAGCACAGTTCATTAAGGCGGTCGATGATGCTGGCAAGTCGTGGCCGATGGTCGGCAATGCCTCCCTGGGTAAGCAGTCATTCCCCGCGCAATTTGCCCGCCTGAAGAAGGAACAGCACCAGCCCGGTTACTACACCAACGGCCTGCTGGCGACCTCGTCGCTGATCTTCGACGTGGCGAACGAGTCGGCGCAGTACTTTCGTGCACGCTTCCTGAAGAGAGAGGGCGCTCCGCCTGATGCGGCGGCGGCGGCCTACTATGATGCCGCGGGTGTCGTGGCCGATGCCCTCGGGCGGGCGCTGGAGACCGGCGGCACGGAGCTGAGCCGCGCCATGAAGGCCGACGACCTGCGCCCCATGCGCACCATGTTGCGCGACGCCCTGGCTCGTATGAACGAGCCCGACAGGGGCTTTGATGGCGTTACCGGCAAGATCTTTTTCGATGCAGACGGCGATGTGGTGAAGGCGGTCCCCGTCGGCCGTTACAGCGACGGCCTCTTTGTCTCGGCTCCCACTCAGTTGCAACGGGTAGAGGCCCCGCCGCGGGAGGGGGCGAAGGAGGGGGCCTTTATACGCCGCCTTGGTGGCGATGAGTTTTACGTCACCCATGTGGTCTATACCGGCATCGAACCGCTGGCAGTGACCAGCTTCAACAGTGACTCACTGATCTATGAGGCGGAGTTCCTGCTCTGGTTCCGTTCCTCCAGCGAGGTGGACCCGTCACAGCTCGAGTTCCTCAATGCGGTGGAGCCGGTAGAGCTCGGTGAGGCGGAGGAGACCCTGGTCGAGGGGGGGGAGCGTTATAGCCGCTATCGGGTGAAGGGGCGCTTCTTTGCCGCGGCCAACGAGGGGCGAGATGCCTTTGGTGAATATGAGTTGAAGCTGGCATTTAGCCACCGCCACCTGCCGCAAACCAACCTTATCTATGTCGCGGACAGCATCGGCATGGCCGGTGATGGCACTCCCTGGGGCAAGCGCCTGGCACAGCAACGCCTGTTCGATGGCGTGGGCGACTGGGCGGTCAAGCATGCGTTGCTCTACCAGGACTCCCTGAAGCGGAACAGTTATGGCCATCCCGGAATGGTCGAGGGGGGCAGCGAGCAGCGCGCCTTCTCCCGTTTTAATTTCGAGATGGCGGTAAAGGACAAGAACCTGAGCCTGCGCGGCCTGTTGCCGCCCAGTGTGCAGCACTGGATCCTGTGGGGCAGTCTGGTGGCGCTCTGCCTGTTGTTGTTGGCCGAAGAGGATGGGCGGCTAAGGACCAACCTGCGCGGGGTGTGGCTGGTGGAAGTGGTGTTGGGCTGTTGTGTATTGGCGGCCGCCGAGCCGGTGATTCTCAGCTGGCTGCACGGTGAGGTGGATCGCTACTACCTGCGGGTCACCAGCTTTGTCTTCGACGTGCTGTGGTGGCTCTATCTGGCCTATATCCTGGCCAAGGCGGTGCGCCTGTTCGTATGGGACCGCCTGCAGGAACGTACCGGCCAGCACGTCCCGAATATTGCCCGTCACCTCTCCTCGCTCTTTATCTACCTGATGGCGCTGTACGGCATCGTCGCCTTTGTGCTCAACAAGGACCCGACCAGCCTGTTGGCGACATCGGGTCTGGTGGCGATGATCCTGGGTCTGGCACTGCAGTCCAATTTGGTCAACGTCTTCTCGGGTATCGCCATCAGCCTGGAGAAGCCGTTCCAGATTGGTGACCGTATACGGATGAATTTCGATGCCGGCCCGGTGATCGGACGGGTTGTCGATATGAACTGGCGCAGCACCAAGATCCGTACCGATCAGGGCTCGGAGATCTCCATGCCCAACGGCACCCTGGCCAATGCCAATATCAATAACCTGACCAGGGCAAGGGCGACGGGGGAGAGCTTCACCATCAGCCTGGGTCGGCGTGTCGATCCCTCGCTGGTATTGCAGTCCATGCAGGGCGCGCTGAAGGGGGTCGGCGGGGTGACCGGTGTGGTGACGAAGGTGGAAGCGATGGGCGAGGAGATGGTCGACTACAGTATCAATGTTGACTTTGATGGTGACCCAGACAGTCTCGTCGTCGCTGAGCTATGGGGGCGGATCTGGAAGCGAGCGAGTGAGTTGGAGAGTCGCGCTTTGCCAGCCGCGGTTACCGAACAATAGGGACAGAACCGGGTGAGTGAGTCGAGTGTTGCCGTAGAGACCGTGGCCGACGAGGCGATTTTTCGCCACTGCGCCCCTGCGGCGCTAGCCCGCTTCCTGCCGGCGTTGAGCATGCGCTCGCTGAAGGCGGGGGAGACACTGCTGCGTTCCGGTGAGGCGGCGCAACAGGCCTACTTTCTGGTAAGCGGTCGACTTCGGGTGCTGGCCGGCAGGGGTGATGCCCACCATATGGAGCGCGGCTTTGTCGGCCAGGAGGGGGCGATTGGGCTGGATTGCTACCTGCTGACGGCGCAGGCGGTTGATGACAGTGTGGTACTGGAGATGCCCACCGAGGCGGTGGATGAGCTGGCTCGCAGCCGTGCCTTTCGCAAGGAGCTGTCGGCCGATTTTGCCAACCTGTTCAACCCCGACAAGGAAGAGGAGGCCGTCGCGGAGGATGCCGCGGCAGCTGAGAAGGCGGCGCCAACGCACAGTGCGGGGTGGATCAGCGGCTGGTTCCTGGTGTTGTTGTTGCCGTTGCTGGCCTATTGGTTGATGAGCGAATACGCCGGCTTCAGCGTCAGGGAGCCGGCCCTGCTCTCGGCCATCTTTAGCGCTGCGGTGGTGATGTGGGTGTTCCGCCTGTTGCCCGATTTCGTGCCCTCGATCTTCGCCATCCTTTGCGTCGTGTTGCTCGGTGTGGCGCCACCGGACGTGGCGCTGTCGGGCTTCTCCTCCAGCACCTTCTTTATGGCGCTGAGCATCTTCGGCCTCAGCGCCGTGATCAGCGTCTCGGGGCTGAGCTATCGCATGCTGTTGTGGTTGTTGCGCATCGGCCCGGCGAGCAAGAGCTGGTACTTCATGAGCCTGTTCCTCTCTGGCGCGCTACTGTCGGTGGTGGTCCCCACCACCAATGGACGCGTGGCCATCGTCACCCCCTTTATCCGCGAGCTGCTTACCTCCTTCGATGCCAAATCGGCACGTAGCGAGGCGCCCCGGCTGTCGGTGGCGGTACTGGGAGGGTGTACCCTGCTCTCGGCGATCTTCCTCAGCAGTAAGTCGGTCAACTTTCTGCTGTTCGGCCTGCTGCCGCTGCAGGAGCAGGCGCGCTTTCAGTGGGTCGACTGGCTGATCTCCGCCTCGGTCGCCGGCGGCGTGCTGCTGCTGCTCTACCTCGTCATCGTTGCAGTGCTGTTTCGCAACAATGCCCGCCCCTCAATTCCGAAACAGCTGATTGTCGACCAGCTCAGGCTGCTGGGGCCGATGCGCGGTGCCGAGTGGGCGGGGCTGTCGGGGCTTCTGGTGCTGCTGCTCAGTGTGCTGACCGCCAGCCTGCACCACATCGAGGTGCCCTGGGTGGCGTTGGCGATCCTCTTCTCACTGTTGCTGTTCGACTTCCTCGGCAAGGACGATTTCCGCCACAAGGTGGACTGGAGCTTTCTGGTCTTCCTCGGCTCGCTGATCGGCCTGGTGGCGACTATCCGCCACGTCGAGCTCGATATGTGGATCACCGCTCAGCTGAACTGGCTCACCGTCTATATGAAGCAGGACTTCCCCCTCTTTATCCTGCTGCTGTCGGCCGCCATTGTCGTGGTGCGCCTGGCGCTGCCGATTAACGCCACCGTGGTGATCTTCGCCAGCGTCTTTATCCCGGTCGCGGTGGGGGTGGGCGTCAATCCGTGGATAGTCGGTTTTGTCATCCTGATGATGGCCGAGGGTTTCATCTGGCCCTTCCAGGCCTCCTACTATATGCAGTTCCTCTCCATGGCCGGCCCCGATTCGGGGGGGGAGAGCGGGCGCGTGCTGGTGATGAATGCGATGGGCTACCTGATTAAGCTGGCGGCCATCTACGCCTCGATTCCCTACTGGCAACATCTGGGACTGCTGTAATGAGAAGAGCCCTCTCCGCCCTGTTCCTGCTACTGTTCTTCGTCATCCTCATCGGCGGCATTCTCTGGGTCAACGTCAACCGCCCCCGGGTGATGGTGCTGCACAGTTACGACAACGACTATATCTGGACCCGTGACGTCAACGAGGGGATTAACCGGGTGTTCGACCACCAGTCGAACCTCTATGTGCAACACCATGACATGGGTACCAAGAAGCACAGTGGCAAGGATTACCTGCGCCGTGCCGCGGTTGCCGCACGCCAGGCGATAAGCCGTTTTGAGCCGGACGTACTGATCGCCGTCGATGACTATGCGCAGAAGCTGGTCGCCATGGAGTACGTGGGCCACCCGAGCATGAGCGTCGTCTTCGCCGGGGTGAACGGCAGCATCGAGCCCTACGGTTATGACGGCGCCCCCAACGTTACCGGCATCCTCGAGCGCAAACCGGTGAAGGCGCTGAAGCAGGTGTTGATGATCCTCGCCAGTACCTCGCCGACAGAGATAAAGGGGAAGCCGCGGGTACTGTTCCTAAGCGATGCCTCGCACTCGGCGGAGCGCGACGCCGAGTATCTCGACGGGCACGACTGGTCGCCGCTGGAGTACCTTGGTCACAAGTCACAGAGCGACTATGCAGGGTGGAAGCAGCAGGTGCTGGAGCTGGAGGGTAAGGTCGACTACCTGCTGGTCGGTGGTTATCGTAAGGTGGCGGCCGACGGCGACAACGCCGGTTTTGTACCGCCCGAAGAGATCATGGAGTGGACCGAGCAGAACTCGCCGGCTCCTGTAATCGGTATCAACATCTTCAACAGCCGAGACGGTGCCATGCTCTCGGTGGGGGTCTCACCCTACGAACAGGGCGAGGTGGCGGCTGAGATGGCGATGGCCATCATCCGCGAGGGAAAGCGCGCCGGTGACATTCCCGTTGCCACCTCCAGCCAGTTCGTCATCGCCATGCGCGAGTCGGTGTTACAACGCCGCCACATCGTGGTGCCGGAGATCTTCGAGGCCTTTGCCAAGGCGACGGATAACTACTTTGATTAACTGTCGGCACTTTCGTGGCACAAAAAAAGGGGCGCCTCAGGCGCCCCTTTGTATTTCCGCGTAGCGGCCTTTATATCGTCTTGCAGTGGGTGTCCGACAGCTAATCCGGCTGATGAAATTTATAGCCTGCGCCATAGACCGATTTGATACTCTCCTCCAGCCCTACCCCTCTGAGTTTCTTGCGCAGGTTGCGGATGTGGCTGTCGATGGTGCGGTCAGAGATATCGCGGTAGTCATCGTAGGCCTGATCGAGGATCTGAGCGCGTGAGTAGATACGCTCGGGGTGTTGGTAAAACAGGTCAAACAGCCGGTACTCCAGTGCGGTGAGGGTGATGCTGCGTCCCTTGATGCAGACCTCCATCTTGTCCGGCAACAGCAGCAGCTCCGTTTCGCGATTCAGTGACGGCGGCGCGCGACGCAGCAGTGACTTGATGCGCGCCACCAGCTCTCGGGCACTATATGGCTTGCAGAGATAGTCATCGGCACCTGCCTCGAAGCCGATGAGGCGGTCTATCTCATCAACCCTCGCCGTAGTGATGATGACAGGGATATCGGTAAAGGTACGCAGCTCCTTGCAGATGGTCAGGCCATCGACACCGGGCAGCATCAGGTCGAGGACGATGAGGTCGGGCTGTTGCTCGCGTACCCATGACACCACGCCAGTCCCCTCGTCGAGATGGTGGGTGGTAAAGTCTTCGGCCTGCAGGTATTTCTCGACCACCCCGGCGATGTCGGGCTCATCTTCAACGATCAGGATATCTGCCATCGTTTAATTTCCCCCTGCCGTCACCGGTAGTCTAATGCGTATCTGTAGCCCGCCCAGCGGCGAGTGGGCCGCGCCAATGGTACCGCCATGATTTTCCACAATAATCTTGCAGATTGCGAGTCCCAGACCGCTGCCGCCGTGGGCGCGGCTGCGCGATTTATCGACGCGGTAGAAGCGATCGAACAGCCGCGGCAGGTGCTCATCCCCCACGCCGGGGGCGCTATCCTGCAGCAGTATCTCCACCTCGCCACCCTTGGCCTCGGCGCTGAGCTGCAGCTGGCCCCCGGCATCGGTATAGCGCAGACTGTTCTGCAGCAGATTGCAGAACAGCTGCTGCAGCCGGGCCTCGTCACCCATCACGTAGAGGCCCTGTTCAAGGCTGGATGTGAAGCTGAGCTCTATCTGCCTCTCCTGTGCCGGCTGCTGGTAGCCGGCCACCACCTCCTCCAGTAGTGGCAGAAGGGAGACGGGTTCCTGTTTGAAGACCAGCGCCCCGACATCGGCCCGTGACAGCTGGTAGATATCCTCGATCAGCTGGTTCAGCTCGGCCACCTTGTTCTGCAGCAGCGGGAATGCCTCCTCTCGCTTGAGTATGCCGTCCTCGAAGGCCTCCAGGTTTACCCGCATCGCCGCTAGCGGGGTGCGCAGCTCGTGGGAGATGTCGACCATCAGCTGCTGCTTGTTCTCCAAAAGCTGCATCACCTCCTCGGTGTGCTGCTTCGCCGCTGCCTGTTCGCGCCGGGTCGTCTTGCGCAGTTCGTTGTAGGAGCGCTGCAGGGAGAGCTCGTTAAAGTAGGCACTGTAGAAGATCACCAGCGAGGCGAGGGAGAAGCGGATGAAGCTGGTGAAATCCCACGCCCCTCCCTGCCAGTTGCCGACCCCCAGGTAGGCCGATGGCAGCAGCAACAAATAGAAGGCGGCCACCACGATGCTGCCGGTACGGTGCCCCTTGAGCAGCACCGTGAACACCGGGAAGAAGAAGGTCCAGATGAGGCCGTAGCTCTGGTTCTGGTTGACGTTGGCAAACAGCAGCAGGAAGGCGAACAGGGCGACCACCACGATATTGATCGCAATATTCAGCCGCTTGTGCACCTGCAGCTGATACATGGCAATAAGGCAGAACACCAGCCCGACGAGGTCCAGAATTCCGGTACGGGCGTTGTCATGACTGAAGTTATAAAGGGTGAAGAAGGAGAAGAGGAAGATGATCATCGTCAACAAGGAGGTGATCAGCAGCAGCTGGCGCAGCAGAAAGATATTGCCGTTGTGATCAATCCCGGCGAGAAGAAAGCGACGAAACCGCTGCCTGATGTTCATTGGTCGAGGCCCCCCTTCGGCCCCGAAATAGGATTTTTCATTATTTCGAAAATGCATATTTCCTGCACATTTGCCCGTTAGTCTATCCAAAATCACAAAAGTATCCTATGCGGGCAGCACCTGATTGTGTACACCGGTGTGGGGTGATAGGAGAGGGACGATGGATAAGAGCGGGTTTTGGTTAAAAACATTGGCATCGGTCTTTATGGTGACCACATTCGTGGCTTCCCCCGCCATGGCGGCGACCATTACCGTCACGACCGACTCGGAAGATGATGCGGGTGGGGTGGAGTGCACCCTGTGGGAGGCGATTGAGAACGCCAATGCAGATATTACTACCGGCATGGTGTGCGCCCCCGGTTCCGGGGCCGATGAAATCGTCTTTGCCGACGGTGTCGGTTACACCCTTACCGTATCGGGGCAGTTACCGGCCATCACCTCTGAGGTCACAATCACTGGTCGAGGTGCCGGAACCACCATCATCCAGGCCAATGCCAATCCGGATACCGCAATCTATCGGGTATTTGAGGTGGGCGCTGCCGGCAACCTGACCCTGAACGACCTGACCGTGCAGAACGGCAAGTGCGCCGGTGCCTGCAGCACCAATGCCGATTCCGGGGGCGGCATCCTCAACGGCGGCACCCTGACCCTGAATCGTGTCGAGGTGCTGAACAATCGCAGCTCGGGCTACGGGGGGGGGATCTATTCGACAGGTACGCTGAACGTGACCGATAGCCAAATCGCGGGGAATCAGTCGAGCATGGAGGGTGGCGGCATCTGCACATCCTGGGACAACTCCGTCGCCACGATTATCGGCAGCCAGATCAGCAACAACAGCGCGGTAAGTGGCGGTGGTGTCTTGATAGGCAATGGCTCGCTGACGATGGGTGACAGCACCATCAGCGGCAACTTTGCCAGCGGGGATGGCGGCGGATTCTTCAACGGGGCTGTGACGGCCACGATTACGGGCTCGACCATTAACGGCAACACCGCCACCGGTGACGGTGGAGCCATTGTCAACCTAAGCCCCCTCTCCCTGAGCGACAGCACCATTACCGGCAACATCGCCCTGGGTGTTTCCGGCGCGGGCGGTGGCGCCATCTATCAGTTCAGCGAGGGCAGCAGCCCCGAACTGTACCTGACCAATGTCACCCTGGCGGGCAATAACCATGAGACGGCTGGCGGCGACGGGATCTACCTGAGCGACGGGCCTGCCTTTATTGGCAACAGCATCATCGCCGGCAACGGAACGGAGAACTGTGGCTGGAGCGCCGGCCTTATCCTTACTAACGGCAACAACCTGGAAGACACCAATACCTGCATGTTTGGCGGGGGCGACCTTGTAGACAGCGATCCCCTGCTCGGTGCCCTGGCCGACAACGGCGGCAGCACCCAGACCATGGCGCTGCTACCCGGCAGCCCGGCCATCAATGCGGCCGCCAACACCTCATGCCGCGACTATGACCAGCGGGGCGAGCTTCGTCCCTACGAGGGTCAATGCGATATCGGAGCCTATGAGTACCAGGGACAGGGTGGCCCCGGCTTTGTGGTCAATACCGATGCCGATACCGACGACGGCCTCTGCTCCGTCGCGGACTGCTCCCTGCGTGAGGCGATTGACGCGAGCAATAGCCGACCGGGTGCCGACACCATCAGCTTTGATGGTTACTACACTATTACCCTGGACGGCAGCCAGTTACCGGTAGTGGAGGGGGAGTTGGCTATCACCGGCAACGGTGTGGGCAGTACCATCCTGCAGGCCTCTACCTGCGACCCGGTCAGCGGTGGCTGCACCCCGGCGGATTACCGTGTGCTGCAGCTAAGTGCCGCCGGCAATCTGACCTTGGACGGCGTGACGGTGCGCCACGGGGTCGGCGATGGTGGCGCCATCTATTCAGAGGGGACCCTGCTGGTCAAGAACAGCCGAATCGAGAAGAACGTCGGCACGGATTATGGTAGCGGGATTTTTAGTTGGGGAACGGTGAGTGTGTTGAACACCACCTTCTCAGGCAACTCCACGGGCGAAGGGGCACTGGCGAGCTTCGGTAACGCAACCGTCGACTCCAGCACCTTTGAAAACAATACGATGACCGGTGGTGGTGGTGCCATCTACAATGAGTTGAACACGACGCTCGACGTCACTAACAGCACCTTCGCCTATAACACAGCCGACCAGGGTGGCGCCATCCATGCCCGTGGTGTCACGACCATTAGCAACAGCACCTTTGCTTATAACAGTGCCACCTATTTAGGCAATGCAGTTCACGCGTGGAAGGGGAGCCTCCTTCTCTATAACAATATTATGACCAGCAATAGCGGCGGCGCTGCCCGGGAGTGTGAAGACAGTGAGAGCGCTGCCGCAACGGTCAGTGTGAATAACCTCATCGACGACGGCTCCTGCGGTGCGAGCCTGACCTCAGACCCGCTGCTCGGTCCACTGGCCGACAACGGCGGTTCAACCCTGACCTTTGCCATTCCACAGAGCAGCCCCGCCTTTGATGCCGGTGACGATGCCACCTGTACCACGACGGACCAGCGCGGTATCTCCCGCTACCAGGGCAGCCATTGCGATATCGGCAGCTATGAGTTTTATGAGATAGACAGCGACGGTGATGGCGTTCTGGATAACGCCGACAACTGCCCTGCGGTCGCCAATCCCGACCAGCTCAATACCGACGGTGACGCGCCGGGTGATGCCTGTGATGACGATGACGATGACGACGGCATCCCCGATGCGTACGAGGATGCCTATGGCATGGACAGCAAGGACCCCGACGACATCTACCTGGATAACGACGGCGACGGCTTCAGCAACCAGGAGGAGTACAACGCCGGCAGTGCCGCTAACGACGCCACCTCCAGTGTGGGCCTGCTGAGCCTGAGCGCGGCCAGTTACAGTGTTTACGAGGGAGGCAGCCTGACGATCACCGTCACCCGCAGCGGCGGCACCGTTGGTGTGGTTGGGATCGGTTGCGCTACCTCAGGTGGCACCGCAAGCGGGGGTGGTACGGATTACTACGACATCGAAGATTACCTGGAGTGGTCAGACGGTGAGGGGGGCAGCAAAAGCTGCGCCCCGATCGCCACCGTTGACGATGGCCTCGGCGATCCCGACGAGACCTTTTTCGTCGATCTGTACTCTCCCTACCTGGCGCATCTTGGTAGCCCGACCAGTGCCACCGTTACCATTAAGGAGTTTATCGACAGTGATGGCGACACTATCGGTGACGATGTGGATAACTGCCCGGCGCTAGCAAACAGCGAACAGCTCGATACCGATGGTGACAGCATCGGCGATGCCTGCGACAGCGATGATGACAACGACGGTGTGCTGGACGGTGACGATGCCTTCCAGCTGGACGCCAGTGAGTGGCTCGATACTGACGGTGACGGTACCGGTAATAATGCCGATACTGATGACGATAATGACGGCGTGTTGGATGGTGACGATGCCTTCCAGCTGGATGCCAGTGAGTGGCTGGACACCGATGGCGACGGCATCGGCAATAATGCCGACACCGATGATGACGACGATGGCGTGCTCGACGGCGAAGATGCCTTCCCGTTAGATGCCACGGAGAGCATCGATACCGATAGTGACGGTACCGGTGATAACGCCGATAGCGACGATGACGGTGACGGTGTGGCCGACGGCAGCGACGCCTTCCCGCTGGATGCCTCTGAGAGCGTCGATACTGATGGCGACGGTATCGGTAATAACGCCGATAGCGATGATGACGGTGACGGTGTGGCTGACGGCAGCGACGCCTTCCCGCTGGATGCCACGGAGAGCGTCGATACCGATGGTGACGGCACCGGTGATAAGGCCGATACCGACGATGACGGTGACGGTGTGGCCGACAGCAGCGACGCCTTCCCGCTGGGTGCCTCTGAGAGCGTTGATACCGATGGCGACGGCATCGGCAACAACGCCGATACCGATGACGATGCAGATGGGGTCGGTGACTCCCTCGATCAGTTCCCGTTAGATGGTAGCGAGCAGTACGACACGGACGGCGATGGTATCGGTAACAATGCCGATAGCGATGACGATGGTGACGGTGTGCTGGATGTGGATGATGCCTCTCCCCTTGGTGTAGGGGAGGGAATCGATACGGACGGAGATGGTGCGGGTGACACGGTAGACAGCGATGACGACAACGATGGTGTTGCCGATACGGAAGATGCCTTCCCGCTGGATGCCGGCGAGAGTGTCGATAGCGACGGCGATGGCATCGGTAACAATACGGATAGCGATGATGATAATGACGGTGTTGCCGATACCGACGATGCCTTCCCACTTGATGCCACCGAGAGCGCCGATACCGACGGCGACGGCATCGGCAATAACGCCGACACCGATGATGATAATGACGGCGTTGCCGATACCCAGGATGCCTTCCCTGAAGACCCCAGCGAGAGCATGGATTCGGACGGGGACGGCATTGGCGACAATCAGGATACGGTTGATGACAGTGCGGCAGCGGCCGCCACCTCATCAGGTGGGGGGGGCGGTGGCGGCACCTTCGACCCGCTCCTGCTGCTGCTCATGGGGGTGGGGCTAGGGTGGTTGCGGCGACGCGACTCATAAAGGTTGTCTGTTAGAAAATGAAAAAGGGCGCCTTGCGGCGCCCTTTCTCTTTGCAGTGCTTTACTAGAGACTTACACCGTTTGGTAGTAGATGTTCTGCGGATGATTGGCCTGGGCGAAGAAGAACCAGCGCTCGAACAGCAGGCCGACGTACTGAATGACGAAGGCGCTCATCAGCAGGCCCTTGCTGCCGTCCATGCCGGCCCACATCAGCACGACCGGAACCGGGAACACCAGCACCAGGAAGATCCACTTCACCGACTTGAGGAAGGCGGCGGTCTTGCCGTGGAAGTATTCACGGGTGTTGAAGGAGCCGCCCATCATGCCCATCGCCTCCTGGCGCACATTGCTGTGACGTACGCCGATGGCGCTCTGGATGTTGGACTTGTACTTGATGCGCTGGTTGCGGATCAGGTGCAGGCCGCGGCTGGCCAGACCGATGAGGGTGATGATGATGGCCCATCCGGCGTAGAAGCCGACCAGCTCAGGGGCTGCATAGGCGGCGTAGGCGGCGGCCAGGGTGAAGCCGGAGGCACCGCCGAGAAGGATGTAGCTGGTGACAGTGAGGGTGCAGGCCCACTCCTGCAGGAAGCGCACGCTGGCGTAGATCATCGCGGTGCAGATGAACAGGCCGAACACCACAACGGTGGTGATGCCGCCGAGCACCAGGGTGAGCTGACCGCTGACCTCTTCGCTGCCGAAGATATTGGCGTCCCAGCCGAAGTAGTGGAACGCCATATATAGGAACACCATGCCGATGGTGGCAGGCATGGCGATGAGCTCACGCGACAGCCAGGAGGTGCGCCAGTTGGTGGCACCGCGCCAGGCGCGGGTGATCATGTAGCTGGGTTTGCCGAGGTGGAATACCGCGGCGAACAGGCCGCCGAGCAGGAAGGCCAGGGCGATCAGGCTGCCGCTGACGTAGAAGCCGCTATCCTGAGCCGGCAGCAGGTGCACTGCCGAGTAGCTCTGGCCGGTGTAGAGCGCCAGGAACAGGCCCTGGCCGACACCGATGAGGGTGGTCAGAAAGATTACAGAAAATGCGGGATGCATCGTAATTACTCCAATTAAATTTCTTTTACATCATCCAGTCGTCGAGGGAGACGTTCTGGCTGGTCTCGTGGCGGATATCCTCTTTCTTCAGCGGATTGTCCACACGTACCAGCTCCTCCTCGCTGATGTTGAGACGGGTCTTGCGACGCGGCAGGTAGTGGTTGGAGGGCTTGGTGCCCCACTCGGGCATCAGCTGGTAACCACCACGCTCGCGGATCGCCACGGAGACCTCGGACTCGGAGTCGCGCACATCGCCGAACATACGCGCCGAGGTGGGGCAGGCCAGTACGCAGGCGGGCTTGCGGTCCGACTCGGGCAGCGATTCGTCGTAGATGCGGTCGACGCAGAGGGTGCACTTCTTCATTACCTTCTGCTGCTCGTCGAACTCGCGGGCGCCGTAGGGGCAGGACCAGGAGCAGTACTTACAGCCGATGCACTTGTCGTAGTCCACCAGGACGATGCCGTCCTCCTCGCGCTTATAGCTGGCGCCGGTGGGGCAGACGGGAACGCAGGGGGCGTCCTCGCAGTGCAGGCAGCTCTTGGGGAAGTGCAGTGTTTCGGTGTGCGGGAACTCGCCGATCTCATAGGTCTGCACGCGGTTAAAGAAGGTACCGGTGGGATCCTTGGTGAACGGGTTGTCGTCGAACAGCGGACCGGCGGAGCCGGAGGTATTCCACTGCTTACAGCTGGTGACGCAGGCGTGGCAGCCGACGCACACATTCAGGTCGATAACGAGTGCTAACTGGGTCATCAAAATTCTCCCTTGCGGGTAAACAGCCCGGCGAAGTAGCTCTGCCAGGGGCGTCGTTTAGGGGTTCCGGGCAGTGAAGGCATCGCCTGGTACTGCGGGAAGGTCTCCTTCGGCTCGTTGGCGTCGGCGGGGTAGATGCGCACGCGCACGTCGTACCAGCCGGCCTGACCGGTGACCGGGTCGGAGTTGGAGATGTGCTCGCCTGCCTCGTTGGCCGGCAGCTCCTCGCTGATCACGTGGTTGAGCAGGAAGCCCTGTTTCGATTCGTTGGCGCTGTTGTCCAGGTTCCAGGCGCCGGAGGCCTTGCCCACGGCGTTCCAGGTCCAGACGGTGCCGGGCTCGACCGCCTCGGAGTAGCGGCAGAGGCAGCGCACCTTGCCGTGCATTGACTCGACCCACATCCAGCCCTCGTCGTCGATACCGGCGGCCTTGGCGGTCTTCGGATGGACGTAGAGGAAGTTGTAGGTGTGGATCTGGCGCAGCCAGGCGTTCTGGCTGTCCCACGAGTGGTACATCGCCATCGGACGCTGGGTTATCGCGTTAAGCGGATAGGTGTGCTTGTCGGTCAGCTGCGACTCCAGCGGCTCCGAGTAGAAGGGCAGCGGGTCGAAGTGGGTCTCAACACGCTTGCGCAGGTGCGCGGGCGGCTGTTTGCCCTGGCTCTTGCCCTGAGCGGCGAGACGGAACTTCTGCAGCACCTCGGAGTAGATGTGGATGTTGATCGGCTCGTCGTAGCGGGTGAGCGAGTGCTCCTGGGCCCACTGCAGGTAGCCCTGGTTCCAGTTACGCATGTACTGGTAGGACTTCGGCAGGTGGTAGTGGTAGACGCAGTTGTTCTTCTCGTACATCTCCCACTGGTTGGGGTTGGGCTCGCCCTTCATGTCCTTCTCACCGCTCTTGCCGCGCCAGCCGGCGAGGAAGCCGATGCCGGAACCCGGCGCGGTCTCGAAGTTGGTGACGAAGTCGGGGTAGTTGCGGTACTTGCGCGAGCCGTCCTCGTTGACGAACGGGGGCAGCTTGAGGCGTGAACCCAGCTCGATCAGTACCTCCTGGAACGGCTTGCACTCACCCTTGGGCGGTACCACCGGGATACGCACGGAGTCGACCGGGCCGTCGTATTCGGAGATCGGGCGGTCCAGCATCGACATGACATCGTGACGCTCCAGGTAGGTGGTGTCGGGCAGGATGAGGTCGGCAAAGGCGGTCATCTCCGACTGGAAGGCGTCGGCCACTACCAGGAACGGGATCTTGTACTCACCGTCCTCACCCTTGTCATTCAGCATCTTGCGCACCTCATCGGTGTTCATGCTGGAGTTCCAGGCCATGTTGGCCATGAAGATGAACAGGGTGTCGATCGGGTAGGGGTCCTGGCGCCAGGCATTGGTGATGGCGTTGTGCATCAGGCCGTGGACCGACAGGGGGTGCTCCCAGGAGAAGCCCTTGTCGATACGGATCGGCTGCCCCTTGTCGTCGACAAACAGGTCGTCCGGGTCGGCCGGCCAGCCCAGCGGCATGCCGTTGAGCGGGGTGTTGGGCTGTCCGTCGTCCCAGCTGGTGCCGGTCTTGGGGCAGGGGGGGATGGGACGCGGGAACGGCGCCTTGTGGCGGAAGCCGCCGGGGCGGTCGATGGTGCCGAGGATCGACATCAGGATGGAGAGCGCACGGATGGTCTGGAAGCCGTTGGAGTGGGCGGCCAGGCCACGCATGGCGTGGAAGGAGACCGGGTTGCCGGTGATCGACTGGTGCTCCTGGTCCCAGACGTCGGTCCAGGCGATGGGCAGCTCGATCTTCTCGTCACGCGCGGTGATGCCCATCTCGTGGGCCAGGCGGCGAATGGTCTCGGCGGGGATGCCGGTGATGTCGGCGGCCCACTCGGGGGTGTACTCCTCGACCCGCTCCTTGAGCAGCTGGAAGGCGGGCTTCACCGGGGTGCCGTCGGCCAGGGTGAATTCGCCCAGCAGGTAGGGGTCGACGCCGGGGGTGTGGGTGGAGATAGGCTTGTTCAGCTCACGGTCCCACCACAGCTTGTTCTGGGCGTCGAAGCAGCCCTCTTCCGGCGGTACCTCGAAGCGCACGAACATACCGTATTCGCTGGAGCTCTCATCCATGTTCACCAGCTCAGCGGAGTTGGAGTACTGGGTGAGGAAGTCACGGTCGTAGAGACCGGTCTTGATGATCTCGTGGATGATCGCCAGCAGCAGGGCACCGTCGGTGCCGGGCTTGATCGGGACCCACTCGTCGGCAATGGCGGAGTAGCCGGTGCGCACCGGGTTGATGGAGATGAAACGGCCACCGTTGCGCTTGAACTTGCCCAGCTCGATCTTCATCGGGTTGGAGTGGTGATCCTCGGCGGTGCCGATCATGATGAAGAGCTTGGAGCGCTCCAGATCAGGGCCACCGAACTCCCAGAAGGAGCCGCCGATGGTGTAGATCATGCCTGCGGCCATGTTGACCGAGCAGAAACCGCCGTGCGCGGCGTAGTTGGGGGTACCGAAGTTCTTGGCGAACAGACCGGTGAGGGCCTGCATCTGGTCACGACCAGTGAACAGGGCGAATTTCTTCGGGTCGGTGGCGCGGATGTTACCCAGGCGCTCCTCGAGGGTAGCGAAGGCCTCGTCCCAGGAGATGGGCTCGTACTGGGCGTCGCCGCGTTCGGTGCCTTCCTTGCGTTTCAGGGGTTGGGTCAGACGGGCGGGGGAGTACTGCTTCATGATGCCCGATGAGCCCTTGGCGCAGATCACACCCTTATTCAGGGGATGATCGGGATTGCCCTGTATGTATCGCACTTCACCGTCACGCAGGTGGACACGGATGCCACATCGGCAGGCGCACATATAACAGGTGGTATGCTTGACCTCGGTTCTACCCTCGGCCAAGACCTTGGCGGTGTCACTCATAAGTTTTTACTCTCGAGTTGTTGCTCTGGGGGTAATACAAAGGCCGAGGCGACCAACCAGCTTCACTTGCTGGCCACTCTCCTCGGCCTGGAATTCATATTAACGCTATCGAATATATTAATATATCAATAGTGCCAGAGAGTTTCCATAAGGAATGTTCGACAGATTCCAGATTTCGCACCAGGTGCGCCATATATAATAAGTGTGTAGACCATCGCTGCTGATTTGTTAAGCGCGCAGCAGGCGCTGGCTCGCCATCTTGACCGCACGATGCCGCTCGATTGGGGCTCCGGACGCGGTATTAACCTCACTAATCTCCTGCCATTAACCCCGCTAATCAGATCACAAGGATTGCTAATTAGCGAATTCAAATTTAGGTCATTATTATGCTCGGCGACAACAATTCCCCAGGAGAGGAGACAATGATTAGTATCAATCCATTTAGCGAGCTTTCCGGGTTCATTTCACCCATGGCCATGCAGGCGTACGTAATCCTGATGGTTATCATGGTTGCGGGTGGAACGATCCTTGACACCATTCACAAGAAAAGTGCCAAGTACTTTTTCGAGAATGCCAAAAAAGCAGAAAAAAGTGCACGCCGCAGCGTAAGCGGTGGTGAGAAGGTTGGTCTGATGATTCAGACCGTTACCAGCGAGGTCCTGACCTCGTCCGAGTTCGAGAACCCCACTCGTCGGATCTCCCACCTCTTCCTCATGTACGGATTCATTATCTTTGTTGTCTCCACTGCGACTCTGATCTTTGCTCATCCGACCGAGGCCTCTGCCGGTATCTGGCCCATGCTGTGGCACCTCGGCGCCGCTATGGTTGCCTTCGGCGGCTACTGGTTCTTCTTCTTCATTCGTGTAGACGTTGCCTCTGAAGGTAAGAAGGCACTCAAGCTGGCTCGCGCTGACCTGTTCATCGTCTCCCTGCTGGGTACCGTGACCGGCGCTCTGCTGTGGTCCGCCACTCAGGGTAGCACCATGGGCTGGGTATTCTTCGCCCTGTTCCTGGCTTCTGCCACCACCCTGTTCAGCACCGTGCTGTGGTCCAAGTTTGCACACATGTTCTTCAAGCCTGCTGCGGCTTACCAGAAGAAGATCACCAAGGCTGACGGCTCCCAGGAGAACCTGCCTGATGTTGGTGAGATGAGCGACCCGGCTATCCACGCCCGCTACCCCGATATCCCCGAGTACATGGGTACCAATCCGCCTAACATGGGCCCGGGTATCAAGCGTGAAAAGCCGACTCACTTCTAAGTCGTACCAACTAACAATATTGAGAGAGAACTGACATGCCAACTTTCGTATATATGACACGTTGCGACGGCTGTGGACACTGTGTAGATATCTGCCCGTCAGACATCATGCACATCGACACCACCGTGCGTCGTGCTTACAACCTTGAGCCCAACATGTGCTGGGAGTGCTACTCCTGTGTTAAGGCCTGCCCGCACCACGCTATCGATGTGCGCGGTTACGCTGACTTCGCCCCGCTGGGTCACTCAGTCCGTGTTATCCGTGACGAGGAGAAGGGTGTTATCGCCTGGCGCATCAAGTCACGCAATGGCGAGACCGACCTGAACCTGCTGGCTCCCATCACCACCAAGCCCTGGGGTCAAAATATCCCTCAGCTGGCGAACGTACCTGGTCCGTCTCAGGAGCAGCGTGACAGCCAGCTGCTGTATAACGAACCAAAATACATTCGTCTCGACGATGGTGATATCCACACCCTCGAGTCCAATGGTCTGGAAATGAAGGAAGGGGTGTACTACTAATGGCTTACAAGACAGTCGTAGAAGACAACATTGACGTTCTGGTCGCCGGTGCCGGCCTCGGTGGTACTGGTGCCGCCTGGGAAGCCCGCTACTGGGGTCAGAACAAGAAGATCGTTATCGCCGAGAAGGCCAACATCGACCGTTCCGGTGCTGTTGCCCAGGGTCTGTACGCAATCAACTGCTACATGGGTACCCGCTTCGGTGAGAACAATCCTGAAGACCACGTTCGTTACGCTCGTATCGACCTGATGGGCATGGTTCGTGAGGACCTGCTGTTTGACATGGCTCGCCACGTTGACTCAGCTGTACACCAGTTCGAGGAGTGGGGCATGCCGATCATGCGCAACCCCAAGAACGGCGCCTACCTGCGTGAAGGTCGCTGGCAGATCATGATCCACGGTGAGTCCTACAAGCCTCTCGTTGCCGAGGCAGCGAAGAAGTCTGCTGACAAGGTCTACAACCGTATTTGTGTTACCCACCTGCTGATGGACGATGCCAAAGAGAACCGCGTTGCAGGTGCTGTTGGCTTTAACGTTCGTACTGGTGACTACCACGTATTCAAGTCCAAGACCGTTATTGTTGGTGCCGGTGGTGCTTCCAACATCTTTAAGCCCCGCTCCGTTGGTGAGGGTGCTGGTCGTGTATGGTACGCCCCCTGGTCTTCCGGTTCTGCTTACGGCCTGATGATCGGCGCCGGTGCCAAGATGACCCAGATGGAAAACCGTATCGTACTGGCTCGCTTCAAAGACGGTTACGGTCCTGTAGGCGCGTACTTCCTGCACCTCAAGACCTACACCCAGAACTGCGATGGTGAAGAGTACGAGTCCAAGTGGTTCCCCGCTCTGGAGAAGATGGTTGGTAAGGCATACCTGGACACTGAAGCGTCTCACGTTTCTCACCGTCCGATTCCTACCTGCCTGCGTAACCACGCCTTCATCAACGAGGTGAACTCAGGTAAGGGCCCGATCCACATGGTTACCATGGAGGCCTTCCAGGATCCTCATCTCGAAGAGATTGGCTGGCACAACTTCCTGGGTATGACCGTTGGTCAGGCCGTACTGTGGGCCGCTACCGACGTTAACCCGAAGTACGAGAACCCCGAGCTGACCACCTCCGAGCCCTACGTAATGGGTTCCCACGCCACCGGTTGTGGTGCATGGTGCTCCGGTCCCGAGGACATCTCTCCTGATGAGTACTTCTGGGGCTACAACCGTATGACCACCGTTGAGGGTCTGTTCGGTGCCGGTGACGCCGTTGGTGGTACTCCGCACGCCTTCTCCTCCGGTTCCTTCACCGAAGGTCGTCTGGCAGCCAAGGCCGCCTGTAAGTACATCGACGATGGTAAGGCAGAGGGTATCCGTGTTTCCCAGGAGCAGATCGACCGTCGCAAGGCCGAGATCTACAAGCCGATGGAGCACTACACCATCTACCGTAACGAGATCGTTGCCGGTACTGTTAACCCCAACTACATCAACCCGCGTCAGGGTCTGGACCGTCTGCAGAAGCTGATGGACGAGTATGCTGGTGGTGTAACCGTTAGCTACATGACCAACGAGAAGCTCCTCCAAATCGGTCTGAAGAAGATGAAGACCCTGGAAGAGGATCTGGAGAAGGTAGCAGCCGAGAACGTTCACGAGCTGCTGCGTGCATGGGAGCTGAAGCACCGTCACCTCGCTTCCGAGGCGGTAATTCACCACACCCTGTTCCGTAAGGAGACCCGTTGGCCTGGTTACTACTACCGTGGCGACCACATGAAGGTTGATGACGAGAACTGGCACGTACTGACCGTTTCTCGCCGCGACCCGAAGACCGGCGCGTACACCATGGAAAAAGCCCCTCTGTATCACCTGGTAGGTGATATCGAAGATAAGGCTCTGGCAGAGCTGAAAGCAAAAGGCTAATCCCTGGGAAATACCAAACAGTAGTTCCTCTGGAACTCCTGTTTGGCATGAAAGAAGGCCAATATTCGTATTGGCCTTTTTTTATTTGTATGTAATCAGCTTTCTTGCATAATAGGCGGACTTTTCCGACCTTTGTGCAACATTAAGGGCAACAGATGAACATTATCGACAAAACAGACGAAGAGCTGCAGGCGATCGCCTTTCCGTTCTTTGATGATCTGATCAAGCATTCAAACGCTGGGGAATACGGCAAATTCACCCTCAACTTTTCCGCCGACCTGCTGCGCGGCTTGAACGAAGTAACGGTGGGTAACCAGTTCGCCAAGAGCGAATTGGCGCGTAACCTCGACCCGAACTACGATTTCCTCGGCTTCATCCGCCGCGGCCAGCACGTCACCAGTCTGTTCCGTGTGCGCAGCACCGCGAAAGAGGGTGAGTGGTTGGGCCGTCTGGTCATCGGTTATGAAGAAGATCAGGTTAAGATCTTCGCCGCATCAATTTTCTAAGCGTTATGACTGAAACAATCCAAGACAACAAATTCGTCGAGCTGAACTACAAGGTCGTCGACGAGAAGACCGGCCAGGTCCTCTCCACCGTCGAGTTCCCCATCAGCTACGTGCACGGTGCCGACCAGGTGCTGGCCGCGCAGGTCACCGCGCAGCTGCACGGACGCAAGGAGGGCGACATTATCGAGGTGCCGATCGACGGCAACCTGATCTACGGTGCCCGCGACGAGAATCTGGTGTTTACCGACCGCATCGAAAACGTGCCGGAAGAGTATCGTGAGATTGGGATGAAGATCCTGATGGAGAGCGAGAGCGGCGATACCAAGGAGTTCATCGTCACCCGCATGGACGACGAGACCCTGACCATCGACGGCAACAATCCGCTGTGCGGACGTGACCTCATCTTCAAGCTTGAGATCCTTACTGTGCGCGATGCCACCGATGAAGAGATCGAGGCCGGCACCCGTGTGGTGAACGGGCCCGATATCGACATGGACCCGGATCGGGTGGTACCGATTAACTGACGAAAAAAAGGCGGGCATGGCCCGCCTTTTTATATTTACGGCCCAAGCGGATCGTCGTAGAGCAGGATGCCGACGTAGGGGGCGTAGGTTAAGACCGCTCCCTGCTGCGGTCCCAAATCGTTGAACGCATTGATTACGTCGATCAGGTGCTTTTCGCTTGTCGGCTCATCCCTAAGGGCGGCCAACGATGAGACCACTGGCGCTTCTTCACCGAGATCGAGGTGGGTCTTCAGCATCTGAATCGACTCTTCGATCCTGGCGACATTCACCTTCTTGCCCGCCTTCGCGATGCGTTCGCCTTCGTCCTGTTCGAACTCTGGCGGCTCTTCACTGACATTGCCTACCTGCTTGAGTCCGGCAAAGGCGTTGTACTCCTGTAGTGCCCGCTGTTTCAGTACGCTAACAAAGGCGTTGAACTCTTCGGTGGAGGGTTTAGCCAAGAAGAGCGACAGCAGGGTACAGCCATTGACGCGGCTGACGAAGTTGAGGGTGGATTTACTGATCACCGGCTCAGGGTTAAGTACAGTGAGCATCACCGTTAGCGACTCCATCTCCTTAAAGGGCGCTTTGGTTTTTACCTCGACACGGTCGTCGAAGAGCTCGAATTCACGAGTGCCCTTGAAGAGATGCTTTTGACTGAGTTTGGTTGTCATTTGAGCAGCCTAGCGGTTAAAAGCCTTTTTGACCTGGTCGGAGACGAACTCGTGCGTGTAGGCGTTCTCGCCGCAATGGATGACCTCGCCCTCCTCACCAATGAAGGAGAGATGGGGATGCGCCCTTACGCCGTCGTGCTCGATAATCGCCTGATTGTCGATGGTGCTGGTAACGCTAAAGGCAATCTCCAGCGTCAGGTCGTGTAGTTGTTCACCACTGATGCCATCTTTGGCAAGCTTGAAGCGAATCTGTTCGATCAGTTCGCGCACCATTGCCTTTTGATATTGGTCGTACTTCTTGATATCAATGATCTGCTGCATTTTGGCTTTCTTTCTGTTTGCGAAAAATCGGATTATACACCCTATCTTTTAGCCATTTCAGCACTGCTCCCATGAGGGGAATTGTCTGCTCAGCGGGCGGGTTGGCGTTGATGATGCTAAGGCGCCAACGGTCGCGACGCTCAGACATCCAGTCCTGTTTGTAGGCGTCGTTACCGGTGAGAAAGTCGATCTCCTCGACCCTGTCGGTTTCGATGACGTACTCCATCAGCCAGGCGATGAGGATCGACCCGGGGGAGTAGTGCTTCCAGCGCTCGTCATAAACCAGCTTGAAGATACTGGCCTTACCGTGTGCCACAAACCAGAACTGGGCGGCAGCAGGTTGGTCGCCGATATAGAGCACGGCGAGCCGTAACCATCCGGCCTCCGCAAAGTGCTTGGCCAGCCCTTCCACAAAAGGCTCGAACATCTCACCCGGCTTCCAGCTGGCACGATAGACGGCGTTGTAGTCGGCCAGTCCCTGCTCCAGATCCTCATCGGTATAAAGGCGTATATGGTAACCGTGATCGCGCTCTAGTTTGCGTTGTTTGCGGGCAACGGTATTACGTACCCGTGAGGGGCGTGCTGCCATGTAGTCGGCAAAGGAGTGACCCTCAGGGCGGTGTATCCAGTTGCGAAAGCGAAAGTAGCGTTCGCTGGTGAAGCCGGCGGACTCCATCGCACTCTGTAGCCTGTGCAGCGTTTTATCGTCTTCGGCAATGGGATCGAACTGCAGAAACTGAACGGGGAGTTGCCTTAAACCCTCGGCCAGGCAAGCGAGAGTTTCCTGCTGTCGTTCTTCTGCAAGCAGTAGCGTAAAGAGAGAACTGTAGAGGTGCGTAAGTGGGTAGTAGTTGTCGCCGTCACGTCGCGATAGCGGCAACAGTGCGAGGACATTCTCGCCTTCGATTACACAGGCGAAGGTGGTTGCCTCAACATCATCAAGGCCATTCTCAAGCAGGTTTTCGAACCAGGGCCGGGAGAAAAATATGCTCTCTTTCTCAGCAAGGGCAAAGAGTTGGTTAACGCTGTCCGGGATTTGCTCCCAGTCAGCGTAACAGGCGAATTCCATTTAGGGACTTAGTTAATCGTCTCGCTGCCGCCTTCACTTGCGGGCGCGCTCATATCAATCATTTCGGATACCTCGAGGGTACCGTTGATTTCGAGGAAGGGGCAGGACTTTGCAGCTGCCAGTGCCTCTTCCATGGAGTTGGCACTGATGATACTCATCCCTGACATGCCTGAGATGGTGCCGGGGCCGGTCTGGCCGCCCGGTTGTACGGTGTGGGTGTCCTTACAGGGGATGGCGGGACTTAATACTCTCTCTCCTAGATCTCGCAGCCACTGCTGATACTTTTCGAAATGCTTTTGCCCCTCTTCAGGATTGGCAGGGTATTCGCCTCCCAGGTAAACGAATAGATACTGTGGCATAGCGGTCGATCCTCTGTAATACGCGTGAAAGGCGCAGATTTTAGCGGAATTGGATAGGAAATTCAGGCATAAGTGGGTTAAATGGCGCTAGAAAAAAATGAAATCCCAACAGGCCGTGGATTGCTGGTCACCTCCAAATCGCTGCTATATAATCTGACCCGCAATCAACATATATCGTCGTGAGGGTTTTAAGCCGCATAGTCTTGCAGTGGCCGTCACGACAGAAAAGTATAAAGGTGATTTATGAGCGGACAACCTAGCACCCGACCGAAAGTTCCTGAGGGCAAATCACGTTTTCTGACAACCACGCAGATGGAGCCGAATGAAAAAGGTTTCGTTGGTTACAAGACTACTTGGGAAGAGTTCCAGAAAGAAGTGCCCTACACCACTCCTAAGCGTCCCTAAGATACGCCAAAGAGTTACCTTATGGGGAGATAAAAAATATCTTCCCATAAGGTCATCCTTCACCCGCATTCGCCGGGAAGCTCCACAAAGTAAAATACCTGATAGCCGGAAGCGTGTTCCAGCGTCTCCTGTTGAGCGGTATTATCACTACCTCCTTCGCCTTATCCTGCCTCATCAAAGATGAACAACCATTACAGCCTAGATGTCATCGGCGTGATCCACTCCTGCTATAGGGAGAAGTTCGGTATCCCGCGCCAGCCTGGCCTGGTGCAAACGGTGACCGCTACCCTGGAGTTGCTGTCGCCCTATAACCGTCCCGAGACGGTAAAGGGGCTGGAGGGCTTCTCCCACATCTGGGTGAGTTTCCTCTTTCACGGCGTTGAGCCTGGCAAGTGGTCGCCCACGGTTCGACCGCCGCGGCTCGGCGGCAATGAACGGGTCGGCGTCTTTGCCAGCCGTTCCACTCACCGCCCCAACCCGCTGGGCCTTTCGGTGGTGCAACTGGGGGCGATCGAGGCAGACGGTAATAGCGTCAAACTGCACCTCATCGGCGCCGACCTGCTAGACGGCACGCCGGTGGTCGATATCAAGCCCTACATCCCCTATGTGGACAGTATCCCCGATGCCCGCAGCGGTTTTGCAGACGGGGCGCCACAGCCGATGCTGCAGGTGAGCTTCAGCCCAGAGACGGAGCTACAGCTGAAGCAGCAGCTTGGGCGTTACCCGAGGTTAAGGCAGCAGATTGCTGAAAGCCTGGCCTATGACCCTCGTCCCGCCTACAGGGCGCAGAAGGAGCAGAAGAGCCGGGGCGGTGTGCGCTTTTTCGATTTCGATGTACAGTTCGAGATCAAAGGAGATCGCCTGTTGGTAACGGCAATCCGGCCTGAATAGGTTTGGAATAGCTCCGATGCTGAACTCTCGTCCGTGCGGCTTGTCATAGAGAGCCGTAACCGTTGTTAATCGTATAAGGATAATCATGCGCTACCTCATTGCCCTGTTGATGCTGTTTACCCTCAGTGCCCACGCGGCACTTCCGACTCACGACTCCCAGGGAGAGGCGGTACCGAGCCTGGCGCCGATGTTGGAGAAGGCCGTCCCCTCGGTGGTCAACATCTTCACCCGCACCCGTGTGGCGGTAAGCCAGAGCCCACTGCTCTCCGACCCCTTCTTCCGTCGCTTCTTCAGCCTGCCCGAACAGCCGCGCGAGCGTGTCGAGCAGAGCCTCGGTTCCGGCGTGGTGGTCGATGGCAAGCAAGGCTATGTCGTTACCAACAACCATGTCATCGATGGTGCCGATGAGATCGCCGTCAACCTTCACGACGGCCGTACCCTCAAGGCGGAGCTGGTTGGCACCGATCCGGAGACCGATATCGCCGTGATTAAGGTGGAGAATGGTGAACTCGGCGCACTGTCGATGAGTGACTCGGATGAACTGCGCGTCGGCGACTTCGTGGTGGCCATTGGCAACCCCTTCGGCCTCGGCCAGACCGTCACCTCTGGCATCGTCTCGGCACTGGGCCGTTCCGGTCTCGGCATTGAGGGCTACGAGGACTTCATCCAGACCGACGCCTCTATCAATCCAGGCAACTCAGGTGGCGCGCTGGTGAACCTGCGCGGTGAGCTGGTCGGCATCAACACCGCCATCCTCTCCAAGAGCGGCGGCAACGTGGGGATCGGTTTTGCCATCCCCATCAATATGGTGCGCGACATCATGAAGCAGCTGATCGAACATGGTGAGGTACGCCGCGGCGCCATGGGCGCCCAGGCTCAGGACCTCTCCCCCGAGCTGGCCGCGGCCTTTGGCATCAGCCAGCAGCAGGGGGCGGTCGTCACCCAGGTCAGCAGCGGTTCACCGGCCGATAAGGCTGGGATGAAGACCGGTGATGTGATCACCCACATCAATGGCCGCCTGGTGCGCGATGCCACCGACGTGCGCAACCGTATTGGCCTGCTGCGCATCGGCCAGAAGGTGGAGATGCGCGTGTTACGTAACGGTAAAGAGAGGCAGCTACAGGCGGTGATCGAAGAGCCCGAGCTGACCGCAATTGAGGGGGAGAAGATCCACCCTCGCCTTGGTGGTGCCGTTCTCGCCAATGTCTCGGAAGAGACCCTCAGCGGACGTGTCGAAGGGGTGGTGGTGGCCGATGTCGCCAACGGCAGCGTGGCGATGCATTCCGGGCTGCGCAAGGGTGATGTGATCGCCCAGGTGAACCGCCATGAAGTGCGCACTATCGAGCAGATGCGCAAGGTGGTGGATCGGGATGGCGCACTGCTGATCAACATCCAGCGGCGGGGTGGGGCGCTCTACCTCATCCTTAAGTAGAGCATTGCAGGGGCGGTTGTCTGACTCGTCTACCGCCCCTGCGGCTCGTCGATTAACCAACCCTTCTCGCTACGCACAAAGCGCACGCGCTCGCTCTTGTGGATGATGTCGCCCTTCTGGAAATTGCCGTAGAGCAGACCTAGCGAGGTCGCCTCCATACCGGCGGCGAAGATGCTTCCCCCCTGCTGTTGCAGCCTCATGCTGACATCCTTCAGGTCGAGTAAAAAGCGCAGGTCGTACTCGATATCGGCGTCATAGGCATTGTCGCCGCGCTGAATACCGTTCACCTTCCTGAAATTTACCACCTCGAACAGCATCTCACCGTGGCGCTGTTGCAGCTGCGCTGTCACCTGCTGGGTGATCAGCTCGTCGGTGGGTTTATGGCTGCAGGCGCTTAATAGCAACAGCATCAGCAGGGCGGCAAGTTTTTTCATGGGAGTTCCTGTTATTGGTGTTGAGTGTTGGGCGCTACTTTATCATGGGCGGACTAGTTCGGGAGTTTGTATCCCCTTTCGTTAAACAGCCGAATGCAGGCATCAACCACCCGGCTGTCATACCTGTTGCCACTCCCCTCTTGTAGCTCCCTTAACACCTCTTCTAGCGATAGCGCCTGGCGGTATGGACGGTGCGAGAGCATCGCCTCAACCACGTCGGCAACGGCGATGATACGCGCATTGAATGGGATATCGTCACCGCTGCAGCCTCTCGGGTAGCCACTGCCATCGAGGCGTTCGTGGTGGTAGAGGATCATGTTGGCGATCGGCCAGGGGAAGTCGATCTCCTTGATGATGTTGTAGCCGGCCTCGACGTGGGTGTGGATCAGATCCTGTTCCTGTTCGGTGAGCCGGCCGGAGCGATTGAGGATCTCGGCGGGTAGATAGATATTGCCGATATCATGAATCATCGCGCCTAGGTGCAACCCCTCAGTGGTGGCGTCATCAAGGCCGAGTTCCTCTCCCAGGGCAACCGCGAGGTCGGCGGAGCGGCGCAGATGGCCTGCAGTGAAGGGGTCGCGCATCTCCACCATGGCGGAAACGGACTGAATGGTTTGCAGCAGGGCGTTTTCCAGTTGCTGTTCGTGCCGTAGACGCTCCTCCTGGACTCGAGAGTTTTCAACCTTCATCCGTTGGTTACGGATGCCGAATCCGAGATCATCGGCCAGCTCCTGCAACAGGATAATCTCTTCATCATCGAAGGCATTGGCCTCGGCACTATAGATATTGAGAGCACCGTAGGTGGTGCCGGCGTGGATGATGGGAAGCGCGATAGAAGAGGCGTAGCCGCGGCGCACGGCCTGCTCGCGCCAGGGGGCATACTTGGGATCGCTGTGTATGTTACGGGCAACGGCGTACTGGCCAGAGCGTATGGCGGTACCTGTGGGCCCCTGGCCGTACTCATCGTCCTGCCAGCTTATCCTGAGGCTGTCGAGATAACCCTCCTCGAAGCCGTATTGCGCCTTGGGGGTGACGCTGCGCCTGTCGTCGTCCTGTGCATAGCCGATCCAGGCGAGCCGGTAGTTACCCGAGGCGACGAGTATCTGGCAAAGGGTGTTGAGCAGGTCGGCCTCGTCATCGGCATGTACCAGTGCATGGTTGGCCTTGCTCAGGGTCTTGAGGGCGCGATTGAGCCGCTGTTGCCGATTGAGGCTCTTCCTGAGCTTGGAGATATCGCGCACCGTTGCCTGGAGCAGCGGTTGATTGTTTACCGGTGTCGAAACCAGTGTTACCTCGGCAGGAAAGGAGGAGCCATCGGCACGAAGATGGTTCCATTCGAAGGCGGCGATGCCATCGTCATAGGCCTGTTGCAGGTAGTGTCGTGCCAGCGCATGTGAGTCATCACCATTTGGCTGGGTGGCGGGGAAGAGGTCATCTAGCGTCAGCCTTTTCGCCGCAGTCTTGTCGGGGTAGCCGTATGTGCGCAGCATCGCCGGGTTCACGTCCACTACCTCTTCCCCCTGGATGAGGATAATGGCGTCCGCTGAAGTCTCGAACAGGCGACGATACTTGGCCTCAGAGGCGATGATATCGCTGCTTTGTTGTTCAATCTCCCACCGCGCCTTGCGTATGGCATGCTTGAGAAGGTAACTGTGTACCACGAGTGCCAGCAGCATGCCCGCAAGGCCGAGGAGTAACCAGGGCAGCCACTTCGGAAAACCCTTCGCTTCCAGCGGCTCCAGCCAGCGGGAAAGGGCACGGTAGTAGGGGGAGTCACGCCGGGATTTCATTACCGCCAGCTGCTGGTCAATGGCGGCAAGCAGTTCGGCGTGGCGGTGCTTCGTCGTCGCATAGTAGAGCTGTGAGGCCTTAAATACGAGGCGTGTTGCCTTGAGTCCGAAGTGGCCTGCGTGCTGCAGCCCGTAGAGGCGGTTGACCAGGGCGGCATCGGCGCGCCCCTCCGCGACCTCCTGCATGGCGGCCTCCGAACTGTCGAGCTCGATATAGTTGGGATGGATACCGGCCTGTGAAGCCTTATGCTGCAGCGCCTGATACTGGATACTGTCGCGGATCACGGCAATGCGGACACCGTCAAGGTCGCGCACGGATTGATACCGCTCGGCATCCGGCGCATAGAGCAGGCTCCAGTTAGCGAGCACCACATTGCGGTGGAAATCGAAGCGTTGCTCGCGCTGTGGGGAATAGGCCACATCCGGCATCAGGTCCAGCTCTCCCTGCTCCAGCATCTGCAGGCAGTTATTCCATTCGCAGTCGATGTAGCTAAGGTTGAGCTCCTCCGCTCGGGCAATGGCCGCGAGAATGTCGACGAAAAAGCCACTCGGCTGGCCATCCGCGTCGCGGTATACCTTGGGCGGATTCTGGTAGATGCCGACGCGAACGGTCTCCTGTGCGACGGCCCGGTTTGCGAAAGGGAGCAGGGCGCATAGCAGTAAAACCCAAAGCGGTGATAGCCGCCTGGTAGAAAAGCGTATTGGCTGTCCCGTATGGGACGAAGCTGGGGTTTTTGCTGTTACCTGCATTGGGTGGGCAACTCGAGCTATTGCATATAGTTGCAACTCTAGCTGTAGGGGGAATATTTGTCAGCCTGCCAGGTCACGGTGTGGCGTGACTTTGATCTAACGTGTGCACCACAGGAGTGAAGCTGCTGCTAGATGGTTCGGTTGACAGGTGGGTTTGAAATGGTGGGATTGGAGCGGGAAACGAGATTCGAACTCGCGACCCCAACCTTGGCAAGGTTGTGCTCTACCAACTGAGCTATTCCCGCTTGGAAGAGCGCGGAATTCTACCGATCTGAGCGAGTGTGTCAACCAGAACGAAAGGGGCTCGATAGCAATGGGGGGCAGCTTCAGCAATCTGTGTCTGTGTGTAAAGGGTGCCCTGGATTGATATGTCATAGCCACTAGTGGAGAATGATCGGATAGTGACTAATGCGCTCAAGCTCAACTACAAAAAA
>JBNKUL010000035.1:0-162691 GCA_050298555.1 Thiohalomonadaceae bacterium
GCGAATTTTGAATCCACCTTGTCGTAATAGTTGGTAAAACCGCCCTTGATGAACTCGTTGTCGTTGATGCGAAATGACAGCAGTACGGCTTTCTTCAGCCACTCGTTAACCACCCAGTCGCCGACGCCGCGGCGCTCGGCCACACGGGCCTCACCGCTGTCGAGCATCGCCAGGGCCTGGTTAACCGCCTCGCGCACCTCGGCGGTGGCGGTGGCCGGGGTGATTTCGGCGCGGTTCTCGAAAGCTTGTTCAATGACGTTTTTCAGATCGTCCACGTTGGTTCTCCTAATCAATCGGTTCTTAATTCTGTCAGAGGGAGGTGACGAAGTCGCGTATGCGCTGCGCCGCCTCGATACATTCGTCCAGCTCGGCCACCAGTGCCATGCGTACACGGCCGGCGCCGGGGTTGATACCGTGCGCCTCGCGCGAGAGGTAGCTGCCAGGCAGCACGGTGATGTGTTGCTCGGCGAAGAGTCGCTGTGCAAATTCGGTGTCGCTGAGCGGCGCGCTCTCGGCCCAGAGGTAGAAACCGGCATCGGGTTGTTCCACCTTCATCACCGGCTGCAGGATCTCCAGCACCGCCTCGAATTTCTGGCGGTAGAGCTCGCGGTTCTGCTCCACGTGCGCCTCGTCGTTCCAGGCGCTAATGCTTGCCGCCTGCGTGTGGGGCGGCAGGGCGCAGCCGTGGTAGGTGCGGTATTTGAGGAAGGCGGCCAGCACCTCGGCGTCGCCGGCCACGAAGCCTGAACGCAGTCCCGGCAGGTTGGAGCGCTTGGAGAGCGAGTGGAATACCACGCAACGCCTATAGTCGTTACGGCCCATCTCGGCGGCCGCCTGCAGCAGGCCGGGGGGCGGGGTATCGAACCAGAGCTCGGAGTAGCACTCATACGAGGCGATGATGAAGTCATGCTTGTCGGCCAGTTTGATCAGTTTCTGCAGGTAGTCGACCGGGGCCACCGCGCCGGTGGGGTTGCCGGGGGTGCAGAGGTAGATGAGCTGGCAGCGGGCCCAAACATTCTCGGGCACGATATCGAGGTCGGGCAGGAAGCCGTTCTCGGCCGCGGTGTTGAGGAACCAGGGCTCTGCCCCGGCCAGTAGCGCCGCCCCTTCGTAAATCTGGTAGAAGGGGTTCGGAGAGAGCACCAGGGCATCCCCCGATCCACTTCCAGCGCGATCCACCACTGCCTGGGCGAAGGCGAACAGCGCCTCGCGGGTGCCTGCCACCGGCAGCACGTGGCGTTCGGCGTCGAGACTGCCCTCGGGCAGCGCGAAGCGGTTGGTGAGCCAGTCGGCGATGGCCTGGCGCAGCTCCACGCGCCCCTTGGTCAGCGGGTAGTTGGCCAGGGTGTGCAGGTGGGTGATCAGCTCCTCCACCACAAAGCCGGGCGGCTGGTGTTTGGGCTCGCCGATGGAGAGGGCGATATGGGGCTTTGCCACCGGTGTCACTTCACCCTTCAGCTTGTTCAGCTTTTCGAAGGGGTAGGGCTGCAGTTTGTTAAGGTCCGGGTTCATTCATCTGCCAGGTGCGAAAAACAGCCGACCATTATAAGGTATTGCACCTGCGCCATAAACCACGTGATAAGAGGGGCCAAAGTCATGCAAATCAAAGGGATACATCACCTCAGCCTGATCGTCGCAGATACCGAGCGTGCCCTGACCTTCTATCAGGGGCTGCTCGGACTCTCCTTGGCACCGCGGCCCGAGCTCAGTTTCCCGGGCGCCTGGCTTGCTATCGGCGACCAGCAACTGCACCTGCTGGAGCTGCCCAACCCTGATCCGACAATAGGTCGTCCCGACCACGCCGGGCGTGACCGTCACCTCGCCCTGAGCGTTGCCGGGCTGGATGAGCTGATCGTCAAACTGGATGAGCAGGGTATCCCCTATACCCGCAGCCGCTCCGGCCGTGCCGCTGTTTTCTGTCGTGACCCGGATGGGAATGGGGTGGAGTTGATCTCTGCCGATTGATGTGTGGGTCAGTTAAGTAGCTAGGAGCGGACTCGAACACCAAGTTAAGCGGCACACATTAGCGCGCCCTTGCTTGAGCGCTTTGTCAAATTGCTTTTTTATCGAAGTTAACAGTGTACTGTGGTGCTCTCCCGCTGACCCCAAACACTAAGGTTGACGGTAGAGTGTCGCACCACACGTAATAACTCTCAGTTGGTGTTGCTTGATTTCCCGCGCTCATAATCCACATTTTTCCGTCAGGTGACTGACTATCACCGCAGTTGACCAACATTCCACTACTTGTTGGAACATCTCTTGGGCCAATCATGATACTGGGTTGAACTGCTTCCTTCTCACTCATTGGAATACAAGCTATAAATGGTGCCCAGACTCCAGCTCGTGGACGAACCTCAATAGCAAGTGGTTTATTGCCATCTTGGTTTTTATGTATATTGATATGGAAAGGTTGGACCGTGCTCTGCTGTACCTGATGTGCTCTCCCCTCGGCTGAAGCAATGATTCTTTCTTTCCAGTCTGGGTCCGTAACACTTACGTATAAGCGAGTTCTTATTCCAGCAGGAATTAATGACTGATCAACAGGACCTAGGAAGAGACCAATAACAGGGAAATTATCACCCCTTGAGTTTAAGGCTCTATCTAACGCATATGCGAATTCCTCTTTGCAGGCTTCACTGGATAGGCTGTGAGCTGTTGCAATAAGAAGCCAGGCATCACTGTGCTCTTTAGAACAAATAAATTCTTCGATTTGAGGCCACAAACGGTTGCCCGCAGATATATTCCACCTATCCAACTTTACTTCAGCACCGGCCTGCTGTAACTCTTGAGCAATAAAGTCAACGTCTCCTTGCTGATTGTCAGTCCATGCGTAAGTTATCCATATTTTTGCCATGAATTGCTCCTTTGTTTCTACTGTATCCCAACGTTTGGGAATTCTGTGGACAGTACACCTATTCCGCCACTAACACCTGAGCAAAGCATCAGTGATGCTTTGAGGAAGCGGCGGTCGCTTCCAGTGCTCTACTCCCCCAACGCCCCAACAATCGCCCGCTCCAGCTCCTCCCGCTGCTCGGCTCGGACAAGCGGCTTCCCATCCTCATCCGTAACAAAGAAGATGTCCTCAACCCTTTCCCCAAGGGTGGAGACCTTGGCGTTCTGCAACTGAATCTTCTGCTCGGCCATCACTTTTGAAATGACTGAAAGCAGTCCGGGTCGGTCGGAGGCGACCACCTCCATAATGGTGCGCTCGTTGTTGGGGTCGTCGTGAAAGAAGACCCGCGGCGGGATGGGGAAGTGCTTGAGCTGGCGTGCCACCTGGCGGTGGACCTTGTCAGGCGCCTGCTCCGGATTGGCCAACAGGCGTTCCAGTTGCTCCTTGATCTCGTCGAGGCGGAAACGACCGGTAATCGGTTCGCCGTCGTCCTCCAGCACGATGTAGGTGTCGACGGTGTATTGATCCTTGGAGCCGATGATACGTGCGTCGACGATATTCAGTCCCAGCTGATCCAGCAGGGTCGTGGTAGTGGTGAACTGAAAGCCACAGATTGGTGTGTAGATGAATATCTCGGTACCGCCGCGTTCGGTCTGCTGGCGCAGCAGCACCAACGGGATCTGTTTGTTGTCGTTTTCGATCACGGCGCGGGTGTGCCAGGCGATCTCGCTGCCGGAGTAGCGCAGGAAGTACTCCTTGCTGAGACGGCCCCAGAATCCTTCGATCTTCTCATCACTGATGCGGTGCAACCTGAGCTGCTTGCGTGCCTCTTTCTTGCGCTCTTCGATCACCTCGCTTTGGATGATCGGGTTGGAGAGGCCGCGGTGCAGTGCCTTATGGGTGGCGTGGTAGAGCTCGGCCAGCAGGGCGTCCTTCCAGGAGTTCCATACCGTGGGGCTGGTGGCGCGGATGTCGGCGACGGTAAGCAGGTAGAGGTAGTCGAGGTATCTTTCGTTACCCACCTCGGCGGCGAAGGTGTTGATCACCTCCGGGTCGGAGATGTCGCGGCGTTGGGCGGTGGTGGACATCAGCAGGTGGTTACGTACCAGCCAGCTCACCAGGTTGGTGTCGTAGTCGCTCAGTCCGTGGTGGCGGCAGAATTCGGTCACATCTTCCGCCCCCAGTACCGAGTGGTCGCCGCCGCGTCCCTTGGCGATGTCGTGGAACAGGCCGGCGATGTAGATCAGCTCCGGTTTGGGCAGCCGCTGGCTGATCTTGCTGCAGAGCGGGAATTCGTGGTGGTATTCGGCAATGGTAAAGCGGCGCAGGTTACGCACCACCGAGAGGGTATGCTCATCCACGGTATAGACGTGGAACAGGTCGTGCTGCATCAATCCCACCACATGGCCGAACAGCGGCAGGTATTCGGCGAGGATGCCGTAGCGGCTCATGCGCCGCAGCTCGGCGGTAATGCCCTGGGGCTGGCGCATCAACTCCATAAAGAGTGAGCGACAGCGCAGGTCGTTACGAAAGTCATCGTCGATGAGGTGACGGTGGTGGCGCAGCTGGCGGATGGTGTTGGCGCGAACCCCTTTCAGGGCCGGGTGCTGCGCCAGGATAAGAAAGATCTCCAGCAGTGCATAGGGGGAGTGCTCGAACACCTTGTCGTGTGCGATCTCGATAAAGCCCTTGCGGCACTGGAAGCGCTTGTTGATCGGTTTCGGCTCCTCCGACTCCTGGGCATAGAGGATCTCCTCCTGGAACAGCTGCAGCAGCATCTCGTTGAGCCGCTCGAGTTCCATTACCGTGCGGTAGTAGGCCTTCATGAAGTGCTCCACTGCCAGGTGCTTGTCGTCGTCCTCATAGCCGAACAGGGTGGCGAGGTTGCGCTGGTGGTCGAACAGCAGGCGGTCCTCGCGCCGTTTCGCCAGCACATGCAGGCCGTAGCGTACGCGCCAGAGGAAGCTCTGACCGTCGATCAGCGCCAGGTACTCCTCCTGCGTAAGGAAGCGGTGCTCCACCAGTCCCTCCAGTGTTTCGCAGCCGAAGTGGCGCTTTGCCACCCAGCCGATCATCTGGATGTCACGCAGCCCCCCCGGTCCCTCCTTGACGTTGGGCTCCAGGTTGTAGGCGGTGTCGTGGAATTTGTGGTGGCGGTTAATCTGCTCGTCCCACTTGGCCTGGAAGAAGTCGCGCCCCGGCCAGATGTGGTTCTGGTCGGTGGTCTCGCGCATCTGTTGGAACAGTTGTTCAGGCCCGCAGAGCAGGCGCGCCTCCATGATGTTGGTGGCGACGGTGATGTCGTCGCGCCCCTGCTCGATGCAGTCCGCGGGGGTGCGCACGCTGTGGCCCACGTCGAGGCCGATGTCCCACATCAGCAGCAGGAACTGCTCCAGCTTACCGCCGTGCGCCGAGAGGGCCTCTTCCTCGGCGAGGAGCATGATGTCGATATCGGAGTTGGGGTGTAGCTCGCCGCGACCGTAGCCGCCAACGGCGATAAGGGCGATCGATTCCGCCGCCTCACCCAGGTGGTGGCTCCAGGCGCGTACCAGCAACTGGTCGATGAACTGGGCGTAGTGGGTGACCAGTGATACCACATCCTCGCGGTCGCGAAAGCGGAACTCCAGCCGCTCGCGGGCCAGGGTGATGGTGTCGCGAAACAGTTTGATGGGGTTGCTGCTGGCGCTCAGTTCGGCATCGAAGACGGTGGCGTCGAAGAGGGGCTCAACTCCCCTCATTTATATCTCCTCACCCTGGCGCAGGGTCAGCACCTCTACGCCCTCCTCGGTCACCAGCAGGGTGTGCTCCCACTGTGCCGAGAGTGTCCGGTCCTTGGTTACCACGGTCCAGCCGTCGCGCATCAGGCTGACGTTACGCTTGCCGGCGTTGATCATCGGCTCGATAGTGAAGGTCATGCCGGGCCTGAGCTCGACGCCGGTGTCGGGGTTGCCGTAGTGCAGCACCTGCGGCTCCTCGTGGAACTCGCTGCCGATACCGTGACCGCAGTATTCACGCACCACCGAGTAGTTGTGTGTCTCAGCGTGCTTCTGGATGGCTGCACCGATGTCGCCCAGCTTGATACCCGGCTTGACCATCCTGATCCCCACCAGCAGGCACTCGCGGGCGATCTCCACCAGCCGTTTCGCCTTCACCGAGGGCTCGCCGACGAAGAACATCTGGCTGGTGTCGCCGTGGTAGCCGTCCTTAATCACGGTGATGTCCACATTGACGATATCGCCCTTCTTCAGCAGCTTGTCACCGGGGATGCCGTGGCACACCACGTGGTTAATCGAGGTGCAGATCGACTTGGGGAAGCCGTGGTAGTTGAGCGGGGCCGGGATCGCCTGCTGCTCGTTGACGATGTAGTCGTGGCAGAGGCGATCCAGCTCCTCGGTGCTGACCCCCGGTTTGACGTGGGGGGCGATCATCTCCAGTACCTCGGCGGCCAGGCGCCCGGCGATGCGCATCTTCTCGATCTCGGCAGCGGTTTTGATTTTGATACTCATGTCTTTGATTTTACTGGCTTCTTCCGTTTACGGTCGGGGGGATGGCTGGTCGCCCGAATGGGTCGGAAAAAACGGCTCCGTCGTTGTTGATTGAAGGCGGTTATGGTATAAAGTGCGCGCTTTATAGGCAAACCCAATATCGGTGAGGCGGATTGGCCGCCAAATCCGAAATCCACACATGTGCCGACAGGGTCTGTCCGGGTGCTCCTTAAATATAAGGAGTTGGGCATCCCGGCACATGGAGGACCAACCCAAACCAGGAGTTTAAAACTTATGGCTAGCGTAACCATGCGTCAAATGCTGGAGGCCGGTGTACACTTCGGTCACCAGACCCGTTACTGGAACCCCAAGATGGCTCCCTTCATCTTCGGTGACCGTAACAAGATCCATATCATCAACCTCGAAAAGTCCCTGCCGCTCTATAACGATGCGATGAACTTCATCTCCAAGCTGGCGGCCAAGAAGGGCAGCATCATGTTCGTCGGCACCAAGCGCCAGGCCCGTGACCTGATTCAGCAGGAAGCCGAGCGTGCCGGTATGCCCTACGTGAACCACCGCTGGCTCGGCGGCATGCTCACCAACTACAAGACCGTTAAGCAGTCCATCAAGCGCCTGAAAGACCTGGAAGCGATGGATGCGGACGGCTCCCTCGACCGCCTGACCAAGAAAGAGGCGCTGATGCGCCGTCGCGAGATGGAGAAGCTGGAGCGTAGCCTTGGCGGTATCAAGGACATGGGCGGCCTGCCCGATGCCATGTTCGTTGTCGATGTCGGTCACGAGAAGATCGCCGTCAGCGAAGCCAAGAAGCTGGGTATCCCGGTTATCGCCGTGGTCGATACCAACTGCAACCCCGATGACGTGGACTACATGATCCCGGGTAACGACGACTCCATCGGCGCCATCAGCCTCTACACCCAGGGCGTGGCCAGTGCGGTACTGGAGGGCAAGGCCTCTACCGGCACCGCAGCCGCCAGCAGCACCGACGAGTTCGTCGAAGTGGCCGAGGAGGAGGGCGCGGAGTAATCCTCCCCCTTCACGGCGACACAAAAAAGGGGGCTGGGCCCCCTTTTTTGAAATTTATTCCCGGTCTTCCCCGCTGTTTCGCGGAGGTGGGCCGCAAAAACCACTTTTACGCTTTATATATAGAGGAAATCAGAGATGGCTATTACCGCTGCACTGGTTAAGGAACTGCGCGAGCGCACCGGCGCCGGCATGATGGAGTGCAAGAAGGCACTGGTTGAGGTTGACGGCGACATCGAGGCGGCAATCGAGCACATGCGCAAGACTGGCCTGGCCAAGGCCGACAAGAAGGCCGGCCGTACCGCTGCCGAGGGCCTGATCGTGGTCAAGACCAGCGACGACGGCAAGCAGGCCGTGATGCTGGAGGTCAACTGCGAGACCGACTTCGTTGCCAAGGGCGACGACTTCCAGGGTTTCTGTGACGAGGTTGCCGGCCTGGCCCTCGCCAACCAGCCTGCTGACCTCGACACCCTGCTGGGCTACGAGATGACCGGTGGCGAGAACGTGGCTGATACCCTTAAGCGCCTCATCGCCAAGATCGGTGAGAACATGAGCGTACGCCGCTTCCAGCTGTTCAGCACCGACGGTCTGCTGGCCAACTACATGCACGGCTCGCGCATCGGTGTAATGGTCGATATCAGCAACGGCAGCCTGGAGCTTGGCCGTGATGTTGCTATGCACATCGCCGCCAGCCGCCCCACCGCTGTCTCCGAGGACGATGTCGACGCCGCCGTTATCGAGAAGGAGAAGGAGATCTTCACCGCCCAGGCACTGGAGAGCGGTAAACCTGCCGAGATCGTTGAGAAGATGATCGGCGGCCGTATCAAGAAGTTCCTCAAGGAGATCACCCTGCTGGGCCAGCCCTTCGTTAAGGACCCCGACCAGAGCGTCGAGAAGCTGCTGAAGGACGCCGGTGCCACCGTTAACGGTTTCACCCGCTTCGAGGTAGGCGAGGGTATCGAGAAGAAGGTCGAGAACTTCGCCGAAGAGGTGAAAGCCCAGATGAAGGGTAACTAAGATGAGTGACGCCGACAGCAAACTGACCTACAAGCGTATCCTCCTCAAGCTCAGCGGCGAGGCGCTGATGGGCGAGCAGGAGTTCGGTATCGACCCCGCCGTGGTACAGCGTGTCTCCCAGGAGATCGCCGAGGTGGTAGATGCCGGAGCAGAGGTCGGTGTGGTGATCGGCGGCGGTAACATCTTCCGTGGCGTCAGCCTTGCCGGTGGGGGTATGGACCGTACCTCTGCCGACCACATGGGCATGTTGGCCACGGTGATCAACTCCCTGGCGATGCAGGACGGCCTGGAGAAGGCCGGCCTCACCGTGCGGGTGATGTCGGCGTTACCGATTCATCAGGTCTGTGAAGACTATGTGCGCCGCCGTGCGGTGCGCCATCTGGAGAAGGGGCGCGTTGTGATCTTCGCAGCCGGTACCGGCAACCCCTTCTTTACTACCGATTCGGCGGCCACCCTGCGTGGCATCGAGATCAATGCCGACCTGGTACTGAAAGCAACCAAGGTTGACGGTGTCTATACCGCCGACCCCATGAAGGATTCCAACGCCAAGCGCTATTCGCGCCTCACCTATGATGAGGTGCTGGATCGTAAGCTTGGCGTAATGGACCTGACGGCGATCGTGTTGTGCCGTGATCACGACATGTCGCTCAAGGTCTTTGATATGAACAAGCCTGGCGCCCTGATGAGCATCATGCAGGGTGAAGACGAAGGCACGCTGGTAGAGCGTGGAGAGTAATCATGATTAACGATATCCAGAAAGACGCCGAACGGCGTATGCAGAAGAGTGTCGAGTCACTGAAGACAGAGCTGGCCAAGATCCGCACCGGCCGCCCCCACCCCAGCCTGCTCGACCACGTAACCGTAGACTACTACGGCTCCGAGGTACCGATTAGCCAGGTGGCCAACATCAATGTTGAGGACGCCCGCACCCTTAGCGTCACCCCGTGGGAGAAGCCCATGGTGGGTGTGGTGGAGAAGGCGATCCTGACCTCCGACCTCGGTCTCAACCCTGCCACCAGCGGCAACGTCATCCGCGTGCCGATGCCGCCCCTTACCGAGGAGCGTCGTCGCGACCTCATTAAGGTGGTGAAGCAGGAGGGTGAGCAGGGCAAGGTAGCGGTACGCAACATTCGCCGTGACGCCAACTCTGACTTTAAGTCACTGCTCAAGGATAAGGAGATCAGCGAGGACGAGGCACGTGGTGCCGAGGACGCTATCCAGAAGCTGACCGACAAGTATGTCGCCGCCATCGATGTGGTGTTGCAGGAGAAAGAGCAGGACCTGCTCTCCATGTAGTGCCGCCGGGAACTCGCGTTCGTCGCGACGTTCCTACATACAATAAATACGCTATTGATGACGGACGGCATGACGCATAACAACAACTCCAGCAAGAGACCCCGGCATGTGGCGATCATCATGGATGGTAATGGCCGCTGGGCGCGCAAGCGACACCTGCCGCGCGTAGCGGGCCACCGTGTCGGGCTGGAGGCGGTGCGCAAGACTATCAAGGCCTGCGTCGAGCAGAAGATTGAAGTGCTGACCCTGTTCGCCTTCAGCAGCGAGAACTGGCGACGTCCTGCCGAGGAGGTGGGGCTGTTGATGAAACTCTTCATGACCGCCCTCGACCGAGAGGTTAAACAGCTGCACAAGAACGGCGTGCGGCTGCGCGTGATCGGCGATGTCTCCGCCTTCAGTCCCGAACTGCAACAGCGTATCGCCGAGGCCGAGGCACTCACCGCCGGCAATTCCACCCTCTGTCTCAATATCGCCGCCAACTACGGTGGCCGCTGGGATATCGCCCAGGCCGCGCGTAGCCTCGCTGCCATGGTTGAGCGGGGCGAGCTTGCCGTTGAGGCCATCGACGAGTCGCTGCTGGCGCAGCACCTGAGCCTGGCCGAGCTGCCGGAGCCCGATCTCTTTATCCGTACCGGCGGCGAGCAGCGCATCAGCAATTTCCTGCTGTGGCAGCTTGCCTATACCGAACTCTATTTTACCGACTTGCTGTGGCCTTCCTTCGATGCCGCCGCCCTGCAACAGGCGCTGGACTCCTTCGCCTCGAGGCAGCGCCGCTTCGGTCGTACCGGCGAGCAGGTGGAGGAGGCGAATAATGCTTAAGCAACGCATTCTCACCGCACTGGTGCTGGCGCCGCTGGCGCTGTGGGGGATCTGGTCGCTCTCCAGCGACGCCCTTGCCGTCGTACTGGGTGCGATCTTCACCCTGGGCGCCTGGGAGTGGTCGCGCCTGGTCGGGCTGGAGTGCCACCTGGCACGTCTCGGCTACACCGCCGTTTTTCCCGTTCTCTTTTTCCTGCTCTACCCACTGTTACAGCAGGGGACCTGGCCACAGTTCGTGCTGGTGCTCGCCATGACATGGTGGGCGATGGCGCTGATGTCGGTGATGACCTATCCGCGTAGTGCGGCCCTGTGGCAGGGCAGTGCGGTGGCGCGTGCCGTGGCCGGGCTGTTCGTGCTGCTGCCCTCATGGGCGGCGCTCAGCCTGTTGCACAGCGCATATGGGCCCGGCTATTTCATTTTGTTGATGTGCCTTATCTGGGGTGCCGACAGCGGCGCCTACTTCGCCGGCCGTGCCCTGGGCAAACGCAAGCTGGCACCCCGGGTCAGCCCCGGCAAGAGTTGGGAGGGCGTGATCGGCGGCCTCATTACCGCGCTTGCCATCGCCGCTGCCGCGACAACCTGGCTTGCCCCCGTTGGCGGTATGGCCGCCTTTATGGGGCTGGCGCTGGTGACCGTCTTCATCTCGGTGCTGGGTGACCTGCTGGAGAGTATGTTCAAGCGCATTATGGACCTGAAGGACAGCGGCGGTATCCTGCCGGGTCACGGCGGCGTGCTCGATCGCATCGACAGCCTTACCGCCGCCGCGCCGCTATTTACATTGGGGTTGATATGGCTGAGTCGATAAAGGGGATCACGGTACTGGGGGCCACCGGCTCCATCGGTGTCAGCACCCTCGATGTGCTGGCGCGTCACCCAGAGCGTTATCGTGTGGTAGCGCTCAGCGCCAACACCCAGGTCGAACGCCTGTTCGAGCAGTGCCTGGCACACCAGCCGCGCTATGCGGTGATGGTGGACACCGCCGCCGCCGAACAGCTGGCACAACAGCTGCGCGAAAGTGGTTCCGCTACCGAGGTATTGAGTGGTGTAGCGGGGCTGGAGCGTATCGCCGCGCTGGATGAGGTGGACTACGTCATGGCCGCCATCGTCGGTGCCGCCGGCCTGCCGCCCACCCTTGCCGCGGCACGCCACGGCAAGCGTATCCTGCTCGCCAATAAGGAGGCGCTGGTGATGTCCGGCCACCTCTTTATGGAGGAGGTGCGCGCCAACGGCGCCGAGCTGCTGCCTATCGACTCGGAGCACAACGCCATCTTCCAGTGCATGCCGTCCAACTTCGAACAGGGGCTGCAGCAGAGTGGGGTACGCCATATCCTGCTCACCGCATCGGGTGGCCCCTTCCGAACTACGCCACTGCAGGAGCTGGAGTCGGTGACCCCGGCACAGGCGGTGGCCCATCCCAACTGGTCGATGGGGCGCAAGATCTCGGTCGATTCGGCCACCATGATGAACAAGGGGCTGGAGGTCATCGAGGCGTGCTGGCTGTTTAACACCGACCCCTCCCACATCAAGGTGGTATTGCACCCGCAGAGCGTGATCCACTCCATGGTCGCTTACCACGATGGTTCGGTGCTGGCGCAGCTCGGCAACCCCGACATGCGCACCCCCATTGCCCACGCCCTGGCCTGGCCGGAGCGTATCGAGTCGGGGGTGGCGGACCTTGATATCTTCGATGTGGCGCGGCTCGATTTCGAACCTGCCGACCTGCAGCGCTTTCCCTGCCTGCGCCTGGCGATAGAGGCGATGGAGGCGGGCGGTACCGCCCCGGCGGTGCTTAATGCCGCCAATGAGATCGCGGTGGATGCCTTCCTTAACGAAAAGATTGGCTTTACCGCCATCGCCCGTATTATCGAGCAGACCCTGGCACAGGTGGAGCGTCGCGATGCCGACAGCCTGGAGACCATCTTCGCCGCCGATATGGAGGCGCGCGAAGTGGCGACCAGCCTGCTCAGGGGTGACGCTTAATGCTCGGCTTCGTGCAATCTCTGCTGGCGCTGCTGGTCGCCCTCAGCCTGCTGATCGCGGTGCACGAGCTGGGTCACTTCCTGGTGGCGCGCTGGTGCGGCGTCAAGGTGCTGCGCTTCTCCATCGGTTTCGGCAGGCCCCTGTGGCAACGCACCTTTGGCACGGACAACACCGAATTCGTGCTCGCCGCGATCCCGCTCGGCGGTTACGTCAAGATGGTCGACGAGCGGGAAGGGGAGGTTGCCGCGCAGGACCTGCCGCGCTCCTTCAACCAGCAGCCCCTGGCCAAGCGGTCGGCTATCGTTGCCGCCGGTCCGCTGTTTAACTTTATCTTTGCCATCGTCGCCTACTGGATGATGTTTGTGGTCGGGGTGCCGGGCGTTAAGCCGTTGCTTGGCGAGGTGGCCCCGGATACCGTCGCCTATCAGGCGGGCCTGCGTGGCGGCGAGGAGATTATCGCCGTGAATGGCGACCCCACCCCTACCTGGCAGGCGGCGATGGAGGCGGTATTGCCCCAGGCGCTGCTACGAGAGCCGGTTAAGCTGACCGTGTTCGAGGGGGGGCTGAGCGTTGAGCGGCTGCTGGATACCGGGTCGATTTCGGCGATGCAGCAACCCGAGGCGGTGATCGAGCATCTGGGACTGATGCCGTTTCGCATGAGCATCGCCCCGGTACTCGATGAGGTGGTGGCGGATTCGGCCGCGGCGGACGCCGGCCTGCGCCCCGGTGATGAGATCCGTTCAATTGACGGGCGGACTATCGCTGAGTGGTCTGATTTGGTGGCGATTGTCTCGAGCAGCCCCGGCAAACCGCTGCCCGTGGTGCTGTTGCGGGGCGGTCGTGAGCTGAGCGTGGAAGTGCGCCCGCGCCCGCAACAACGCGGCGGAAAGACGGTGGGGATAATGGGCGTTACCCCCTACATCGACGAGGCAAAGCGCCAGGCCATGAGCACCGTGCTGCGGCATCCGCCGTTAGCCGCCCTGGGGGCCGCGCTGAACAAGACCTGGGAGATGAGTGCGCTGACCCTGCGCATGATCGGCGAGATGATCATGGGCCGTGCCTCAGTGGAGAACATCAGCGGCCCCATCGGTATCGCCCAGTTTGCGAAGAATTCCGCGTTGGCAGGCTTTAGCCAGTTTCTGGCCTTTCTGGCACTGATTAGTCTGAGCCTGGGCGTGTTGAACCTGCTGCCCATCCCGGTGCTCGACGGCGGCCACCTGCTCTACTTCCTGGTGGAGTTTGTCCGCGGTGCGCCGATATCCGAGGAGGCCGAGATGATAGGCCAGCGTATCGGCCTGATGCTGATCCTGGCACTGATGATGTTGGCCATTTATAACGACCTGGTCCGCTTGGCCGGATAACAGGCAGAGTAGAATTTGAAATCCATGCGCTATCCGTTCACCCCCTATGCACTGCTGCTGATACTCCTCTCGCTGTGTGCCGCACCGGCCTCGGCAATGGAGCCCTTTGTCATCGACAATATCAAGGTCGAGGGGCTGCAGCGCATCTCGGTAGGTACCGTTTACAACTACCTGCCGCTGCAGAAGGGCGAGCGGGTCGATAGCGAGCGCAGCTCAGCGGCGGTTCGGGCCCTGTTCAAGACCGGTTTCTTTAAGGACGTGGTGCTGGAGCGCGAGGGCGATACCCTGGTGGTCTTCGTCGCCGAGCGTCCTGCCATCGCCAGTGTCGAGTTCGAGGGCAACGACGACATCCCCACCGACCAGCTGGAGAGCAACCTGAAACTGCTCGGCCTGAGCGAGGGCAAGATCTTCAACCGCTCCCTACTCGACAAGGTGCGTACCGAGCTGCAACGGCAGTATCTGGTGTTGGGGAAATACAATGCCCGGGTACGTACCGAGGTGCTGCCGCGTGAGCGCAACCGCGTCGCCCTGCGTATCGAGATCTCAGAGGGGGAGGTGGCCTCCATCCACCACCTCAACATCATCGGCAACAAGGCGATCAGCGAGGACGAGCTGCGTGAGAAGTTCATTCTCAGCAATGACGGTGGCTGGTTCGGCGGTGACGACCAGTACTCGAAACAGAAGTTGAATGCCGACCTGGCTACCCTGCGCGCCTATTACCTGGACCGTGGCTATATCAACTTCCGTGTCGATTCCACCCAGGTGACGATTACCCCCGACAAACGTCATGTCTACATCACTATTAACGTCAGCGAGGGTGAGCAGTACCGCATCAGCGAGATTACCCTTAGCGGTGACACCCTGGTGCCGAAGGAGGAGCTGCGTGAGCTGATCACCCTGCAGCGTGGTGAGATCTTCTCGCGCAAGGAGCTGACCGAGAGTACCAGCCGCATTAGCAGCAAGTTAGGTGATAACGGTTACGCCTTTGCCAATATCAATCCCATTCCGCGTCTCGACGATGAGAAGCGCGAGGTGGCGTTGAACGTCTATATCGACCCGGGTGAGCGCGTCTATGTACGTCGCATCAACATCAGCGGCAATACCCAGACCCAGGGCGAGGTGTTGCGCCGCGAGATGCGCCAGATGGAGGGTGGCTGGATCTCCACCACCAAGGTGGAACGCTCGCGCACGCGTCTTAATCGTCTCGGCTTCTTTGATGACGTGAAGGTGGCCACCCCGTCGGTGCCCGGCAGTTCCAATCAGGTAGACCTCGACATGACCGTGGCTGAACGAGAGGCCTTCGGCAGCTTCTCCGCGGGTGTCGGCTATGGGGACGCCAGCGGTCTGGTCTTTAACCTCGGTGTCGATTGGGAGAACTTCCTTGGCAGCGGGCAGCGTGTCGGCATCAATTTCAATAACAGTGATGTCAACACCGAGTACAGCTTCAGTGTTTACGATCCCTACTACACCATGGACGGCGTGAGCCGTACCCTTAAGGCCGCCTACCAGGAGAGTGATACCACAGCGACAGGCACCACCTCGTACACTTCAGACAACTACAGTGCCGGCATTGCCTTCGGTGTGCCGGTGAGCGAGTACGATACGGTGCGCTATAGCTTCGACTATAAGCACACCACGCTCTACACGACCGGCGCGACGACAACGACGACGACCGATACGACCTCACAGCGCATACTCGACTTCTGCGACGACACCACGCATAACGCCGACGATTGTGCCTACGGTACCTACAAATTCGCCGCCAGCTGGAGCCGCGATACCCGTGACCGCACCATCTTCCCGACCGAGGGCGGTATGCTCTCTGCCGGGGCGGAACTGGCACTCGGAGGCAGCAGCCTGCTGGGTGATGATTACCTGCACGCGCCGCAGTTCTACAAGCTTACCCTGGAGAAGAAGCACTACATCAAACTGCACGACTACCTTACCATCGGTATTCGGGGCGAGGCGTCCTACGCAGAAACCTATGGTGGCAGCAGCATTCTTCCCCCCTACGAGCGCTACTATGCCGGTGGTGTCAAAACCCTGCGCGGTTACCGTACCAACCGCCTGTTCTCGACCGCTGGCACGCTGGATGAGAACGGTCTGCCCTACGGCGGTAATGCCCGCCTGCTGGGCGGCGCTGAACTGCTGTTCCCGCCGCCCTTCGAGGTGGATAGCAAGTCGCTGAGGTTTAGCGCCTTTCTCGATGCGGGTAATGTGTATAATACCTCGGAGGGAGTCGATCTGGATGAGTTGCGCATGACCTATGGCATCAGCATGAACTGGTATACCCCGGTGGGGCCGCTGATCTTCAGTTACGGTATGCCGCTTAACGCGAAGGACGGTGATTACACCGAAAGATTCCAGTTCAGCCTCGGTTTAATCTAACTCCGCAGCGCGCAGGGTAGTGGTGATGAAAAGAGTATTTGTTCTACTGGTACTGATTTCCGCACTGGGTTTGGGTGCGCACTCAGCCTCTGCTGAGCCGTTGCGCATCGCCTTCGTTAATATCCCCCAGGTTCTTGAGCAGGCCCCGCATGCCGCGGCGGTGCGTGATTTGCTTAACAGCGAGTTCTCCGCTCGCGACATCGAGCTGCAGGCCGGTGATAAGAAGCTCGAACTGCTGAAGCAGCGGCTGGAGCGCAACGCCACGGATATCAGCGAAGAGGAGCGCCGCAAGCTGGAGCGTGAACTGCTTACCCAGGAGCGCGAGATGAAGCGCAGCCATGAGGAGTACAGCGAGGACCGCAACATCCGCAAGAACGAAGAGCTGGCAAAGATGCAGCGTCAAATCCGTCTCTCCATCGTCACCCTGGCCAAGGAACTGGGATACGACATGGTGCTGGAGAGCGGCGTGATGTATGCCGGTGAGCGTGTCGATATTACCGGCCTGGTGATCAAGCGCCTGGAACAGGACTTCACCCGCCAGCAACCCGCGGTTGTCCCCGCACAGTGATAGTGATCAAGTCGTAACGTGGAATATACCCTCGCAGAGATCGCCCAACATATCGATGCCCGCCTGGTGGGTGAGGCATCGCTTAGCGTTAGCGGCGTCAGTTCCCTGGAGTCCCCCCGTGCCGGAACCATTGGCTTCCTTACCCAGTCGCGTTACCGCAAATACCTGGACAATACCCCTGCCGTCGCGGTGATCCTGCGTGAGGCTGACCTTGAGTACTGTCCGGTTGCCGCGCTGGTCTGTGACAACCCCTATGCCGCCTACGCCAGGCTTACGGCACTCTTCGCCCCTTCCAGCAGTGGCGAGAGCGCCATTCACCCCAGTGCGATTATCGACCCGAGCGCCGAGCTTGGCGAGGGCGTCATGGTGGGCGCGAATGCGGTAATAGCTGCCGGGGTCCGCATCGGCGCAGGTAGCCGTATCTATCCCAACGTGAGCATCTATCACGACTGTATTGTGGGAAAGAATGCGGTGATTCACAGCGGCGCGGTGATCGGCTCCGACGGTTTCGGTTTCGCCAACGAGGGCGGCCGCTGGATCAAGATCCACCAGCTCGGCCGAGTGGTGATTGGCGACGATGTGGAGATCGGTGCCAACACCAGCATCGACCGCGGGGCGATAGAGGACACGGTGATCGGCAACAATGTCATCATCGACAACCAGGTACAGGTCGCCCACAACGTGCGTATCGGTGATTACACGGCAATCGCCGGCTGCGTCGGTATCGCCGGTAGTGCCGTGATCGGCAAGCACTGTGCGCTGGGTGGTGGCGCCGGCATCCTCGGTCATCTGCAGATCGCAGATGGCGTGACCGTGACCGCCATGTCGCTGGTCACCAACTCGATTAAACAGCCCGGTGTCTACTCCGCCGGTACGCCCCTGGAACCAAAGGCGCAGTGGCAAAAGAATTTTGTCCGTTTCAAGCAGCTGGACGACATGTCCCGTCGCATTCGGTCTCTGGAAAAAGAGATAAAAAAACTTACTGAAGAAGGTTAAAGACTTTGAGCGCAATGGATATTCAGGAGATCCTCGAGCATCTCCCACACCGTTACCCCTTCCTACTGGTCGACCGTGTTCTGGAGTGCGAGCCTGGCAAGCGCCTGGTGGCGCTGAAGAATGTCTCGGTCAATGAGCCGATGTTCACCGGTCATTTCCCCGAGCGCCCGATCTTCCCCGGCGTGCTGATTATGGAGGCACTGGCCCAGGCTACCGGCATCCTCGCCTTCCGCACCAGCGGTACCAAGCCGGACGGTAACTCCCTCTACTATTTCGCCGGTATCGACAACTGCCGCTTCAAGCAGCCGGTAGTGCCGGGCGACCAGCTGATCCTCGAGGTTGAGCTGCTGAAGGCGAAGCGCGGCATCTACAAGTTCAATGCCGAAGCCAAGGTGGACGGTAAGGTCGTCGCCAGTGCCGAACTGATGTGTGCGGAGCAGGCCATCAAATGAGTTCCATCCACCCTACAGCGATCATCGACCCCAGTGCCGAGATTGGTGAGGGGGTAAGCATCGGTGCCTACAGCGTGATCGGGCCCGATGTGGTGATTGGCGACGAGTGCTGGATCGGCCCGCACGTGGTGATTAACGGCCCGACTACCATCGGCCGCGAGAACCGCATCTTCCAGTTCGCCTCGGTTGGCGAGATGCCGCAGGACCTGAAGTTCGAGGGTGAGGAGACGCGGCTGGAGATCGGTGATCGCAACACCATTCGCGAATTCGCCACCCTTAATCGCGGTACCGGTGTCGGCGGCAGTGTCACCCGCATCGGCAATGACAACCTGCTGATGGCCTATATTCACATCGCCCACGACTGCATCGTCGGCAATAACGTCATCCTCTCCAATAACGCTTCCCTGGCGGGCCATGTGGAGGTGCATGACAACGTGATCCTGGGTGGTTTCACCCTGGTACACCAGTTCTGCGCCATCGGTAAGCATGTCTTCGCCGGTATGGGCTCGGCCATTGCCAAGGATGTACCGCCCTATGTGATCGTTACCGGTGCGCCCGCCGCACCCCACGGACTCAACAAGGTAGGACTGAAGCGTCGCGGTTTCAGCGATGAGCAGTTACGTCAGTTGTCGCGCGCCTACAAGGTGCTCTATAGAAAGGGCTTGAGCCTGGAAGAGGCGAAGGGCGAGTTGCAGAAGATGGGCGAGACGGATGAGGACGTACGCCTCTTCTCCGACTTCCTGCAGCAGACGACACGCAGCGTTATCCGTTAAATAAAAAGCCGGCTCTGATGCCGGCTTTTTTATGCCTTGTTTTCTAGCATCTCCAACGCAAGGCGGGCGATCCTCTCCGAGGCGCCGCCGGTTCCCAGTTTTTCCCTAATCAGCCCCATGCGTTTGCGCATGGCATCGGCGCGCCCCTTGTCCTGTAGCAACGACAGCGCCTCGCGGGTGATGTTCCCCACGGTGGCCTCCTTCTGGATCAACTCGGGGGCGATGCGCTCACCGGCGACGATGTTGCACAGGGCGATGTGATCCAGCTTCACCAGGCGGGAGAAGACGGCGTAGCTCAGCGGCGCCATGCGGTAGGTGACGACCAGCGGCACCTGCATTAAGCCAATTTCGAGCGTGGCGGTACCGGAGGCACTGACGATGGTGTCGCAGCCGCGCATCACATCGTAGGGGCGGCCGCTGACCAGCTTGATATCGAGCCCGCTCTCATCGACCGGTGCCTGCAGCAGCTCCAGCGGCAGGGTGGAGGCGCGCGGCATCAGGAACTGGATCTGCGGCAGTGCCGCCTTAATCTGCTTTGCGCTCTGCAGCATCAGCGGCAGCAGGCGCGAGACCTCGCTGCGGCGGCTGCCGGGGAAGAGGCCGAGTACCGGGCGCGACGCATCGAGCCCTAATTCATTCAGGATCGCATCACGGCTGTAGTCGCTCTTCACCTCGTCGACCAGCGGGTGGCCAACGAACTCCACCGGTACGCCGACCTTGTCGTAGCACGCCACCTCGAAGGGAAAGACCACCGCCATCTTGTCGACCAGCTCCTTGATCTTGAAGACGCGCTTCTTCTTCCATGCCCACACCTGCGGGCTGATGTAGTAGAGCACCTTAATGCCGCACTCCTTGGCGGTCTCGGCCAGGCGCAGGTTGAAACCGGGGTAGTCGACCAGGATCAGCAGGTCGGGAGGGGTGTTGCGCAGCTCATCGCGCATGCGTTCCAGCACGCCCTTGAGGAAACGGTAGTTGGCCAGTACCTCGACCAGTCCCATCACCGCCATCTCGGCGGAGTCGACCAGGGTGACGACACCGGCGGCGCGCATCTGCTCGCCGCCGATACCGCGAAACCGCACATCGGGATTGAGCTTGTGCAGCTCCTCGACCAGCCGTGCCGCGTGATGATCGCCGGAGGCCTCCCCGGCGATGATCATGACTTCCCTATGATCCGAGTTGGGGTTAGCCAACCATGACTCCGCGGATTACATCGAGGATCTCATCGACCTGCTCGTCGGGCAGCTCGGGGAAGATCGGCAGCGACATCACCTTTGATGCCACCTCTTCGGTTACCGGCAGGGTCTGGCCCTGGCAGCTCTCGGCGAAGACCTGCTGCTGGTGCAGCGGGATGGGGTAGTAGATGGCGCAGCCGATCTCCTTGGCGCGCAGTGCCGCCATGATGTCGTCGCGGTTGTCGGCGAGCAGGGCGTACTGGTGGTAGACGTGTTTGCCGATGCCATCCTCGTGCGGTGGGGTGAGGCCCATCTCGGCCAGCGCCTTGGAGTAGCGGTGGCCGACACGGCGGCGACCGTCGTTGTACTGGTCGATGCGCTTGAGCTTGGCGCGCAGCACCACCGCCTGCAGCTCGTCGAGGCGTGAGTTGAAGCCCAGCTCGGAGTGGTGGTACTGCTTCCAGCTGCCGTGGTTGCGCAGCACACGCAGGTGCTCTGCGATCTTCTCGTCATTGGTGGTGATGAGACCGCCGTCGCCGAAGCAACCGAGGTTCTTGCTGGGGAAGAAGCTGAAGGCGCCCACATCACCCATGCTACCGGTCTGCTTGCCGTCGATATCGGCACCGAAAGACTGGGCGCAGTCCTCGACGATCTTCAGGTCGTGCTTTTCCGCCAGGGCGAGCAGGGCACCCATGTCGGCAGGCTGGCCGAACAGGTGGACCGGGATGATCGCCCTGGTCTTGTCGGTGATCGCGGCGGCCACCTGCTCCGGGTCGATATTGAAGGTCTTGGGGTCGATATCGACGAACACCGGCTTGGCGCCGACGTAGAGGATCGCCTCGGCGGTGGCGATGAAGGTGAACGGGGTAGTAATGACCTCGTCGCCCTCGCCGACACCGGCGGCGATAAGGCCCAGGTGCAGCGCGTCGGTGCCGGAGGCGCAACCGACCGCCTGCTTCACGCCCAGGTAGGCGGCCGCCTCTTCCTCGAAGGCGCGCACATTGGGGCCGAGGATGAACTGGGTGCTCTCCAGCGCGGCCAGCATGCCCTGGTCGATCTCGTCTTTAATCTCATGGTACTGGCCCTTGAGGTTCACCATTGGGATCATTGTTCGTTTCTCCTAAATTCGGGATTAGCTGTTGAGCAGCTCTGAAATACGGATCGCGGTATCGAGCGCCTGGCGCCCGTCCTCACCGCTCACCTGTGGGGCGCTGTTGCTGGCGATGGCGCCGAGGAAGGCCTCGGCCTCGGCCAGGATGGCGTCGGAGTTCTCGAAGATGGACTCCTCGGAGTTGATCTCCGGGATACCGGGGAACATCTCCTTCACGCCCTTGCGGTGCACGCTCAGGATTTTGTCCTGGAAGTCGACCGAGACATAGGCGTCGGGCTGGAAGATGCGCATCTTGCGCTGCGGCTTCATGCTGACGCGACTGGCGGTGACGTTGGCGACACAGCCGTTCTCGAAGGTGATGCGGGCGTTGGCGATGTCGTGCTCCTCGGTCAGCACCGAGACGCCGTTGGCGTCGATGCTGGCGATGGGGGAGCGTACCAGCGACTGGATGATGTCGATGTCGTGGATCATCAGGTCCAGCACCACGTTGACGTCGGCGCCGCGCGGGTTGAAGGGGGCGAGGCGGTGCGACTCGATGAACTGCGGCTCGGTCAGCACCGGCTCCAGCGCCAGCACCGCCGAGTTGAAGCGCTCCAGGTGGCCGATCTGCAGCACCAGGCTCTTCTCTTTGGCGATGGCGATAAGCTCGTCGGCCTCGGCCACGGTGACGGTCATCGGCTTCTCCAGCAGCACGTGGATGCCGTTCTCCAGGCACTCCTTCGCTACCTGGTAGTGCAGCTGGGTGGGAACCACGATGCTCACCGCATCGACCTTGCCGAACAGTTCGCGGTAGTCGTTGTATGCGGTGGTCCCGCACTCCTCGGCGACGCGCTGGGCGTTCTCCTCATTGGCGTCGGCAACACCCACCAGCTCGGCGTTGTCGAGGGCGGCATATTTCTGTGCGTGGAAGCGGCCAAGATAGCCGACGCCGATGACGGCGGTTTTCAACGGGGTGGTCACGGTGATGGTCCTGAGTGTGGCGGAAAATCAGCTGCGAATGATCGCATTTGGGGGGCATTTATTCAATCTACATCTAAGGTAGACTAGCGCGTTTTCACACTCAGGCGACGCCATGCAATCAGAATTCGATTTTTCCCCCTCCAGTTCGTCCCAGCGGCTAGTGGCCGGGGTAGACGAGGTGGGCCGTGGCCCGTTGGCCGGGCCGGTGGTCACCGCCGCGGTGATCCTCGACCCCGACAACCCCATCGAGGGGCTGGCCGACTCCAAGGAGATGAGCGAGAAGAAGCGCGAGCGGCTGTTTGACGAGATCAAGGAGAAGGCGCTGGCCTGGTCCATCGGCCGCTGCGAGGTGGAGGAGATCGATGAGCTCAACATCCTGCAGGCGACCATGACCGCGATGCAGCGCGCCGTGGCGGGGCTGTCGCCGCAGCCGGAGCACGCCCTGATCGACGGCAACCGCTGTCCACAACTGCCCTGCAGCTGCGAGTTCGTGATTAAGGGCGACAGCAAGGTGGCGGCGATCAGCGCCGCCTCCATCCTCGCCAAGGTGACGCGCGACCGCGAGATGGTGGAACTGGACCGCCAATACCCGGGCTACGGCCTCGCCGGCCACAAGGGCTATCCCACCAAGGCGCACATCGAGGCGCTGCATGAGCTGGGCGTCACCCCGATACACCGCCGCTCCTTCGGCCCGGTAAGGAGGGTGCTGCAGGGAGAGTAGTCTATCGTATCGCCTTGCGGCCACCCCGCTGCTGAACTAGTTTCGGTAGTAGTCACCGTGAAGGGAGAAGGGATTATGAGCAGTCTGCTAGGCGACCGCCTGAAACAGCAGGGCGTTACCGAACAACAGCTGGAACAGGCACTGGAGCGCCAGCGCCTGCATGGCGGCAGGCTTGGCGCCAACCTCGCCGCGCTGGGTTTTATCAGTGAGGACGCCCTCGACGGCGCGCTGCACCGTGAGCCGCCGCTGCCGAAATCGCTGGAGGAGAGTGGCCTGCGGCTCCCCTTTGTCGTCGACCTTATCACCAAGCACATCCTGCAGCTGGGCAGTTTCAACTCGCAGGAGGTCGCCGAGCGGGTAAGGCTGCCGATCTCCATCGTTGAAAAGGCGATGGAGGAGCTGCGCCGTGCCCACTATGTCGATGTGAAGCGGGCGGAGGGGATCACCACCATGTCCTACCGCTACACCATCACCGATGGTGGCAAGGCGCGGGCCAACGAGCTGATGGGGCTGTCGCGCTACCTCGGCCCTGCGCCGGTCACGCTGGAGGACTACCGGCGCATGGTGGAGGCGCAGACCATCAAGAACGTGCTGGTGGGCGAGGAGGATGTGCGCAAGGCCTTCTCCCAGCTCATCGTCAGCGAGCAGATGCTGCACCGCCTGGGCCCGGCGGTCAGCTCCGGCCGCTCCCTGTTCCTCTACGGACCGCCCGGCAACGGCAAGACCACCATCGCCGAGACCATCAGCAAGGTGCTGCCGGAAAACATCTACATGCCCTACGCCATCCTCGTCGACGACGACATCATTACCCTGTTCGACCCGGTCAACCACACCGAGGCCGACCCCACCCTGCGCCCACCCGATACCGACCCGCGCTGGGCCTTCATCAAGCGCCCCATCGTGATGGCCGGTGGCGAGCTGTCATTGAAGATGCTGGATCTCGAATACAACCCCGTCTCGCACTTCTACCAGGCCCCGCTGCAGCTCAAGGCCAACAACGGGCTCTTCATTATCGACGACTTCGGCCGCCAGCAGGTCGATCCGCAACAACTGCTCAACCGCTGGATCGTACCGCTGGAACGGCGCACCGACTTCCTCTCGCTGCAGAGCGGCATGAAGTTCGAAATCCCCTTCGACCAGTTGATCATCTTTTCCACCAATATCGATCCCAAAGAGCTGGTGGACGAGGCCTTCCTGCGCCGCATCCGCTACAAGATCCTCATCGACCACCCCAGCGAAAGGGAGTTCGAAGAGATCTTTCGCCGCGTCGCCGAGTCGAACGCGATTGAGTTTGATAAAGCGACCTTCGACTTCCTGGTGGAGAATTTCTACAAGGGACTGAACGTGAAGTTCAACTCCTGTCATCCGCGTGACCTCATCGACCAGATTATCGATGCTGCGCACTACCATGGGCATGCGCCGAAGATGGATCGGGATAGTATTAGGGATGCCTGGGATAATTATTTTGTGGAGATTTGAGGGGGGTATGACTGGTTGCGGCCAGGTGCGGACTTAATGCTTGAAGGACTACTTTGGCTGTAATCAGGCCAACAGCAGTCGTTAATAGAGGACCAACGGAATCGCTGCAATAGCCCTAGTGTTAACTAGGGTAACTATGGCAGTATTTGCTTAATCAAATAACAAATGGTTGAGGGAGCGACTCCAAATTGCTGTTAATTAGGGAAATACCCTTATTTCTTCGCCCCTCGACGATGCACAATATTCCGAATCGGAATATCACTGATATGGTGGAATCGGCCTAACACACTGTTAGGTATTTAAAAGGAAGTAACAAAGTAATGTACAGACACTGCTATGGAAATGAAGAGGAAAACGCTATTTTGGCTCAAATAAGGGACGAAGAGCTAAAAAATCCAGCGCCTTTTTCAAACCGAGAAATAGTCGATTTCGGCATGCCTAAGTCAGAGTCCCTCTATCCACTAGATGAGCAAGGTGGAGAGTTTTCTGACTCTGTCGAAGATGTCCCTATTATCGATATTGTTGGCTTGAGCAATACCAATAATCTTGATAATTACGAAGAAGGCATGACGTTTAGAGATGTTTTGTTCAAATGCTTGCATGGGGCATCCCTTACGAAAGAAAGTTTGCAGTACTTTGTCGGTGACGATTTGAAGTCGGATAAACATGAGTGCAATCCAGAATTCACTTACTTCCCCCAAGACGAGAAATACATGGGAAGTAAAGGGTATGCAAGGCGTGGTGTTGGTCTAACCAAAAGAGGAGATGTATTCTACGTCGATCAAGGTAAGCAAAGAACAATAATTGCAATGTTTCATATATATCAAGTATTTGGTAGCGGTGGATTATTCCGAAGAGTAAGAGTGGAACGCTATGGCTAACAAGTCGTTGAATTTCGTTCCTAGCCTAAACTACAGGCCCTCCACCGGACAGTCAAAGGCTATGCTTCTGTGCGCCGATTAACGATGCGTTATGCCTCAAGGTAGATAGAACATGGAAATAAGGCCGAGCAAATCTGAAGAGTTGTTCCTGAGTTTAGGATACAACCGTTTTTACGATTTATTCGATGAGATTATGGAAGACGATTTCTGGGAAAAAGAAGATTGGTATAGGTTCAGTAAAGTATCGAATATCTTTGCTATATACGCTGAGCTATTAACGTATAAACCCTTCAAGTATGTGTTTGAGGCTCTTGGGAAGCAGCGCCTCCCAATGGAATCAGAGATTGGAGGGCCAACTTTCAAGTTTGTTCGCAATGTTCTTGCACATTTTCCAGTTTTCGAAACATGGGATGACGTCTGGGTCAGCAAAGATTTGGTGAACTGGCAAAAAGAAGGCTTAACAATAGATCGTTTCTTAAAGAAGTACTCAGGTCATGAAGGAGTTAAGTATCGATTCTGGGAGGTTGACAAAAAACGTATGACATACATTAGCATTCGCTTCCCGGGAGAATACGGTGAAAACAAAATATACCTAAAGGATATGATTGCCGAAAAAGACGGTGCAAAGTTTTCACTGATAATGATGCGGAAAATACTAGATACACAAGTAGAGTTCGCAAGTGAAAAAGCATAACAATTCACTGCAACGGATAAAATCTCACAGCTTTCACTTTTTTCGTTGGGTTCGGCATTAGGCATAAAAATGAGCGCAAAAGAACAAGCCGAAGAGTTTATCGAAAACAGTCGACCAGCAATAGAACATCTATTCGGTGCTTTAGATGAATACAACAAAGTGCTCGAAATGGCACAGATTACGGTTGAGGAAATAGAAAGCTCGCAACAGCTCTTATCAGATCTATTTATGTATCGTGATCAGTGGTCTCCCAATGCCAATCACCACTATGCGCAGTACATGATGCGTATGAAAGAGTTAGAAAAACAAAAGACAGCGGCTCGTAATGAGGATGCTAGAAAATTAGAAAAAGCGCTTTTCAATATAGGCTCAACAGTTGAATCTATGTCCGGTCTTGCTGGTGCTGTCTTACAAATCGGGAAACAGGCGCTTTCCATACGTTATGCGGGAAAACCGAATCTTCCTGCCACAAGAACCATTGGTACACAAAATATCGTCGAGGTGGTTTGGGAGGGGCGAAATCACGCTATGCATTGGGATGAGGGTGCCCCAAGAGAACGAGTCAGAAAAATGCTTAACGCATTAGCAGCTGATCTCAAGATCACAATTGAAGTAGGAAAAAACAATTGTCTGTCGATACTGGGGGCTTTGCAATGGAAGAAGCCGGAAGATGTTATATCTGACCTCAAGGCTCTTGTGCAATGAAATGCCCGATAAGGCCATAAACGCGGCCGTCAAGAAGTTACGCTTCGCTTCACTTCTTGCCTCCAGTCATAGCTGGCGTTCAGGACTGCTCCAGAGAGCTTCGCTGACAAAGTTCTATTCGTCCCCTGAGGGCCGCTTTGGTCGCAAAACAGACACTACCAGTCAGTGCAATTCTGAACTACTTTGTATTAAAAAGGTGAGTGGTGTTTCTCCTCTCAACACATCACCTTCTCAGCTCAACCCGAACAGACCTTCCCTGGCACCGATGGCGCCTCCTGAACAATCTCGTCCCACACTGAAAGCTCAAACCCGACTGTTCGCACATTCCTCCCTGCCACTGTCTTTCTCCGTAGAGTCATCTATGCTCGTTACTGTGCAACTTCCTCTGTAAAAAGTCATAGGAGTGGTTATGCAAATCGGAATGGTCGGGCTCGGACGTATGGGCGCCAATATGACGCGCCGCCTGCTGCGTGCCGGGCATGAATGTGTGGTCTACAACCGCAGTCGTGGGCCGGTGGAGGAGATGGCCGCCGAGGGGGCGGTCGCCAGCAGCGACCTGGCGGACCTGGTGGCGAGGCTGGATGCGCCGCGTGCGCTCTGGTTGATGGTGCCGGCGGCCACGGTCGATGCGGTGATCGCCCAGCTGGAACCGCTACTGGAGGCGGGGGATATCCTCATCGATGGCGGCAACTCCTATTACAAGGACGATATCGTCCGCGGCCGTCGTCTGGCCGAGAAGGGGATTGGCTATCTCGATGTGGGCACCAGCGGCGGCGTCTGGGGACTGGAGCGCGGTTACTGCCTGATGATCGGCGGCGAGGGCGATGCCGTTGCTCATCTGACGCCCATCTTCGCCGACCTGGCTCCCGGTGCCGGCGAGATCGCACGCAGCCGCGGGCGCAGCGGGGAGTACGCCCCGGAGGAGCAGGGCTACCTCCACTGCGGTCCCCACGGCGCGGGCCACTTCGTGAAGATGGTACACAACGGCATTGAGTACGGGTTGATGGCGGCCTATGCCGAGGGGATCAATCTCCTCAGGCATGCCGGTATCGGGCGCGATGACCGGGAGCAGGATGCGGAGACGGCGCCACTTGCCGATGCGCGGGTCTTTCAGTACGAGATTGAGGTCGACCGGGTCACCGAGTTGTGGCGCCGGGGCAGTGTGGTCTCCTCCTGGCTGCTCGATTTAACGGCAAACGCCCTGATGGACGATAAGGAACTCGACGCCTTTTCCGGCAGTGTCTCCGATTCGGGCGAGGGGCGCTGGACCGCCATCGCCGCGGTGGAGTCGGGAACGCCGGCACCGGTGCTCAGTGCGGCCCTGTTCAGCCGTTTCGCCTCGCGTGATGAAGATAACTATGCCAGCAAGATACTTTCCGCCATGCGCTATGAGTTCGGCGGACACCATGAAAAGGCGAAGGGGGAGTGATGGCGACCAAGAAGCCGGAGATCGCCCCGCCCTCTATCTTCGTCATTTTCGGTGCCGGTGGCGACCTGGCCAAGCGCAAGCTCTTTCCCGCCCTGTGCAACCTGAAAAAGCAGGGGCTGCTACCGGAGGAGTTCGCTATTGTCGCTATCACCCACAAGCCGGTGAGCGACGAGGCCTATCGCGACTATCTGCAGAGGGAGTTGCCAGAGGTGACCGGCGGGGGCGTGGAGTGCATCGAGTGGGAGGGGTTCCGTTCCCGTATCTACGCCACCTCCCTCGACTTTTCCGATGGCGTCGGCTACCACGGCCTGGCCGAGGTGCTGCAACGGGTCTGTGCTCAACACAACATCCCCAGTAACTACCTCTTTTATATGGCGACGCCACCGCGCTACTTCTGCGAGATTGCCGCCAATCTCAAGGCCGCCGGGCTTAGCGACGAGCGTGATGGCCACTGGCGGCGGCTGATTATCGAGAAGCCGTTCGGCCAGGATCTGGAGTCGGCGCGGGTACTCAACCGCATGCTGCACAACAGCCTCGAAGAGCACCAAATCTACCGTATCGATCACTACCTCGGTAAGGAGACGGTACAGAATATCCTCGCCTATCGCTTCACCAACAGCACGGTGGAGCCGATATGGGACCACCGCTATATCGACCATGTGCAGATCACCGTGGCCGAATCGGTCGGGGTGGAGAACCGGGCCAACTACTACGACAACACCGGTGCCCTGCGCGACATGATTCCCAACCACCTGCTGGCAGTCCTGTCGGTGGTGGCGATGGAACCGCCCAACTCCTTTAGTGCCGACGCGGTGCGCGATGAGCAGAATAAGGTGTTGCGCGCGGTGCGCCCCTTCACCCCGGAGGATGTGTTGACGCAGACGGTGCGAGGCCAGTATGGGCCGGGCACCATGCAAGGTCGTGAAGTGCCCGGTTACTGTCAGGAGCCGGGGGTGGACCCGGAGTCGGAGGTCGAGACCTATGTCGCGCTCAAGGTGTTGATCGACTCCTGGCGCTGGGTCGGGGTGCCGTTCTACATCCGCACCGGCAAGCGCATGCCGGGACGCTATACCGAGGTGGCGGTGGTCTACAAGCACGCCCCCAACGCCATGTTCCGCGACGCCTCTTTCGGCCACCGCGACCTGCCGTCCAACATGCTGGTGTTGCGGCTGCAGCCGCATGAAGGGATCGACATGACCTTCAACGCCAAGATTCCCGGTCCGCAGATGAAGCTCGGCAGCGTCACCATGGACTTTCACTACCAGGACCATTTCGGCACTGAGCCGACCACGGGATACGAGACCCTTATCTTCGACTGCATGAACGGCGATGCGACCCTGTTCAAGCGCGCCGATACCATCGAGACCGGCTGGGAGATCGTCGAGCCGATACTCGATGTCTGGTCCGCCCTGCCGACGCGGGAATTTCCCAACTATGCCGCCGGCACCTGGGGCCCCGTCGCCGGCGATGAACTGCTGCAGCGTGACGGCCGACGCTGGAAGGACTGCGGCATCTACTGTACGCCATGAGCATCGAAGGGATCCTCGGCAAGCAACTCACCGTGCGTCTGCTGGGTGATGCCGCAGCGGTTGCGGCTGAGGCGGCCGCTCGGATCGAACGTGCGGCCAGCGAGTCGATCGCCGAGCGCGGAGCCTTTCACCTGGTGCTTGCCGGTGGCGGCACGCCGCAACAGGCCTACCGCCTGCTGGCCAATATCGAAGCCGAGTGGTCAAGGTGGCACATCTACTTCGGTGACGAGCGTTGCCTGCCGGCGGATGACGCCGAGCGAAACAGCGTGATGGCTGAGCGTGCCTGGCTGGCGCAAAGCCCGATCCCCAAAGAGCAGATTCACCCCATCCCGGCGGAGCGGGGGGCCGAGGCGGCGGCTGCCGCCTACAGCCAGACGCTCTCGGGCGTGCTCCCCTTTGACATGGTCCTGCTGGGGATGGGGGAGGATGGGCATACCGCCAGCCTCTTTCCCGGCCACCCTCTCGAACAGGAGGGCCTGGCGACGGCGGTGCACGATGCGCCGAAGCCGCCGCCGGATCGCGTCTCCCTGACCCCGCGTGCCCTCAATGCCACCCGCCGCCTGCTGTTCCTGGTTACCGGGGCCGGCAAACATAAGGCACTGGAGCAGTGGCGCCGGGGTGAGCAGCTACCGGTTTCTGCGATAGCAGCGGCAGGCAGCGCAGAGTTGTTGCTCGACCGTGCCGCTGCCGCGGAGTGGGTGGCGGGGAACAGCTGACCCACCTCTTCGCGAGCTTGTCGTGGTGCTTTGGCATCCCGGCGATTACCCGGCTGGATGTCAAGACTTGTTCTGTTCGTTCCGGCGGGGTAACTTCCTCGCCATGTCTCCCAATTTCATTCACCTTCGCGTCCACTCCGAATTCTCCATGGTCGATGGCCTGGTGCGCGTCAAGCCGCTGGTGGCGGCGGCGCGCGATGCCGGCATGCCGGCGGTGGCGCTGACCGATCAGAACAACCTGTTCGCCATGGTGAAGTTCTTCAACGCGGCGTTGGGCGCGGGGATAAAGCCGATTTTCGGCGTCGATATCTGGCTGGAGAACCTGGAGGACGTCAACAAGCCCTTCCGCATGGTGTTGCTGTGCAAGAACGAGCAGGGTTACAAGAATCTGTCGATCCTGGTCTCCCGCGGCTACCAGCTCAACCAGCACCGCGGCGTGCCGATCATCAAGCGTGAGTGGCTGCGCGAGCACGCCGGCGGGCTGATCGCGCTCTCCGGCGGTCGCGAGGGGGATGTGGGACAGGCGCTGCTGGCGGGCAACCGCGATGCGGCGGCGGCGCAGATCACCGAGTGGCTGCGCCTCTTCGCCGACAACTACTACCTGGAGCTGCAGCGCACCGGTCGCGAGGGGGAGGAGGAGTACCTCCATGCGGCGGTGGAGATGGCCGGGGCGATGAACGTACCGGTGGTGGCGACCAACGATGTGCGCTTTCTCGATAAGGATGACTTCGAGGCACACGAGGTGCGGGTCTGCATCCACGACGGCCGCGCCCTCGACGACCCGCGCCGCGCCCGCAACTACTCCGAGCAGCAGTACCTGCGCACCCCCGATGAGATGGCCGAGCTGTTTGCCGACATCCCCGAGGCGCTGCAGAACACGGTGGAGATCGCCAAGCGTTGTAGCCTGGAGCTCAAGCTCGGCACCTACTACCTGCCCACCAGCCCTATCCCCGAGGGGATGACCGAGGACGAGTTCTTCCGCCAGTCGTCGAAAGAGGGGCTGGAGTTCCGCCTCTCCACCCTGTTCGACGTCAACGCCCCCGACTTTGCCGAGAAGCGCAAGCCCTACGATGAGCGCCTGGAGATCGAACTCGACGTTATCCTGCAAATGGGTTTCCCCGGCTACTTCCTCATCGTTGCCGACTTCATCAAGTGTGCCAAGGAGAACGGCGTGCCGGTGGGGCCGGGGCGTGGCTCCGGCGCCGGCTCGCTGGTGGCCTATGCGCTGTTGATCACCGACCTCGACCCGCTGGAGTATGAGCTGCTGTTCGAGCGCTTCCTCAACCCGGAGCGGGTCTCCATGCCCGACTTCGACGTCGACTTCTGCATGGAGGGGCGGGACCGGGTCATCGACTACGTGGCCGAAACCTACGGTCGCGACCAGGTTTCGCAGATCATCACCTACGGCACCATGGCGGCGAAGGCGGTGGTGCGCGACGTGGGGCGCGTCTTTGGCCACCCCTACGGCTTTGTCGATACCATCTCCAAGCTGATCCCCTTCGAGATCGGCATGACCCTGACCAAGGCGCTGGAGCAGGAGCCGGACCTCAAGGACCGCTACGACAACGATGAGGAGGTGACCGCCCTCATCGACATGGCGCTGAAGCTGGAGGGGATCACCCGTAACGCCGGCAAGCACGCGGGCGGCGTGGTGATCGCGCCCTCGGCGCTGACCGACTTCTCGCCGCTCTACTGTGAAGAGGGGGGCGGCAGCGTCGTTACCCAGTTCGACAAGAACGATGTCGAATCGGTCGGCCTGGTGAAATTCGACTTCCTCGGTCTGCGCACCCTTACCATCATCGACTGGGCGCTCGACAATATCCGCAACAGCATGACGATGCGCGACGAGGATCCCGCCAACTGCCCGCAGATCGAGTTCATCCCACTGGACGACAAGGCGAGCTTCGACACCCTCAAGGCAGCGCAGACCACCGCCGTGTTCCAGCTCGAATCGCGCGGCATGAAGGACCTCATCTCACGCCTGCAGCCCGACTGCTTCGAGGACATCATCGCGCTGGTGGCGCTGTTCCGCCCCGGCCCGCTGCAGTCAGGGATGGTGGACAACTTCATCAACCGCAAGCACGGTCGCGAGGAGGTCAGCTACCCCGACGCCACCTGGCAGCACGAGTCGCTTAAGCCGATCCTCGAACCCACCTACGGCCTCATCCTCTATCAGGAGCAGGTGTTGCAGATCGCCCAGGTGCTGTCCGGCTACTCACTGGGCGGTGCCGACCTGCTACGCCGCGCCATGGGCAAGAAGAAGCCAGAGGAGATGGCCAAGCAGCGGGCCACCTTCGAGCAGGGCGCCATCGACAACGGCATCGACGGCGAACTGGCGATGAAGATCTTCGACCTGGTGGAGAAGTTCGCCGGATATGGCTTCAACAAGTCCCACTCCGCCGCCTACGCCCTGGTCTCCTACCAGACCCTGTGGCTCAAGACCCAATATCCGGCGGAGTTCATGGCCGCGGTGCTCTCCGCCGATATGGACAACACCGACAAGGTGGTGACCCTGATCGAAGAGTGCAACGAGATGGGGCTCAAGGTAGTGCCCCCCTCGGTCAACAACAGCAACTACAAGTTCGGCGTCGATGAGAGCGGAGCGGTGGTCTATGGCCTCGGCGCCATCAAGGGGGTGGGCGAGGGGGCCATCGAGGGTATCGTCAGCGAGATGAACGCCAACGGCCCCTATAAGGACCTGTTCGACTTCTGCCGCCGCATCGACACCAAGAAGGCCAACCGCCGGGTGCAGGAGTCGTTGATCCGCGCCGGTGCTCTGGACAAGCTCGGCCCCAACCGTGCCACCCTGATGGCGGCCCTGCCGCAGGCTTTGAAGATGGCCGACCAGGATTCGAAGAACCGCGATGCGGGCATCGACGACCTGTTCGGCTTCGACAGCGGGGTACTGGAGGAGAGCCCGGCGACCTATGAAGAGGTGCCGGAGTGGGAGGAGGAGTTCCGCCTCGCCGGAGAGAAGGAGACCCTGGGGCTCTACCTCACCGGTCATCCCATCGACCGCTACCTGCCGGAGCTGGCCCACTTCACCTCCTGCCGCATCAATCGCCTGACCGCCGAGAAGAGCAAGACCTTCACCATCGCCGGGCTCATCATCGGCATCCGTACCCGTCCCACAAAGAAGGGCGACAAGATGGCCTTCGTCACCCTCGACGACCGCTCGGCGCGCATCGACGTCAACTTCTTCACCAAGGAGTACGCCCGCTTCCACGAACTGCTGGGCAAGGACCGCATCCTGGTCTGCAGCGGCGAGGTACGGCACGACGACTACGCCGGCGGCCTGGTGATGACGGTACAGGAGGCCTACGACATGGAGCGGGCGCGGGAGGTCTATGGCACCAGCCTGAACCTGCAGGTGAGCCATGAGCAGCTGGCCAACGGCTTTAGCCGCGAACTGGAGCAGGTGCTGGGGCCGTTCCGCGAGGGCGGGATGCCGATCCTGCTGGACTACCGCAATGGCACCGCCCAGGCGCGAATCCCGCTCGGCGAGCAGTGGCGGGTGCGCCCGAGCGACGAGCTGTTGAGCCGCCTGCGCCAGTTCATGGGCGAGGAGCAGGTGTCACTGCAATACCGTTAATTAACAAGCCATGGCTTGCTGTAGGAGGCCCGCCCTCGGGCCGAATATCTGTTTATTCGCGGCGAGGGCGCCGCTCCTACCGGTAGATTATGGGCGGGGGCAAGGCCAATTGGAGGCGACAAGGCGGGGAACACTCGCTTATAATCGCCACTCTTTAAGAATCAGAACGAAATCATCGGTACCCGTTAGAGATGAATCTAAACTTTCTTGAATTCGAACAACCCATCGCCGAGCTGGAAGCGAAGATCGAAGAGCTGCGCTACGTCGGTGATGATGCCGAGATCAACATTGGCGAGGAGATCAGCCGCCTGCAGGCCAAGAGCAAGAGCCTGACCGAGCAGATCTTCTCCAATCTCAATGCCTGGCAGATCTCGCAGCTGGCGCGCCACCCGCAGCGCCCCTACACCCTGGACTACATCGAGCGCCTGTTTAGCGACTTCGAGGAGCTGCACGGTGACCGCGCCTTTGCCGATGACCCCTCCATCGTCGGCGGTATCGCACGCCTCAATGACAAGCCGGTGATGGTGATCGGCCAGCAGAAGGGCCGCGATACCAAGGAGAAGGTATACCGCAACTTCGGCATGCCGCGCCCTGAGGGTTACCGCAAGGCGCTGCGCCTGATGGAGATGGCCGAGCGCTTCAAGCTGCCCATCGTCACCTTCATCGACACCCCCGGCGCCTACCCCGGCGTCGGCGCCGAGGAGCGCGGCCAGTCCGAGGCGATTGCACGTAACCTGTTGGTCATGGCCAAGCTCAGGACCCCCATCGTCTGCACCGTGATCGGTGAGGGCGGCTCCGGCGGTGCACTGGCCATCGGCGTGGGCGACCGCGTCAACATGCTTAACTACAGCACCTACTCGGTAATCTCCCCCGAGGGTTGCGCCTCCATCCTGTGGAAGAGCGCAGAGAAGGCCTCCGATGCGGCCGAGGCGCTGGGTATCACCTCCGAGCGTCTGAAGGAGCTGGGCCTTATCGATCGCATCATCGATGAGCCGCTCGGCGGCGCCCACCGCGACTTCGACGCCATGGGCCACCAGGTGAAGATCGCCCTGGCCGAGGACCTCGACGCCCTGGGCCGCCTGCCCATGGACGAGCTGCTCTCCCAGCGCTACCAGCGCCTGATGTCCTTCGGGAACTTCGAAGAGAAGTGAGTTCCCTGCATGGCAGCGGCCCCCAGCTGATTTGATGGCCGCTGCCATGTTCCATCCCCAACAACTCCTTCCCATCCTGCAGCGCCTGCCCCAGGCAAAACGCTACTGGATTGCCTTCAGCGGCGGACTCGACTCCACCGTGTTGTTGCACGCCCTGGCACAACTTCAACTCCCGCACCATCTACCACTAGGGGCCACCCATGTAGATCACGGACTGTCGCCCAATTCCGCTGAGTGGGCGGCCCACTGTCGTCGCCAGTGTGAGGCGTCAGGTGTTGAGTTCGTAGAGCGGCAGGTTGTGGTGGATAGTCGTGGTCGAGGTATTGAGGCGGCGGCACGCGAGGCACGTTATGCCGCATTTGAGAGATTAATCGGGGAGGGGGAGATACTGCTCACCGCCCACCACCGCGACGACCAGGCCGAGACCCTGCTGCTGCAGCTGTTTCGCGGCGGTGGGGTGCGCGGCCTGGCGGCGATGCCGGCGTCGCGGCCGCTCGCTGCCGGCTGGCTGGGCAGGCCGTTGCTGCACTACTGCCGCGATGAGTTGCGGGCCTACGCCGAGGCCGAGGGGCTCGAGTGGATCGAGGATCCCAGCAACTTCGATACCTCGCTGGAGCGTAACTACCTGCGCCGCGAGTTGCTGCCGCAGCTTGAGCAGCGCCGCGAGGGGGTGACGGGGATTCTGGCTCGTAGTGCAGGGCTCTTCGCCGAATCGGCAGAACTGCTGGATGAGCTGGCGGCGCAGGACCTGGAGGGTCTCGCTGCAGGGGAGGATACTCTCTCTATCCCTGCCCTGGGGCGACTGAGCGGCCCGCGCCGGCGCAATCTGCTGCGCTACTGGCTGCGCAGGCGAGGCCTGCCGGTAGCCGATAGCCGCAACCTGCAACGCATCCTCGATGAGCTACTGCCTGCCGCCGAAGATGCCGAACCGCAGGTCTGCTGGCCCGGTGCCGAGGTTCGCCGCTACCGTGATCGTCTCTACGCCATGGCGCCGCTGTCGCCTCTGCCCGATAGCTTGCCGACCGTTAGCTGGAGTGGCGGAGAGGAGATGGTCCTGCCCCCCGGGCTGGGACGGCTGCGCATGACTCGGGTGATGGGCAGGGGGATCCGCGAGGAGTTGCTGCAATCGGTGGTCACCATCGGCTGGCGCCAGGGGTGGGAGCGGCTGGCACCACCGGGCCGAGGCGGTCACCATGCGCTGAAAAAGCTCTACCAGGAGGCGGGGATGCCCCCATGGGAGCGGCTGCGGCGCCCGCTTATCTATTGCGACGGCGAATTGGCGCAGGTAGCCGGTCTGTGGAGCGATGAGCGCTTCGCTTGCGGCGAAAATGAGCAGGGAATTCAGTTTGAGTGGCTATACGCCATTGAAAATCCAAGCGAAAACGACGACAATTAGCTGGGCCTCGCGCCGGTAAATACCTTTCTCCACCTCTACCCGATGACGGTTGATGACTAAGTACATTTTTATTACTGGCGGTGTTGTATCCTCCCTTGGCAAGGGCATCGCTTCCGCCTCCCTGGCGGCTATCCTCGAGGCCCGCGGCCTTAAAGTCACCCTGCTCAAGCTCGATCCCTATATCAACGTGGATCCTGGCACCATGAGCCCGTTCCAGCACGGCGAGGTTTTCGTGACCGACGACGGTGCCGAGACCGACCTCGACCTGGGCCACTACGAGCGCTTTGTCCGCACCACCATGACCCAGCGTAACAACTTCACCTCTGGGCGCATCTACGAGCGGGTCATCCGCAAGGAGCGCCGTGGTGATTACCTGGGCGGTACGGTGCAGGTGATTCCCCACATCACCGACGAGATCAAGGCTTCGGTCAAGGCCGGCGCCGAGGGTTTCGACGTGGCGATGGTGGAGATCGGCGGTACCGTCGGTGATATCGAGTCGCTCCCCTTCCTCGAGGCGATTCGCCAGATGGGGGGGGAAGAGGGCCACGACAACGTGCTCTACATGCACCTCACCCTGCTGCCGTGGATCCCCACCGCCGGTGAGCTGAAGACCAAGCCGACCCAGCACTCGGTGAAGGAGCTGCGCTCCATCGGTATCCAGCCCGATGTATTGATCTGCCGTGCCGACCGTCCGGTACCGGAAGACGAGAAGCGCAAGATCGCCCTCTTCACCAATGTCGAGGAGCGCGCGGTCATCTCCGCCATCGACGTCGACACCATCTACAAGATCCCGATGGAGCTGCACAAGCAGGAGCTGGATCAGATCGTGGTTGACAAGCTGCGCATCGACGCCAAGCCGGCCGACCTCTCCGAGTGGGAGGCCGTTATCGAGGCGATGCAGAACCCCAGCAATGACGTGACCATCGCCATGGTGGGCAAGTATGTGGACCTCACCGAGGCCTATAAGTCACTCTCTGAGGCGCTGATCCACGCCGGTGCACATACCCGTACCAAGGTGAAGATCGTCTATGTCGACTCCGAGGAGATCGAGAAGCAGGGCACCGCCCAGCTGGAGGGGATGGACGCGATCCTCGTCCCCGGCGGCTTCGGCGAGCGTGGCGTGGAGGGCAAGATTGCCACCGTGCGTTACGCCCGCGAGAACAACATTCCCTACCTCGGTATCTGCCTCGGTATGCAGGTGGCGGTTATTGAGTACGCCCGCCACATGGCCGGCCTTGAGGGGGCACACAGCACCGAGTTCAAGCTCGATGCCCCGCACCCGGTCATCGGCCTCATCACCGAATGGATTAACGCCGACGGCAGCGTGGAGACCCGCAGCGAGGACTCCGACCTGGGCGGTACCATGCGCCTGGGCGGACAGCTCTGCCACCTGGAAGAGGGCACCCATGCCCGCGAGATCTACGGTAAGGCGGAGATCGTCGAGCGTCATCGCCACCGTTACGAGTTCAACAACAACTATCGCGATAAGCTCAGCGAGGCGGGCCTGGTCTTCTCCGGCCTCTCCGAGGACAAGAGCCTGGTCGAGGTGGTGGAGCTGCCCGATCACCCCTGGTTCGTCGCCTGTCAGTTCCACCCGGAGTTCACCTCCACCCCGCGTGACGGCCACCCGCTGTTCAGCGGCTTCGTCGCCGCGGCGCGTAAACATAAGGAAGGCTGATGCAGCTTTGCGATTTTGAAGTAGGGCTGGAACAGCCGCTGTTCCTGATCGCCGGTCCCTGTGTCATCGAGAGCGAGCAGCTCGCCCTCGATACCGCCGGTGAGCTGAAAGAAATCTGTAACGAGCTGGGTATACCCTTCATCTATAAATCCTCCTTCGATAAGGCCAACCGTACCTCGGTAGAGAGCTACCGCGGTCCCGGTGTGGCGGAGGGGCTGAAGATCCTGGAGAAGGTGAAGCTGCAGGTTGGCGTGCCGGTGCTGACCGATGTGCACGAGGATACCCCGCTGGCCGAGGTCGCCGCGGTGGTCGATGTATTGCAGACCCCCGCCTTCCTCTGCCGTCAGACCAACTTCATCCAGGAGGTGGCGCGTCAGGGCCGCCCGGTGAACATCAAGAAGGGACAGTTCCTGGCGCCATGGGATATGAAGAACGTGGTGGAGAAGGCGCGCGCCGTCGGCAACGAGCAGATCATGGTCTGCGAGCGCGGCGTCTCCTTCGGCTACAATACTTTGGTCAGCGATATGCGCGGCCTGGCGCAGATGCGCGACACCGGTGCCCCGGTGGTTTACGACGCCACCCATTCGGTGCAGCAGCCCGGCGGCCTCGGCGGCAAGTCTGGCGGCCAGCGCGAGTTCGTGCCGGTGCTGGCGCGTAGTGCCGTGGCCGCCGGTATTTCCGGTCTCTTCATGGAGACCCACCCCAATCCCGACCAGGGACTCTCGGACGGCCCCAACATGTGGCCGCTGGGACGCATTAAAGAATTGTTGACCACCCTCAAGGCGCTTGATGGCGTGGTCAAGCAGCAGGGCTTTATCGAACAGGACCTGCTGTAAACCAACCTAAACTCACGAATTAATCATTAAGTAGTGTAGAGAGCAATGAGCGAAAACAAGACCCAAATCGTCACAGTACGTGCCCGTGAAATCATCGACTCCCGTGGCAATCCCACGGTAGAGGCCGACGTCATCCTTGGCGGCGGAGCCTTTGGCCGTGCCGCGGTACCCTCCGGTGCCTCCACCGGTTCGCGCGAGGCGATCGAGCTGCGCGACAACGATGCCGAGCGCTTCGGCGGCAAGGGTGTGCTTGATGCGGTCACCAACGTCAACTCCAAAATCGCCAACGCCATCAGCGGGATGGATGCCACCGACCAGACCGCTATCGACCAGGCGATGATCGAGCTCGACGGTACCGACAACAAGAGCAACCTGGGCGCCAACGCTATGCTGGCCGTCTCTCTGGCCACCGCCAAGGCCGCCGCCGCGGCACAGGAGCTGCCGCTCTACCGCTACCTCGGTGGTGAGGAGTTCTCCATGCCGGTACCGATGATGAACATCATCAATGGCGGTGAGCATGCCGACAACAGCGTCGACCTGCAGGAGTTCATGATCGTGCCGGTGGGCGCCCCCTCCATCAACGAGGCGATCCGTTACGGCTCCGAGATCTTCCACGCGCTGAAGAAGGTGCTGGGCGCTAAGGGCATGAACACCGCCGTTGGCGACGAGGGCGGTTTTGCCCCTGACCTCAGTTCCAACGAGGAGGCCATTCAGGTCATTCTCGAGGCGATCGAGGCGGCCGGTTACAAGGCGGGCGAGGAGATCATGATCGCCATCGACGCCGCCAGCTCCGAGTTCTACAAGGACGGCAAGTACGTGCTCGCCTCCGAGGGCAAGGAGATGAGCTCTGCCGAGTTTGTCGACTTCCTCGCCGACTGGGTGGAGAAGTACCCGATTATCTCCATCGAGGACGGCCTCGACGAGAGCGACTGGGACGGCTGGAAGATCCTCACCGAGAAGCTGGGCGGCAAGGTACAGCTGGTGGGCGACGACCTCTTCGTTACCAACCCTGCGATCCTCAAGGAGGGTATCGACAAGGAGATTGGCAACTCCATCCTCATCAAGGTCAACCAGATCGGTACCCTGACCGAGACCCTGCAGGCCATCACCATGGCCCAGGATGCCGGTTACACCGCCGTGGTCTCGCACCGCTCCGGCGAGACCGAGGACACCACCATTGCCGATATCGCCGTTTCCACCAGGGCCGGCCAGATCAAGACCGGCTCCATGTCCCGCTCCGATCGTGTGGCCAAGTACAACCGCCTGCTGCGCATCGCCGAGGCGCTGGGCGACAAGGCCGTCTACCCCGGACGCGAGGCGTTTACCTTCCTGAAAGGAGAGTAAAGCTCACTACCCTGAGCAAAGGCCCGGTTAATCGAAAGATTGCCGGGCCTGTTTATTTCTATGACAAAATGGCTGACCGCGACACTCCTGCTGCTGCTGTTACTACTGCAATACTCATTGTGGTTCGGTAACGGCGGCCTGTTGCGTGTCTGGCAGCTGAGCGATGCGGTCGAACAGCAGAAGGCGGAGAACAGCAAACTCAGGGAGCGTAACGAGGCGCTCGAGGCCGAAGTGCGAGACCTGAAGAAGGGACTGGAGGCGATTGAAGAGCGCGCCCGTAGCGACCTCGGCATGATCAAAAAGGACGAGACCTTCTTCCAGGTAGTGGAAGAGTAGGTGAGTCAGAAGATTTCTATGTCAGCAGCAATAAAATACTGGGCCGTGATCCCTGCCGCCGGTGTTGGCAAGCGGATGAAGGCGGATCGTCCCAAACAATATCTTCCGCTTGGCGATAAGAGTGTGCTGGAGCAGACGATTAGTGTCTTTGACCGGCATTCGAAGATTGCCGGCATCGTCGTCATTGTGACCGACGGTGATCCCTACTGGGCCGAGCTGCGGTGCGCCACCAGCAAGCCGCTCTATGTCGCTGCCGGTGGTGTCGAACGTTGCCACTCGGTGTTGAATGGGCTTGAACTGTTGCAACAAAATGCCTCAGATACTGATTGGGTGCTGGTGCACGACGCCGCCCGTCCCTGCCTGCGTCAGGGTGATATTGATCACCTTATCGCCGAGCTGGAAGGGGACGAGGTTGGCGGCATCCTCGCGGTGCCTGTGCGCGACACCATGAAGCGCGCTGATAGTCGTGGGCGCATCGCCCACACCGAGGAGCGCAACGGCATGTGGCATGCGCTGACGCCGCAGATGTTCCCCCTCGGGCTGCTGAGCAGGGGCCTCAACCAGGCGCTGGCCGACGGCTTTGAGGTGACCGATGAGGCCTCCGCTATGGAGCATGCGGGGATGGCGCCGAAGCTGGTGGAGGGGCACGGGGACAATATCAAGATCACCCGCCCCGAGGACCTGGCGCTGGCGGCCTTCTTCCTTCAACAGACGCAGGAGTAAGCGATGCGTATCGGACACGGTTACGACGTGCACGCCTTTACCGAGGGCGACCATATTGTGCTGGGGGGTGTGACCATTCCCCACAGCCACACCTTTGCCGCCCACTCCGATGGTGATGTGTTGATCCACGCCCTCTGTGATGCCCTGTTGGGGGCGCTTGCCCTGGGCGATATCGGTAAACACTTTCCCGATACCGCCGCCGAGTTCGAGAACATCGACAGCCGCATCCTGTTACGCCACGTTGTCGGACTGTTTCACGAACAGGGCTATCGCCTCGGTAATGCCGATATGACTGTCATCGCCCAGGCACCGAAACTCTCACCCCATATCGAGTCGATGCGTGCCAGGCTCGCCGCCGACCTGCAGGCGGAGCTGTCGCAGGTCAACGTCAAGGCGACCACCACCGAGAAGTTGGGCTTTGCCGGGCGCAGGGAGGGCATCGCCGCCCATGCGGTGGTCCTGCTCACCGAAGTATGAGCGACTTCTCCTCTGACTGGGCCCATGCCTACGGCGTGCCCGGCTGTCACGGTACTATCCGCACCACTCCTGAAGACTTTCAGGTCGATGAGGTATTGGGCTACGAGCCCGACGGCAGCGGCAACCATGCCCTACTGCACATCCGTAAGCGCAATACCAATACCGAGTGGCTGGCACGGCGGTTGGCGGAGTTTGCCGCCGTGGCGCCAAAAGAGATCGGCTATGCGGGGCTTAAGGATCGCCATGCCGTAACAAGCCAATACTTCACCGTTCACCTCTCCGGCAGGGAAGGGCCCAATTGGTCGCAGCTCAATAGCGAAGAGATTGAGATCCTGTCGGTGACACGCCACCGCCGCAAGCTGCAACGCGGTGGCCTGCGAGAAAACCGTTTTACGATCACGGTGCGTGATTTGAGCGGTGACTGCACTTCGCTGGAGCAGCGGCTCGAGCAGATAAAGAGTGCCGGCGTCCCCAACTACTTTGGCGAACAGCGTTTTGGCCGTGATGGTAATAACCTGGAGATGGCCTCACGCCTCTTCAGCGGCGAGCTGCAGGAGCGTGATCGCCACAAGCGCGGGATCTACCTCTCGGCGGCACGCAGCTGGCTCTTCAACCGTGTGTTGTCGGCACGGGTCGCCGACGGCAGCTGGCTCCAGACGCTGCCCGGCGAGGCCCTGATCCAGCCTTACAGCCGTAGCGCCCTGTCGCTACGGGTGATCAGCGAAGCGATCCAGGAGCGCATCGAAAAAGGCCTGTTGCAGCCCTCGGCACCGCTGTGGGGGAGGGGAGGCAGCTCGGCCCTGGCGGAGGCGGCACGTATTGAGACCGAGGCGTTGTCTGGTAGTGAGTTATTCATGCAGGGTCTGGAGCAGGCAGGGCTTGAGCAGGAGCGTCGCGCGCTACGCCTGCTGCCAAAAGAGTTTACGTGGCGGTGGCTGGGTGACGAAGTCCTGCAACTGGAATTCACGCTAGCGCCCGGCAGCTATGCCACGGCGCTATTGCGGGAATTGGCTGTGGTGAGGGATGCCTCGCAACGCGTTGCGGTGCCAGAGTCGGACTAGAAGTAGTGGGTGAGTGCGCGCATATCCGTGGAGAGGTCGGACATTTGCTGTGCCGATTGCTCCAGCTGCTGTGAGCCTGCCGCGGTCTGTTCGGCACTGACACGGATATTGGTCACGCTCGTGTGTACCTCATTGGCCACCGTGTGTTGGTCACGCACTGCATTGGCAATCTGAATACTCATCTCAGAGATCTGGCTGATTGCAGCGGTAATGCTGCCCAGAGAGCTGGCAGTGCTTTCGGCCTGTTGCACGCTCTCGCTGGCCTGTCGCTGGCTTGCCTCCATTACCTCTACCGCACGTTTGGCCCCGGCTTGCAGGGCCTCAATCATTTCATGGATCTCCTCGGTAGAGTTCTGCGTGCGAGAGGCGAGGGTGCGTACCTCGTCAGCGACCACGGCAAATCCGCGCCCCTGTTCTCCGGCACGTGCCGCCTCAATGGCGGCATTGAGGGCCAGCAGGTTGGTCTGCTCGGCAATGCCCTTAATTACATCCAGTACCTTGGAGATATTTTCCGCATCGTTGTGCAGCGAGCTAATGACGCCGCTGGCATCGTTAATGTCGCTAGCCAGGCGGCTGATGGCCTGGCTGGTACTGTGCACCACCTGCTGTCCCTTGCTTGCCTCTTGTTGTGCCGAACTTGCGGCCTCAGCAGTCTGTTCAGCACTGCTGGCGACCTCCTGAATACTACCGTTCATCTGGGTGACTGCAGAAACCACCATGTCGGTTTCGTGCTGCTGCTCCTGGATTGCCGCGTTGTTCTCCACCGCTACCGCGGCCAGTGATTCGGCATTGCGGCTGATGGTGATAGAGGAGTCGCTGACGCGGCCAACAATCGCCCTCGATTCCGACTTGAGCATCTTCAGTGCCAGTTGCAGCTGGCCGGCTTCATCCATACGTCCGGTGTAGACAAACTGGGCGATAGGGTTGCTAAACGCCTCCTTTGCCATCTCCACCGCCTTGTCGACAGGGCGGATGGTGAGGTAGGTGATGAGGAGGGCAATGAGTAGGGAGAGGAGGGTGGCGGCGGCGATTAGTGGCGGTGAAAGTTGTAACAGCGATGCGCCAATTAGCGGTAGCAGGGCGGTGGTGAAGCCGATAAGCAGTTTTGATTTAAGGCTGAGTGGGGCTCGGCGTAGTGGCTTCGGCGTAATGCCCTGATTAATCAGTGTATAGGCGGCTTCTGCACGCCCTACGGCGTCACGACTGGGTTTGCCTCGCACCGACTGGATTTCGATGGTTTTGCCGTTTTCCTGTATTGGGGTGGCAAAGGCGTCGACCCAGTAGTGATCGCCGTTCTTACAGCGGTTCTTGACGATGCCCATCCACGGTTCGCCGCGTTTCATGGTGTCCCACAGGTCGGCGAAGGCGGCGGGCGGCATATCGGGGTGGCGAACGATGTTGTGGTTCTTGCCCAATAACTCGTCGCTCGAGAAACCGCTTATCTCGACAAAGGCGTCGTTGGTATAGGTGATGATTCCCTTAGGATCAGTGGTGGAGAGAATATTGGCACTATCAGGGAAATCGCGCTCCTTACCTGTGACCGGATAATTCTTCTTCATGTCCCTGTTCCCTGCGCTGGTGGCTATATGCAATATTCTTAATGTTGCGTGTAAATTACCCTAGTTTTTCTGTGAATAAAAGCCCCGCCCCTGGCGCCTAGAGCCTGAAGGTAGCAACTAGCGAGGCAAGGTTTTGGGAGATGCCGGTCAGGCTGTCGTGGGCCTCGTCGATGCGCTTGCCCCCTTCGGCGGAGTGCTCGGCGATCTCGGTGATGTTAATAATGTTGCGGTTCAGCTCCTCGGCAACGGTGCGCTGCTGCTGTGAGGAGTTGGCGATCTGGGCATTCATCTCGGTGATCTGCCCCACTGCCCGGGTGATTCCCTCCAGCGAGGTGCCGGCCTCGGAGGAGCGCTCGGTGGTGTGTTGGGCGTGCTCGCGGCTCTGCTCCATTACCTGCACTGCTGTGCGTGAGTCGCTCTGCAGGTTGGAGATCATCTCATCAATCTCCAGCGCCGAACTCTGGGTGCGGGTGGCCAGGGCGCGCACCTCATCGGCGACCACGGCAAAGCCGCGTCCCTGCTCGCCGGCGCGGGCCGCCTCGATGGCGGCATTCAGTGCCAGCAGGTTGGTCTGTTCCGAGATCCCTTTAATCACATCCAGCACACTGCCGATCTTTTCGCTCTCCTGCTCCAGGCCGTGAATGGTGTGAGCGGTCTTCTCCAGCTCCTGGCTCAGGTTGTCGATATCGTCGATGGTGCGGCTGACTACCTGTTGTCCGTGTCGTGCCTGCTCGTCCGCTTCGGTGGCTGATGCCGCCGCGATGTCGGCATTGCTGGCCACCTCCTGCATGGTGGTGGTCATTTCGTTAATGGCGGCGGCGATCTGCTCGGTCTCACGCAGCTGTTGCTCAACCCCGTGGCGGGTAATATCGATGATCTCGCTCAGCCCGCCCATCGCACCATCAAGCTTGCTGCTGGAGTTGCCGATTTCGTTGATCACCTCCAGCATGGCCTTGCGGATCACCTCAGCACTGTGGGCGATATCACCCAATTCGTCGTTGGTGTGGCGCACTACCTCGCTACTGAAATCACGTTCAGCCATATTGTGTAAAGAAGAGGATAGGGCGTGAGAGGGTTTGACGATCTGGCTTTGAACGTAGTAGATGAACAGCACGAATGCGATAACTACCGCAATAGCCATGAAGATAAGACCGTAAATAATGTCGGTATAGGCGCGGGAGATGGCGTTGTCGGTTTGTACCGCGGTCTTGTTAGCAATAATTGCTGCAGCCTCATCGAGTAGCTTGGTGGGCGCCCGGTCGATACCCTTGACTGCCTTGTCCCCGGCGGCAGCGACAAAACCGCTGTCGCGGAAGGCCTGCAGACCGTTTCGATAAGCCTTGCCCATCTCGCTGTGGGCCTGTTTGAACGCCTTAACCTTGGCATGGGCCTCCTGGTCCCGCAGCAGGGAGAGCAGGTCGGAGGCCTGTTGTTGTACCTGAGCCTCTTTTTCCTTGAATTTGCCCCAGTACTTCTCCAGCTGCTTAGGGTCGCTGCCCCGAAGCAGCACGTTTTTCCACTCCTGTACCTGTTTTTTGAAGTCGCTCAGTGTGTGAAGGGTTTGGCGCTCCACGACCACGTCATGGTTCAGTACGGACTCAAAGCGATTCAGGCTCTGGTTTGCACCCCAGAAGCCAAACATTGCCGACAGCAGCACCAGGGTGGTACCCGTCCCAGTGATGAGTAGCAGTTTGTTGCGAATACTGTTGAGCAGCTTAAGCATTGATGCTTTTCCTCTGTATGCAAACCGGGGCATTGGCCTCGGTTATGATATCGGCAGCCCGGTCTTAGACCTTGAATTGCGCCACCAGTGACTGCAGCTCGCTGGCGAGGTGGGCCAGCTCCTCGCTAGCCTTGGAGGTCTGCATGGAGTTTTCGCTGTTTTGATCGGCCACCTGGCTGATATTGACGATATTGCGGTTGATCTCCTCGGCCACCGCACTCTGCTCCTCGGCGGCGCTGGCGATGTGGGCATTCATATCGTTGATCGAGGCCACGGCATTGGTGATGGCCGCCAGCGATTCACCGGCGGTGGCAGCCATGGAGACGCCTTCCTGGGCGCGCTCCTGGCCCTGTTCCATGGCGCTTACGGCGTTGCGAGCTTCGCCCTGCAGCGTCTCGATCATGGCCTGGATCTCCTGGGTGGAGGCCTGGGTGCGGCTGGCCAGGGAGCGCACCTCATCGGCCACCACAGCAAAGCCGCGGCCCTGCTCACCGGCTCGTGCTGCCTCGATGGCGGCGTTGAGTGCCAGCAGGTTGGTCTGCTCGGCGATGCCGCGGATGACGTCGAGTACCGAACCGATGTTTTCGGTCTCGCCCTCCAACCTGCGGATGATGCCGGCGGTGCCTTCCACGTCCTGTGCCAGCTTGTCGATGGCGTCCATGGTCTGCTGTACCACACGGCGACCGCCCTGCGACTCCTCGTCGGCGCCGTGGGCTGCCTCGGCGGCGTTGGTGGCACTGTTGGCCACCTCCTGCACGGTGGCATTCATTTCGTTCATCGCGGTGGCGACCTGGTCGGTCTCGGTGCGTTGCAGTTCGATAGCGTTGTTGGTCTCGATGGTGATGGCAGAGAGCTCTTCGGCGGCGGCGGCCAGCTGGCCGGTAGAGGCTCCAACATTACGCATGCTGTCGTGCAGTTTCTCCAGCATCTGGTTAAAGGAGGTGGCCATGGTGCCGATCTCGTCCTTGCTATTGACCTCAATACGCATGGAGAGGTCGGAGTCGCGGTCGATGATGCCGATCACCTCGGCCAGCTTGATGATGGGGTTGGTGATGCTCATCGCAAAAAGGGTGCCTGCGACACCGGCGATCACCAGCATGATGACCGTAATACCCGCGGACCAGCCGCTGATTTTGGCATTCATCTCCCCAACGGCGTGGAAGGCCTCCTCCTCGTCGATCTCGCTCATCAGCGCCCAGTTGAGGCCGGGGATGTTGAGTGGGGTGTAGGCGGCCAGCACCGGCATACTGTGGAAATTCCTATAACTTTGGACTCCGGCCTCTCCGGCGAGGGCGGCACGGGTCCCAACGGTATCGATCTCCTGGAATCCAATATTGGTCCCCTTGGCGTCGATGGCGTGGATGACATCGCCTGATACCCCGGCGCTTTTCAGCAGAGTGAGGTACTCGGCCTTGTCCTCGACCAGGGTGCGAGGAATGCTGCGTGCTTTCTTGTCGGAACCGACCAGGTAGGTCTCCCCCGTTTCTCCCAGTCCTGCCTCAACCCATTTTTGATTGTAGGTCATCATCGCGTTGATAGTAGCGATGGGCATCTGCAGGATCAGGGTTCCCATGCGCTCGCCACCGACGAATACCGGGGTGGCGGCGAAAGAGGCCGGACCCTCATAAGAGGGGGTGTAGGGGGCGAAATCGTCGATCACCACCTTGCCCTCGTCGACGGTCATGGCCGCGTTAAAGGCACGGGCAAGGCCGGAGTCGGCGAAGGGACCTGTCTTCAGGTTGGTGGCGAAATCCAGCTCCTTGTATACCGAGTAGATAACATTGCCCTCTACATCGATGAGGAACAGGTCGTAAAAACCGAACTGGTTGATGAAGTCGTTGAAAAAGGGCTGCACCCGGCCGTGGATGGTGTCGTAGTAGTTGTTGTCGTCGCGTAGCATCAGCAGGTTCTTGGAGCCCAACGGGTGCTTGTTGTCGATAATGTACTGGTGCTGAACTACCACCGCCTGGTCGCTGAGTTTTGCCAGCAGCGCCTTGGCGTCAATGCTGCGGCCACCGTTCTGCTTCTTATACTCCTCGCCAAACTGATTGACGTAGTACTCCTCGAGTTTGACGCGGAACTCGGGGGCCTGGTCGAGGAGGTCCTCAAACTCCTCATCATAGCTGTCTACCATCTTTTCCAGGTTGTAGCGGACATCACGCGCCTGGGCCAGGTTGGTCAATTGGCTGTAGATGGTCTTGAAGTAGTCTTCGATTTGGGTCTTTTTCGATTCACGCAGGGCGACCAGCTGGTGGCGCACCTGGGTCTCCAACGCCTCGCTACTGGTATCAACGGCGATCCTGTCCAGCACGAAACTGGCAATGATTACCGGTACGGCCGCGAGCAGCGTGGAACCGAGAATCATTTTGCTCTTGATATTCATCTAGTTGCATCCCCCTGGTGATGTCTACTTCCCTGGTTGATATGGCAGCAATACAATCGTATTACACAGACATCAACCATGCCGCGCCTAGGCATGTTGTGGCGCTACGTCCTATAACGGCGATTGGCGGCAGATTCTTTAGAATTATTAAGCGTTCTTTAACTTATGAATAAATATGGTTGTTATTGTGGGTATTTATCACAGCTGTCGTTGCTAGCTCAACTTTTTGATTTGACTAGCACGTAGATGGCCCCGGTGCCGCCGTCGACCGGACGGGCGGAGCAGAAGGCCAGTACCTCCTCGCGTTGGCGTAGCCAGTAGTTGACCTTGCCCTTTAGAATCGGTTGTTGTTGGTAAGAGCCGTTGCCCTTGCCGTGGATGATGCGCAGGCAGCGCTTGCCCTCAAGGCGGCAGTGATAGAGGAAGTGGCTGAGCTCCTGGCGAGCCTCCTCCACACGCAGGCCGTGCAGGTCCAGCTCTGCGGCGACGCTGTATTGGCCGCGGCGCAGCTTGCGTAGTACGTTGTGTTGCAGGCCGTTGCGGCTGAATAGCAGCTCTTCGCCCGTCTCCAGCTCTGCCGGATCGAAGGTATCGGAGAACATATCCAGCAGTGCCTGTTGCTCGTCGGCCTCCTGTTGCAGCGGTCGGGGAGGCGGCGAGGGTGGGGCATGCAGCACCCGCTGCTGTTTCAGTGGCCGCACGTCAGAGACGCTGGCGCGGAACAGCGCCTGCTCTTCACTGCTGATGTGCTGCTTCTTTGCCATTTGTGTGGTCTTGAACGGCGGGGCGCCTGCTGTGAATACGATGAGGAATTGATTCTAACACACTGTTTTCACTACCGGACTTCATGGCCCATGGGACTGCTGGTATAGTAGCTCCATATATAGAGAGAGACCCCATTTCCAGGGGCGAGAACGAAAACTTAATGAATATTCTCATTAGTAACGATGACGGCTACCTGGCCCCTGGCATAGGCACCCTGGCGAGACACCTGCAGGAGGTAGCGCAGATCACCGTGGTGGCCCCAGAACGTGACCGCAGCGGTGCCAGTAACTCCCTGACCCTGGATTCCCCCATTCGCGTCAACCGTGCCGACAACGGTTTCCACCGGGTCGACGGTACCCCTACCGACTGTGTCCACCTTGCCATCACCGGTTTGCTGGAGCAGGAGCCTGACATGGTGGTCTCCGGCATCAACGCCGGGGCCAATATGGGGGACGACGTGCTCTATTCCGGTACCGTGGCGGCGGCGATGGAGGGACGTTTTCTCGGCTACCCGGCGATTGCCGTCTCCATGGTGTCGCGGGGGGGCGGGCACGGTTTCGAGCACTTCGATAGCGGCGCCCGGGTGGTACTGGAGCTGCTGGAACGTATCAAGAGCCACCCCCTGCCCAGCGATACCATCCTCAACGTCAACGTGCCGGACCTGCCCTGGGACGAGCTGCAGGGCATCGAGGCGACGCGCCTCGGACACCGCCACAAGTCGGAGCCGGTGATTAAGAGCGCCGACCCGCGCGGGCGCCCGATCTACTGGGTCGGCCCCGCCGGGGCGGAGCAGGATGCCGGGCCGGGTACCGACTTTCATGCGGTGCGCCACGGTCGGGTATCGGTGACGCCGCTGAAGGTGGACCTGACCCGTCACGATCTGGTGGCCGATCTCGCCTCCTGGCTAGGCAAGGCGGGCTAGGGGATGAATACGCAGGCCCTGCAGGGAATCGGCATGACCTCGCAACGCACCCGTGAGCGGCTCGTCAGCCGCCTGGCGGAGCGGGGTATCAGAAATGAGCAGGTGCTGAATGCCATGCGCAACGTACCGCGCCACCTCTTCGTCGATGAGGCCCTGGCCTCGCGTGCCTATGAGGATAGTTCCCTCCCCATCGGTTGCGGCCAGACCATATCGCAGCCCTATGTGGTGGCACGCATGACCGAAGTGTTGATGGCTGTTTCGCCCCGAAAAGCGCTGGAGGTGGGTACCGGCTGTGGCTACCAGACCGCGATCCTCTCCCAGCTGATCCCGGAGGTCTACTCCATCGAGCGCATCTCCACCCTGCACCAGAAGGCAAGGCGTAACCTTGCCGAATTGCAGCTGCATAATGTGCGACTGCGCCACGGCGATGGCTACCGCGGCTGGCCTGCGGCGGCGCCCTTCGATGCCATCCTGGTGGCGGCGGCACCGCCGGAGATCCCCGAGGCGCTGCTCAAGCAGTTGGCGGAGGGAGGGCGGCTCATTCTGCCGGTAGGGGCCGGCGAGGAGCAGGAGCTGCAGCTGATCACCCGCAAGGGCAACCAGTTTGTACAGGAGGTGCTGGAGCGGGTGGTGTTCGTTCCCATGCTCTCCGGTGCCGAGGCGTAAGGCGGCGATGAATTTCTTCTCCAGGCTCTACGACAAGGTACTTGGCTGGTCACGCCATCGCCACGCCCAGTGGTATTTGGGCGGACTGAGCTTCGCCGAATCCTCCTTTTTTCCCATTCCCCCCGATGTGATGTTGGCACCGATGGCGCTGGCGCGCCCAGAGCGGGCCTGGCACTTCGCCATGCTCACCACGCTCGCCTCGGTAGTGGGTGGGGTGTTTGGCTATCTCATTGGCCTGTTTGCCTTTGAGGTGATCGAGCCGTTGCTGCACAGCGCTGGTTATTGGCACCACTACGAAACGGCTGTCTCCTGGTTCGAGCAGTGGGGCATATGGGTAATCCTGCTTGCCGGTTTCTCTCCCATTCCGTACAAGATCTTCACCATCAGCTCCGGAGTGGTGGGAATGGCCTTTCTGCCCTTCCTGCTAGCCTCGGCGCTGGGACGGGGCGCACGCTTCTACCTGGTGGCTGGCCTGATGCGCTGGGGCGGCGAGCGTATGGAGAGGACGCTCCGTCTCTACATCGATCGCATCGGCTGGCTGTTAATTCTGGCGGTGGTAATTGCCTATTTCGCCTACAACTCGGTTAATCATGGCTAAGAACATCACAGTGCGCTGGATAATTCTTGGCGTATTGTTCGCCGTACTGGCCGGCTGCGGTCGTATGCTACCGGTGGGGGGACGCGACGACCTCATCAAGTACAGAGTGAAGAAGGGGGAGACCCTCTACTCCATCTCCTGGCGTTACGGTTACGATCACCGTGAAGTGGCTGCATGGAACAACATCAAGCCCCCATACCACATCTATGTCGGCCAGCAGCTCTATATCATTCCGCCGCATCAGAAATATGCCAGGGCCCGCCGTGACAATACACCAGGGCGGGAACCGGCAGCGGGACAGGTGAAGACCAGTCCGGCGGTACTAAAGCCTTCCACTGTCGCCAAGACTCAGAGCAAAAAAACGCCAAACAGGGTTGATAAGCGTTCCAGCAAGCGCAAACAACAGAGTATTGCCTGGCGCTGGCCCAGTCAGGGCAAGCTCATCGCCCGTTTCAATCCGGGTAAGGGCAAAAAAGGCTTAGATATAAGCGGTAAGCTGGGACAGAGTATAAAAGCGGCAGCGGACGGAAATGTAGTCTATAGTGGCAACGGCCTGAGAGGCTATGGCAACCTGGTGATCATTAAACATAGTGATACCTTTCTGAGTGCCTATGGCCATAACAGGCGTCTCCTCGTTAAGGAGGGGACAGCCGTCAAGCAGGGACAGAAAATCGCCGAAATGGGCGAAAGCGGCAAAGATGGCGTAATACTCCATTTCGAGATACGTCGAGACGGCAAGCCGGTCAATCCTTTGGCCTACTTGCCAAAACAGCGTAATTAACGCTACCACCACAAGAGGGACAAAATGGACGATCAAGAGATCCATAAAAACGAAGCGGGTTTGGACAAAGAAGTCGACACCGCTGAAGAGGCCAGCTTCAAGGCTGGCAAGGTACCCGACGGTCAGCTTGATGCCACCCGTCTCTACCTGAGTGAAATCGGCTTCTCACCGCTTTTGACCGCGGATGAGGAGAAGCACTATGCCCGTCTGGCACTGAAGGGGGACGAGGCGGGACGCAAGCGAATGATTGAGAGCAACCTTCGCCTGGTGGTGAAGATTGCGCGGCGTTACCTCAACCGCGGCCTGGCACTGCTGGATTTGATCGAGGAGGGCAACCTCGGCCTGATCCGTGCGGTGGAGAAATTCGACCCCGAACGGGGCTTCCGCTTCTCCACCTACGCCACCTGGTGGATCCGCCAGACCATCGAGCGGGCCATTATGAACCAGACCCGCACCATCCGACTGCCTATCCACGTGGTTAAGGAGATCAACGTCTACCTGCGCGCCGCTCGTCAGCTGACGCAGCAACTGGACCACGAGCCCTCCTGCGAGGAGATTGCCGATATGCTCGACAAACCGGTCGAGGATGTGAAGCGCATGATGGGGCTGAATGAGCGTGTTACCTCGGTAGACGTGCCGCTGGGAAGGGAGGGCGACAAGTCACTGCTTGATGCCATCCCCGACGATAACAACCTCGACCCCTCCGACCTGCTGCAGGATGACGAGGTGCGCGGCAATATCGATGCCTGGTTGGACAAACTCACCGACAAGCAGCGTGAGGTGCTTGAACGGCGCTTTGGCCTACACGGTCACGACATCTCCACCCTGGAGCAGGTCGGCGAGCAGATCGGTGTGACACGCGAACGGGTGCGGCAGATCCAGATTGAAGCGCTGAAGCGACTGCGTGAGATCATGGAGACCCAGGGCTACAGCGGCGATGTTATTTAACTAAGCCACTGTTTTGACCAAGAAAAATCCGCGGCATCCACATAGGGCCGCGGATTTTTTTTGCTCGCTATTTAGTAATGCAGGAATTACTAATATTAGGAGACGCTTTATAAGTGCCTGATAATGTTTGAAAAAGTTCCTTTCTAAGGCTTGACTTGAATGTTCTGTCTACATATCGTGCTGCATCGAAAACTTATAAATAAGTGTCTACCACAGTGAGGAAAAGCATGATGAAGAAATCCAGAATTGCTCTGGTCGTTAGCGCGGCGCTTGCTGCGCCTACTATTGCCCACGCCACCAATGGAATGAACCTCGAGGGCTATGGTCCGATCGCTACCGGTATGGGTGGCGCTTCTATGGCCTATGACAATGGTACTGCGGCGATGATGAATAACCCGGCAACTCTCGGCCTTGCCGATGAGGGGAGCCGTCTGGATATTGCCGTCGGTGTTCTTAGCCCCGACATTGCTGTCAGCCGTACCGGCATGACCGATGCAGACTCCGACGCAACCCAATTTGTTATGCCTGCCATCGGTTGGGTAAAAAATAACGGTAAGATGGGTTACGGCTTCGGTGTGTTCGCCCAGGGGGGTATGGGTACCGAGTACGCTGGAGACACCTGGATGAGCGGTGGTACTGGGCTTGAGAACTACTCCGAGGTGGGTGTAGGTCGTATGCTCTTCCCCTTTACCTACAAAATCAATGATGCCGTCAACTTTGGCGCCAGCATCGATTACGTGTGGGCCGGTATGGACCTGCAGATGATGATGGCCGGTTCCACCATGATGGACATGATGCCTACCACCCTGAATCCTGGAGCATCAAACTACATGGGTACCATGGGTGGAACGCTGGTCAATACCATGGGCAATGCGATTGCCGGCGGTATGATGAACGCCAGCAACCCCCTGAACTACGGCTACTTCGATTTCAAGAACTCCAGCCCCTACACTGGTGAGGCGATGGGTACCGGCTTTGCCGGCAAGATCGGTATGACCTTCCAGCTGAGCGACAAGCTGACCATCGGTGCGACCTACCACAGCAAGACCGCCATGAGCGACCTGGAGGCTAGTGGCGCCAGCGTTAGCTTCAATGCCAACATGGATGACAATGTTTTGGACGGCTCCTACACCACAGCGGGTATGGCCGGCACCTACACCGCAGCCACTATCGGCATGACTGGTGATATCGCTGTTGTTGACTTCCAGTGGCCCTCAACCATGGGCCTTGGTGTTGCCTACCAGGCTACCGACAAGCTGAAGGTCGTTGCCGACGTGAAGAAGGTCAACTGGTCGGAGGTGATGGATACCTTTAAGGTGAAGTTCACCCCGGACAGCACCCAGAGCAACCCTCTGGCCCAGGCCTTTGTTGACATGGGTGGTGATGTGATGAACGTCTCCATGAACCAGCAATGGGATGACCAGACCGTCGTCTCTGTTGGTGCATCGTACGATGTCACCGATGCGATGACCGTACGTGCCGGTTACAACACCAGCTCTAACCCTGTACCGGATGATTACCTGAATCCGCTGTTCCCCGCGACCGTTGAGACCCACATGACCGTGGGCCTTGGCGTTGCGATGAGCGATACCGCATCCATCGACATCTCGGTAGTGAAGTCTTCAACCGCAGACAACGATATCACTCAGAACGGTACCGCAACTGGTATGTCTGTCAGCCACTCGCAGATGAACTACCAGGTAATGTTCAGCAAAAAGTTCTAACTTAAACGCAAAACACAAACGGGGTGGCAACACCCCGTTTTTTTGTGCTTCAAGAGCAAGAACGAGTGCAGGAGAAAATGAAATGTTAAAGAGATTAGTATCAGGCCTGGCCCTGGCGCTATTCGCCATGGCCGCCAACGCTGCAGCGGTGCTTAAGCCCTTCATCCTGGCCGACGTTACCACTGGCGATGTCGCCGCGGTGCAGGCGCAGGTAGAGAAGAAGCTTGCCGACGCAGGTTTCGAGGTGCTGGGTTCCTACTCACCCTATGCCGGTTCCGTCGTTATGGGCATCACTAATGATGCGCTGAAGCAGAATGCAGCCAAGTCCGACTTCGGTGGTTACGCTGCCGCACAGCGCGTGAGTGTTACCAAGGTCGGTAATGATGTGCAGGTGAGCTACACTAACCCGGTCTACATGGCTAATGCCTACCGTATGGCCGGTGACCTCTCTGGCGTTGCTGCCCAACTGGAGAAGGCACTGGGCAAGCGCAAGAGCTTCGGTTCCGCTGATGGTGTGACGGTAGATAAGCTTCGCGACTACCAGTACACCTTCATGATGGAGCAGTTCGACAGCACCGGCAGGCATGAACTGGCCAGCTACAGCGACCACCAGACCGCACTGCGTACGGTGGAAGAGAACCTGAAAAAGGGCGTCGCTGGTGTTAGCAAGGTCTATCGCGTTGATATCCCCGGTAAGGACGAAGTCCTCTTCGGTGTCGGCATGAAGATGCCCAAGGGTGGCGATAAGTACATGGATGACAGCTATATCATGGGAATCATCGATTTTGAGGATACAAAATCAACCGCCCACCTCCCTTACGATATTCTTGTCTCCGGTAATAAGGTGTACCATCTCTACGCCCGTTTCCGCATCGCCATCAACTTCCCCGATTTGAAGATGATGGGTGACAACAGCTTTATGAAGATTATGTCCTCTCCTGATGCCCTGAAGGCGGCCCTGGGCCAGGTGGCCGGTGCCGAGGAGAAGAGCGGCGGATTCTTCTAAAGAGCGCTTAAAAGAACTCTGGGGGGAGTACTAAAGAGAAGCCGTAAAGGCCCCATTTGGAACTTATACCGCATCTGCGGTACGACAGGACGTCGAGAATGCCAGGCCCTGCATTGCAGGGCTTTTTCTTTTTTACGCATATTTTCCTTCTAGACCATGAAAAAATCGCCCATTTCGGGTAATCTACCCGGTTTTCCGGTTCCCGCTAGGGGCGGTCGGGGCGAATCGCCGCGAACGACGCCGCGCGGGGCCGTAATCCACTTGTAAGCTACTGAATTAGCGTAATTTTCCGTCAGGGGTGCTGGATGTTTAGCAAAGATATGCATATCGAAGGTTATGACGATGAACTCTGGTCTGCGATGCAGAAGGAGGTGGTTCGACAGGAGGAGCACATCGAGCTCATCGCCTCTGAGAACTACACCAGCCCCCGCGTGATGGAGGCACAGGGCTCACAGCTGACCAACAAGTACGCCGAGGGTTACCCGGGCAAGCGCTACTACGGTGGCTGCGAGTATGTCGATATCGCCGAGCAACTGGCCATCGACCGCGTTAAGGAGCTGTTCGGTGCCGATTATGCCAACGTCCAGCCTCACTCCGGTTCCCAGGCCAATGCCGCGGTCTACATGGCCCTGGTACAGCCGGGCGATACCGTCCTTGGTATGTCCCTGGCCCACGGTGGGCACCTGACCCACGGTGCCAAGCCCAACTTCTCCGGCAAGATCTACAACGCCGTACAGTACGGCATCGACGAAAACGGCAATATCGATTACGAAGAGGTCGAGCGCCTGGCCGATGAGCACAAGCCGAAGATGATCGTTGCCGGCTTCTCCGCCTACTCCCGCGTGGTCGACTGGCAGCGTTTCCGTGATATCGCCGACAAGGTAGGTGCCTACCTGTTCGTCGACATGGCCCACGTCGCCGGCCTCATCGCCGCTGGCGTCTACCCCAGCCCGGTCGGCATCGCCGATGTCACCACCTCCACCACTCACAAGACCCTACGCGGCCCACGCGGCGGCATCATCCTGGCGAAGAAGAACGAGGAGATCGAAAAGAAGCTCAACTCCCTGGTCTTCCCCGGCACCCAGGGCGGCCCGCTGATGCACGTCATCGCCGCCAAGGCGGTGGCCTTTAAGGAGGCGCTGGAGCCCGAGTTCAAGGTCTACCAGCAGCAGGTGGTAAAGAACGCCCAGGCCATGGCCAAGGTCTTCATCGAGCGCGGCTACGACGTGGTCTCCGGCGGTACTGACGACCACCTCTTCCTGGTCAGCTTCATCGAGGCGGGCCTTACCGGTAAGGACGTGGACGCCTGGCTGGGTGATGCCAACATCACCATTAACAAGAACTCCGTGCCCAACGACCCGCAGTCGCCCTTCGTTACCTCCGGTATCCGCGTCGGCACCCCGGCGGTCACTACCCGTGGCTTCAAGGAGGCCGAGTGCACCGACTTGGCCAACTGGATGTGTGACGTCATCGACGCCAAGGGCGATGCGGCCACCATCGAGGCGGTCAAGGCCAAGGTGCTGGACGTCTGCAAGCGTCTGCCGGTCTACAGCTGATAACGGCTCGCGGGGGCTTTGGGCCCCCGCCCTTGATGCGATATGCGCTGCCCCTTCTGTAGTGAACCCGATACCAAGGTGATCGATTCGCGCCTCGCCAACGAGGGCGACTCGGTGCGCCGCCGTCGCGAGTGCGTCACCTGTGGCGAGCGCTTCACCACCTTCGAGACCGCCGAGCTGGTGATGCCGCGTATCGTCAAGCGTGACGGTACACGCGTCCCCTTCGACGAGGAGAAACTGCGCTCCGGTATCATGCGGGCACTGGAGAAGCGGCCGGTCACCGTCGAGGCGATCGAAGAGGCGATCCATCGCATTATGCACAAGCTGCGCGCCACCGGTGACCGTGAGGTACTCGCCGGGCAGCTGGGTGAGTGGGTGATGGACGAGCTGCGTGAGCTCGACGAGGTGGCCTATGTGCGCTTCGCCTCGGTCTATCGCAGCTTCCAGGACGTCAACGCCTTCCGCGAGGAGATCGAGCGGTTGCAGAACGAGCCCTCTGCCGAGGTGAAGAAGAGCCAGCTCTCGCTGCTCGACAGCCTGAGCAAAGGCCGCGACAAAAAGAAATAACCCCCATGAGCGACTTCTCCCAGCACGATATCGAGATGATGGCCCGCGCCCTGCGTCTGGCCGAAAAGGGGCTCTACACCACCGAGCCCAATCCACGGGTCGGCTGTGTGCTGGTAAAAGAGGACGAGATCGTGGGCGAGGGGTGGCACGCCGTGGCCGGTGGCCCGCACGCCGAGGTGGTGGCACTGCAGCAGGCCGGCGAGGGCGCCAGGGGGGCGACCGCCTACGTCACCCTGGAGCCCTGCTGCCACCACGGCAAGACACCGCCCTGCAGCGAGGCGCTAATCGCCGCGGGTGTGGCGAAAGTCATTGTCGCGATGGAGGACCCCAACCCGCTGGTGGCGGGGAAGGGGCTGGCGCAACTGCGCGAGGCGGGCATCGCGACCGCCAGTGGTCTGTTGCAGGCTCAGGCCGAGGCGCTTAACCCCGGCTTTGTGCAGCGCATGCGTAGTGGCCGCCCCTATATCCGCAGCAAACTGGCGATGAGCCTGGACGGTCGCACCGCCATGGCCTCGGGCGAGAGCAAGTGGATCACCGGTCCCGGTGCCCGTGAAGATGTACACCGCCTGCGCGCCCGCAGCTCGGCGATCATGAGTGGCATCGGTACCATCCTCGCCGACGATCCCTCGCTCACGGTTCGCCTGGAGGGTGAGGCGTTGCGCCAACCGCTGCGCATCGTGCTCGACCCCCACCTCAGTACCCCCGAGGATGCGCGCTTCCTCAAGCAGCCGGGGGAGTCGCTCATCGTTACCGCCTGTGCCGATGAGGATGCGCAGGAGCGCCTGCGTAAGGCGGGTGCCGAGGTGGTTTGCCTGCCCAACGGCGAGGACGCCATCGACCTGGTGGCGCTGATGACACACCTGGCCGAGCGCGAGATTAACGAGGTATTACTGGAGACCGGTGCGGTCCTCAGCGGTGCGGTGCTGCACGCCGGTATTATCGATGAGCTGATCGTCTACATGGCACCGAAATTGATGGGCGACAACGCCCGCGGACTGTTCCATACTCCCGGCCTCGACGAGCTGGCCGATGCGGTGGCGCTCGATATCCAGGACGTGCGTGCGGTAGGCGACGACTGGCGCATTACCGCCAGGGTGAAAGAGGTGGCGGCCGAGTAGGCCGCAACACATGTTTACCGGAATCATCGAAGCGGTCGGTACAGTCAGCGCGTTACAGCCGCGCGGCGGCGACATGCGTGTCACCATCCGTACCGGCAAGCTCGACCTTGGCGACGTGAAGCTGGGCGACAGCATCGCCGTCAACGGCATCTGCCTTACCGCGGTGGCGCTACCGGGTGACGGCTTTGTCGCCGATGTCTCGGGTGAGACTCTAGCGCGTAGCGCCTTTATCGGCCTCAAGGTCGGCAGCCGGGTCAACCTGGAGAAGGCGCTCACCCCCACCACCCGCCTCGGCGGCCACCTGGTGAGCGGCCACGTGGACGGGGTAGGGGAGCTGCTCTCACTGAACAACGACGGGCGCTCGGTGCGCATGCGTATCGAGGCCCCGGCGGAGCTGGCGAAATATATCGCCGAGAAGGGCTCGATCACCGTCGATGGTGTCAGCCTTACCGTCAACGGGGTGGACGGCAAGCTGTTCGACCTCAACATCGTGCCCCACACCATGCAGGAGACCACGCTGGTTGATTTCACCGTGGGGCGCCGCATTAATCTGGAAGTGGACCTCATCGCCCGCTACCTTGAGCGCCTGCTGCTGGGCGAGAAGGCGGCCCAGAGTGTCGGTGAGGGCAAGGCAGACGGCATCAGCATGGCCTTCCTGGCCGAGCACGGATTTATTAAATAGAGGGCGCGAGTGGGCGCCGCTAACCGGAATCAAGAAATGGCACTGAACAGTATCGAAGAGATCATCAACGACATCCGTCTGGGCAAGATGGTGATCCTGATGGATGACGAGGACCGTGAGAACGAGGGCGATCTGATCATCGCCTCCTCCATGGTTCGTCCCGATGATATCAACTTCATGGCGCGCTACGGTCGCGGCCTCATCTGCATGACCCTCACCCGCGAGCGCTGCAAGCAGCTCAGCCTGCCGCTGATGGTGCAGAACAACACCGATGCCCATGGCACCAATTTTACCGTCTCCATCGAGGCGGCCGAGGGGGTTACCACCGGTATCTCCGCCTACGACCGCGCCATGACCGTGCGCGCTGCCATCGCCCCCAATGCCACGCCGACGGATATCGTGCAGCCGGGCCACATCTTCCCGCTGATGGCTCAGCCCGGCGGTGTACTGACCCGCGCCGGCCACACCGAGGCCGGTTGCGACCTGGCCCGCCTGGCGGGACTGGAGCCCTCCTCGGTGATCGTCGAGATCCTCAACGAGGACGGCACCATGGCGCGCCGTCCCGACCTGGAGAAGTTCGCCGCAGAGCACGACATCAAGATCGGCACCGTGGCCGACCTGATCCACTACCGTCTGCAGAATGAGCCGACGGTGGAGCGCCTCTCCTCCTGCACCATGCCCACCGAGCACGGCGAGTTCAAACTCTATGCCTACCGCGACCTGCTGGACCAGGAGGTGCACCTGGCGCTGGTGAAGGGCGAACTGAGCCCCGAGGAGCCGACCATGGTGCGGGTGCACATGCAGAACACTCTGTGCGACCTGTTCGACAACCAGCGCGACTGCGGCTGGCCGCTGCGCGATGCGATGGCCCGTATTGCCGAGGAGGGCAAGGGGGTCGCCATTGTGCTGCGCCAGCGCGAAGTTGGGGATACACTGGTACGTCATATCAAGGATTACGAGGCGCAGGATCAGGGGATCCCGGTGCCCGACAAGGAGAAGAGCGACGACCTGCGCACCTACGGTATCGGCGCCCAGATCCTCATCGACCTGGGGGTGAAGAAGATGCAGGTCATGAGTACCCCGAAGAAGATGCACGCCCTCTCCGGTTTCGAACTGGAAGTGGTTGGATACGTAGAGCAATAATTAAAGAGTCAAAGAGATAGGAAAGAGTCATGTCAGAGATTAAGAATTACGAGGGTGGTTTCGTCCTGGATGGCAAGAAGTTCGGCATCGTTGTCGGTCGCTTCAACGCCTTTGTCGTCGAGAGCCTGGTTGAGGGCGCCATCGACACCCTGAAGCGCCACGGCGCCAAGGACGAGGAGATCGAGGTGTTCCGCGTGCCCGGCGCCTACGAGATCCCGCTGATGGCCCAGCGCATGGCCAAGAGCGAGCGTTACGACGCCATCATCGCCCTCGGTGCGGTGATCCGCGGCGGCACCCCCCACTTCGACTACGTCGCCGGCGAGTGCAGCAAGGGCCTGGCCCAGGTGATGCTGCAGTACGACCTGCCGGTAGCCAACGGTGTACTGACCACCGACTCCATCGAGCAGACGATTGAGCGAGCCGGTACCAAGATGGGTAACAAGGGCCACGAGGCCGCCATGTCCGCCATCGAAATGGTCAACCTGCTGCCGCAACTTTAAGGTGAACAATCCTGTCATGTGTATATGTATTCAACAGAGGAGCGATTCATGAGCCGTGGACGCAGCCTGGCGCGTGAGCGCGCCATGCAGGCCCTCTATCAGTGGCAGATGACAGGACAGAATCTGGCCGATATCGAGCAGCAGTTCCTCGACGAGCAGGATATGGCAAACGTCGACAAGAAGTACTTCAAGGAGCTGCTGCATGAGGTACCGAGACTGGTCGACGAGTTCGACGAGTTGAGCAAAGAGCTGCTCAGCCGTCCCATCGAGCAGGTCGACCCGGTGGAGCGCGCCATCCTGCGCATCGGCCTCTACGAGCTGAAGCTGCGTATCGACATCCCCTACCGTGTCGTGATCAACGAGGCGGTGGAGCTGGCGAAGAACTTCGGTGCCGAGCAGGGCCACAAGTTCGTTAACGGCACCCTCGACAAGGCGGCCAAGAGCCTGCGTAGCGTCGAGGTGAAGGCGGCTGGCAAGGCCAAATAGCCCGACCGCCACCCCGTGCGGAAAGCCACTGATGGCCCTCTCCGAATTCCGACTCATCGAATCCTACTTTGAACAGCGCCGCCTCGGTCGTGATGACGTGGTGCTGGGGATCGGTGACGATGCCGCCCTGCTGCGCGTGCCCCTCGGTATGCAACTGGTATCCGCCGTCGACACCCTGATCAGCGGTGTCCACTTTCCCGAAAACACCGCCGCCGCCGCCATTGGATACAAGGCGCTGGCGGTCAATCTCAGTGACCTCGCCGCGATGGGTGCCGAACCCGCCTGGGCGACCCTCTCCCTCAGTATGCCCGAGCCGGATGAGGCCTTCCTCAAGGATTTTAGCGACGGCCTGTTCTCGCTGGCCGAACAGCATGGTGTCGAGCTGGTCGGTGGCGATACGGTGCGTGGCCCCTTGGTGTTAACGGTGCAGGTCAACGGCTTCGTGCCGGAGGGAGAGGCGCTCACCCGTTTCGATGCCCGCCCCGGCGACAGGCTCTACGTTAGCGGCACCCTCGGTGATGCGGCGGCAGGGCTGGAGCTGGTGCTGGCGGGTAAGGTCGAGGGGGATGAGGCGGCCTACCTGCGTGAGCGGCTCGACCGGCCCAGCCCGCGCCTTGCCCTGGGCCAGGCGCTGCGCGGTCTCGCCTCCGCCTGCATCGACATCTCAGACGGCCTCTGCGCCGATGTGGCCCATATCATGGAGCGCAGCCACCTGGGCTGCGATATCGACAGCTCGGCGCTGCCGTTGTCGCCGCAACTCAGCACACTGAAGGGCGAGGAGGGGGCGAGGGCGCTGGCACTCAATGGCGGCGACGACTACGAACTCTGCTTTACCGTGCCCGAGGAGCAGGAGGCGACGCTGCAACGTCTCGCCACCACCTTTGATGTAGCGATCACCTGCATCGGCGAGGTGAACAACGAGGTGGGGGTGTTGCGCATCGACGGCAATGCGGTCGAGGGCAGCGGCTACGATCACTTCAAGGAGCGAGCATGAAGCGCCTGCAATTTTCCGACCTCTGGTCGCACCCGGCCAACTTACTCGCCCTCGGTTTCGGATCCGGCCTGGCACCGAAGGCGCCCGGCACCTTCGGCACGATGATGGCCGTGCCGCTCTACCTCTACCTCCTGCAGGGGCTCTCTACCTCAATGCTGCTCGCGGTGATCGCCGTGAGCTTCGTTATCGGCGTCTGGCTCTGCCACGCCTCGGCTAACAATCTCGGCGTCCACGACCACCCCGGTATCGTGTGGGACGAGTTCGTCGGCTTCTGGATCAGCTGCATCGCCCTGCCCGCCGGGTGGCCCTGGCTGCTCGCCGCCTTCGTGCTGTTCCGCTTCTTCGACATCCTCAAGCCGTGGCCGATACGCTGGCTCGATCACCGAGTGCCGGGTGGTCTGGGGATCATGGTCGACGATGTGTTGGCCGGTCTCTACGCCCTGGTGCTGTTGCAGCTGGCCGTCCTCTGGCTTTGATTGCGGATGCGCCTCTCTAAGCCGCTCCTCTACCTTCTCTTCTCCCTTGCCCTGCCTGCCTGGGCGACCGACGAGATCACGGTACTCGGCCTTTTCACCGATAAGGCGATGCTGCGCATCGACGGCACGCAACGCCTGCTCAAGGTGGGGCAGGTGAGTCCGGAGGGGGTTACGCTGATCGCCGCCGATAGTGAACAGGCGGTCATTGAAGTAAATGGCAAGCGTCGTACCTTAACTCTGGGAAGTCATATCAGCAGCCACTTTAGCGGCCCCAGGGTGAAGCGGGTACAGATTTGGCCGGATAAGCTCGGCATGTACAGCGTCAGTGGCGCCATCAACGGTACCGCCATCGACTTTCTTGTCGATACCGGCGCCACTACCGTCGCCCTCAATGCCGCGGATGCGAAAAAGCTGCGCATCGATTTCATGCGTGAGGGGAAGAAGGTGATGGGGGAGACTGCCTCGGGCCGCGATTGGGTCTACCTGCTGAAGCTCGACATCGTTACTGTTGGTCAAATCACCCTGCGTAATGTCGAGGCGATCGTCTTCGATGGCCCCCACCCCAGCCGTGCCCTGCTGGGGCAGAGTTTCCTCAACCGCATCGGCATGACGCGCCAGGGGATGATGTTGCAGCTGGAACAGAAGTAATTAGATCGAGCTGAAGTCGTAGTCCATCGTTGGCCGCGGCTCCTGCAGGAAGTAACCCTGGATGTAGTCGACCCCGGTGGAGTAGATGGTGGCCAGGGTGTGTGGGTCTTCCACGCCGTTGGCGATCACCTTGCGTTGGCTCTGTGCGGCCAGGGCGGTGATCTCGCCTACCTTCTTCTGCGTCTCCACATCACTGCTGAGCTTGCCCACAAAGCTGGCGCTGAGTTTGAGGTAGGCGGCGTCGATGTGGACCAGCAGGTTGAGGTAGTTCCTGGCGCTGCCGAAGTGGTCCAGGGCCAGCGCTACGTGTAGCGGCTCCAGCCCCGCCTGCAGTTGCTTCAACTCCTTGAGGTTATCGTTGGCGATATCCTCGTCGATGCAAAGCACCAGGGAGTCGGCCTCGGCATGTGAGCTCTTGAGCAGCTCCTGCAACCAGGGCAGCAGCCCCTCATCGGCCAGTGAGCTGGCGGAGAGCTTGGCGAAGACCACGGCAGGGTTGCCGCCATGGCGCTTCTCCGTTACCGCCTTGATGGCGTGGCCCAACATCCAGCGGTCTATGGCACCCATTAATCCTGCCGCCTCGGCGGCGGGGATGAACTCTGCCGGTGTCAGCTCCGTGCCGTGCTCGTCCCGCATGCGGGCGAATACTTCGTAATTCTCCCTGCTGTCGCCCTTGAGGCTGACGATAGGCTGGAACAGTATGTGGAAATGGTTGTGTGCCAGTGCCAGTTTAATCTGCCTGGCGATCAGTGCATGGCGTTCACGCAGGCCCATCTCCGCCTCGTTCACCACGTAGCGCTGGACCCTATTGCCGCCCGCCTCGATGGCCTGGCGCAGGGCCTTCTCTGAGCGGCGAATCACCTCCAGGTGGTCTGACAGCGCCTCATTATAGGCACCGATACCGATGCTGCAGCTGGTGGTAGTGGTAGTGCCGTCGATATCGAAGATGTGGCCAACCAGGCCCGTGGCCAGCTCCCTGGCATAGTCCTCTGCGGCCTCGGGGCTGGTGTCGTGCAGCAGCAGCATGAACTGTTCACCCTCAAAGCGGGTGACGAAGTCCTCCTCCCTCGGCAGGGTCGCGGCGAGGTATTCGGCGAAGCGGGCCAGTAACACGTCCCCGGCGGCGATGCCCTTGTCGTCGCGGATACGTTGGTACTCGTCGGGCAACAGGCTGAGCACTACGCCCTCCTTATCCGGCTTGCCGCAAAGCTCCTGCAGGACGTGGAGGAAGTGGGGACGGTTGAAGGCGCCGGTGAGCAGGTCCTTTCTGCTGATATCGTTGAGTCGTTGCTGCAGTTCCTGATCCGTGCCCTGGTCACGAATGATGATCTGGCTGCACGACACACCGGCGAAATAGGCGGGGCTGAACTCCATCTCCACGCCGAAGCGGCAGCCGTCGGTTCTGATACCGGTAACGGACAGTTTGCTCTGGCGGCTGTTGCCCTGGACGTAGTCACGCAGGAACTCCCTGAAGTGGGCGTGCTCGTCGCTACTCACCACGTCCATAATCGGCAGCCCTTCAATCTCCTCCATGCGCTGGTAGCCGAACAGCTGCAGATAGGCGTCGTTGGCAAACAGGTGCATCCCTTCGTAGACGTAGGTGATGGCGTCACGGGAGCTGTCGACCAGCCCCTGGGCTCGTTCGTTGGCCTGCTGCAGAGCCGTCATGGTGAGCGCCAGGGCACGGCGCGTGCGTACCGCGTCGGCCTCGCGCAAGATGGCCAGTTCAAGGCGCCGGGGTTTGGACAGGTAGACGGGCTCATGGGCGCCCGCATCGATGAGGGCCTCGATTTCGCCCTCTTCGGCGTCGTCGCCAATCAGCAGTAGCGGGATATCGAACTCAGATTGTCGCACCAGTTCCAGTGCCTCGGCAGCGCTGAGGCCTCCGCCTCGCGGTTTACTGAGGATCATGTCCCATTGCTGGCGTCCGAAGGTGTGGCGTAACGCCTCAGCGTCGGCTATGCGATCGCTCCTGACCGCATGGCCGCCGTTACGCAGGATGGTGGCGACGTTCTCGGCGAGGTTGGAGGAGTCGTCGATGACGAGCAGATAGAGTGTTTCGTCGTTATCCACGCTGATGCGGTCCGCCTTGAACGTTTAGCTAGAAAGGCGCTGAGTATGTAGCGTGTCTTTTAATAGTACAAGCGGAGTGCTGCGCTAGAGCTCATTCCAGTCTATTTCCAGTTTGAACTCGTCGTCATCGACCTGTTTCGCCGCCTCTGGTTTAACCGCCTTCGGCACTTCAGGCTCAGCCTTGACGCTAAAGTGGTGCTGGTTGAAGCTGCCGCTACGTTGTACCCGGCTGCCGAGAACCACACGGATCTCCTGATCCGGGTGATAGATCAGCAGCTCCATCCCCTTCTTGAACAGCCTGGTGGGCGTCAGCAGCGTTGCCTGCTGCTTGATCGAGGGCACCTCGGGCAGCATCAGCGAGGGTTGCAACTGCGGCACCTCATCGCTCAGCCTGGCGCTACGCAACATGACGGGGATCGCCTCGGGTGAGATCACCTGTACCCCCAGTTCCAGCTTTTCGTCGGGGGTTTGAATCATCCAGCGCACCACACCGAGCTGACACACCGCATCGTCGTGACATTGGCGTAGCCCCAGCAGCTCACCCACCTGTAGTTGCGCACTGTCACTCATCGGCAGACTGAGGCGGAAGCCCCCGGCGCTTTCGTTGCAGACCTGCCAGTGGTGGTAGTGGATGGGCGGAAGCTCCTCCTTCTCCTCCTCGGCACGCAGGGACTGAATGTAGTTCTGGTACTGCTGGTACTCCTCTACCGTCTGGCCGTAGATGTTCCAGATGTCGTGTTCGCTAAGCTGACTGAAGCTGACCACCACCTTGCTTTCGTACTGCGACTTGTCTGACAGCTGGTTGCTGTGGCCGCGCTTCTCGGCGATGGCGCGGTGCACGGTACTCAGGCCCACCACTACCTCAATGGTTTCGTGGTGATCGCTACGACCGAAGCGCCGTTTCGGGATGCTGCCCCAGGCGCGCAGCAGGCGGTAGAGCAGCTCCGAGGTGATCCCCATCTTCTTCATCCGCTCGCCCTTGTCGCCAAGCAGCTCGTGCAGCTGCTCGCTAAGCCGGCTGGTATCGATGAGGCGGCAGAACTCGTTATTACAGTCGCGGTGGTTGAAGGCGTGAAAGTCGGGTTCATCGTCGCTGTCCATGTGTACTACGAACAGTGCCTCGCCCGCGCTGGGGTCGTCATAGGGGATGATTTGCGCCTGCCCCGCCCAGGTGGAGAGCGCCTTGTAGACGGCGTAGACCTCCTTTTGGTGCATCCGGTAGGGGGAGGCGAGCGCCAGCAACAGGATCTGTTTGTACTGGCGTGCGATGCTGGAGGTGGGGAGCAGATGGTTCTCCCGGTCTTCCACCAGGGTGGTATGGATATCCTTGTGCTCGGCATAGAGGTAGAGCTGATGCAGTTCGAACCAGCTGTTCTCCTGGTGTGGGGCGTAACTGCGGTAATTGGTCAGCAGGGTGCTGTTGAGGTAGTGAACGGCACGGTGAATCAGCTCGGTAAGGGCGCCGCTGTCACGTTTGATAAGGCTGCCGTGCAGCATCTCCTCGATGGCGATTTTATAACCCAGCGCCATCTCGTTGGCGAAGGTCTGGGAGAGGTTGATGATGGCGGTGACCTTGGGTGGGGTGGGCAGGGGAATGCCGATATAGCGTCGCTGCAGCTGCTCCTGCAGGTAGGTCACGGGTGGGCGCAGCAGTTCCAGGAAGCGGCGGCGGTCACGCCAGCCGATATTCAGGCGGTTGACCTCACGCAGGACGTTGTAGACCTCCTTGGACATGGCGCCGACGTTCCCACTCGGCAGCTCTTCTACCCAGCGCTCTACGGCACTGGCGCGGGTATTGAAGGAGCGGTTTGTGGGGTCACTGCGTTCGGTGGTGGTGAGTTTTATTTCGCCTGCGCCCATTGCCATGGAGGTATCCCGAAGTCATTCATTTGTTAAGACACTGTTACCAATAAAGTAGCAGAGTTGGGTGGATTATAGATTATGTCTACTGACTATAGGGGCACTGAATTTCAATGAGTTATAACGGCCGCTTGCTCAACTCACCGCGCTGTTCACGCACCAATTTGGGGACCAGGTAGCCGGGCAGCCTGAGCAGAAGCGCCTGATGCAGCTCCCGGGCGCGCTCCTCCTCCACCTCGAAGTGGGCGCTGCCGCTGACCCGATCGAGCTGGTGCAGGTAGTAGGGGAGTACCCCCTGGCTGAACAGCGCCTCGCTCAGCCCGCTGAGGGCATCGGCATCGTCGTTGACCCCGCGCAGCAGTACGCTCTGGTTGAGTAGGGTCGCCCCGGCCAGCCTGAGTTTGTGCAGGGCCTCACGCGGCTCCTCGCCAAGCTCCCGGGGGTGGTTGGCATGGGTGACCACCACCTTCTGCCAGGGGAGGGCGCTCAACCAGGCGGTGAGCGCCTCATCGATGCGCTCGGGCAGGACGATGGGGAGGCGGGAGTGGATGCGCAGTCGCTTGAGTTGGGGTAGCCCGCCCAGCTTGTCGCTAAGGCGCTGCAGTTGCGGCGTATCGAGTAGCAGTGGGTCGCCGCCGCTGAGGACCAGCTCCTCCACCTCCGGGTTGGCCTGCAGGTAGTCGACCACCCCCTGCCAGTTATCGCGCCCCGGGTTCTCCTCGCCGTAGGGGAAGTGGCGGCGAAAGCAGTAACGGCAGTGAATGGCACAGCCGCCGGTGAGGGTGAGCAGCACTCGTCCATGGTATTTGTGCAGCAGGCCGGGCAGGGCGGCGGCGTCGCCATCGCCCACCGGGTCGGCGCTGAAGCCCTCTACCTGACGCATCTCCTCGCCCAGTGGCAGCACCTGGCGCAGCAGCGGGTCATTGATGTTGCCCTTCTCGATGCGCGAGAGGTAGCCACGTGGGACACGCAGCGGAAAGGCCTCTGCGGCCTTACGGGCATCGTCCAGCAGCTCGCGCGGCAGCTCAAGCAGCGCCAGCAACTCCGCCGGATCACGCACTGCGGTGGATAAGGCGTTTTTCCAATCGGAACTTCGGGGTAGAATAGGCGGACTTTGCATTAACAGATTTCAATTTAGAGAGTTTCGGGAAAATACCATGGCTAACTACAGCACCAATGAATTCAAGCGCGGTCTCAAGCTGATGCTCGACGGCGCCCCTCACAGCATCGTTGAGAACGAGCTGGTAAAGCCCGGCAAGGGGCAGGCCTTCAACCGCGTTAAGGTGCGCAACCTCAAGACCGGTCGTGTGGTGGAGCGTACCTTCAAATCGGGCGAAAGTGTAGAGGGTGCCGATGTCATGGACACCGATATGCAGTATCTCTACAACGATGGCGAGGCGTGGCACTTCATGCATCCCGAGACCTTCGAGCAGGTCTCTGCCGATGCCGCCGCGGTGGGTGATGAGGCCAAATGGCTGAAGGAGCAGGATACCTGTGTGATCACCCTGTGGAATGGTGTGCCGATCAGCGTCACCCCGCCCAACCACGTGGTACTGACCGTGACCGAGACCGATCCGGGCGTGCGCGGCGATACCGCTACCGGCGGCACCAAGCCTGCGGTCTGCGAGACCGGTGCCGTGGTCAACGTACCGCTGTTCATCGATGTCGGCGACCAGCTTAAGGTCGATACCCGCACCGGCGAATACATCTCCCGCGCCAAGGACTAAACCTTGAGCGGCGACTGGCGTCCAGGCGCGTCGCTGGAGCGACTCAAAGAGAGGGCCCGTATCCTGCAGGGGATACGGGCCTTTTTCGCTGAGCGCGCGGTGATGGAGGTGGAGACCCCCTCACTCTCCGCCGCTGCCCTCACCGATCCAGCCATCGACAGCCTGGCCACCCGCTACATCGGCCCCGGCCATGCGGACGGCCTGCCACTCTACCTCCACACCTCCCCCGAATTCCCGATGAAGCGGCTGCTCGCCGCCGGCAGCGGGCCGATCTACCAACTCTGCAAGGTCTTCCGCCAGGGCGAGGCGGGGCGGCGCCACAACCCCGAGTTCACCCTGCTGGAGTGGTACCGTCCCGGCCTCGACCACCACCAGTTGATGGATGAGGTGGAGGCGTTGGTAGCGCCCATCCTCGGGCTGGGGGGAGAGGCGGAACGCATCAGTTACCGCGACGCCTTCCTGCAGCACGCCAACATCGACCCACTGGTAGCTTCTCTCGACGAGTTGCGCGATGCGGCCATCGCGATGGTGGGTGAGATCGAGCTAGGTGATGAGCGCGACAGCTGGCTCGACCTTATCCTCAGCCACAGCGTCGAGCCGAGGCTGGGCAAAGACCGTCTCTGCTTCCTCACCGACTACCCAGCCTCCCAGGCGGCCCTGGCCCAACTCAACCCCCATGACCCGCAAACCGCCGAACGCTTCGAACTCTATTTCAAAGGGGTAGAACTCGCCAACGGCTTTCACGAACTGGGTGACAGTAAAGAGCAGCGTAGACGTTTCGAACTGGAGCAGGCTGAGCGGGCCAGACAGGGGAGGGAGGTGCCGCCGATGGACGAGCGCCTGCTTGCGGCACTGGAGGCGGGCTTTCCTGACTGCGCCGGAGTGGCGTTAGGGGTGGATCGGTTGGTGATGTTGGCGGTGGGGGCGACTTCGCTGGATGAGGTGATCGCGTTTTCTATTGAGCGGAGTTAGTTTGTAGGATGCGGTAAAGAAGGAACCGCACCCTACATGCTTATCGAATCCTACATCGAATTGGGCTTGCCACCCTTGCGGTGTTTCTTCTTTTCCTTCTTCGGCCCGTTTCCTTTGTCTTTGAACTTGCCCTTGGGCGGCCCTTTACGCTTAAAGCCTTTCTTCTCTCCACCGCCGCCATGCAGTTTGGAGATGTTGAGCTTCTGGCCCGCGACCCAGAGGCCCTTTATCGCGAAGAAGGTCTCCTTGGGCATGCCCTCGGGCAGGTCGATCAGGCTGTAGTCATCGTAGATCTTGATGCGGCCGATGTAGCGGCTTTCGATGCCCGCCTCGTTGGCGATGGCGCCGACGATGTTGCCGGGCTGTACGTTGTGGTTGCGTCCCACTTCGACACGGTAGGTCTCCATGCCTTCATCACTACGGGCGTCGCTACGCGGCTTGCGCTTGAACTCGTCGCGCTCCTTGTTGAAGCGTTCCTCACGCGGCTTGTGCTCGCGTTGCGGCTTGTCCTTTAGCAGCATAGGGGTGTCGCCCTGCAGCAGCTTGGCCAGCGCGGCGGCCACCTCAATGGCGGGGACGTTGTGCTCCTGCTCGTACTGCTCCACCAGCTGCTGGTAGAACTCCAGGCCGTCTTCGGCGGCGAGGGTGTCGCTGATGCGCTGCTTGAAGGTGGCGATGCGCTTGTCGTTGATCACCTCGGTGGTGGGCAGCTGCATCTCCTCAATCTTCTGGCGGGTGGCCTTTTCGATGGCAAACAGCATGCGTTTCTCGCGCGGTGCGATAAACAGGATAGCGTCGCCCTTGCGTCCGGCACGGCCGGTACGGCCGATGCGGTGGACGTAGGATTCGGTGTCGTGCGGTACGTCGTAGTTGATGACGTGGCTGATGCGAGGCACGTCGAGGCCGCGGGCGACGACATCGGTGGCGACGATGATGTCGATCTTCTCCGCCTTCAGGGCATCGACAATCTTCTCGCGCATCGGCTGTGGGATATCGCCATTAAGTGCGGCGGCGGCGTGGCCGCGCGCCTGCAGCTTCTCCGCCAGCTCCTCGGTGGCGACCTTGGTGCGCACGAAGATGATGATGCCGTCGAACTCCTCGGCCTCGAGGATGCGGGTCAGCGCATCGAGCTTGTGCAGGCCGCTGACGAACCAGTAGCGCTGGCGGATGGTCTCGGCGGTGGTGGTTTTGACTTTAATCGTCACTACCGCCGGGTCGTTGAGGTAGTTGGTGGTGATGCGGCGGATCTCTTCGGGCATGGTGGCGGAGAACAGCGCGATCTGCCGCTCAGGCGGGGTCTCGCTGAGGACCCACTCCACATCGTCGATAAAGCCCATGCGCAGCATCTCGTCGGCCTCGTCCAGCACCAGGGCGCTGAGGCCGTCGAGCTTAAGGGTGCCGCGGCGCATGTGGTCCATCACGCGGCCCGGGGTGCCAACCACCACGTGGACGCCGCGCTTGAGTTGCTTAATCTGGGTGCGGTAGTCCTGGCCGCCATAGATGGGCATGACGTGCAGCCCCTCCATGTGGTGGGCGTACTTTTGGAACGCCTCGGCCACCTGGATCGCCAGCTCGCGGGTGGGAGCGAGCACCAGCAGCTGTGGCTCGTTGCGGCTAAGGTCGATGCGTGACAGCAGCGGCAGGGCGAAGGCGGCTGTCTTGCCGGTGCCGGTCTGTGCCTGGCCGAGTACGTCTCGCCCCTCCAGCAGGTGGGGAATGGTCTCGGCCTGGATTGGCGAGGGGGACTCGTAGCCGATCTCGTCGAGGGCCTTGAGAATAGGGGCGCCAAGGCCCAGTTCGCTAAATGCGGGGACTGCGGGTGTATCTGAGGACATGAAGTGTTCCTGAAAACCGGGGGGTGGAGACAGCCATGGCAGGCTGTTCTGTCTGGGGTGGGTGGCCCAGTGGCTTACAGTCCGCTTTTTGGATATCGTGATCTTGTTAATTGTAGCACGGATATAGGGGCAATATCTGGAATATTCAAATAAACTTATATACTCAATTCTTGCCGCCTGTGATTCAATAGCGCGATGAGCATTGAACTTGAATCCCCCGATATCCACTGGATGCGCCGTGCCATGGAGCTGGCGACGCTGGCTGCACGCGAGGGCGAGGTGCCGGTGGGAGCGCTTGTCGTCAAAGAGGGCGAGCTTGTCGCCGAGGGGTGGAATCGACCCATCTCCCACCACGACCCGACCGCCCATGCGGAGATCCAGGCGCTACGGGCCGCCGGAAAGGCGCTCAATAACTACCGCCTGCCCGGTACCACCCTCTATGTGACCCTGGAGCCCTGCCCCATGTGTGCCGGGGCCATCGTCCATGCACGGGTTGGGCGGGTGGTGTTCGCCGCCAGCGATCCGCGCACCGGTGCCGCCGGTTCGGTCTACAACCTGCTACAGAGCAACGAGCTAAACCACCGCTGCGAGGTGGAGGGGGGGGTGCTGGCCGATGAGAGTGCGAGCCTGTTGCGCGAGTTTTTCCGCTCGCGACGCTAACCGCTCTCCGTTTAGCAGGGGCTCTCCTGCATTAGCTGCAGCAGTTTGCCGAATAGTGTGTCGCGTAGTAGGTTCAGCTCATCGAGTCGCTCGACCGCTTCGGCGCTACGACCTGAGGAGTGCAGGGCCAGCAGCTCCACCACCAGTTCATGTACCTGGTGGTGGAGCTGAATAATCGCATGGTAGGCGGCCTCGCTGCCGTAGCGGGCCTCTCCCTCGCTATGTAGCCACTTGCCGAAACGACACTTGGTGTGCTCGACCTGCGGCACATCGTGGCGCTCGCCGCGCAGGTATTGCTCGGCATGTTTGATCCAGGCGCGGTGCTCGACACCGGCGAACAGCAGCGGAAGGTCATCGCGACTCCTCGCACTCAGCCCTTTCCAGCGCGGTTCGGTCTGCCACTCGGCCGCCCAGCCCTCTACCTCGTCGGCGGGCATCGGTTTGGCGATACCGTAGCCCTGTGCCAGTTCACAACCGAGCAGCAGCAACAGCTCGCCGTGCTCTACCGTCTCCACCCCCTCTGCGATGACCTGGCGATTGAAGGTCTCCGCCAGTCCCAGCACACTCTCTACGATGGCGAGGTCATCCGGGTCGACGAGCATGTCACGCACGAAGCTCTGGTCTATCTTCAACAGGGCGGCAGGGAGGCGCTTAAGGTAGGTGAGTGAGGAGTAGCCGGTACCGAAATCGTCGAGGGAGAAGTGGATCCCCATCCGTGACAGCTCCTGCATCACGTGGCTGATGTGGTCGATGTCTTCCAGTGCACTGGTCTCCAGGACCTCCAGTTCAAGCATGCGGGTATCGAGATCGGGGTAGGCCGTCAGCAGTGCATACAGGCGCTCGGTAAAGTTCTCCTGCTGGATGTGGTTGGCGCTGATGTTGATGCTGAGCGAGAGCTGGAGTCCCGCCTGCTGCCACAGGTTGAGTTGTGACAGTGCGGTATCGATTACCCACTCACCGAGTTCCACGCCCAGTGGATGGTCTTCGACCACTGGCAGGAACACCATCGGTGGTACCAGCCCGCGCTCCGGGTGTTGCCAGCGGATGAGTGCCTCGACACCGATCACCTCACCACTGCGCATGTTGACCTTGGGCTGGTAGTAGAGGACGAACTCCTGCTCAGCGACGGCAGTCCGAATACGCTCCAGACTGGCATGATAGCCGCGTACATTGCGGTCGTGTTCGGTGTCGAAAATATGGAAGTGGTTCTTGCCCGCCAGCTTGGCCTGGTACATCGCCTGGTCGGCCTGACGCAGCAGCTGCTCGCTGTCCATCTCGTCGGCCTGGGGGTAGAAACTGACGCCGATGCTGCCGGTGACGCGCAGCTCCAGCTGACCGCTCTGTACCGGTTGGGCAATGGTGGTGAGCAGGCGCTTGAGCAGCGGTATGCTCTCCTGAATATCGTTTAGATCGGTGAGTACCGCGACAAACTCGTCGCCGCCGAGACGGGCGATGGTGTCCTCCTCGCGTAGTACCGTCCACATACGCCGGGCGAGGTTGATGAGCAGCTGGTCGCCTGCATCGTGACCATGGAGGTCGTTAACCTCCTTAAAACCGTCCAGGTCGATGAAGGCGACCACCAACTGTTGTCCCTGGCGCTTCGCCCGTGCCAGCGACTGCTGCATGCGGTCGGCTAGCAGCACGCGGTTGGGCAGGCCGGTCAGTACGTCGTAATGGGCGATGTGCTCCAGCTGTTGCTGATGCTTTTTCTGCGAGGTGATATCGGTAAAGATGGCCGCGTAGTTCTGCATCTCGCCCTTGCTGTTGTAGACCGCGCTGATTGTGAGCATCTCGGCATACACCTCGCCACTTTTCCGGCGGTTCCATACCTCGCCGCTCCAGTAGCCCTTCTCTATCAGGTCGTGCCACATGGTGGCGTAGAATTCCGGCCCCTGACGGCCCGATTTGAGCATGCTCGGGTTGTTGCCCAGCACCTCTTCGCGCTCATAGCCGGTGATTTCGACAAAGGCGTCGTTGACCTCGACGATGGTGCCCTCAGTGTCGGTGATTACGATCCCTTCGCGCGCGTGGTTGAAGACACTGGCGGCAAGCTGCAGCTTCTGCTCGGCACTCTTCTGCAGCGTGTAGTCGGTGTGGGTGCCGACGAGACGTAACGGCTGGCCTGAGTCGCTACGCTCCACCACCTTGCTGCGGCCACGGATCCACATCCAGCCGCCATCCTTGCGCAAAAAACGGAACAGTACGTCAACCTCTTCGCGCTCTCCGGCGAGGTAGGTCTGTAGTGCCTGCTCCACCACAGGGAAGTCCTCTTTATGTACCCGCTTGCTCCACTCCTCAAAGGTGCCGGGAAACTCGTTCGGCAGGTAGCCTGCCATGGTGTAATAGCGCGGGCTGTAGTAGACCTCGTTTTTCGCCATATCCCAGTCGAACAGGCCGTCGTTGGTGACCGACATGGCGAGGTTCAGACGCTCCTCGTTGAGGCGCAGCTCCTCCGCCACTCGCATGCGCTCATTGACCTCGCTACGCAGGCGCCGGTTGGTGCGGATCACCACAATCAGTACCAGGGCGACGGCAATGACTATCGGGGCAAGGGTCTTGGTGAGGGCGACGGGGTCGATACCCTGTTTGACCTCCACGCTCATCCAGTGGCCGCGGATGGAGCGGGCGATCTCCGGCTCGATGGAGGCGATCGCCTTGTCGAGAATAGTAATTAGCTCAGGCCAGTCGTTGCGCACCCCCATGCCGAGGGGGAAGGAGTAGGGGGTGGGGGCAGCCACCCGCAGGTTGGTCAGGCCCCTACGTTCGATGGCATAGCTTATCGCTGCCAGGTTGCCCACATAGGCATCTACTTCGCCGAGCGCCACCGCCTGCAGCCCCTCGCCGTTGTTCGCTACCAGCTCCAGCGAGAGCTCGGGATGGTTGTTCTCCAGAATGTCCTGGGTGACGTAGCCGCGAACAACCGCCACTCGCCGGCCGACCAGGTCGTCGAGGCTGGCGACGAAGCTGTCGCCCGAGCGGGTGATGATGACCATGGGAAAGTCGAGGTAGGGGGCGGTGAAGTTGAGGTATTCGGCGCGTTGCGGGCTCTTCATCACCGCTGGCAGGATGTCCAGCTGTCGCTGCTGGGCTTGCTCGATGACCTCGGACCAGCTTAGTCCGCTTTTGGCCACAAGCTTTACCCCGAGGCGTTCGGAGAGCAGGCGGATGTAGTCGGAGGCCATGCCGCTGTAGACGCCCTGTTCGTCCCGGTACTCGAAGGGAGCCCAGTCGGGGTCGATGCCCAGCCGTATTTCCGGGTGCTGCGCCAACCACGCCTTCTCCTCATCGCTCAGGTTCAGCGTGGCGGCGACGACAGGGCTTGTCCCCACTGCCAGTAGTAGAACCAGCAGCAGGTAGCGGGCTACCTTCTGACGAAGAGCCGAGGTGGGCTCTCTGAGTGTTTGGGGGCGTACATCCATCGATGAGGGAGCGGTGTGATGCTATGACGAGTATTTAACAGGGTCGGCAATCTTACACTAATAGTAACGTAATAGCACCGCGGAGCGAGTGATAGGGAATACCCGACTATTCCACTCCCCTCACTACCGCTATGCTGATGGCCAGATGGTTTTCTGGAGCAATGACAATGCCTTGGCTACGTACCCTATATCCTCTCCTTTTGCTCACGCTTAGCAATGTGGCCGCCGCTGCCGATTACCCACCCTCCACGGTGGCGATGGAGCTGGTACAGGTGGCCGAGCACAGTTACTACGTTCAGGGGATGGCCGGGGCGGCATTCGAGAACGAGGGCTTTATCTCCAATGCCGGGGTGATCATCACCGAGGAGGGGGTGGTGGTGATCGATGCCCTGGGAAGTCCCTCCCTGGCACAGTTGCTGATGCAGCAGATCCGCAAGATTACCGACAAGCCGGTGGTGAAGGTGTTGGTGACCCACTACCACGCCGACCACGTTTTCGGTCTGCAGTATTTCAAGCAACTGGGGGCGGAGATCATTGCGCCCTCCGGGGCGGAGAAGTACCTGCAATCAGAGGCGGCACAGCAGCGGCTGGAGGAGCGGCGCTTCTCTCTCGACCCCTGGGTAAACGATGACACCCACCTGGTCCAGCCGGACCGCTATGTAGATGCGGCGCTAGAGCTTGTGGTCGGTGGGGTAAAGTTCCGCATGACGGTGATCGGCGATGCCCACTCCGATGCCGACATGACCGTTTATGTGGTGAATGACAGGGTGCTCTACTCGGGCGATGTGATATTCGAGGGGCGGGTGCCGTTTCTCGGCAGTGCCAATACCCGGTTGTGGCTCAAGGTGCTCGATGAGATGAGCAGTGACGACCTGGCCGCCCTGGTCTCCGGTCATGGCCGCTATCAGCAGGCGCCGGTCAGGGCGATCGGTCTTACTCATCGTTATCTCACCTACCTGCGGGAGACGATGGGGGCGGCGGTGGAGGAGCTGATCCCCTTCGATGAGGCCTACAGCAGTACCGATTGGTCTGAGTTTGAGAAGCTGCCCGCCTTCGCTGCAGCCCATCGCAGGAATGCCTATCAGGTCTACCTCTCGATGGAAAAGGAGCTGCTGGCCGAATAGTCGCTCTACAGCGCCGGGCTGTCGATCTCGATCGCCCTGGGGGGCGGGGTAAAGCTGGGCTTCTCCTTCTCCAGCTGCCAGCTGAGGATGGCGTAGTAGCTGCGGATGTTCTCCACGTAGCGCCACGCCTCACCGCCACGGGCATAGCCGTATTTTGTCTTTTTGTACCACTTGCGCTTACGCAGCAGCGGCAGGTTCTGTTTTACATCCTTCCAGCTGTCGGGGTCGCCACCGCGACTCTGGGTAATCCTGCGCGCATCCTCCAGGTGGCCGAAGCCGATGTTGTAGGCGGCCAGTGCCAGCCAGCTGCGATCCGGCTCGGGGATACGCTCGGGTAGCCGCTCCATCAGCCTGCTCAAGTAGAGTGCGCCGCCGCGAATGCTCTCTACCGGATCGGTGCGACTGGTGACGCCGACCTCGCCGGCGGTGGTCTTGGTCAGCATCATGATGCCGCGTACCCCGGTAGGGGAGACCGCATCAGGGTCCCAGTGTGACTCCTGGTAGGCGGTGGCGGCGAGCAGTACCCAGTCGATGCCGAACTCATCGGCCGCATATTCGAACAGGGGGCGAAACTCGGGCAGGCGCAGTTTAATGTGCTGCTGGAAGGTGCGAGTACCGACGTAATCGAAGCGGTCCAGGTGACCGTAATAACGCTCGATCAGCTGGGCCAGTTCGCCGCTCTTGCGCAGCTCGTTGATGTAGTCACTGGCGGCCCGGTAGATCGACTCGTCCTTGAACTTGGGAAATGCCCAGGCGAGGGGTTCGGGCTCGCTGAGGTCGAAGGCGACGCGCAGTTCCGGCATGTAGCGCTGGTTCATCAGCACCTCGTTGGAGTCGGCCACGGTGTAATCGATAAGCCGTTCCCACACCATATTGAGCAGCTCCTCGCTCTCCGCCTCGTCGTTCTCCAGCCAGCTGAGTTCATGGTATTCGGCGTGTAGTTTGTGCAGCTGCTCCTCGTGACTGCTGTCAGCGACAATCTCCAGAATACCGTCGAGCTGGTCGAGGTTTTTCGGTTTTTTTGTGCCGGTGCGGTAGACCAGCTGTTGGGTGATCTGCTGGTAGGGCGGGGTAAAGCGTGCCCACAGTTTGCGCGGCTCGGTAACGGTGAGCCCCGCGGCGGCGAAGTCGGCCTCGCCCTCGGCCAGGCGGCTGAGCACCTCACCGACGTTGTCCGCCACCACCATGCGCAGCTCCACACCGAGCTTATCGGCGAAGCCGCGTGCCAGGTCGTACTCCATGCCCAGTGGTCCTTGCGGCCCCTCGTAGAAGGTGGAGGCGGCATTGCGGGTGAGCACCACCAGCTCTTTTTGCTTCATCACCCGCTGCAACTCGTTCTGCGGCTGGCTGCAGCCGAAGAGCAGAAGTAGCATTAGCAGGGTGATGGAGATCCTTGGCATGTTATCGCTTTGCCTGTCGGGGTGGCTGTGCCGCTACAGTGTTTCCAGTTGGCAGCTGTTTTCGTCACAGCGTAGCACGCTACCGTGTTCATACCAGTCACCCAGCACATAACGGGTGACCCCGGCGTCATGATGGGTGGCGGGGCGATGGGTGTGGCCGTGGATCAACTGTCGTACCGCGTGGCGCGCCACGTACTCGTTTAGCGTCTCGGTATTCACATCCATGATCGCCTCATCCTTCTCACCGGTCTCCTGCTGGCTACGCTGGCGTAGCGATTGGGCAAAGGCGATGCGCTGCTGCGGCGTCTTGGCGAGGAAATCGGCGATCCACTCGGGGGCGCGCAGCATCTTACGCATCTCCTGGTAGGGGAGGTCGTCGGTGCAGAGCAGGTCGCCGTGCATCAGCAGGGTCGGGGTGCCGTAGAGGTCGATCACCGAGGGGTCTTTTAGCAGGGTGGCACCACACCGCTCGGCAAAGCGCTCGCCCAGCAGGAAGTCACGGTTGCCGTGCATGATATAGATAGGTGTGCCGCCATCGCTTATTTTGCGCATGGCAGCGAGTATGGCCTCGACCTCGGGCGGGATGACATCGTCGCCCAGCCAGGCCTCGAACAGGTCGCCGAGGATGTAGAGGGCCTCGGCCCTACTGGCCTGTTCGCTAAGAAACTTGAGGAACAGCCCGCCGATGGCAGGCCGCTCCGCGCTCAGATGGAGGTCTGAGATAAAGAGGGTGCTCATGCCTGTTTAGGCATCCTCTTCGATGACCGCGCTCTCGATCACCACGTCCTCTACCGGCACATCCTGGTGGAAACCGCTGTTGCCGGTCTGTACGCCCTTGATCTTGTCGACCACGTCCATGCCCTCGACCACGCGACCGAAGACGCAGTAGCCCCAGCCGTCCTGTCCCGGGTAGTCGAGGAAGCCGTTGTCCTTTACGTTAATGAAGAACTGGGAGGAGGCGGAGTGGGGGTCCATGGTACGGGCCATGGCGAGGGAGCCGCGCTCGTTCTTCAGGCCGTTATCGGCCTCGTTCTTGATCGGGTCACGGCCCTGCTTCTCTACCATGCCGGGGGTCATGCCGCCGCCCTGGATCATGAAGCCGTCGATAACGCGGTGGAAGATGGTGCCGTCGTAGAAGCCGTCCTTGACGTATTGCTCGAAGTTCGCAGCGGTGACCGGCGCGTTGTCGTGGTCCACCTCAATGCTGATGGTGCCGTAGTTGGTGGTCATCTTAATCATGGTTTCGCTCCTAAATTATTCAGCGTTGGAATTCAGTCGTGATGCCTTGCGGATCAGGATGGGCTGTTTCGGCACATCGCGGTAGGGGCCGCGGCTGCCGGTGGCAACGCCCTTTATCGCCTTGACCACGTCCATCCCCTTGACCACGCGGCCAAACACGGCATAGCCCCAGGCGCGAGGGGTCTTTTCACGGAAATCGAGGCTGCTGTTGTTGGCGACGTTGATAAAGAACTGGGCGGTGGCCGAGTGAGGGTTGCCGGTACGTGCCATGGCGATGGTGCCGACCTTGTTGCGCAGCATGTTGTCCGCCTCGTTGGGGATGGGCGCGCGGGTCGGTTTTTTCTCCATCTCGGGGGTGAAGCCGCCGCCCTGGATCATGAAGCCGTCGATCACGCGATGGAAGATAGTCTCGTTGTAGAAGCCATCATCCACATACTGCAGGAAGTTGGCCACGGATTTGGGGGCCTTTTGCGGATAGAGTTCGATAACGATATCGCCCTTGCTGGTCTGCATCAGCACGCGGGGGTTAACCTCGTCGGCGCTGGTCTGCGCCGCCAGCAACAGCAGAAGCAGGGCGGCAAGGGAGGAGAGCAGTGATTTCATGGTGGCTCCTTCGCGGTGAAAAGCGGCCATCATATCGGCTCCGCCCTTCCGGGGAAAGGGAGGGGGTGCGCGGTGACGAGTGACACGCTATTTTTATGAGGAGTGAATCGGCAACGGATAGATGAATGAAAAGCAGCAGGATACAGCGGCTGGTAGGGATTGGTGGTGTTGATGAGGGGGAAAATGCCAGGGCCAGGGCGTGGGGGGGGCGCTTTGAGGTACCGATGCTACTCCTCGCTCTCTGGATCCCGCTGCAGTGGTACCTGGAGCAGAAGGGGATGATCTCGCCGCTGTTGGGACGCGTCGCCGATTGGCTGGTGTGGCTGCTGTTCGTGGTGGAGACTTCGGTGATCGCCTCGGTGGCGAGCCAGCCCCGCAGCTACCTGCGCAGCAACTGGATGAACCTGGTGATCATCATCGGCGGTCTGCCGCTGGTCTGGAACGTCACGCCGCTGGCCGGGGTGCTGCGCAATCTGCGTCTGTTGCTACTACTCAGCCTGTTCCTGCGCTTTTCGGCTACGGTGCGGGCGCTGCTGCGGCATAACAGTATTGGTGTCGCCCTGGGGGCGGCTGCGGTGGTAATAATCCTCTCGGGCTTGATGATGGCGGCGATCGAACCGGACGTGGTCTCGCCCTGGGACGGCATCTGGTGGGCCTGGGTCACCGTAACCACCGTGGGCTATGGCGACATCGTGCCTCACACGCCGGCGGGAAAATTGTTTGGTTCCCTGCTGATCCTCCTCGGGGTTGCCCTGTTCGCGCTGATGACCGCCAGCTTCTCCTCCTACTTCATCGGCCGTGATGTTACCCGGGTGGAGGAGGACCTTGAGCGCGACGTCTCCAAACTGGAACAGGAGGATGTGGACCTTCGCAGTACGATGGGGCGGATGAGTAAGACCCTGGCACGGCTGGAGGATCGTCTGGCGGAGCTTGAGCGCAAGGAGGACGAGGTAAGCCGGGTAGAGCACGATATCGAGCGTAAAGTCAGCAGGGCGCAATACCACGACGTGGATCTGCCATCGCTCATTGATTCGGTGGGCGACAAAATTGGCAGCAGGTTGAAGCGGATTGAGAGCCGCCTCGAGGGTCTGGAGAGGCGCATGCGGGATAAGTGATGACCCTTCTCGTGTCCCGCGCTTTCGGCTAACATGCCCCGTTCTTTAACGATGATGTGACGGATAGTAAAACGATGGCGTACCAGCACCAACTCAAGGTCCATAACAACCTCACCAAGCAGCTTGAGCCCTTTGAGCCTATCGACCCGGCCAACGTGCGCATGTATGTCTGCGGCATGACGGTTTACGACTACTGCCATATCGGACATGCCCGGGTGCTGGTGGTGTTCGATGTAATCCAGCGTTACCTGCGCCGTATCTACGGCGATAAGGCGGTCACCTACATCCGCAACATCACCGATATCGACGACAAGATTATTGCCCGCGCTAATGAGAATGGTGAGGACTTCAACGCCTTGACCGACCGTTTCATCGCGGCGATGCACGAGGATGCCGACCTGATGGGGGTGGCGCGCCCCGACGACGAGCCGCGCGCCACCCTGCACATGGACGAGATCCTGGCGATGATCGAAAAGCTTATCGCCAACGGTTATGCCTATGCGGCAGACAACGGTGATGTCTACTACGACGTCTCCAGATTCGAGGGCTACGGTAAGCTCTCCGGTAAAAACCCGGATGATCTGCGTGCCGGTGAGCGTGTTGCGGTCGATGAGCATAAGGATGACCCACTCGACTTCGTATTGTGGAAGGCGGCCAAGCCGGGCGAGCCCTACTGGGAGTCGCCCTGGGGCAACGGTCGTCCCGGCTGGCACATCGAGTGCTCGGCCATGTCCACCCACGCCCTGGGCAACCACTTCGACATCCACGGCGGCGGCCTGGACCTGCAGTTCCCCCACCACGAGAACGAGATCGCCCAGTCCGAGGGGGCCTGTGGTTGCCAGTTCGTCAACTACTGGCTGCACAACGGTTTTGTCCGTGTGGACAACGAAAAGATGTCCAAGTCGCTGGGCAACTTCTTCACCATCCGCGAGGTATTGAAGAAGTACGACGCCGAGGTGATTCGCTACTTCATCCTCAGCTCCCACTACCGCAGCCCGCTCAACTACTCCGATGCCCACCTGGAGAACGCCAAGAACGCTCTGACCACCCTCTATACCGCACTGCGTGATGTAGCGGTGGCTGAGCTTGTCGAGACCGAGCACAGCGAGCGCTTCTATAAGGTAATGGACGAGGACTTCAACTCCGCCGAGGCTCTGGCGGTACTGTTCGAGCTGGCGCGTGAGCTCAACCGCCTCAAGGCGGCGGGCGAGGAGGCCTCCGGCGTCGCTGCCGAGCTCAAGTCCCTGGCCAGCCTGCTGGGGCTGCTGCAACGCGACCCGGAGGCCTTCCTCAAGGGGGGCACTGTCGGCTCCGACGGCCCCGATGATGCGGCCATCGATGCCATGGTGGCGGCGCGGGTACAGGCCAAGCAGGAGAAGAACTGGGCCGAGGCGGACCGCATTCGTGATGAGCTCAAGGAGATGGGCATCGTGCTGGAAGATGGTGCCGGCGGCACCAGCTGGCGCCGCGACTAGGGGCAGCCGTGTTGAACGCAGGCCTGGTCACCTGGGGGACGGCGCTGGTAGTGATGGCGGCGGCCCTGTGGTCGGGGTGGCGTCCGCTGCGCCAGCTCCACCACAGGCGGCGGCGTGAAAAACTCATCAGCCAATACGGTTTGCAGCGCCTCGATAACCTGATGCTGGAGGACGGCATGGGCGGCCAGCGCGTGCTGGAGCACCTGCTGCTGCGCCCGGACGGTCTGCTGTTGCTGCTGCCGCGCCACTGCGAAGGAGCCCTGTTCGGCGGCGACCATATCGATAGCTGGACCCAGATGGTCGGCGGCAGGAGTTATCACTTTGTGAACCCCCAGCATCAGCTCGACGAGCTGCTGTCGGTATTGCGTTACCAGCTGCCGGGGATCCCGGTAGAGGGGCGTATCCTGTTCAGCGGTGACTGCCGTTTTCCCAAGGGGCGGCCCGGGCGCCTGCTACTGCTTGATGAATTGGCGGCAGAGGGCAGTGTTGAGCAGGCGGTGGTACCGGTGCTCGATCAGGCCTGGGAGAAGCTTCGCTCGCAGCCCCGAGCCGAGGCGTCTGAGGAGGAGCCGGCCTATCGTGTCTCGGCCCCGCGCTTGTGGTTTAGCGCGTTCGCTACCCTGGCCGTGGCCGCCTGGCTGGGGTGGCGCCTGTTATGATGCGCCGCCTCCACTTTCTGTTGCTGCTGCTGTTTGCCCCCCAGCTGTTTGCCGCCAAACCGGTGAGTATCGGTGTACTCAGTCACCGCGGTGATGAGGCGACCCTCGCCCACTGGTCGAAGACGGCCGATTATCTCACCGAGCAGCTTCCCGACTACCACTTCACCATCGTGCCGCTCGACTTCTCCGAGGTCGACCCGGCGGTGGGTAACGGTAAGGTGGATTTTATCCTGGTCAATCCGGCGATTTACGTAAATCTGGAGGTGCGCCACCGCGTCTCGCGTATCGCCACGATGAAGAACCTGTGGAAGGGGGAGGCCTACAACCTCTTCGGCGGGGTGATCTTTGCCCGTGCCGAGCGCTACGACCTGCAGCGCCTGGAGGACCTGCGCGACAAGACCATGATGGCGGTGGACGAAACCTCGCTGGGCGGCTTCATGATGGCGGTGCGTGAGCTGCAGCGGGTAGGGCTTAACCCCTACCGTGACCTGGCGGATATCCGCTTCGGCGGCACCCACGACAGTGTGGTGATGGCGGTACGCAATGGCCTGGTTGACGTCGGCACGGTGCGTACCGACATCCTCGAGAGGATGGAGCAGGAGGGGCGCATCAAGCTCAGGGAGTTTCGCATTATCAACCAGTATGAGCAGATGGAGGAGCACGCCCAGTTCCCGCTGGTGCACAGTACCGCCCTCTATCCCGAGTGGCCCTTCAGCAAGGTGCAGCACACCAGCAACCGCCTGGCCAGCCGCGTTTCCATCGCGCTGGCGGAAATGCCGGCGGATCACCCGGCGGCGCTGAGCGGCAACTATGCCGGCTGGACCATTCCCCTCGACTATCAGCCGGTACACGACCTGTTGCGTGAGTTGATGCTGCCCCCCTACCAGCACCGTGAAGGCTTCACCCTGCTTGATGTGTTGCTGCGCTACTGGGCATGGTTCCTCGGTGGTCTCTTATTGCTGCTGTTTTTCGGCGGCATGACCACCTGGATCTGGCGCCTTAACCGCGCCCTGAACGACGCCAAGTTGCAGCTGGAGCGCCAGCATACGCTGATCCTCAACTCGGTGGCCGATGGTATTTACGGGGTCGATACCGACGGTAATGCCACCTTCGTCAATCAGGCGATGGAGCTGCTTACCGGCTGGAGTGCCGAAGAGCTGATCGGCAAGAACCAGCACAAGATTCTGCACCACACCCATGCCGATGGCAGCCACTTCCCCGGTAGCGAGTGCCCGGTCTATCACACCTTTCGCGATAACCAGTCCCGCTACGTGGATGACGATATCTTCTGGTGTAAGGACGGCAGCAGTATCCCGGTGGAGTACTCCAGTACGCCCATCCGCGATACCCGAGGCGAGACGACCGGTGCGGTGGTGGTGTTTCGCAACATTGCCGAGCGTAAGCGCGCGGCGGAGGAGGCGCGTCAGCACCAGACCGAGATGGCCCATGTGACGCGTCTCAGTACCATGGGGGAGATGGCCTCGGGGATTGCCCATGAACTCAATCAGCCCCTGTCGGCGATCAGTAACTACACCCGCGGCTGTATCCGCATGTTGCAAAGCCGCGGCGAGAGTCCGCATGACCCGCTGGTTAGTGCCATGGAGCAGGTGGCCAAGCAGGCCGAACGTGCCGGTGAGATTATCCGCCAGTTGCGCCGCTTCGTGCGCAAGGAAAAGCCGGAGCGCGAGTGGGTCGATATGGAGGTGCTGCTGCGCTCGTTGTTGCGCTTCATTCAGCCGGAACTTCGTAAGGCCCAGGTGAAGCTGGAGCTCGACATTGCCACCGGCCTTCCGGCCGTTTGGGCGCACTCGATACAGCTTGAGCAGGTGCTGCTCAACCTGACGCGAAACGCCATTGAGGCGATGCAGGAGAACCCCGGGGAGCGCCGTTTACGTCTCGCCGCACGGCAACAAAACGGCGAGCTGATCGTCGAGGTGGCCGATAACGGTCAGGGCATAGAGAGCGAGCTGCGCGAGCGTCTCTTTACCCCCTTCGTCACCACCAAGCAGCGGGGGATGGGGCTGGGGCTTTCCATCAGCAAGGGGATCATTGAGGCCCACGACGGCCAACTGAAGCTGCAGGCCACTTCGGAGGAGGGGACATGTTTTGTTATCATCCTCCCCCTGCGTGGCGAGGAAATGAGCGATGAGTGAAGAGGCGACAGTATTTATCGTAGATGACGATGAGGCGGTGAGGGACTCCCTCTCCTTTCTCATGCAGTCGGTGGGTCTGCAGACCGAGAGTTTCGACTCGGCCGACAGCTTTCTGCAGGCCGAGCCGGTAGAGCGTGCCGGCTGTCTGCTGCTCGATATCCGTATGCCGGGTATGAGCGGACTGGAGCTGCAGGGGCTGTTGCAGGAGCGGGGGATCCGCCTGCCGGTGATCTTTATCTCCGGTCACGCCGATGTGCCGATGGCGGTGCGCGCCCTCAAGGCGGGAGCCTTCGACTTCGTGGAGAAGCCGTTTAACGATCAGCTGCTGCTCGACTGTGTACAGCGCGCCATCGAGTCGGATCGCCAACAGCGCCAGAGTGAGGCGCAACTTGACGAGTGGCGAGCCCGCCTCGACACCCTCACCCCACGAGAGCGCGAGGTGATGGAGCTGGTTGTGGACGGTGCCCCCAATAAGGTAATTAGCTCCACCCTGGGTGTGAGCCTGAAGACGGTGGAGGCGCACCGTGCCCGTGTGATGGACAAGCTCAAGGCCGATTCACTTTCCCACCTGGTGCGTATGTGCGTGCTGCTTAAGGCGGCGCAGAACGAAGGCTAATGGCGCGGGTGCCATGGGGTAAACCCTGAGCAACTGGGTAATCGACCCAATATTCCTTTTTCCGCAACTTCCGCATAATTCTCTATAGCATTGGCCGGGAGGTAAGGCAATCCCTCCACGGCTCATTGCCTCCCCCCTATTGGCCCTGTGGTGCCAATATGGCATGTCACAAGTGATATGCCTTTACTCTTATCAGGCAACGGACTGCCGAATTTTTTTTCCCAACTTCGATATATTTCCCTGTGTTTGCAATGCGTATCGTGTCGTGCCATCGTCTGCCGTTGTATTAACGGATAACGATGAGGCGGGTGGTTCGATAATGGTGTTTGACTGGCACGGCCTGCGGCGCATGGCGCTGGAGCATAAGAGCAGGCTGCTACAGGCCCACGTGGTGGCCCTGCTGGCGACCGTGATGTCGGTGCCATTACCGCTGCTGATGCCGCTGCTGGTGGATGAGGTGCTGCTGGGTCAGCCGGCGACCCTGGTTGAAACCATGAACACCCTGTTTCCCGAGGTGTGGCACGGCCCGGTGCTCTATATCCTGGCCATCCTGGTGCTGACCCTGGTGCTGCGCTTCAGTGCCCTGCTACTCACCGTGTGGCAGAACCGCTCCTTTACCTGTATCGCCAAGTCGATCACCTTCGCCATGCGCCGCGAGATGCTGCAGCGGTTACAGCGTATCTCGATGAAGGAGTACGAAACCCTGGGTAGCGGTACCGTCACCTCCCATTTTGTTACCGACCTCAATGCCATCGACGAGTTTATCGGCGACTCCCTGAGCAAGAGCCTGATCGCGCTGCTCAGCCTCATCGGTGTCAGTAGCGTGCTGCTGTGGATGCACTGGCAGCTGGCGCTCTTCATCCTCTTTATGAACCCGCTGGTGATCTACTTCACCGTCACCTTCGGCAAGCGGGTGAAGGAGCTGAAGCGGCGCGAGAACAGTGCCTTTGAGCTGTTCCAGCAGTCACTGGGCGAGACCCTGGAGGCGATACAGCAGATCCGCGCCGCCAACCGCGAGGCACACTTTCTTAGCCGGGTGGCGGAGCAGGCGCGCGCCATTCGCGACCACTCCGCCGCCTACTCCTGGAAGAGTGATGCGGCGACGCGCCTCTCCTTTACCATCTTCCTCATCGGTTTCGAGGGGTTTCGCGCCATAGGCATGTTGATGGTGGTCTTCTCCGACCTCAGCGTGGGCGAGATGATGGCGGTGTTCGGCTACCTCTGGTTCATGATGACGCCGGTGCAGGAGATCCTGAACCTGCAATACGCCTACTACAGCGCCAACGCCGCGCTGGGACGTATCAACCGCCTGCTGTCACTGAATGAAGAGCCGGCTTATCCACACTTGGAGAACCCCTTCAGCCACAAGCCGACGGTGGGCGTCAGTGTGCAGGGTGTCAGTTTTCGCTATCGCGACGAGGGGGAGTGGATTCTTAATAAGGTCGACCTCGATATCCGCCCCGGTGAGAAGGTGGCGCTGGTGGGGGCGAGCGGCGGCGGCAAGTCCACCCTGGTGCAGCTGATCCTCGGCCTCTATCCACCGGACAGCGGTGAGGTGCTGTTCGACGGCGTAGCGGTGGACCGTGTCGGCCTCGATGTGGTGCGCGAAAACGTGGCGGTGGTGTTGCAGCAGCCGGCCCTGTTCAGCGACACGGTGCGCGCCAACCTCACCCTGGGAGAGGAGCTGGAGGAGGAGGCGATGTGGCACGCGCTGGAGGTGGCACAGCTTAAACAGGTGGTGGAGGCGTTGCCGCAGGGGCTGGATACCTTGATCGGCCGTAACGGGGTGCGCCTCTCCGGCGGTCAGCGTCAGCGCCTTGCCATCGCCCGTATGGTGCTGAGCGATCCGCGAGTGGTGATACTGGATGAGGCGACCTCGGCCCTCGATGCCGAGACCGAGGCCATGCTGCACGGGGCGCTACAGAAGTTCCTCGCCGGGCGCACCACCCTCATCATCGCCCATCGCCTCAGCGCGGTGAAGCAGGCGGACCGCGCCTATGTCTTCGATGGCGGCCACATCATCGAGCAGGGCAGCCACGAGGAGCTGCTGCAGGTGGATGGCTTATACAGCCGCCTCTACGGTGAACTGCAGCAGTAGGGATTAAGCGTCGTGGCGCTCCGCCGAATCGATGGTGTTCTGCAGCAGGGTGGCACGGGTCATGGGGCCGACACCGCCCGGCACCGGGGTGATGAAGCTGGCCTTCTCGCTGGCTGAGGCAAACTCGACATCACCCACCAGCTTGCCGCTCTCCAGGCGGTTGATGCCCACGTCGATGACGATCACCCCCTGTTTCAGCCACTCGCCCTTAATCATCTCCGGGCGGCCCACCGCGGCGACGACGATGTCGGCGCGGCTTAGCTTGTCCTGCAGGTCGCGGGTCTTGCTGTGGCAGACGGTGACGGTGCAGCCGGCCATCAGCAGTTCCAGCGCCATCGGACGGCCGACGATATTGGAGGCGCCGACAACGACGGCATCCAGCCCCTTGAGGTCGACGCCGGTGCTCTCCAGCAGGGTCATCGAGCCGCGCGGGGTGCAGGGGCGCAGGGTAGGTATCTGGGTGGTAAGGCGACCGATGTTGTAGGGGTGGAAACCGTCCACGTCCTTGTCGGGGTGGATGCGCTCGATCACCGTCTCCACGTCGATGTGAGCGGGCAGGGGTAGCTGAACCAGCAGGCCGTCGACAGTGGGGTCGGCATTGAGCTCATCGATCAGTGCCAGCAGCTCTTCCTGACTGGTCTCGGCAGGAAGGTCGTGTGAGATGGAGTTGAACTCGACCTCGGCGCAGTCCTTGCGCTTGTGGTTGACATAGACCTGAGAGGCGGGGTTCTCGCCCACCAGAATCACCGCCAGCCCCGGGGCGCGCTGACCGGCGGCCAGGCGCGCCTCGACGCGCTGCTTGATGTCCTGGCGAATTTGGGCGGCGATAGCGTTGCCGTCGATGATCTGTGCGCTCATATCTGGTTCGGTCCCGGTGGTTTTAAAGTAGTGCTATTTTCTCACGCAGCCGATGGTGATCCAAGCGTGATGATCTCTTGTAATAGCGAGGATAAAAAAATATGGCGCCGGGTGTTGACCGGGGCGGGATCGGTGGGTAGTATTGCCGACTTCGCGCGTACAGGGCCCTTGGGTTGCCGTACAGCTCGGGGTATAGCGCAGTCTGGTAGCGCGCCTGCTTTGGGAGCAGGATGTCGGGGGTTCGAATCCCTCTACCCCGACCAAACGCGTACAGAGCTCGTATTATGCGCCTGTAGCTCATCCGGATAGAGCATCGGCCTTCTAAGCCGAGGGTAGCAGGTTCGAGTCCTGCCAGGCGTGCCAAATTGCACGGAGGCCTGGCGACAAAGTTTCAATGGTGGCTGTAGCTCAGTTGGTTAGAGTCCTGGATTGTGATTCCAGTTGTCGTGGGTTCGAATCCCATCAGCCACCCCAATTATCTTGCTGAAAACATTCAGGTTTTCAGCATCTCCCCTTAAAGACACGCTAACGCAAGGTGCCAAACCGGTAACCCACTGGTCTGGCTTTGTGTTTTCTGTATGTCTGGGGCTTCCAATGGCAACCATCACCCGCCTTAGCCGCAATAGCGGTGTCCGCTACAAGGCCATCATCAAATACCGTGGCCGCGTCGTTAAAACCAAGACCTTTTCCAGCAAAAACGCCGCCCGTGCCTGGGCCAAGCGTATTGAATCAGACCAAGAGATGATCCGTGCCCTGGGCGTGCCGGGCTATCGGATCACCTTTGCCCAGTTGGCCGAAGAGTACCTTGCCCAGTGGCGAGGCAAGGACAAGGCTGTTCCCTCGAAGGTGCGCCAGTGGGTGGAGCTGCTGGGCGATAGAACACTCACCGATATCGAGCCCCACGAAATACAAAGCGCCCTAGAGAAATACGGCAACGGCAATGTGATACACGGGGTCGGGGTAGGGCGCACGATGGAAACGAAGAAGAAGCGTGCGCCTGGAACCTACAACCGATGGCGCGCACAAATCTCGGTTATGTTCAGCTTTGCCATCAAGCGGCGCTATGTCACCGCCAATCCGGTTAGGCTGGTGCCTGCATTGCCTGAGGCAAAAGGGCGCGTGCGTTGGCTCTCGGATGAAGAGCGTGAACGGCTCCTGAAAGCCTGTAAGCGCTCTGACTGGCCGAAGCTGCATCTATTGGTGGTCTTGGCCATTACTACGGGAGCCAGGCTAGGAGAGCTTCTGAATCTGAGGTGGAGTCATATCGACCTGGAGGCCAAGACGGCCTATCTTGAGGATACGAAAAACGGGGAGGGACGGATGCTGACCTTGCCAAGTCCCGCCATCAACGAATTGAAACAGTACCAGGGGGATGGTGGTGGCTTGGTATTTCCTAGCGACAGGATGCCGGACAGGCCGTTTCACTTTCGCAAGCACTGGGATCAGGCTTTGCTTGCGGCCGTACTAGAGGGCTTCCGGTTTCATGATTTGCGGCATACGGCGGCATCTTATCTGGTGATGAACGGGGCCACACTCTATGAGGTGGGGGAGGTGCTTGGCCATAAGACGTTAGACACCACTAAACGCTATGCCCACCTGAGTACCCACCATAAGGCGCAACTCACCGAGCGGGTATTTAGCAAAATTATGGGGGGCAAAGGGGCAAGGCGGTGATGCTGCTCATGCCGCTTTGATTGCGCCGGACACGATTCCACAGCCCTGGACTTCTCATGCGCCCCATATTCAATCACCTCTATGGGTAGAGGCGGGACGCCCGTTGCGTCTCGAATAATTACCCACCACCGAGAAGCTCAAGGTAGCAGTTTCATTTTAATATCTATCAGTAAATCCTTATTTACACGCTTTGTGTATATAACCTATTGATAATATTGAGGTATCTGGTTGACTCTGGTGGTTCTTGGAGTATGATTCACTAGAACCCACCCACGAACACAGTCGAAACCCACTAACTCACACACTACTGGTGTGTGACCTTCCCGTAAGGGCGGTCACGTTGCGAAGCAACGCAGCCACTATGGCTGCCATGTACTTGTTGCTTGCCACTGGCCGCCCTTTTTTCGTTGCGGCATGGCAAGTCTACAAAGGGAGATTGCGATGACCGATCAGCGATTTCACGTTCAGCCTCACAGCGATATTGAGAAGCGTTCCTACACAGAGGAAGAGGCGGCGTACTACATCCGAATGAGTATGAGCTTCCTGCGGAAAACCCGTTTGACTGGGAAACACCGCAGCCATGTTAAGGGCCCACGATATATCCGTATCGGGAAGGCCATTCGCTACTTGAAGGAAGACCTTGACGACTTTCTCAGTGAGCGCAGGGCTGCCGCTGAGGTAGGGGGAGGGGACACCCTATGAGTACGCAGCAACCTATGCTTGATGCCGCGCTTTTTTATGGCAATTCAGGTTGGCCAGTTTTTCCTTGCGGGCCTGACAAGGCGCCCCGTACAAAGAATGGTTTTAAAGACGCGACAACCTCACTAACCACCATACAAAGCGTATGGGGAGGCAGGCCAAGATCCCTGATAGGTGTGCCCACCGGTCAGGCCACGGGTGTAGTCGTCCTCGACATCGACATGAAGAATGGCCATGACGGTGAAGCGAGCCTATTCGAGCTGGAGAAAAAGCACGGGAAGCTGCCTGACACCGTCGAGTCACTGACCAAGAACGGCGGGAGGCATCTCTATTATAAGGCCCCGGATGTTCCTGTTGGGTGTTCTGTCAGCAAGCTGGGAGATGGCCTAGATGTTCGTGCGGATGGGGGATATGTCATTGCGCCGCCCTCTCCGGGCTATGAGTGGGAAGCATCGAATCCAGCCACTTTTGCAGAGGCGCCGGAATGGCTGGTCAGGCTTATGCTAGAAGACAATAAACAGAAAGCCCGCACACAGCAGGCATCCACCACCACAGGAGGCCATATCACGGAGGGGAGCCGGAATGTTCAGCTTACCTCAATGGCAGGCAGCATGCGGCGGCAAGGGATAGGGAGGGCAGCTATTGAAGCCGCCTTGCACGAAGAGAACAAGGCCCGGTGCACTCCTCCCCTCCCTGAGGGTGAGGTAAAGGCAATCGCGGCCAGTGTTGCACGGTATGCCCCTGCACCTGATCGTTCCACCGAGCCAAGGTATACCCGTAATGAGCTGGAGAGCATGATCGAGGAGGCAGACAAGGCCGATCTCGAACAAATCCTAACCATTAATGGCTATATCGCCTCTACTGGCCTAACAGGGCCCGAAAAGGGCCACCTTCACAGGTTGATTAAGAAAAAGACTGGCATCCCGATCGCAGAGTTGCGCCAGCACCTAGGCGAGGCAACCGGTGGTGAGGGCAACGACGAACCGACGCACCATGATATGGCCTCGCAGTTAGTCGAGAGTGACACACAGGAAGACGACCAGCCCCCTGTGGGCTATGCCGGTGACTATTACCGATTCGACGGCGAACTTTGGCTGCCAACGTCGACCACAGCGCTTGGCGTCAGGGTTGCGGAGAACTTCAACGACAACAAGCGATGCGCCCGTAAGGGTGATTACACTGCCATCGCACTGCATGCCTATGACATGGTTGAGCAGCCAGATTTCTTTATAGATGCTCCCGTGGGGATCGCAGTCAATAGTGGATTCATGGTGTTAAATCCTGATGGAACGGTTACGCTTGAGCCGCTACAGGCCGAGCACCGGCAGAAAGTAAAGTTCCCATTCACCCTCGATTACACCTTGCCGCCGCTATGGATGGCACATCTACAGCGATGCTTTGAGGGTAACGACTGCGAGCGGCAGATCGCCCACTTGCAGGAGATCATGGGGGGCATCCTTTTCCGTCTGATAGCCAGAAAGCAGGTCGCGGTGTTGTTATTTGGCCCGGCTGCCACCGGAAAGAGCACGACCCTCAACGTGATATCCAAGCTGATCCCTGCGGACTTCCAGTGCGCCACCAGTCCATTCCGGTGGGACAAGGAGTATTACGTGGCCGCCCTGGCTGGCAAGTACCTCAATCTCGTTGGGGAGCTGTCGGACGATGAGTATATCCCTTCCGCACCATTTAAGACCGTGACCGGGGGCGATATGTTGCAGGGGCGCCACCCCACCCACCGACCCTTCGAGTTCCGCAACGAGGCGGCGCATATCTTCAACTCAAATCACCTCATCGCCACGCGCGACCGGTCAGAGGCATTTTTTCGCCGCTGGCGGATTGTGGAATTTGCCAATCCACTCAGCAAGGGTGAACGGGTCGACGGTTTCGATGAGTTGTTGACCGAGAAAGAGATGCCTCAAATCTTTGGCTGGGCCATCCAGGGCGCTCAGCGCCTTGTCCGTAATGGAGCATTTACCGAGACCGAAGCTCACAACCGCCTAATGGAGCGCTGGCGCCGAGAGACAGATCCTGCCATGGAGTTCCTGTTGGATGATGAGCGGGTCGAACTGGATGGAATCAGCCGTGTACGAAAGTCTGACTTCTACTCCGCTTACACGAATTGGAGCCGGGAGGTGAGCAAAAAGCCCCTCGGGCGATACAAGTTCTATTCAGCAATGGGTGAGCAGGCCGTAGTGGCTATGGGTGTGAGTGAAGCAAAACTCAATAACACCCACTACTTTACCGGCCTGAGGCTACGTTAAAGGAGGGGGTAGTGATGGGTGTGCCAACTTTTCCAGCAATAACCGATACCTGCACCCTTCTTACGGAAAAGTGTTTTTTACTATTTCATTTTTCTATATACCCCCCACCCCTGCATTTTTCTTGGAAATGTTGGCAAGAAATTAACTAAAAGTAAGACAAAAGGAGTGAGAATGATGTTTAAGAAGAAACCAATTTGTGAAGAGTGCGGTGAGCACGAAGCAGTATCATTCTCGTACCTAAAAGGGCCGGACTACCCTGGCGGGAAGTGGAAATTTACGTGCTATTGCACTACGAACCAGGAGCGCTATTACGTCCCGTTTGACCGGTACTTCAATAACACGACCAACCACATCGACTGGCTCGCAGCACTTCATGAGAAAGCGTGGATGAACTGGTACGACTTCGGCGACATGATCCACCGTTTCCGTAAGGAAACTGGTATCCGCGAGTCCTAACGAGCGCGTGCCGCGCCAGTCAGCCGGACATTATGTCGGACTGTCTGGTGGCATATTGGTAGTTTGTCTATTGATTTCGGGCATAAACGGGAGACAGCATTATGGGCGGCCCAGGAAGCGGCGAATGGTACCGGTGGGATAGGGTACCGACGGTAGAAGACTATAACTCCATTGACGTGCGGTGCTGGCAGCGTGAAGGACTACTTGAGTTTGGTCGCCGGTTCCGATGGGTGTGGCTTGTTGATGGAGAAGAGACAGGGAGCGTATCAGTTGAGGTGAAGCGCAGTAGTGTTGTGCTTGATTACCGACATAGTAGTAATGACAAACCGTGGCAGGAGGTTAGGGAGAGCATTTACCTCGACTACACGTCCTGTAACTACGGTGGCTGGCGCACTTGGTTTCGTTGCCCCTGCTGTAACCGCCGTGTTGCATTACTGTATCTCGCTGGGCCCCATTTCCTCTGCCGCCACTGTTATCGCCTCCCGTATCCCAGCCAGGGCGATGGGCGAGAAGAACGGCTGCGCCGGGTTGCTCGAAAGATAAGAAAGCGGCTAGGGGCCTCTATGGATCTTACAGACGACTACCTACCTAGGCCTAAGGGGATGCATAGGGCAACCTTTAAACGGCTTGTTAATAAGGAAGAGAGTGCAACGGGTGAACTGTTTGCTGCTAACCGACACGTATAATCTTTGCGTGTGCGGGATGTGGGATGAATAAAGCATGCAAAATCATCAACATTATCGTTGATGGTGACTATGACGACTTGTTATTTATGACTGCCAGAGTTTGATTCGATTCCCGAAAAAGACGACTTAACTCAGACAAATAGGTTGCTAGGCTTATTTTGCAGCACGCCTACTAGTGTGTAGGGTGCTGTACTGATGGGTGCTGGAGGTTACTTGGTTTCAAGTGTTACGATTTGTGTGTGTTTATTTTGATTGGCAATCAAAATCTCGCCACGGTTTATTTTCAGGTATGCCTTTAATGCTGGCCAGCCGTATATGCCACCAATCGGAATTGTTACCAATAGCTGGAGGAATACTCCTGAAACAGTGGTGTTAAGCATGCTGTGAAGTAGGAGTGGGGAAAAAGCAATCATCGCAAAGATAAAGTACAGAAAGAAATACACTCCCTTTCGCCACTTTCTTGACCATGGTTGAATAAATTTGTCTTTGAATTTTAACTCTAGATCTCCCTTTGTCTCTATGCTCTCCATTAACTCTTTTGATAGAACGTAGTCGCGGAGGCATTGAGCTGGGTCTTTTAAAGATAAGATATATGCTATTTCATCACTTTTTACGGCGTTTGTTCCCGCTATTGCCTGGTATCCCTTTTCGAGCGGGTAGGGGTGTATGTCACTCTCCTTAATCTCATCAAGAAACTTCCTTGCAAATTCGTACTCGGCTCTTAGTTGTGATCTCCTTCCAGTTGTGATGTCGTAGATAACACGCCCGGCACCAATTACGGCAACAATGGCAGCAATAACCTTTGCGATTGTAGCAACGTCCACATGTGGCTCCTTTCTATGCTTTTTATGAAGGGAATTGATTTATATCAAGAATGATGATCAGTTCGTTGACGGCGCACCATTTAAGTACACCATAAGTAAGAAATCAATTGCGTAATTAATGTTGTTTGAGGTGCTATATTAATGCATATTTTGTTAGTGAACACGTGATTTCTCAGCATACACGTGCATGCGACCTCGTCTAGTATGACGTAAATATGGGGTGCCCACACGTGACAATATTGGTGTGAGGCAGGGTTTGTGTGTACCTACTATGGTACAGTGCATGGAGACACACCGATAATAATACCTATTAATATATCAAGCATTTCCCGAGTTAAGCCTACAAAAGCGGTATAGCTTAAAAACATTAGATTATGTGCGGACGATTCACTTAGATCTCTCCCCCTGCTGCCTATGCCGAACTCTTCGGGATTAGCACTGATCTTAAAATTGCCCCCCCACTACAATGTTGCCCCAACACAGGATGTTCTTGCCTGCAAGGTCGCACCGTGGGGTGAGCATGTTCTCGAGCCTATGCACTGGGGCTTGATCCCCTCGTGGGCGAAGGAGAAGAAGGTCGGCTACAGGTTGATCAACGCCAGGACTGAGACCGTGGCAGAGAAGCCTGCCTTTCGCCACGCCTTTCACTCACAGCGCTGCCTGATTCCGGCAGACGGATTTTATGAGTGGCAGCAAACAGACGGTAAGCAGCCCTACTATATCCACCGCAAGGACGGTGAGCCTATGGTGTTTGCTGGGTTGTGGGAGCACTGGGACGGGCCGAATGGCGAGCACCTCGACTCCTGCACTATCATCGTCTGCGATGCTAACCCTCTGTTGAAGCCAATCCACGACCGCATGCCGGTAATCCTGCCTCGAGAGTCGTGGGGGGACTGGCTGCGGACAGAGATGCAGGTCTTGCCCGCCCTGCAAGATCTTCTCGTACCGTACAGCGCGGATGACCTGCTAGCCCACCCAGTATCTCGGCAGGTGAACAACCCCAGGAACGAAGGTGAAGCACTGATACGGCCTGCCAGACATGAAACGGGATAAAATGCCACTATGGAATTCTTTCTGCTCCTAATCCTCGTAATAGCCCTGATTGGCTATATCAAATATCGGCTCCGGATAGGCCGCCTCATCCAGTACAACATGGACATGGGGCCGCCTGATCCTGACGCTATTGAGTATGAGCGCGGCTTCGTGTGTATCTACTATGGCAAAGGCCGTGGTGGGGCATCGACAGTGTTGCCGCGGCAAAAAGCAGAGTGTGATACCGCCAACTGAGTAATCGCTGGAGCACATATATGTGCTCACCCTAAGCTGTACAAGCAGAGACAGCTTGATAACCCTTCATGCCGTGTCTACGCTCTGTGTAGCTAGGAAAGGAAGCCGGTATGCCCCTCGAACCCGAACCCACCCAACAAGACGAACCCAAAGAACCCACCCACAGCAGCGGTGCGCCCTCGGCGCGTTCTCAATCTATTAGGGTGGGCTTTAGAATGACCAGATTAGTGCATGGGCTCGTAGAGCTTTTTTTTCGTGATTTCGCTTTTCGCTGGTTCACAATTACTTTCGTAATATGTGTCCTGTTTACCCCGATCTATCCGTGGCTAGGGTATGGGGCCTTTGCCTCCGGGCTCTTCGTCTTCTATACCGGCGTCAACGGCATAGTCGGCCCCGACACGGTGGAAGCGTGGGGCTTCTTTATTGCCGTGATGGGGGGGGTATACCTGCTGCTTGATTACATAGCAGGACTGCTAGGTTAAAGTTCCCCCTTGGCCTGCTGCACGGCCTGCTTGAATATCCGTTTCTTCTCTTCATAAAGGCGTCCAGTACATCGCGCCTATGGTCTGATAAAGGTATGAATGTATGCCAGCAGTACCTAGTAGCCAAATGCACAGGATGTGTATTAAAGTAGCTTTCACATATCCTCTATAACGTTGCCCAGGAAGTTTATGTTCGAGATAGGGAAAGTCTACAACCGCAGAGCCGATATTCATGGCCCCTTCGGCGGCCAACAGCAAGGTGGTATCTCCACACCCTCTAAACACCACTTCATCTTTCTCTTCACCGGCGATACCGGCGAGCAGTATGGCTACAGCGATGGCCTAGACGACGATGGCGTCTTTATTTATACCGGTGAGGGACAGGTTGGGGATATGACCTTTCTGCGCGGTAACCTGGCAATTAGAGACCATGCGGCTAATGGGAAGGAACTCCACCTTTTCGAGGCGCTGGGGAAGGGTAAAGGATACCGATACGCCGGCGAGCACGCCTGTAGCACTTGGGAATACCGCCAGGGTGTAGATCGAGAAGGTGCTCTACGGCAGGTTATCGTATTCCACCTAATCCCGGCTCAGGCTACTGTCGATAATGAAACTGCTCCAATTGCCTCCTCCAATGAGTCGATCGATAAGCTCCGTGAGAGCGCCTACAAGGCTGCTACGGCTGCCGCAGAGGGTAAGGAGTCATCCGCTAAGAAAACATACTACGAGCGCAGTGAGGCTGTCAGGCGCTATGTGCTGGCACGTGCCGATGGTGTTTGTGAGGCTTGCCGGAGGCCAGCACCCTTTAACCGTAAGGATGGTACCCCGTACCTAGAACCGCACCATACGCGGCGGGTGTCCGATGGTGGGCCAGATCATCCGCGGTGGGTTGGGGCTATTTGCCCAAATTGCCACCGTGAAATTCACTACGGGGGGAATGGGGCTAAGGTGAATGAGACGTTGCAGAGTTACTTGGCCAAAACGGAGGATGGTTAATGGGGTTCTTACTCGTTTTTCATCATCTATATCATGCTGTGGTGCATGGTTTTAGATGGTGACCACAAAGATATTAGCGAATATGCCTAATTTAGAAAATATTTTCCTCAAGTTGAGACGCGCACGTGAAAGAGCCGATGCACTTTCACAAAGTATTAACACGTTTTGCACTGACCATCCGATCGCGCTTGACGCTCAATTACGTGATGGGCGGTTGGGTGTTGACTTGATAATACGGATGGATGGATTGACTTTGCCTCTCAGGGAGTGGAGTGTTGAATTGGGTGAGATTGTTTATTTGTTGCGCAGCGCACTAGATAATCTCATTTACGTATGCGCCCAAACTGTAACGAATCCGCCACCCCAGCCAAGATCCTTGCAATTTCCAATCATCCAGGACGCGGGGCAATACGAAAACGCAGTCAGGAGAATCGCTCCTCAGTTGCCACCAGAGATTGCTGAGCTCCTTGAGAAGGTGCAGCCGTTTAATCGCGCGGGACAGGAGGTAGAGGGCGCTCCAGAGCATGATCCATTGGTTCTGCTTAATTGGCTCAGCAACCAAGACAAGCATCGAATGCCTGTGCCTTTTCTTATACCACCAAAAGAAATTAATTTTTCACAAACATGCGAATTTGCTACTGCTGCCGATGCCGATGCAAATATTCCACCAGACTTAACGGTTCACGCAGGCCCTATGGTGCACGGGGGTACTTTGCTTGAGTACAGAACAAAACATCCAGTAAATCTGGTGGCAGGCGAAGTCAATATTACTGCACATGTCGCTTTTGAAACTCATGCTGGTCGGCGGGAAATTAGTGAGGCACTAGGGCAGTTAAATTGGTACACGAAATTAGTTGCGGATGAGTTTTCCAAGATTATTAACTAATGCGCTCTAATCTTTTCTTTTCTGGGACTGCGCCTCCATAGAACCAACTGACCCTTAGGCATTATGCCCACCATACTGGTTGAAGGCGCGCGCACTACAATCGCCTATCGCGAAACTTCAAGAAGTTTAATTCGCTGTCGTCGTTCCCGCTCCCACTCATCCACCGGATCCTGCCTATCCCACACATCGAACAGCCTCCATTGCTTCTTGCTGATAGGCAGGCCGTAGGTGTAGTGCATATAGAAGTACGTCCTGGCAATGTCCCCTCGAACCTCGGGGCGTGGTTCAGCCTTACGGGCCTTGAAGTCCACCTCAAAGTCGCAGGAGCCATACTGCCTTGGTTCACCCTCCAGCATGGTGAAGTTGAAGTGGCTGCGGTCGCCGTTGAGCTCACCGACGGCAGGGACGAGGTTATTGAGGTCGGATACCATGGCCCTGAACACAGGATCTACTTTCTCGCAGCACCTACGCCCCTTGTAGGCCTTCCCCTTCTTTGTCGTACAGATAGGCTCGCGCCAGCATTGGCGGGTCTGGCCGAAGGCATGGGCGGGTACAACGTGCTCCCACTCGATGCGCTGCCCCCGCTGGGCGTTCTTGCGGGGCTTGTAGCCGCATGAGGCTGCGTCTACGCGCTTTTTGTTATCGTAGCCGCACCCACAGTAGAACGTCTCGTGGTGGCCCCTGTAGACCTGTGAGGCGAACTTCTTGGCTTGGGTGAATGATTTGATGTTGTGTGGCAGTTCGGTGGCATTACTATTAAACGACAAAACCAGAGCCGCAAACAAGAGTATGTGGAGACTGTGCACAATAAAATTGTCTCTACGGTTGGTTAATCATCTAGGTGAACTGCCTGCCTAATAAGGCAACACCATTTACAAGGTCATCAACTTCGCCTTTCATAATGACCGACTCTTTATTTTGCCGTTCTGGATCTATCTCAAGGACTATGCGATCAAAAGAGTGAATAATTTTATCCAGGTTGCCTTCTTCATCATGTTTTTCTAGCTCTTTACCAATATCAAATATTGTCAAGGGGGCACCTATTTCAGTTGGCTGTTCAGAATGCACAGCCCAACTACCCGTTGCCTCATCGTACACTACATCATGATGTCCAGTTGGCCCACCAGTAGGCATTATTGCGCTTGGCTTGAACCAGAATGTTTTCACTAGAAGTTTCCTCCGGTGAGCCTGGATATCTGCAATAGTAGAAAAGTGTGGAAAGGCATAAAAAACAGGAATACCATGAGCTTCAAGATTTTGTAAACGAAGGTGCTGATCTCTACTCTTCGTGCGATTGAGGTGCCATTTCCATTTGCTGCCATTAACGTATGCTCGCTTGTATTGGATAAGTACACCAGCCCCCCCCCCAACGGCCACGTCGAATCCCAATTTTGCTTCCTGCTTTAACGATGGGCCGATCGCAAAGTGCACCTTTTTGGTTCGCGAGAAAAACCAATTTATTAATTCTGTTGTTAGGTTAAGTTCTGCTGTTTTTTCTGAGATCATATATCATTCACCTGAATCGTAATTATTTGTAAATCCGCTACATTTTTGGCATGCCTCAATACGCCCCCATGCCTGGAATAGTGTGCCTGACACCACCTCTTGGATTGTCCACATCCCCCTTCCTGCGCGGGATTAGGTGAATATGGCAGTGGAATATCGTTTGCCCTGCATCCTCACCTGCATTTATCCCGATATTGAAACCTGACACTGAGGCATCTTCATTCTCAATATTGGCTTTTGCACGGTTAAGTAGCTGGGTACAGGCGTTGATTTCAGCCTGTCCAAGTTCGAAGTATGTGGCGACATGCCTTTTGGGGATAATCAAGGTGTGTAGCTCTGTGACGGGGAAACCATCCCGGATGGCATACGCTAACTCGTTCTCGTCGACTATCCTTGCCGGGGCAATCTCACAGAACAGGCAGCCCGACTCAGGGTGGCTGTAAGACGCTTTAACCTCCCGGAAGTCCGTATCATCACAGTCGCGCTTCATCGCGTTGCAGCTATAGCAGAGGGCCTGGAAGTTGCTGATGTCATCGCTACCGCCCTTGCTGCGGGGGATAATGTGGTCAACCTCAAGCGCCTTCTCCTCGGCGGAGATGCCGCATAGCTCACAGTGGAATTTGGCCCTTTTCAGGACTTCGTACTTGATGCTACCGCTAATGTAACCACTCGATTTGCGGCGGTGGTTGAAGATCGCCTTGCCTCTCGCCTCCAGAAAGGACTCCAGGCGTGCCATACAGAGGTTGATTAGTTCATCGACCTGGGCGGGAGTCAGGCTGTCATAGCTAACCAGGCTATAGAGCTTATCTTGGTTATCCCGGTCGACGTATTGGTGCTTGCGCAGGACACGCCCCACCATGGTGTTCGTTATATGGGTGTAATACTCGATCTGGCTCTCGTCGTAGGCCAATAGGGCTTTGGCCAGAGAGCGCTCTTTGCATTGCCCTCCATGGCGTAGCAGTTCCATCAGCATCACGGGCTGGTAGACGTGGGACAAACGCATCCGGTTCTGGATGAAGTCGGCAAGTTCCTCATAGGGCGAGGCAGTGGATGAGTCCATTTGTTCTTTCTTGATTTTCGTGCTTGTAACTTATTGATTTTGTTTGGTTGTATGCTTCTGCGTTGAAGGCTATTCTGCTTGAGGCTATACACTTACACAAGTCGTGGATTATTGCCTAAACACTCGTATTACGGATGATATGGAGCCAAACCAATGAAAGGACTGATTCTGGTTACCCTTCTATTCAGCCCCCCCACCTTCGCCGAAATTCTCTCCTACTGCCACGACGAAGATGCAGACCATGGGTGGGCCCAGTTACGGGCTAAGTACGCTGACACCTTCCAGAGCCGCGATGTGGAGTACCTGTACGGCCTGAGGGTGGATATCTGCCGCCAAGTGGAATCAGGCGCTTTGGGGCTTGAAGAGGCGTCTAGGCGCTTTGAGGCCGAGCGGCAGCGGATTATTGAGGAGTGGACGCTTCGGGAGATTGAGAAGCTGGAGGGGGCGGGGAGTGGGGCAGGGTAGTAGCTGAGTGCTGTCACGATCCAACAGGGTAAATTGCCTAGCATTTTGAGGTACCAAATGAGGTACCTGTACTCCGCCAAAAGACCGTAATGGTACCTTCATTGATGCTGCTGTACACAAAGAGTGTATTTGGCTATTATCTAGCCATATCAGTTAGTTAGCGTTGTGTTTGAGTGGTGCGAAGGAGCGGCTGGGACTGATTGTGATTCCAGTTGTCGTGGGTTCGAATCCCATCAGCCACCCCAATCAAAAAAGGGCCTAGTCGAAAGACTAGGCCCTTTTTCTTTGGTTTTAGAATATCCGCCAGTCAGTTCGACTACTCCTTAACTTCAGGCGAGCCACCTTTCTGTTCGTCCGCCTTTTTCTCTGCCTGGTACCAGGCATCGGTCCCCATTACCGCCTTGGAGATGAACTGATCGAAGTAGGGGAGCAGTTCGCCCACGTCCTTGGTCTCGGTGCCTAGGCGGAACTCAAATACCGCCACATCTTCAGGATTATCGCCGAGGAAGGCGACGCTGTAGGTGATGGGGAGGCCTGCTTTGTCCGGGTGGTCGTAGACGCCGGCGTGGGCGAAGACCTGCGCGTCGAGGGCATCGACCAGGGCGGTGAAGATCGAGCCGTCGTTGCTGCTCTGCACCGCAAAGGGTTCGGCGGGCAGGCTGCCGTTGCCCTGGCGGCTGACACGTCCGTCGCGATCCATCAGCATGGAGAGGGCGCTCTGTTCGTTACAGATAATGTCGATACGGAATTTCTGGATCTGTTCTTTGTTCATCGTCTCGTTGGCGGTGGTTGTACGAAAGAGGGAATTCTACCGCCGTTGCGTAGATATTGCCTATGCAGTTGGGGGGGGCACTCCAGCCTTCGACTAGGGCATTTCACCTGAGGTGTGTGTGATATCACCAGTTTATTTCCCTATCTCACAACGAGAGTGCAGGAAATACAACGACATAGCGTTGGCCTTATACTTGCTATTCCCATGTTTTCGATAGCGACTGGAATACTTAACAATGATGAAAACGATAAAACACGCGGCACTGCTACTCTCTCTTGCTACCTCCAGCCTGGCCCAGGCTGGCGGACACCTGATGGTGAACGATGCCTGGATCCGTGAGGCGCCGCCGGGTGCCATGGCGTTGGCCGGTTACCTGCAGATCCACAACCATGAGAATAAGGAGCGGGTGCTGGTGGGGGCGAGCAGCCCGGCCTTTGCTGAGGTGATGCTGCACAAGACCGTGTTCGAAGGGGAGTTATCGAAGATGGTGCACCAGCACATGATTACGATTCCCGCCGGCGGCATGGTCAGCTTCGAGCCCAACAGCTACCACCTGATGATGATGCAACCCAAGCAGCGCCTGCAGGCGGGGGATAAGGTTTCGGTGACCCTGCGTTTCCAGAACGGTGAAGAGCTTGAGGTTAGCCACCAGGTACGTGTTGGTATGGGTGGCATGGGCGGTATGGATCATGGGGCGCATCAGCACCACTGATCCGAAGCGAGCGCTGGGACGCTAACGTCCCAGGGCGTACTTTTTGATACGGTAGAGCAGGGTGTCTCGAGTCAGCCCCAACAGGCGCGCGGCACGACTGCGGTTTCCATGGGTGCGGTCCAGCGCCTGTTTAATCATCTCCTGCTCCAACTCCTCCAGGCGAATGCCGTCGTCGGGGAGGGTGAAGCCGTCATTGCCTGGTGTGGGCACGGCGCCACGCTGGAATTCGGGCGGCAGGTGCTCCGGCTCGATCTCGCTCTCCGCGTTGAGGATCAGCATGCGCTCGATGAAGTTGCGCAGTTCGCGGATATTACCGGGCCAGTGATAGGCCTCCAGCTGGGTCAGCGCACGGTTGCTGAAGTTGGGCGCCTGTAGGCCGTGTTTGTCTGCCAGCTGCTCGCCCAGGGCCTGGGTCAGCAAGGTGACGTCGCCACGGCGGCGGCGCAGGGCGGGCAGCTCCAGCGGTACCACGTTGAGGCGGTAGTAGAGGTCGGCGCGAAAACGCCCCTCCTGCACCATCTGGTGCAGGTCACGGTGGGTGGCGGCGACGATGCGTACATCGACGGTGGAGGCGTCGGTGTCGCCCAGCGACTGGCACTCACCGGACTCGAGGAAGCGCAGTAGCTTGGCCTGGATGTTGAGCGGCAGCTCGGCGATCTCGTCGAGGAACAGGGTACCGCCGGCGGCGGCGCGGATACGCCCCGGGCTGTTGCCGGTGGCGCCGGTAAAGGCCCCCTTGCGGTGGCCGAATAGTTCCGATTCCGCAAGCTGCTCCGGTAGGGCGGCGCAGTTGATGGCGATGAAGGGGGCCTCGGCGCGGCCGCTCTCCTGGTGCAGCGCCTGCGCCAGCAGCTCCTTGCCGGTGCCGCTTTCGCCGAGGATCAACACGCTGACGTCCGTCGCCGCGGCGATCTGCGCGGAGCGGATGACACTGCGAAACTCGGGGGCGTTACCCAGCAGGAGTGTATCGAAGGCGTTCATTGGCGACCTGGTGATTTTCGAAGCGCTAAGGATACCCGTTTCAGACCATCAGGACAAAACCACCGCGATTATTAAAAGAGAGTTCTTGACCGCCTTGTCGTTAGATGTAGAATGCGCCCCATGCCGCTCTGGTGGAATTGGTAGACACGCAAGATTTAGGTTCTTGTGCCTTTGGTGTCCGAGTTCGAGTCTCGGGGGCGGCACCATCCCCACTTATCCCTCTCTCATCCCGTATAGATGTTTAAGGCGAACTGCATTATCATAGGCGCCTTTCGGGAGTAGCGAAAAACTGATGTAAAATCCGCCACTTAGGCTGATTTAGCAGGTACCGTGTCAGCGTTCTCCAGGTTGTGTGCAACTTATTGAATTTCTAGGGAAAATTCAGTTCTTCCCGTGACGGTTGCAGCACCGCTCCCCAGTTAACCGATTACCTATCGGCCGCCGGGCCCGCACACCGCGGGCCGGGCGGTCGATTATGATTTTTTATTATTTGAACGATTGTTGAGGTGTAAAGATGCAGGTTTCAGTTGAGACGACCAACGGTCTGGAGCGTCGTATGACCGTAGAGCTCCCCGTCGAGCGCGTTGATGATGAGGTGCTGAATCGTCTGAAGCAGATTAGCCGTAGCGCCAGCGTAAAGGGTTTCCGCCCCGGCAAGGTGCCGCACAAGGTACTGGCAAAGGAGTTCGGTAAGCAGGTGCGTGACGAAGTGGTCGGCGAAGTGATCCAGGCTACCTACTTCCAGGCCGTCAGCGAGCAGCAGCTGCAGCCCGCCGGTATGCCCAACATCGAGCCCACCGTCAACGAGCCCGGCAAGGGCCTGCAGTACACCGCCACCTTCGAGGTGATGCCCGAGGTGACCCTGGCCGATGTGGCCGGTGCCAAGCTGGAGAAGCGCGTTGCCGAGGTCAGCGACGAAGACCTCGACAAGATGATGCAGAACCTGCTGCAGCAGCGTGCCGAGTGGAATGAGGTCGATCGTGCTGCCGCTGACGGTGACCGCTTGAATATCGACTTCAAGGGCACCATTGAAGGAGAAGAGTTCTCCGGTAACTCCGGACAGAAGGTACCTGTCACCATCGGTTCCGGCCGTATGATTGCCGGTTTCGAAGAGGGCCTGGTAGGGGCCAAGGCCGGCGACGAGCTGACCCTGGACCTGCAGTTCCCCGAGGAGTACGCCCACAAGGAGGTTGCAGGCAAGCCGGTGCAGTTCGCGGTCAAGGTGAACAGCGTCGAGGAGTCCAAGCTGCCTGAGCTGGACGATGAGTTTGCCAAGGGCTTTGGTGTCGGTGACGGCAGTGTCGACTCCCTGCGTCAGGAAGTGCGTGACAACATGGAGCGCGAGATGAAGCAGGCCTTGGTTGAGGGCAACAAGCAGGCGGTCATGGACAAGCTGCTTGAGCTCAACGAGATCGATCTTCCCCAGTCTCTGGTGGAGAGCGAGGCCGAGACCCTGAAGAACCAGATGATGCAGCAGATGCACATCCCCGACGGCAAGGCCGGTGTGTCGCTGGATAACAGCATGTTTATGGAGCAGGCACAGCGCCGCGTCTCCCTCGGCCTGATCCTCTCCGAGCTGATCAAGAGCCAGGAGCTGAAGGCGGACGACGACAAGGTACGAGCCAAGGTAGAGGAGCTGGCTGCAGGTTACGAAGATAAGCAGCAGGTCATCGACTACTACTACGGCGACCAGAACCGCCTCTCCCAGATCCAGAGTCTGGTACTGGAAGACGAAGTGGTTGACTGGGTATTCGGCCAGGCCGACGTGACCGAGAAGAGTGGTAACTTCGAAGAGATCATGGGCCGCGGCTAATTAGCAATTAACAGCGGTATTAAAGGATAGTGATGTGATGAGCGATAACAGCTATATGAACGGTGCACTGGATACCCAGAACCTGGGACTGATTCCGATGGTGGTCGAGCAGACCTCCCGCGGCGAGCGTTCCTACGACATATACTCGCGCCTGCTCAAGGAGCGGGTGGTGTTTGCGGTCGGTCCGGTGGAGGACCACATGGCCAACCTGATCGTGGCACAGCTGTTGTTCCTGGAGTCGGAGAATCCGGACAAGGACATCCATCTCTACATCAACTCCCCGGGTGGCTCGGTAAGCGCCGGCCTGGCGATCTACGACACCATGCAGTTCATCAAGCCGCAGGTTAGCACCATGTGCATCGGCATGGCGGCGAGCATGGGCGCGGTGCTGCTGGCCGGTGGTGCGGAGGGCAAGCGCTTTGCCCTGCCGCACAGCCGGGTGATGATCCATCAGCCGCTGGGCGGCTACCAGGGTCAGGCCACCGACATCGAGATCCACGCCCGCGAGATCCTCAAGATCCGCGAGCAGCTCAACGGCATTCTTGCGCACCACAGTGGTCAGCCGATGGAGCGTATCCAGCAGGATACCGAGCGTGATAACTTCATGAGCGGTAGCGAAGCGGCGGACTATGGCCTTATCGATCAGGTGCTTGAGAGCCGTAATATCGCCGGGGAGTAATCCCAGGCGCGGAGTCAAGGGCGCAACCCATAAGGATTTGGGGGTTGAAAAATTGTGCCAGACTATGCATGTTTTACTTTATATAGATAGCAACACAGGAATAGGCGATGCCTGATAATACGACCGGTAAGGGTGACGACAACGGCAAGCTGCTCTACTGCTCCTTCTGCGGTAAGAGCCAGCATGAGGTACGCAAGCTGATTGCAGGCCCCTCCGTCTTCATCTGCGATGAGTGCGTTGACCTGTGCAACGACATCATCCGCGAGGAGATTCAGGAGGAGTCCAACGGCGATGTTGGCAACAAGCTGCCGACTCCCCGTGAGATCAACGACAGCCTCGACGAATACGTTATTGGCCAGAAGCGTGCCAAGAAGGTGCTTTCCGTAGCGGTCTATAACCACTACAAGCGTCTTCATGCAGGACAGCAGAAGGACGAGGTCGAACTGGCCAAGAGCAACATCCTGCTCATCGGCCCCACCGGTTCGGGTAAGACCCTGCTGGCCGAGACCCTGGCCCGTCTGCTCAACGTGCCTTTCACCATTGCCGATGCCACCACCCTCACCGAGGCGGGTTACGTCGGTGAAGACGTCGAGAACATCATCCAGAAGTTGCTGCAGAAGTGCGACTACGATGTGGAGAAGGCGCAGACCGGTATCGTCTATATCGACGAAATCGACAAGATCTCGCGCAAGTCAGACAACCCCTCAATTACCCGCGATGTATCGGGCGAGGGCGTGCAGCAGGCGCTGCTGAAGCTGATCGAGGGCACCGTTGCCTCGGTTCCGCCTCAGGGTGGCCGCAAGCACCCGCAGCAGGAGTTCTTGCAGGTCGATACCTCCAATATCCTCTTTATCTGTGGCGGCGCCTTTGCGGGTCTGGAGAGAGTGATTCGCAACCGCTCGGAGAAGGGCGGTATCGGCTTCTCCGCCGAGGTGAAGACCAAGGACGAGAAGAAGAGCTTCTCCGAGATGCTGCTTACCGTCGAGCCTGAGGACCTGGTCTCCTACGGCCTGATCCCCGAGTTTGTCGGTCGTCTGCCGGTTCACGCTACCCTGGAAGAGCTGGACGAAGAGGCGCTTATCTCTATCCTCACCGAGCCGAAGAATGCCCTCACCAAGCAGTACGGCAGGCTCTTCGATATGGAGGATGTGGAGCTCGAGTTCCGCGAAGACGCCCTGCACGCCGTTGCCGCCAAGGCGATGGAGCGCAAGACCGGTGCCCGTGGCCTGCGCTCTATCCTCGAAACCACGCTGCTCGATACCATGTACGAGCTGCCCTCCATGGAGGGGGTCAGCAAGGTGGTTATCGATTCCGGTGTTATCGAGGGCGAGTCCGAGCCGCTGCTGATCTACAAGAACGACGAGCAGAGCGCCGCTGCCGCCGAGTAACTGCCTTCAGGCGCGGCTGTTCCGGCCGCGCCTGATATTTTCCTCCTTGACTCCCGCAATACAGCCCGCATTATTAAATAAATACTGAATAATTTGCTTTTCCCGTCTGTACGACCGATTGCGGAATAGCGTGAAGAGGTGCAATCCGATGGATGCTAAGGACAAGATTTCTGAAGTGAGCGATCAGCTGCGTGCCATCCCGGTGCTGCCGCTGCGCGATGTTGTGGTCTATCCACATATGGTGATTCCGCTGTTCGTCGGTCGCGACAAGTCGATCAAGGCGCTGGAAGCGGCGATGGAGGAGAACAAGGAGATCATGCTGGTGGCGCAGAAGAGCGCCTCCGAGGATGAGCCCGGTGAGGAGGATATCTACCGCATCGGCACCCTCTCCACCATCCTGCAACTGCTGAAGCTGCCCGACGGTACCGTCAAGGTGCTGGTGGAGGGGGGCCAGCGGGCCAAGATCGTCAATTTCCTCGATGATGAGGAGTATTTCACCGCACAGATCAACGTGCTGGAGGCAGAGCCCATCGATGAACGTGAGGCCGAAGTGCTCTCCCGTTCGGTGCTCAACCAGTTCGATCAGTACGTTAAGTTGAATAAGAAGGTTCCGCCCGAGGTCCTTACCTCGCTCTCCGGTATTGAGGATCCCAACCGGCTGCTCGACACCATCGCCGCACACATGGCACTGAAGATCGAGGAGAAGCAGGAGATCCTGGCGATCACCGACATCCGCGAGCGCTTTGAGCACCTGCTGACGATGATGGAGTCGGAGCTCGACCTGCTTCAGGTCGAGAAGCGCATCCGTGGTCGGGTGAAGAAGCAGATGGAGAAGAGCCAGCGCGAGTACTACCTCAATGAGCAGATGAAGGCGATCCAGAAGGAGCTGGGTGATCTCGACGAGGCCCCCAATGAGATGGAGGAGCTGGAGGAGAAGATCGAAAAGGCCGGCATGTCCAAGGAGGCGAAGGAGAAGGCCACCTCTGAACTGAACAAATTGAAGATGATGTCGCCCATGTCCGCCGAGGCGACGGTAGTTCGCAACTACATCGACTGGCTGGTGCAGGTGCCGTGGAAGAAGAAGTCCAAGGTGCGCCACGATATGGCCCTGGCCGAGAAGGTGCTGGAAGAGGATCACTACGGTCTGGAGAAGGTGAAGGAACGCATCCTTGAGTACCTGGCGGTGCAAAAGCGTGTGAAGAAGCTGAAGGGGCCGATCCTCTGTCTGGTCGGACCGCCTGGCGTCGGCAAGACCTCGCTGGGCAAGTCGATCGCCCGCGCCACCAACCGTAAATTCGTACGCATGGCGCTGGGCGGGGTGCGGGATGAGGCGGAGATCCGCGGTCACCGCCGTACCTATATCGGTTCGATGCCGGGCAAGATTGTGCAAAACCTCTCCAAGGTCGAGACCCGCAATCCGCTGTTCCTGCTCGATGAGATCGACAAAATGGCCTCCGATTTCCGCGGCGACCCCGCCTCGGCGATGCTGGAGGTACTGGACCCGGAGCAGAACCACACCTTTAACGACCACTACCTGGAGGTCGACTACGACCTCTCCGATGTGATGTTCATCGCCACCTCCAACTCGATGAACATCCCCGGACCGCTGCTCGACCGTATGGAGGTGATCCGCATCGCCGGCTACACCGAGGACGAGAAGCTTAATATCGCCCGCCGCTACCTGGTGCCCAAGGAGATGAAGGCCAACGGCCTGAAAGCCGAGGAAATCGAGGTGAGCGACGGGGCGCTGCTTGATATCGTGCGCTACTACACCCGCGAGGCCGGGGTGCGTGGCCTGCAGCGCGAGGTGGCGAAGATCTGCCGCAAGACGGTGAAGGAGCTGGTTTCGGATGAGTCGAAAAAGCAGATTACCGTCAGTAGCGACAACCTCGATGAGTTCCTCGGCGTACGCCGCTTCCGTTTCGGCCTTGCCGAGGAGTCGGACCAGGTAGGGCAGGTCACCGGCCTGGCGTGGACCGAGGTGGGTGGCGAGCTGCTCAGCATCGAGACCGTGGTGGTGCCCGGCAAGGGCAAACACACGATTACAGGGCAGTTGGGCGAGGTGATGAAGGAGTCGATCCAGGCGGCGATGAGCGTGGTACGCAGCCGCGCTGCCGGCCTCGGTATCCGCCCCGACTTCTACGAGAACAAGGATCTTCATGTGCATGTTCCCGAGGGGGCGATCCCCAAGGACGGTCCCAGCGCCGGTATCGGCATGTGCACCGCGCTGGTGTCGGTGCTGACCGGGATCCCGGTGCGCGCCGATGTGGCGATGACCGGCGAGATCACCCTGCGTGGCGAGGTGCTGCCGATTGGCGGGCTTAAGGAGAAGTTGCTGGCCGCGGCACGCGGCGGCATCAAGACGGTGATTATCCCCGAGGAGAACCGCCGTAACCTGGAGGATGTGCCCGATAATATTAAGGAAAATCTGGAGATACTTCCGGTGAAGTGGATCGATGAGGTGATTGATATCGCCCTGATCAGCAAACCGGAGCCGCTCTCCGAAGAAGAGATGGTTGATGTTGTCAAGGGCAGTGAGGCCGAAAAGCCCTCAAATATCCACACTCACTGATAGCCAATAAAGGCAACGGATGGCGCCATAATTTTTCTCACTGGCGCCCATTTACTTGAACAAACAAGGCTAAGTCATTAATTGCTCGTGCCATGGTGTGTAAAGGCACACAAAACAGCGCTTTTAAGCGCGCCTTTGCTTGACACTGACAAAGGGCAGTTGGTATAAATTTGGCCAGTTTTTCAATGTCGTTCCAGTAACAGGGACGGCATTTGTGTTTTCTCTGTAAAGCTGTCTTATCTAATTAAAAATAGACAAAGACGGAATAATTTTACCTACTGGAACGAGGGGTTAAATCTGTGAACAAATCTGAAATGATCGATGCAATTGCCGAAGGTGCCGATATCTCTAAAGCCGCTGCCGGCCGTGCTCTGGACGCTGCCATTGCAGCCGTTACCGAGACCCTGAAAAAGGGCGAGACCGTGAACCTGATCGGCTTTGGTACCTTCGAGGTACGTGAGCGCAAGGCCCGCACCGGCCGTAACCCGCAAACCGGCGCTACCATCCAGATCGCTGCTGCCAAGTCTCCTGCCTTCAAGGCTGGTAAAGCGCTTAAGGATGCTGTAAACTAGCGCGCCTTTGAAACATCGGGTGCTTAGCTCAGCTGGGAGAGCATCGCCCTTACAAGGCGAGGGTCGGGGGTTCGATCCCCTCAGCACCCACCAAATAAAAAGTAGGTTTCGGAGCGGTAGTTCAGTTGGTTAGAATACCGGCCTGTCACGCCGGGGGTCGCGGGTTCGAGTCCCGTCCGCTCCGCCATTATTGAACCAAGGGCGCATTTTTATGCGCCCTTTTTTCTTTGTATTTCATAAACGTAAAAGTGGCATCAGGAACGTAGCCGATATGCTTCAAATTATTCGAGATCGTGCCCAGGGCGTGTTCGCCTGGATTATCGTTGGATTGATCTGCATCCCCTTCGCCCTGTGGGGCATTAACTCCTACTTCGGTGGTGGTGGCGACAACAGCGTTGCAGAAGTGGATGGCGTCAAGATCGCCCCTCAGCAGGTACAAAATGCCTACCAGCAACAGCGTGACCGCCTGGCCCAGATGTTCGGTGGCAAACTGCCCGAGAATCTCTTCTCCGAGGAGACGATGAAGCAGCAGGTTCTACAGCAGCTGATCGAAAAAGAGGTGGTCATAAGCGCCGCCGCCAACAGTGGCATGCGTATCGGTGACCAGCAGTTGGCGCAGACTATTACCGGCATCAATGCATTTTTTGAAGACGGCAAATTCAGCGCCGAACAGTACGAGCGTGTACTGGCGCGTCAGGGGATGTCGCCGCGCCTGTTCGAGCAGCGTGTACGTCGTGACCTGATCGCTGAACAGTTCAGCAGCACCGTCGCGGCCAGCGCGTTCACCCTGCCGAGCGAGGTGGATGCACAACTCCAGCTGCAGCTGCAGCAGCGTGACATTGGTTATATGGTGCTGCCAGTCAGCGATTTTGAAAAGGGCGTGGAGGTTAGCGCCGATGAGCTGCGTAGCTACTACGACAGCAACAGTGCCCGCTATATGCAGCCGGAACAGGTCAAGGTCGACTACCTGGAGCTGAGTGCCGAAACCATGGCGGCCGGCATTAAGTTGAGTGACGATGAGCTGCGCCAGCGCTACGAGACGCAAAAGCTCAACTTCCGTACCCCGGAGGAGCGCAAGGCGAGCCACATCCTGATTCAGGCCGCCAGCGATGCCGATGAGGCCGCGGTGAGTGAGGCCCGGGCGAAGGCCGAGGCCCTGTTGCAGCGTCTTAAGGCGGGCGAGGATTTTGCTGAGCTGGCCAAGGCGGAGTCGCAGGACCCCGGTTCTGCACGTAACGGCGGTGACCTTGGCTTCTTCAGTAAAGGGGTGATGGATAAGGCCTTTGAAGAGGCCACCTTTAAGCTGCTGCCAGGCGAGACGAGCGGTCTGGTGCGTAGTGCCTTCGGCTTCCACATTATCAAGCTGGCAGCAGTGAAGGGCGGTGAGACCAAGCCCTTTGAGGCCGTGGCCGCTGAACTTAAGCGTGAGATCCAGAACGAACGCGCCGCCGAGATTTTCTACGATCGTGCGGAGCAGCTGGCCAGCCTTACCTACGAACAGCCCGATACCCTTGCTGTTGCCGCCGAGCAACTGCAACTGGAGATCAAGCACAGCGGCTTCTTCGCCCGCAGGGGAGGCAAAGGTATTGCCGCCAACCCCAAGGTCAGCGCAGCGGCATTCAGCGAGGATGTCCTGGCTCGCGGTAACAACAGTGAGAGCATCGAACTGGGTGATAACCACCTGGTTGTATTGCGTATCAATGAGCACAAGCCTGAGGCACTACGCCCCTTCGATGATGTGAAGTCTCAGATTGAGAAGGTACTCAAGCGCGACAAGGCGAAGGCCAAGGCCAGCGAGGTTGCTACAGAGCTCTATGCCAAGCTGCAGGCCGGTGATAAGCCCGAATCCCTCGCCGCAGCCCAGGGGATTGAGTGGCAGCGTGAGTCAGCGCTGAAGCGTGATAACGACAAGGTGAAGCGTCCCATCGTGCAGGCCGCCTTCCGTATGCCGCATCCGCTAGAGGGTGGTGTTAGCACCGATCAGGTGATTCTGCCCGGCGGCGATCAGGCCCTGGTCGCCCTCTACGGTGTGCAGGCCGGTGATGCGGCTAGTGCCGAAGTCACAGCCCGTAGCGATGCCCAGCAGCGCCTGCAACGGGCCAGCTCCAATGCGGCTGAGCAGGCACTCATTGCCGGTCTTAGCAAGCGTGCGGAGATCGTTATCAAGCAGTAAGCGAAACAGTAGAGAAGGGCGACACGATGCTTAAACTTAAACTTCATTGGCAGATATTGATCGCCCTTGGCCTCGCCATCGTCGCGGGGATGCTAACCGGCAAGGATGCCACAATCTTCGGGGTTACCTTCTACTCCATTTACGCCTTTTTTGGCCAGCTCTTCCTCAATGCGCTGAAAATGCTCATTGTGCCGCTGGTCGTCTCTTCCATTATCGTCGGTATCGCCGGTATTGGCGGCGGTAACGCCCTGGGGCGCCTCGGTGGAAAGACCCTGCTCTATTACGCCACCACCAGTCTGTTTGCCATTCTGGTAGGGCTGGCCGTGGTCAATGTGATACAACCTGGTGTCGATGAGCTGGGGCCGGTGAAGGAGCGTATCGGTTTTAGTGCCGACACCTCCGCCATCGAGGCTAAGGTTGCTGGTAAGGGCGCCGGCGATGTGGTCGAGATCTTCCTGCGTATGGTGCCGACCAACGTCTTCGCTGCCGCGGCCAACGGCCAGATGCTCGGCCTTATCTTCTTCAGCCTGCTGTTTGGTTTCTTCATGACGAAGATTCAGGAAGACTACGCCGAAACGCAGTTCAACTTCTGGCAGGGGCTCTACGAGACCATGATGCGCATTACCGACTGGGTGATGCTGTTCGCCCCCATCGGTGTCTTCGCCCTGGTGGCCAAGGTGGTGGCCTCTACCGGCTTTGCTGCCTTTGCGCCGCTGTTGTGGTTCTTCTTGAGCGTGGTGATGGCGTTGGCCTTCCACTTCTTCATCACCATGCCGCTGCTGTTGCGTTTTGTCGGCGGTGTCAGCCCGCTACGTCACTACCGGGCGATGGCGCCGGCGCTGCTGACCTCCTTCTCCACCGCCTCCTCCTCGGCAACGCTGCCCGTCACGATTGAGTGTGTAGAGAAAAACGCCGGGGTCTCGAATCGCACCAGCTCCTTCGTGCTGCCGTTGGGTGCCACCGTAAACATGGACGGTACCGCTCTCTATGAGTGCGTGGCGGCGATGTTTATCGCTCAGGCATACGGCATCGAGCTGGGCTTCGTTACCCAGTTCACCATTGTGGTGGTGGCGTTGCTGACCTCTATCGGTGTGGCGGGCATCCCCGCGGCCAGCCTGGTCGCTATCTCTATCATCCTTGCGACCATCGGCCTGCCTGCAGAGGGGATTGGGCTGATTCTCGCGGTGGACCGCATCCTCGATATGATGCGCACCTCCACTAACGTCTTCTCTGACTCCTGCGGCGCGGTCATCATCGGTAAGCTGCAGGGGGAGCAGGGGATCCTTGAGGAGAACGGCAAGGCCGCCTAGCCCGATGCCACAGCGTAACCTCTTCTGGGCTGTTCTCCTCCTGGGTCTATTTATCAGCTCGGGGGCGCAAGCCGCCGTCTCCCAGGCGATGGGCTATACGCCCAAGTACCCCGATGGCTTTTCCCACTTCGATTACGTCAACCCCGCCGCCCCCAGGGGAGGGGAGCTAATTCTCTCCTCGGTGGGGAGCTTCGACTCCTTCAATCCCTATATCCTCAAAGGGATCTCGGCCGAGGGACTAGGTTCGCTGATGTTCGAGACCCTGATGGTCTCCAGCATGGACGAGCCTTTCAGTCAGTACGGCCTGCTGGCGGAGGATGTGGCCCTGGCTGAAGACAAATTGTCAGTCACCTTCCGTCTGCGCGCAGAGGCCCGCTTTAACGATGGCTCGAAGGTAGAGGCGCAAGACGTGAAGTTCTCCTTCGATACCCTGGTGGGGGAGAAGGGGCACCCGCAATACCGCTTCTACTACTCCGACATCAAGCTGGTGGTGGTGGTGGATGAGCGCACCGTGCGCTTCGAGTTTGCCAAGGTCAATCCCGAGCTGCACCTGCTTGCCGGGCAGATCCCGATCTTCTCACGCCACTGGGTGGGGGATAAGCCCTTCGACGAGGTGGCACTGGAGCAGCCGGTTACCAGCGGTCCCTACCTTATCGAGAAGTTCGACCTGGGTAAGAACATCACCTACCGTCGTAATCCCGACTACTGGGGCAACGAGCTGAATGTGCGCCGCGGTATGTATAACTTCGAGCGCGTTACCTTCAAGTACTACCGCGACTTCACCGTTGCGCTGGAGGCGTTCAAGGCGGGAGAGTTCGAGTTTAACCACGAATACAACTCGAAGAAGTGGGCACGCGACTACGATGGGCCCAAGTTTCGTGATGGCCGCATCACCAAGGCCCTGTTGAAACACGCCAATAACGCCGGCATGCAGGGCTTTGTCTTCAACCTGCGCCGTCCGCTGTTCCAGGACCTGCGGGTGCGCCGCGCCATCAGTCTGGCGCTCGACTTCGAGTGGTCCAACCGACAGCTCTTCTACAACCAGTACGAGCAGTGCTACAGCTACTTCAGCAATAGCGAACTGGCGGCGAGTGGCCTGCCCGAGGGGGAGGAGCTGGCGCTGCTGCAACCCTACCGCGCGCAACTCCCCGCAGCGGTCTTCAATCAAGTGTGGCGCCCGGCATCCACCGCAGCCCCCTCGTCCTTGCGTAAGAACCTGCGGCAGGCCAAATCACTGCTGCAGCAGGCGGGGTGGGAGTACCGCGACGGTGCCCTGCGCAACGCCAGGGGCGAGGCGTTTCGCTTCGACGTGGTGCTGTCGCAAAAGGGCTTCGAGCGCATCCTCGCCCCTTTTGCCCGCAACCTCGGCAAGCTGGGCATTAGTGTCGACTACCGAACCGTCGATTCGGCCCTCTACAAGCGCCGTCTCGACGAGTTCGATTTCGATATGGTGGTCGGGAGCTTCGGCCAGTCGCAGTCACCGGGCAATGAGCTGATGGGGATGTTCCACTCCTCCTCGGCAGACCGCACCGGCACCCGTAACCTCTTCGGTATCAAGGACCCGGTGGTTGACGCCCTGGTGGAGAAGGTGGTCTATGCCGAGGACCGCGACGCCCTGGTCACGGCGGTGCATGCGCTGGACCGGGTGCTGCTGCACGGCGAATATCTGGTTCCGCACTGGTTTATCGGTAGCCACCGCGTTGCCTACTGGAGTGGCCGCTTCGGCCAGCCCGAGACCCTGCCGCTCTACTATGATGCCACCAACTGGGTGCTCGCCACCTGGTGGGACGAGAGAACAGAGAACAATTAATCGCCATGGCCGCCTACATCCTTAAACGCCTGCTGTTGATGATCCCGACCCTGCTCGGCGTGTTGCTGATCACCTTTAGCGTGATCCAGTTCGTACCGGGTGGCCCGGTGGAGCAGTTGGTGGCGCAGCTGCAGGGCCATGGCACAGGGGGGGAGGCGAGTGCCGGTGTCGAGGGGCTCTATCGTGGCGCCAGGGGGCTGGATGAGGAGCGGCTGGAGGAGCTCAAGGCCTATTACGGTTTCGACAAGCCCGCCTGGCAGCGCTTTGTGGAGATGCTGGGCAACTACAGCACATTCGACCTGGGGGAGAGTTTTTTCCATCACAAGTCGGTGACCGAGCTGATTATCGACAAGCTGCCGGTCTCGATTAGCCTGGGGATGTGGACCTTCTTCCTTACCTACCTCACCTGTATCCCCCTTGGCGTGGCCAAGGCGGTACGCGACGGCACCCCCTTCGATGTGGTCACCAGCACCATTATCCTCATCGGTTACGCTATTCCCGGCTTCGTGCTCGGCATCGCCCTGCTGGTGTTATTCGGTGGCGGCAGTTTCTGGGAGCTGTTCCCGCTACGCGGCCTTACCTCCGACAACTGGGAGCAGCTCTCCCTTATCGGCAAGGTCACTGACTATCTGTGGCACATGGTGCTGCCGGTCACCGCGATGGTGGTGGGCAACTTCGCGGTGATGACCATGCTCACCAAGAACAGTTTTATCGAGGAGCTGCGCAAGCAGTATGTGCTGACTGCGCGCGCCAAGGGGCTGGGTGAGAGCACGGTGATGTACAAGCACGTCTTTCGTAACGCCATTATTCCGCTGATTACCGGTTTTCCCGGTGCCTTTATCGGCGCCTTCTTCACCGGCTCACTGCTGATTGAGACCATCTTCTCGCTAGACGGCCTGGGGCTGCTCTCCTACGACTCGGTAATGAAACGCGACTACCCGGTGGTAATGGGGTCGCTCTATTTGTTTACCCTGCTCGGGTTGCTGGCCAAGCTGCTGACCGATATCAGTTATGTGCTGGTGGATCCGCGTATTCAGTTCGAGTCCCTGGGTAAACGCTAATGGCGACGGTATCTTCGATGAGTGCATCGGCGAGGGCGTGGCGACGCTTCAAGGCCAACAAGCGTGGCTACGTCAGCCTGTGGCTCTTCTCCATCCTGTTTATAGTCAGCCTCTTTGCCGAGGTGCTCTCCAACGACAAACCGCTGATGGTCCACTACCAGGGCGAATACTACTTTCCCTTAATCAAGAGCTATCCCGAGACCGAGTTCGGTGGCGACTTCGTCACCGAGACCGACTACCTCGACCCCTTCATTCGCGAGCAGTTGCAGCATGGTGATAATTGGGCGCTCTATCCGCTCAACCCCTACAACTACAACACCATCAACTATTTTGCCGAGTTGCCCAACCCGGCGCCGCCCTCCGAGCAGAACATCCTTGGCACCGATGACCGCGGGCGCGACGTGCTGGCACGCCTGATCTACGGCTTCAGGCTGTCGGTGCTGTTCGCCTTCGCCCTGACGGCGATCGGCATCGTGCTCGGTATCTTCGCCGGGGCCGTTCAGGGTTACTTCGGTGGGCGCACCGATCTCTTTGCCCAGCGCCTTATCGAGATATGGGGCTCCATGCCCGAGCTCTATCTGTTGATTATCTTCGCCTCCATCTTCAATCCCAGTATCACGCTGTTGATTGTCCTGCTCTCTCTGTTCGGCTGGATGGGGCTGGCCGACTACGTACGTGCCGAGTTTTTAAAGGGGCGCAATATGGACTACGTTACCGCGGCGCGCGCCCTGGGGCTCTCCAATCGGCGTATTATGTGGCGCCACCTGCTGCCCAACTCCATGACCCCGGTGATCACCTTTCTGCCGTTTCGTATCAGCGGCTCCATTCTTGCCCTCACCAGTCTCGACTTCCTCGGCCTGGGGGTACCGCCCACCACACCGAGCATTGGCGAGCTGCTCGCGCAGGGTAAGGAGAACATCGAGGCGTGGTGGCTCTCTCTCACCACCTTCGGTGTGCTGGTCGGTACCCTGATGCTGTTGATCTTCATCGGTGAGGCGCTGCGTGAAGCGATGGACACAAGGCGGGGATGATGAGTCAGCAACGATTACTGGAAATCGAGAACCTTAGCGTCGCCTTTGGCCATGCCGGTGAGTACGTGCCGGTGGTGGAGGGGGTGGGATTCTCCATGCAGCCGGGCGAGAAGCTGGCGCTGGTAGGGGAGTCGGGCTCCGGCAAGTCGGTCACCGCGCTTAGCGTGCTGCAGCTGCATGATCGCAGTCAGACCGGTTACCCCAGTGGCAGCATTCGCTTTAACGGCGAGGAGTTGTTGCAGAAGAGTGAGGCAGGGATGCGCACCATCCGTGGACGCGAGATCGCGATGATCTTCCAGGAACCGATGACCGCGCTCAACCCGGTCTACCCCATCGGTGAGCAGGTGATGGAACCGCTACTGCTGCATGAGGCGCTAGACCGGGTGCAGGCAAGGCAGCGGGTGATCGAGCTGTTGGGACGGGTCGGCATCGCCGAGCCGGAAAAGCGTTATGACGCCTTTCCTCACATGCTCTCCGGCGGCCAGCGCCAGCGGGTGATGATCGCCATGGCCCTGGCCTGTCGGCCGAAGCTGTTGATTGCCGATGAGCCGACCACTGCGCTCGATGTAACGATACAGAAGCAGATCCTCGAACTGCTTGATGAGCTGCAGCGTGAGTTCGGCATGGCGGTACTGCTGATCACCCACGACCTCAACATGGTGCGCCACTTCGCCGACACCCTCTGCGTAATGGAGAAGGGGCAACTGGTGGAGCAGGGGACGGTGGAGAAGGTCTTTGCCTCCCCGGAGCATCCCTATACGCAAAAACTACTGGCCAGTGAGCCGGTACCCCTGGTCAGCGACGACGACATCGCTGCTTTTGCCGAGCAGTCACCTCTCCTGGAGGGTAAGCAGGTCCAGTGCATCTTCCCCATTAGGTCCGGTTTCTTCCGCCGTACCGTCGGCGAGGTGCGCGCGGTGGACGGTGTCGATATTGCGCTGCGCCCCGGCGAGACCCTGGGCATCGTCGGTGAGTCGGGCTCGGGCAAGACAACCTTGGGCATGAGCCTGCTGCGGCTACAGGGTAGTGAGGGGGAGATCGGCTTTAGTGGCAGGCGCATCGACCAGCTGAGTGAGCGTGAGCTGCGACCCATGCGTAAGGCGATGCAGGTGGTGTTCCAGGATCCCTTCTCTTCGCTCTCGCCGCGTATGACGGTGGAGCAGATTGTTGGGGAGGGGCTGGCGCTCCATTTCCCCGAGCTCAGCCGTGAGGAGCGGCTGGCGCGTATCGTGCGCGGGCTTGAAGAGGTGGGGTTGGATAAGGGCATGTTGCACCGCTATCCGCACGAGTTCTCCGGCGGCCAGCGCCAGCGTATCGCCATCGCCCGTGTGGTGGTGCTGGAGCCTAAACTGGTGTTGCTGGACGAGCCGACCAGCGCCCTCGATATCTCGGTGCAGAAACAGGTACTGGGGCTGTTACGCGAGTTGCAGCTTCGCCACGGCATGAGTTATCTCTTCATCACCCATGACCTCAAGGTGATCCAGTCGGTCGCCCACCGGGTATTGGTGATGAAGGAGGGGCGAGTGGTGGAGCAGGGGGAGACCGAACAACTGTTCTCAGCGCCGCAACACCCCTATACCCGTAACCTGCTGCAGGCAGCGCTGTTCCGTGAGGTAGAGTGATGGAGTGGGGCAAGTATATTCCGCTGGTGTTGATTGCACTGCTTACCCTGTTGCAGCTCTATATCCGCTTCTCCGCCCGTTTTATGAAGGGTAAGCCGCTGCCGGAGTTGCCTGCCGGGGTAGACGGAATCATTCGCCAGCACGACAAGGCCGTGATCTACTTCAGCAGCGAATATTGTCAGCCCTGCAAGGCGATGGCGCCGATGGCCCAACGCCTGGCCGATGAACTGGGCAACCTGATTAAACTCGACGCCCTGGAGCATGCCGAACTGGCGACACAGTTGCACGCACGTGGTGCCCCAGCCTTTGTCTTTGTCGAGCATAATTGCGTCGCTGGCGTACATCTGGGGGCGCTTAGCGAGGCGCGGCTGCGCGCTCGCCTGGAGTGATACGCTTCGCTATGTTTTCTTGTCATAACTATCCAATATTGAGAACCACCAATGAGTAAACCGCTAGTCATCTACCATGGAAACTGCCTCGATGGATTCGGTGCCGCCTATGCGGCGCACCGTCACTTCAACGCCCAGGGTGTCGAGGCGGAGTACTACGCCGCCTCTCACGGCGAAGAGATGCCCGATTGCTCAGGGCGCGAGGTCTACGTGGTCGACTTCTCCTTTAAACGTGAGGGGATGAAGCAGTTGTGTGCCGTTGCGGCAAAGGTAACGGTGCTGGACCACCACATTAGCGCCCAGGAGGATCTGGACGGCCTGGAGGCAGAGTTCGACAACTTAACGGTGGTGTTCGATATGTCACGCTCCGGTGCGGTGATCACCTGGGAGCACTTCCATCAGGAACCGGTGCCGCAACTATTGTTGCATGTGCAGGACCAGGACCTGTGGAACTTCGATCTGGCCGAGACCAAGGATATCAACTCCGCCCTGATGTCCCACCCCTTTGATTTTGAACTATGGCACGAAGTGATCAGCTCATCAGAGCGTTTTAATACTCTGGTGAGTGAAGGTGCTGCGATTAACCGTTTTCGTCGAGAAATGATCGAAAGCTATAAGAAGCGAGCGGTGATGGGGAGTATCGCCGGCTATGAGGTGCCGGTGGTCAACTGTCCACGCGCTATCGTCAGTGAACTGGTGGGGGAGCTGTCTGAGGGCCACCCCTTCGCTGCAGGCTATCAGGATAAGGGCGATAAGCGCAGCTGGTCGCTACGCTCCAGCCGTAACGGCGGCGCCGATGTCGCCAAGGTGGCAGAGCAGTTCGGTGGCGGCGGTCACAAGAACGCCGCCGGCTTCGGCACCCTGTTGCCGGAAGGCTTGCTCGTACTGGAGCCATAGCAACCATGCCTGGCTGTGACGAGCGTTTCCTCTGCGATGAGATGCTCGCAAGGCTGGGCCGTTGGTTGCGTGCCGCCGGTTACGATGTGGTAATCGCATCGCCCGGCGAACAGGATCGCGTGCTACTGCAGCAGGCGATCAGCGAAGACCGCCTCTTTATCACCCGCGATCAAAAACTGCTGGAGCACCGGGGTACCGAGGGGCGGGTGGTGCTGCTGGAGGGGAATCGCCTGGCCGACCAATTCCGCGAGCTGAGCTGGGTATGTGACATCGACTGGATGTGCCACCCGTTTAGCCGTTGCCTGGAGTGTAACGGTGAACTGGTGGAGGCTGAGGCATCGCTGCGAAGCCGCGTGCCGCCCCAGTCGTTGCGTGACGACGAGCCGCTGCTCTATTGTCCCCGCTGCGACAAGCCCTACTGGTTCGGCAGCCATGCCCGGCGTATGCGTTACAAACTGGAGCAGCTCGCCCAGGGTAACTGGGAGGCGGGCGTAGAAGAGGACGAAATTAATGATGGTATGGACAAATGAGTAGAGAGACCTTCGACTCCTTTGAGAATTTTACCACCGCCTTCATCAACGGGCTGGAGGCGATGCTGCAGCACCAGGGGCTTGGGGTCTTCATTCTTGCCAGTGCCAACGCCGGTTTCGATGCACGTATTCAGGCCGCACTGGCGCCACGCCTGCGCGAACTGTTCGAGCGCTACAGTACGCAGTATCGCGATGCGCTAAGCCATGGCCGTACCCTGCCCGATGCCGACGACGACGTGATGGTCTTTCTCAAGATCATGGCGATCGGTTTCGACGCCCTGCAGCCGACCCAACGACGCAGTGAAGGGCCGTGGGAGCTGCAGTTCAATCAGCTACGGGCCTTCCGTCCGCCACGCATGGCCCACACCCGGGTAGAGAGCCTGCAGCGCCCCTTTGATGAAAACGGCTTCCACTTCAACAAGCCCTTCCTGCGTAAGGAGTGCTTCTGGTCGGGGGAGCTGGAGGGGCGTGAGGTGGAGCTACTCTACAACAAGTTCCCGTTCGTCGACTATCACGCTCTGCTGGTGCCGCAGCGTGAGCATAATGCACCACAGTTCCTCACCCACGACGATCACCACTACCTGTGGCGTACTACCGAACGCTTGGGTGATACCCTGCCCGGTGTCGGTTTCGGCTACAACGCCTACGGTGGTTATGCCTCGGTAAATCACCTGCACTTCCAGATGTTCCTGCGCCAGACTCCGCTGCCGGTGCAGCTGCCACGCTGGCGCCACAACGGCGGTGATGAGGCCTATCCTTCGCGGGTGGAGTGCTTCGACAGTGCCGAGGCCGCATGGCGCTATATTGAGTCAATGCATCTGGGTGGAGAGAGCTATAACCTGCTCTATCTTCCCGGCAGGATCTACTGCATGCCACGCCGTATCCAGGGCAGCTATCAGCACAGTGACTGGACCAGTGGTTTTGCCTGGTACGAGATGTGTGGCGGTATGGTGAACTTCAGCCATGAGGACTACACACGGCTGACGGCAGAGATGGTGGAGGGGGAGTTCGCCAAACTGGCGCTGTGAGGGGAGGGCGGTTAGATACTGCCCGACTGTTTCTTTACATCCACATAGAGGGTGAGGCGATCGCCCGGCTGCAGGTACTTCTTGCCGCGCAGCTTTTTGTTCCACTGCTTGAGGCTGTCGATGCTGACGCGAAAACGATCGGAGATGCGCGCCAGTGAGTCGCCGTTACGCACGGTGTAACCGATACGGCGACGGGTGCTCTGCTCGAAGGGGTGGACGAAATCGGCGGGATTGATGGCCGAGACCTTCTGCTGGTCGCGGGCCCAAATCACCAGCTTGCTGCCGGGGCGCAGGGGATCGCGTGGTGCCATGCCGTTCCACTTTGCCAGTTGGTTAACACCCACGCCGTATCTTTGCGCAATATCCCACAGGGTATCTCCCTTGCGAACCTGGTAATCGATACGCTTGCCCTGGCGCTTGCGCTCCTGGGTTTGCTTTAGGCGCTGGTTGGCACTGAGCTGATAGCGCGACAGGCTGGTGCGGGCCACCGGGATGATCAGGGTCTTGCCGGCACGGATGTTGTTACCCTTGATGCGGTTGACCTTGCGAATCAGGGCGGCGCTGGTGCGATAGTGCTCGGCGATGACGCCCAGTACCTCGCCCTGTTTGATCTTGTGGCGCTTCCAGCTAATGCGCTCGTTCTGCGGGTAGTCGTTGAGGGCCTGCTTGAACTGTTCGACCTTATTGACCGGCACCAGCAGGCGGTGTGGGCCGTTGGGGTCCGTGGCCCAGCGGTTGAACCCCGGGTTGTAGCGATAGATCTGTTCCAGCGAGATGTCTGCCAGCTCGGCGGCCAGATCGAGGTCGATCTGCGAGCCGATATCGACGCTCTTGAGGTAGGGGGTATCCTCCACCGTGTCGAGTAGCACCCCGTAGGCCGGCGGGTTGGCGACGAGTGCGCTGATCGCCAGCAGCTTGGGCACGTAGCCCTCGGTCTCCTTGGGTAGGTCCAGCGACCAGTAGTCCGTGGGTTTACCGCGCTTCTTGTTGCGGCGAATGGCGCGTTTTACCGTGCCCTCACCGGAGTTGTAGGCGGCTAGGGCGTGCAGCCAGTCACCGTCGAAGTAACGGTGGAGGTACTCCAGGTAGTCGAGGGCGGCACGGGTCGAGGCGGTAACATCGCGACGGCCGTCGTACCACCAGGTCTGGCGCAGGCCATAGCGTTTGCCGGTACCGGGCACGAACTGCCACAGCCCGGCGGCACGGCCGTGGGAGTAGGCGAAGGGCTGGTAGGCGCTCTCTACTACCGGTAGCAGGGCGATCTCCATCGGCATGCCGCGTTTCTCTACCTCCTCGACGATGAGATGGAGGTAGGGGGTGGCTCGCTGGGTCATGCGGTCGAGGTAGCTGCTGTGGCGCATGTACCAGTTAAGGTCGTTCTCGACTCGGCCATGGCGGTGTTCGCTGAGCTGGAAGCCGTCGCGCATGCGGCTCCACAGGTCACGTGGCTCATCGCAGCTATCGGCGAGCTGTTCCGGCTCTTTAGCTGGGGCAATAGTCTCGGGCTGGGCTTTGGGGGAGGCGACGTCATCATCGCCCCTCTGCTTCGTCAACTGGGAGGGGCAGCCGCTAAGCGTCAGGCTGAGCAGGGAGGCGAGCAATAAGGCGCCCCAGAAAGATTTTGTTCTTTGGACCATCCGCATATTATCCGCCATCGCAAGAAAGCACTTCAAGGGTCGATTTTCTATGGGATTAGTGGCGGAATTAATCGAGTGAGTCTTTCCAGCGACGTACCACGGCGAAAACCTCGCTGGGCATGGTCAGCCCTTGACCGGCAAAGGCCTCGGCGGCAGCGGCCAGTGAGGGGATATGGCTGCGCAGGAAGGGGTTGGTCGCCTTCTCCTCTGCCAGTGTGGCGGGGACAGTGGCCTTGCCCTCGCGGCGTAGCGTAGCGACCTCGGCGGCACGGCGTGCGGTGTCGTGGTTGTTGGGTTCAGCCACCTGGGCAAACTTGAGGTTGGCCTGGGTGTATTCATGGGCACAGTAGACCAGGGTTTCATCGGGCAGGGCGCGCAGCTTTTCCAGTGAGCTGTACATCTGCTCCGCCGTGCCCTCGAACAGGCGGCCGCAGCCGACGGTGAAGAGCGTGTCGCCGCTGAACAGTGCGCCGTGGCCGTGGTAGCAGACGTGGCCGCGGGTGTGCCCGGGGGTGTCGAGTACCTGTAGGGTGAGGCCACACCCGGCCAGTTGCACGTAATCACCCTCCCGCACAGGATGGGTGAGTGCGGGGATGCGCTCGCCGGCCGGGCCATAGACAGGACAACGGTAGCGCTCCACCAGCTCGGTGACACCACCGGTGTGGTCACCGTGGTGGTGGGTAATTAGGATGGCGGCGGCGTGCAGCCCCTCCTGCTCCAGGTAGTCGAATACCGGGTCGGCATCGCCTGGGTCCACAACTGCTACGCCGCTATCTCCTTCACAGCCGATGAGCCAGATATAATTGTCGTCGAAGGCGTTGAGCCGCTGGACTTTTATCATTGGGTGCAACCTGTCAGGCTAGTAAACAATTGAGGCGACCATTATACAGATGAAGCGACTTCTTAAAGCCTACCAGTGCGGCGATATATCTCACGCAAGGGGACAATTGCGCCGCTGGTATCAGGAACCCTTGGGCCATATGCTGCTGCAGAGCGAGCAGCAACTGATGGACCAGCTGCTACCGGGCCTGTTCGGTTACCACCTTTTGCAGCTCGGTGATGTGGCCGGAGAGGGTTTGTTGGCAGGATCCAGAATCCCGCACCGTATGGTGATGGTGGAGGAGGGGGTTACCTCCCGGTCTAGTGGCCAACTGGACTACCTGCAGGGCAGTTTCAACCAGCTACCGCTGCAGAGCGACAGCCTTGACGTGGTGCTGTTGCCACATCTGCTGGAATATTCAGCCGATCCCCATCAGGTGCTGCGCGAGGTGGAACGGGTATTGATCCCCGAGGGGCACCTGGTTTTGCTCTGCTTCAACCCATGGGGGCTGTTTGGCCTGCGCCGTCTGCTGCAGGGCTGGCGTGACGAGGCCCCCTGGTCGGGCCACTTCTATACCCCGTTACGTCTCAAAGACTGGCTGAGTCTGCTCGGCTTTGATACCGTGCTGCTGCGTCACCACTTCCATCGCCCACCGTTGCAGCATCAGCCGAGCATGGAGCGTCTTGGCCGCATGGAGGAGTGGGGGGCTCGCTACTGGGCCCCGCTGGGCGGGGCCTACCTGCTGGTGGCGAAGAAGCGGGTGGCGACGATGACACCGGTCAAGCCGCGTTGGCGTTCGACCCGACGCCTTATCAATGTGGGGCTTACCGAGCCGACGGCGCGAAGAGATAAACATGAGTGATGTGAAAGCAAATACAGTTGAGATATTTACTGATGGCGCCTGCCGCGGCAACCCCGGTCCCGGTGGCTGGGGGGCTGTGTTGCGCTACAACGGCCACGAAAAAACCTTGCATGGCGGTGAGGCGCAGACCACCAATAACCGTATGGAGTTGATGGCCGCCATCGTCGCCCTGGAGAGCCTTACCCGACCCTGTGAGGTGGCCCTGACAACGGACTCGAAATATGTGATGCACGGCATTACCGAGTGGATGGCCAACTGGAAAAAACGAGGCTGGAAGACCGCGGCGAAAAACCCAGTGAAGAATGTCGACCTGTGGCAGCGCCTGGACCAGGCACTGGCACCCCACAATGTGAATTGGCACTGGGTAAAGGGGCATAGCGGCCATCCGGAGAACGAGTTGGCCGACGAGCTGGCCAATCGCGGTATCGATGAGTTGCCGAAATAGCGTTCTTTGCGATTAAGGCTCAACTATACTCACAAGATATATCGACAAATTTCCCGCAAGAGGATGGAGTAATGAGAAGAGAGAGCGGCGCAACGATGACCGAGTATGTCCTGATGGTGGCGTTAATCGCTATTGCACTGGTGGCAGCGGTCATCATCTTTGAGGGCGGGCTGAGCGGAAGTCTGGAAACGTCGGCCGACTGCCTTGATAGCCTGGGAAGTGCCGGCGCCGTTGACTGCCCTGGTACCGAGAATGGTGGCTAGTTCGTGCTAGAGCCTCAGAGAGAGAATTGATGGATTCAACACGCAAGATAGTACTCGATACCGAGACCACCGGCCTGGAGCCGGCTAGCGGTCACCGTATCATCGAGATAGGTTGTGTCGAACTAATCAACCGCCGTCTCACCGGTAACACCTACCACGTCTACCTGCAGCCGGATCGTGAAATCGATCAGGGTGCGATAGAGGTCCACGGCATTACCAATGAATTTCTCGCCGACAAGCCCCGTTTCACCGACGTGGTAGAAGACTTTGTCTCCTTTATTCGCGGCGCCGAACTGGTCATCCATAATGCCCCCTTTGACGTGGGCTTTATCAATGCCGAGCTGAAGCGGGCCAATTCGCCCCATGGGCAGGTAGCGGACTTCTGTACCGTGCTCGACACCCTGGTTATGGCGCGTCAGATGCATCCGGGGCAGAAGAACAACCTCGATGCCCTGTGCAAGCGCTACGGCATAAACAATGAGCACCGTGAGCTGCACGGGGCGTTGCTCGACTCCGAGATCCTCGCCGATGTTTATCTGGCGATGACGGGGGGACAGACTGCACTGTCACTTGGCGGTCATGATGAAGAGAAGGGCCAACTTCAGGGAAGCGTAATAAAGCGGCTGAGTACAGACCGTAAGCCACTACCTGTGATTCATGCGAATAACGAAGAGCTCGAACAGCACGATACGCTACTGGATCTCATCAGTAAAAAGAGCGGCGGAAGCTGTCTCTGGAAAGACGGTGTACAGTAACACTGAGTTACTCGCTATGGAGATCCTCAGCGGTACGTGTGGTGGAAAAATCAGGTAGCGTGATGCTGAATGAGGTGCCGAAGAATAGCAGTGGGTGCTGAACATCTCTGGCGGCAACGGTGATTGCCGGGACGCCGTAGGGGGCCTGGGGATCACCCACCTCCGTGCAGCTGTAGGTGATATCCACCTCGCCATCACCTGCCAGGATTGAGCTTGCCGCATAGGCGTCTTCGTTATCCGCGTCGCGCAGCATCAGCTTGTTCATCTCCCGTACCATGTTGCACTGGCTGCTGGTGTCGGATAAATCGCACTCATCCACCGTGATGGTGAATGAGGTGGGGCCATCACTACAGTTCAGTGGTCCGCCATATGATGCACAGCTGGTTCCGGTTCCCTTATCCAATACATCGCAGGCCGGATCACTGACGATGGCATAGCGAACTCCAACTCGCGTTCCCTCCGCCAAACGTATGGCGTCAAAGATAATCAGTGCAAACTCAATGATGCCCAGGATCAGCAGCAAATAAGTCATGAGAGTGATGGAGAACTCAACCAGGGCCGCGCCCCGCTGGCCTTTGCGTAACATACTCTTATAAGCCAATGTATCTCTCCTCAACTTCCGCATGGATATTGAAGGCGCCAAACTCATTATCACCAAAGGTGACGGGGACGAAGAGCGGCTCGAACGTGGCGTCGGCGATGATGCGGATTCTGCAGCCTATGACATCATCACCGAGATCCTTTTTAATGGGAGCAATGATATATACATCGCTCTCCTCTCCCGGAAGAGGCGGCGGATCACCTTCCTCTGCGGTACTGAAGGTCAGGTTCGGGAAAAGCGTAGCATTGGCCTGAATCAGCGCTGACGCTTGAGTTACGGCAGCGGAGTATCCATCCTGTGTCGTACAAGTTTCGGTGTCTACTATCTCACTGGTGCGTGCCATGTAACGCGAACCTGCGATGAGTGCCTTATACAGGGTGTTCTGATAATAGAGCGCCCGGCCTAGCTCGGTGACGCCATAGAGGATTAACAACAGCAGAGGCAATATGATGGCGAACTCCACCATTGCCGCTCCATGACTGCGCTTTGTATTCATCGGATTATTCATAGAGTTGGATCAGGTTGTGGATAACGATGTTTTCCTCTTCCTCTTGTACCACCGGACCGAGGTACTCCGCGATTAGCTGCGTTGGCGAGCCGGGACGGACATGTTGGGTGACGAAGAACTTGTGAAAGTCGCCGCCTTCGTCCGCTAGCGGATTAAAGGGTTTACGGTTATTGATCTCATCCTCGTACTCAGCGCAGTTGAGGGCGCTGACAAACCAGACTCGGCGGTTGGGTTTGTCCCACTCGACGCGATTACCTGTCGGATAGCCCTGCTGATTCTCAGGATTGCCATCATAGTTTAGGCAGTGGGAATGACTTGGATGATCCCAAGCCAGATTACTTGGTCTCTGTAGACACTGCTCTTCAGGCGCAGTGGGTGTTTTTACAGCGACGTTCTGAGGGTATGGACCGATATTGTCCAGCTTCTCCTCTTCCCACAGATTGTGGTAAACCTCTGCCCAGTCATCGGGCGTGCCGGTTCCTGGTACGCCATGCTGCTCCCAGTAGTAGGTCTGGAAGCGGGTGATGGGGAGGATGTCATCACCCGGTATGGGGTCTGTGTTGGTTGTTACCACGCCAGGGAGTGACGGTATAGAGCCATGGTATTGGGTGAAATAGGTCTCCCTGTCCCAATTGCCATCACCAAAGCGGGCCGTTGAGTCGAATGAAGGGCTATCGGGATCGAGGATATAGTCCCTCGGGTAGTCGACAATATCGGAGGAGGCGGGGTAATCGTCATCCGTGTAGTTGACGCCACCCACCTTGCCGTAGAGGCCGAGGCGGGTGTTGACCGCGTAGGCGGTGACCTGACGATCACCGGGCAGAGGCACCACCCAAGACGGGCTGCAACCAATATCCCTCTCCTGGGCAAGCTGTGATGCCAGCGCCTTATTGAGGTTGGCCACCGCACTACAGTCGGTGCCACTCTCATTACACTGTACCGGTTCCAGGAAGGCGAAGTCACCGGGCAGCCAGGTGGAACCGGGCCCCTGAGTTTTTAGCAGTATCTGCTTGCCGCGGTTTTCATCGATGAACCATCCTGCCGCCTCACAAATCATTAGCGGGGGCATATCACAGAGCGCACTGTCTGAATTCCCTGCCACGGCCGTTACCAGGGTTGTGCCCTGAGTGATGGGGTCACTGCCTGAGAACAGGGAGAGGGTCGGGGCGAAGTAGAAGTCAATGCCAAAGTCGTCGGTTTCGTCTGTAGTGAGGAGTGGATCCAGTCGAATTCTCACATATTGGGAATCTTCATCATCGTTTGCCAGGCACTTGCCGTCGTCCGTTAAGCCACCGGCACCACAGGGTGGTGTCGCTGAATCGTATTCACTCCCTATCCAGCTGTAGAAGACAAATGTGCTGGATGATTCGGTAGTGTTATCCGGGTTGGTAATGTAGTACTTGTTTAGGTGAGCCAGTAACTCCTTCTCATCGGACGATGAGAACGGGCCCTTGTGGGATAGGAGCTGTGTTGCAGCCTTGATTGCCCTGTCCCGGGCACCAAGCTTGCCATCCAGCTCATAGGCCGCAGCCAACGCAGCGCTGTCGGCCGCGTTTTGCATTTGCGTTCTCAATAGATAGAGCCGTCCGAAGTCGAGGACTAGCGCGGAGAATCCTAATAGGATGACAACAAAGAATAGAGTTAATACCAATATCGCACCTTGTTGGTGCCTTAGGCTGTTGTGCATTACTGCACCCTCTTGCGGATAAACATAATTATGGTTGGCATATAAGATGATAATAATCCTAATGTCGTACAACGTGTGTGACGATTGATACCGATATTCTAGACCTTTTTCGATTCATTGCCATGTGTTAACTGCTGCTGGTTTACTCGTTCGATTGGCCCGCGTTATATGTGAGTGAAATGCCAGTGAGGGTACCCATCTTGTTGACGACGATGACCTTTGTTAGGGGCGATCACAGCCTCAAGCCTTTAGCTGTTGAGTAGCAGATGGAGCCAGATGCTCAGGGCATAGCCTAGTCCGATTGCCCAGCTCCACTTAAGGTGGGCAAAGAAGGTGTAGTGGCCGCGCGCGCTTCCCATGAGTGCCACCCCCGCTGCGGAGCCGATTGAGAGCAGTGAGCCGCCAACCCCTGCGGTGAGTGTGACGAGCAGCCACTGCTCGTGTCCCATCTCCGGCATCATGGTCAACACCGCGAACATGACCGGGATATTGTCGACGATGGCCGAGAGGAGACCGACCAGCACGTTCGCCCAGGTGGGGCCGAGGTCAACGTACATGGCCTCCGAGGCCAGGCCGAGATAACCGATAGTGCCGAGACCGCCGACGCAGAGCACTACGCCGTAGAAGAACATCAGGGTGTCCCATTCGGCACGTGCTATCTGGGTGAAGATGTCGAATGGCTCGTCTCTCTCCTTGGCTATTTCCATGCTGCTGGTCTCAGGGCCTTCGGTGTCCATCAGATTGTTGGCAACGGTGCTGCGGCGCAGGTAGTAGCCGTAAAATTTGAGTAGGCCCAGGCCGGTCATCATCCCCAGTACCGGTGGCAGGTGGAGGAAGTTGTGGCTGGAGACGGCCATGGCAATGGTGAGCAGAAACAGGCCGATAATGAAGAGACCGCCCCGCTTTATCCTGACCTCTTCATTAACTGTCTCGGGCTTCTCCCTGGGAATCACCAGGGACATGATGGCCGCCGGTACCAGCCAGTTAACGGTGGAGGGAATGAACAGGGCGAAGAACTCATCGAACTGGACGATGCCCTTCTGCCACACCATCAGGGTAGTGATGTCGCCGAAGGGGCTAAAGGCGCCACCGGCGTTGGCGGCCACCACCACGTTGATGCAGGCGACGGCGATGAAGGCGCTGTTGCCGGCGCCCACGGCCAATACCACCGCGGCCATCAGCAGGGCGGTGGTGAGGTTGTCGGCGATGGGGGAGATGAAGAAGGCGAGACCGCCGGTAATCCAGAACACGGCGCGTAGGGTGAACCCTCGTGAGACCAGCCAGGCACGCAGGGCGTTGAATACCTCCCGCTCCTCCATGGTATTGATGTAAGTCATCGCCGCTAGCAGGAAGAGGAATAACTCAGCATATTCAAGGATGTTGTGCCGAATCGCCGCGGAGGCGGTGTGTGTGTCGCCGTGCATGGCATAGGCGATACCAACCAGGGTCCAGATGATGCCCGCCGCAACAATTACCGGCTTGGACTTCCTTAGGTGAAGGAACTCCTCACCTATCACCATGGAGTAGGCAATGACGAAGACAATAATGGCGGTGACTCCGAACCAGGTAGAGGTGAGGTCGAGCGCATCGCCCATTGATGTCGCTGCGTTCGCAGGTATGGGCAGGGTGAATAGGGTTAGCATTAAAGCGGTGAGCGTCGGTATCTGGGTCATCCTCATTGGTGTTTATTGCTCCGGATAGGTGTAAGTGCTTGAATTTATAATATATAAAGGTAATCTCGAGCCAATTGCAATGGCAATCTTGCCAGTATGAATCCGGTAATATTCCTACGCAAAACGGCTACACGCAATTACCCGCGGAATAGGGGGTTCAATTTTCACAATTTGTCTATATTATTAGGCAGATAGGTGGGATTCATGTGTGGCGTAACTAAAACGACGAACTTCCCTGTACTGGGCACTATGGCATAGTGCAAGCCTCACATCATTTAATAATAATCGGAGAAATTTGATGAATCAGGCGATAGATACCCGTAGTGAGCCGGTCTCTCGCTGGGTGACCTTCCAGCTGGATGACGAAACCTACGGCATCGACGTCATGCAGATCCGCGAGGTGCTGCGCAGCCCCGAGATCTCTCCTGTGCCGGGTGCACCGGCCTATGTATTGGGCATAATTAACCTGCGCGGCAACGTAGTGGCGATCATCGATACTCGAAACCGCTTTAGCCTGCCGCCGAGGGAGGTGGATGATTCTTCGCGCATTCTGATCCTGGAGGCCGGTGACTATGTGGTGGGCTTCCTCGTCGACAGCGTCAGCGAGGTTGCAGAGTTGCACAACGACCACATCGAAGTGGCCCCAGATACCGGCAGTGGTGATGCCTCGCGCTTCATCAGTGGGCTCTATAATCGGGATGAGGGGTTGCTGATACTGCTTGATGCCAGCCGCCTCCTGTCTGAGGATGAGTTAGCAGAACTGGCAGCGATCTAGGGGGCTAGGGTGGCTGAAATCGAGAAAAAGCACTCATTCGCCGCGGCAGATAGCAGTGAAAGACTGGAACTGCTGCTGTTCAGTGTGGGTTCGGTGCAGCCGTTCGGCATTAATGTCCTTAAGGTCAAAGAGGTGATCGGTTGTCCTCACCTCACCCAGGTACCTGAGTCTCACCCCTCGGTGATCGGTGTAGCCCACCTGCGTGGAGAGCCATTGACCGTCATCGATCTCGCCTCGGCAATTGGCCGCGGTGGCTACTCGCAAGAGTCCCTGAGCGAAGGCTCTGTCATTATTACCGAGTTCAATCGCTCGATGCAGGGCTTTCTGGTACGGCAGGTCGATCGCATTGTCGTCTGCGACTGGTCCAATGTGCTACCGCCTCCGCGAGGCAGCGGTGCCAGCAGCTATATCACCGGGGTGACCGATATCGAGGGCGTACTGGTACAGATCCTCGATGTGGAGAAGGTGTTGGGCGAGGTGGTGCAGGTAGACCCGATGATGTTCGAGTCATCCGATGCCTCCGGGGGAGGCGAGCTCCAGGGGCGGCGCGTCATGGTGGTTGACGACTCCTCCCTGGCGCGGACCCAGACCATGCAGACGCTTACCGCCCTGGGGCTTGACTGTGTGGTGGCCAGAGATGGCCTGGAGGCACTGCAGATGCTCAAGGAGCTGAACGGCCCGGAGTCGGAGTGGCCGGTGGAGATGGTGATTTCCGATATCGAGATGCCGGAGATGGACGGTTACAGTCTGACCACTGAGATTCGCAACACGCCATCAATGAAGGACCTGCATGTGTTGCTTCATACATCGCTAAATGGGGCGATTAACTCAGAACGGGCACAGAAGGTCGGTGCAAATTCGGTGTTGACCAAGTTCGTGCCCGAGGAGCTGGCCAATGCAGTGCGAAGCGCGCTGAACAGGTAGCCTGGTTTCCTGCCGGGCAATAAAAAGGGGCGGCCATTGGCCGCCCCTTTTTTTGTGGCTTAGGCCGGTCTATCGGCCATGGCGTTCAGCCCACTTTTTTGCCTCCTCATCCCAGCCGTCCATGCGTACGTAGGAGTTGTTACGGGGAGCGGCGATCATGTTGGGATCGACCTCAACACCGATTCCATCGAGGAAGTTGATCAGACCGATTCGTTCTATCATCTCACCGGTACGCTCGTGTTCGAGGGCATTTTCAGCGAAGAAGTCGATGATCTCGCCTGCCAGTTCCTCTATCGCTTCGAAGTCATCATCATCCTCAAGCTTCATGAAGGGGACGATGACGGTGCCCATGAGATCGCCGATCTTCAGGGTGCGCTTGCCTCCAACCAGGATGGTTGCCCCTCTGTCATCGCCGGGACTGAGTGCCTTATTCATGACATTGAGGCAGTGCATGCAGCGTACACAGGCGTGATTGTCGACTTCCAGGGTGTCGTCATCGTTAAGGCTTAAGGCCTGGGTGGGACAGCGGGTAATGACGTTGTCGGCAACGTACTTCCGCCCCTTCTCCGCGACGAAGGCCTTTACCTCCTCCTGATCGACCTTCATATCATCCCTCCAGGTACCGATGACAGAAAAGTCCGCCCGGTGGATGGAGTTCATGCAGTCATTGGCACAGCCCGATACCTTGAACTTGAATTTATAGGGCAGGGCGGGGCGGTGCATGTCATCGAGGAAGGCGTTCACCAGAGTACGGTGTATACGCTGCTCGTCGATACATGACTGCTCGCATCGGGCGGCGCCTACGCAGCTCATACCGGTACGTACAGCAGGACCGGCACCGCCAAGGTCGAAGCCCAGCTCATTGATCTCGTCGAAGGCGGGTTGCACGTTGTCTGTGGTGCACCCCTGGAACATGATGTCCCCTGATTGGCCATGGAAGGCGATGAGCCCCGAACCGTACTTCTCCCAGATATCGCAAAATTTGCGCAGGATCTCTGTGTTGTAGTGCATGCCTGCCGGTGGCATCACCCTCAGGGTGTGAAACTCGGCAGCATCAGGGAATAGGGGCTGCTTGTTCTCGTCGAGAAGTTCGGTAAAGCGGGGGATGATGCCACCACCGTAGCCGACCACTCCGACGGTCCCGCCTTTCCAGTAGCCCTTCTTGGTCTCATAGGAACTTTCCAGTTGACCCAGCAGGTCGACCGTCATGTCATTGTCATTCGCCAGTCGCTTGAGGCCAGTAACAAAACTCGGCCAGGGGCCGCTTTCCAGTTGGTCAAGCAGAGGCGTATCGTGCATTTTCTTAGCCATGGCTAATTTCCTCACAGTAATTGGTTACACGTTGCTCGGCTCGCACGGCAACTGCTACTTCCTAGCCGGTGGACCGGCTGACAGTGGTGCTTGCTTCAGGTGTGCTATCGAGAGCACATAAATAACATAGTAATCAAGTGCGGAATATCAAGGGGGGACTTATTCACAGGTGGCAAGCTTTATTGAATATGCTTATAAGGTCATTTCAAGCGATAAGAGGATCTAATCAATCAACAGTGTAAGCGGCGTGTCTGAGTAGGATCTTTGAGAAAGTTCAGTTAAGCAAGGAAACCTTTGCGAATTGAACTGCTTCGATATATTGTTTCTGTAGTGCATATGCGAAATATGCATTCAACTAGAAAAAAAGATGGATAAACATTTGCATAAATGAAAAATACGATTACATTTATGTACAGGTAGCAGTACATTCAATTGCAACACAGGAGCAAAAAACATGCTTAACCTCATTAAAAAGTTTTATAAGGACGAGTCCGGTGCCACCATGGTCGAGTACGCCATTATGGTTGCCCTCATTGCTGTCGCGGTCGCCGCTGCGGTAATCATTCTGGAAGGTAATATCTCCATGATGTTCCAGGAAGTTGCCGAGTGCATTCAAAGTCCGAGTACTGCGAATGCTTGTGTGATCGACGGTACCCTCGTCCTTTAAACCACGATTATTGCTGATAAGCCCTATTTATCGTAAGGGCAAATCAGTTGCCGATTGAGGTCGATGCAGGATTCGCACTAGCGATGGGGCAAAGGATTGCCTCAATATTTATCCTGCTAATAATTTTATTACCTGCTGCTCTTACCGATTATGAGCGGCAGCGTATACCGAATCTTCTAAGCATGTCAGGTTGGGTCATCGGCCCAGTCGTCGCTTGGGGTCTATCAGGAGTGGATGGTGGCATTGCTTCGCTTGGTGGGCTTGGGTTGATGCTTGCGCTACTGGTCCCATTCTGGATGCTTGGCTGGTTCGGCGCGGCTGATGTTAAGTTAATGGGAAGTGTCGGAGCCCTGGTTGGTGTGCATGATGCCCTGCCGGTGATGTTTAGCGTAGCATGTACCGGGTTTATCATGGCGATTGTGGTACTCCTCTTCCAGCGACGCTTGCTTGAGGTAGTTGGTGAGATGCTAAATATCACAAAAACAGCTGTACACAATGCCGACACCTCTAATAGCAGTGGGGAAGAGAAACGAATCGTACTTCCCTATGCAATCCCAATCGCCTTTGGCACCATGCTGTATGTTCTCTATCAACAGCTATAAGTTTGGTGTGATACTAAAAATATGGCGGGATAGAGCCATACACAAAATTAGGTGAGTGCACCTTGTCAATTTCTGACAACAATACTGATCCAGTCTCTTTTTATCGCCATAAAAAGCTTGCGGTAAAATCGGCTGAGACCACAGAGCTAGAGCATCCACCTGCGATTTCCGAGCTCGATGAGCTTGATGTCTCCGTAACTCTGCTTGAGAAAATGTTGCTCAAGCACCTCATTACATCTGGCACACAGCGCACAGATGAATTAGCGAGAAAGTTGTGTGTCCCAATCACCCTTCTAGATGAGCCCATAACATTCCTCAGAAACGAAACTTATATTGAGGCGCATAGCCGGGTCCATGCCAATATTGGTGAAATATTGCACCTTACTCTGACTGACCGCGGCCGTGAGAGTGCACATGCCTATCTAGAGGAAAATGCCTATGTTGGCCCTCTTCCAGTCAGTTATGAGAAATATTGCTCACAGGTGGAGAAGCAGACGATAAAAGACCAGGTAGTCAACCGCGAGTTGATGGAGATGGCTTATCGAGGTCTGGTGGTTGATAAAAATGTCTTGCGCCAGATCGGTGCTGCCTTTAACAGTGGAAATTCCATATTCATTTTTGGCCCTGCGGGTACTGGTAAGACCTTTGTCGCCAGCCATCTGGTCAACCTGCTTCAGGGTGATGTGCTTATACCGTATGCCGTTGAGGCTGAAGGTCAGATTATCCGTGTGTTTGACCCTACCATGCACCATGCGCTTCCCGTAGAACAAAAGGTAACTCATCACCTCTTGTCCAAGGACCAGGACGGTGGACATGACATGCGATGGGTTCGGTGTAAGCGACCTGTAGTCGTTGCGGCTGGTGAGCTAAATATGGATATGCTGGAACTGACGTACCAGAAGGAAACGGGATTCTACGACGCTCCACTACAAATGCGGGCCAATGGTGGTTTGCTCTTGATTGACGACCTGGGTCGTCAGCTTATGAATACCACGCAGTTGCTAAATCGCTGGATTCTTCCACTGGAAAATAACGAGGACTATCTCAGTCTACACACCGGAGTAAAGATACGTGTACCCTTTGACGTAATCCCTGTATTTTCAACCAATGTGTCACCGACAGAGCTGGCCGATGAGGCATTTCTTCGACGCCTGGGCTATAAGGTGCATATGGACTATATTGATGATAAGGATTACGCAAAGATATTTGAGCAATATTGCCTCACCAATGCCCTTGAATACGACCCGGAGCTAGTACGTTTTTTGGTTGAAGAGCTATATGATCCAAAGGGGATGCGAATGACCGCAAGTCAGCCGCGTGAATTGATTAATAAGGTGATCGACTTTTGTCTGTATGAGGGAGTGAAACCTGTTATCAACAAAGAGTTACTAAGGCAGGCGTGGGACGCCTACTTTTTGTAGTTAATGAACTGTTTACATTAATAGAATTATGAAGAAAAGCCGAGGAGAACGACTATGCAAATGAGGGCGCTGATAATCTTGGTGGTGGCACTGCTTGCCGGCCTTGCAGCAGTCTTTGTCGCAAAAACGATGGTCGACCAACAGGTGGGTAGGACTGAGGCCGTTGAGCAAGTTAAGACGGTACCGGTCGTCGTGGCCAAGGTTGATTTGAAAATGGGGACACGGCTCGACGAGCTGATGCTGGAAACCATTCAGTGGCCTGAGAACAGTCTTCCTGAAAATCACTTCCGCAGTGTGTCCGATGTGATCGGAAAAGAGGCGCCTATTGTACTCAAACCAATGAGGAAAGGTGAGGTTGTGCTGCACTATAAGCTATCGCCTCAGGGGGCTAAAGGCGGCCTCCCAGTTAAAATTCCCGAGGATATGCGGGCTATCACGATTGGAGTGACTGAGGTTCGTGGTGTGGCCGGTTTTGTCCTGCCTGGCAACTACGTGGATGTCCTGCATACCACTTCAGTCGGGAGAAAAGACAGCAAGCCAGTGACACGTGTACTTTTGCAGAATGTGCTTGTACTAGGTGTTGACCAAATTAGTTCTGAAGATGAAACAGATCCGAAAGTCGTGAACGCTGTAACTATGTTGGTCAATACGACAAACGGCCAGAAGCTGACCTTGGCAAGTACAGTTGGTGAGCTCAATCTGCTGCTGAGGAATGAGTACGACGCGTCGATACTTGAAGTGAAAACTGTTTCACTGAGTGATCTGGTACCTACCGATAAACCTACCAAGGTTAGGGTCTACAAGCGGGTACGCCGTCCAACGGTAGAGGTGATCAGGGGGCTTGAGATTGAAAAGCAGAGGGTGAGAGAAGGCGAGGAGTTACCGCCTACAGCTACACCCGCACCGGCTGCTGCACAATAAACAGGAGTGACTAGCATGAGTACTAAGATAAGAGTTATGAATGAGGGTATGCTCAAACAGCTGCTACTGTTCGTTATGCTGGTGGTGTCGGCTGGCGCCATGGCTGCAGAGCGTGTGGTGCTTGAGTTTGGTGGGATCAAGACAACCAGTGAGCTGAGGCTATCTATTGGTAAATCACAGCTGATTTATTCTCAAAGTTCGTTAGACCAGGTCGTGATCGGTAACCCCGATATTGCCGACATCAAACTGCTTTCCTCGAGGCAAGTATTGATACTGGGCAAGAAGCCCGGGCATACAAACTTGGTGTTCCGTGACAAGAATCGCAGCAACATCGCGCTGATGGATGTGGTTGTTGGTTATGACCTTGATGGCATAAAGCGCAAGCTGTATGAGGTGATGCCACAGGAAGAACTGATTGAAGTTCGTGGTGCCAATGATGCAGTAATGATATCGGGAGAGGTTTCAAGTGCACTCGCGGTTGATACGGCCGTTTCTATTGCAAGAAGTTACGTCCCTGCCAAAAAAGTAATAAACATGTTGCAGGTGGGTGGCGGTCAGCAGGTGATGGTCAGTGTGAAGATCGCAGAGGTGGCTCGTAGTTCAACCAAAGAGCTCGGCGTAGGAATTAGCGCAACTGATACAACGGGGTCTAAGACTTGGGAGGCATCAACTGGTGTGGCAGCAAATGGCCTGGCACTTAACAGTACTGGCAGTGTCTATGTGGATAGCACTAGCACCTTTGGTAGCTTTTCATATACAGATGTGACCGGCGATATTGCCAGTAGTCTGACCATGCGTTTGCGTATCCTTGAGGGTAAAGGCTTAGCCAAGACACTTGCTGAGCCAAACCTCGTAGCGATGAGTGGACAGGAGGCTAGCTTCCTTGCTGGTGGTGAGTTCCCATATAAGGCCACAGGGGTTGGTACTGCAGAGACCATCTTTAAGGAGTTTGGTATTGGTCTGAAGTTTACGCCTACCGTTCTAAATAGTGACAAAATCAACCTTAAACTGAATGCAGAGGTGTCGTCACTGGGTCAACCGGATGTACCTGGTGGCGAGCCGCCTCTTAGTACGCGACGCGCAGCAACCACAATCGAAATGGCAGATGGACAAAGCTTTGCCATTGCGGGCTTACTGCAGAGTGACATACAGAACGCACTTAACCAGGTACCTGGTCTAGGTTCGATACCCGTACTCGGTGCGTTGTTCAGGAGTTCAGCATTTAAGCGCCAGGAAACTGAGCTGGTGGTAATTGTCACCCCACGCCTAGTTAAGCCTGTCGCTGCAGGTAAGCTGATAGCCCCAACGGATAGCTATATCCCTCCTAGCTGGCTGGATCAGTATCTGCTCGGTAATCTTGAGGGTGCACCGGATCGTGTTGAGCGAAACGAGAAAGCGGAAGAGAAGCAAAAGAATGATTCCGGTCTCGAAGGTATGTACGGTCATAAGGTCTATGAACCAGAAAGTAGTGAGGCCGATATGACGCCACAAACGAGCGATCAGACTCCAGTAAATAATGAACAGCCTGAGGAGAAAGACAATGCCCAATAAATTCATGCTGATGATTGCCGCTGGAATAATACTGTCTGGCTGTTCCACTGGGGTGTTGGATAGTGATTATGGTAAGGCAGTAAAAACAAACGCTATTCTCCAAACTGAGAACATTAATGCTCCAGAGGAGAGTCATCCTGAGATTAAAATGGATGGGCAAAAGGCCGCGGATGTCATTGTGAATTACCGTAAAGAGGGTCCTGAGGCCGATACCAGTGAGCTGACTAAGTAGCTAGTAGGACGAGTAACCGATTCGTCCAGTCAGACCTATGGTGTACGCCAAGAAATAATAATGGGTGAGCATTGATATGAGTGCCGATCTAAAAGTTATCTCCTACTTCTTTGATAGTGATGTAGGTAAGGAGTTGGAGACCATTCTCTCGCAGGTAGATGGCTTATCTATCATTAGTGAGAAGGTCTCCAGTGGTGAGCAGCTCGCAGGACTAGGTAAAGATGAGTTGCCTGATGTTGTATTTTTTGAGTTAGATGGCCATGACGAAAGTCACATTGAAGCGCTTGAGTTGTTGCTCAAAGAGCACAAGGCAAGCTTGTCTGTTTATGTGACATACAAAGAAGTAAAAATGGACCTAATCCGACGAATGATGCGGATTGGTGTGAAAGATATTTTCCCTCAACCATTTCAGAAGCAGGAGATACTGTCTGAGTTAGCGCATGCAGTAACTTCTAAGCGCGAGCGTGTTAAGGCCTCGCAGGGAGCCAAAGGTGGTGTCACTGCCCTGATTGACGCCAAGGGTGGTGTCGGTTCCACTACGCTCGCCGTCAACGTTGCGCATGTTCTGGCAGAAAAGCACAAAGCAGAAGTTCTGCTTATCGACTTTGATCTGCAATTTGGCGATGTGGCTATATCACTGGATATGCATCCACGTTCAACAGTTATGGATGCACTTCGTCAACCAGATAGAGTGGATTCGGTTCTGCTGAAAGCGCTTGTCACAGAGCATGATAGCGGGCTTCATGTGCTGAGTTCTCCCGGTAATTTAACCTCTTATGAAGATCTTTCTGCGACCTCTGTGAGGAAGATTCTTCAGGCGGCAGTTATGGAGTATGAGTTTGTTGTGCTCGATCTTCCCCGTTATTTCAATGCGGGTGTGGTTGAGGCGCTAAAGTTTTCCGACCCTATAATGCTTGTCTGTCAGAATTCACTTGAAACAATACGCAATGCCAAGGTTATTCTCGATAACTTGTCACTACTAGGAATTTCGCTATCCAGTGTTGAGCTTATCAATAATCGTGCGATGGCCAAATCCAGTAGCGTTTCTATAGATAAACTGAAGAGTACTTTGGGTAAAGAACGTATTCACCGCATTAGAAATGATTATGCTGCCGCGGTGAGTGCCCAGGATCAGGGGGTGCCGGTCACCTCAGTAGCTAAAAAGTCAGATATGACAAAAGACGTTACCGCATTGGCTGAATATATCTTGCACGCACACAGGGGCGATGAGGTAAAGAAAAAGGGCTTTTTTGCAAAGCTGTTCAGGCATTAAGCAGCGCTGTGTGCTTGGTTGAGAGGAGTTACCTGAGATGAGCTCAGAAGAATATCCAGTATCTGCACAATCTATCTCTGATTTACAGGAGATTAAGAGTCGTATCCACCACCGTTTAATGGATAGGCTTAATCTTAAAATGATCGATGAGCTCGAATCAGACATGGTCCGAACCGAGATCGGTGAGCTTGTTCGTGAATTGCTGTTAGATGAAGAGATGCCGCTTAACCTCGAAGAGCGAGAAAAGCTCGTTCGCGAGGTTCAGGACGAGGTGCTTGGGCTTGGTCCCATCGAGCCCTTGCTGGCGGACAACTCGGTTTCGGATATCCTTGTTAATACCTACAAACAGATTTATGTGGAGCGTCACGGTGTGCTGGAGCGCACCGGTGTTCGCTTCCAAAACGATGAACACTTGCTGCGCATCATCGATAAAATTGCAAGCAGCGTAGGTCGGCGGGTCGATGAGTCGTCACCAATGGTGGATGCGCGACTGGCTGACGGCTCACGCGTTAATGCCATCATTCCACCGCTCGCTGTTGATGGACCAATACTGTCAATACGTAAATTCAGTGTCGATCCCTATACGGCAAAAGACCTGATGAACTTCAAGTCACTTACCCCGGGGATGATCGACTTTTTGCAAGCCGCTGTAAGGGCTCGGATTAATATGCTGGTTACCGGCGGTACAGGTAGTGGTAAGACGACCTTGCTCAATGTGCTCTCCGGGTTTATACCGGACAATGAACGCATTATTACAATTGAGGATTCCGCTGAGCTGCAGCTGCAACAACCTCATATAGTCAGATTGGAGACACGCCCACCTAACATTGAAGGTAAGGGTGAAGTGGTTCAACGGGACCTGGTTAAAAACGCCCTACGCATGCGTCCGGACAGGATTGTTGTTGGTGAGGTTCGCGGCGGTGAAGCTCTCGATATGTTGCAGGCAATGAATACTGGTCATGATGGTTCGCTATCCACGATCCACGCTAACTCTCCGCGTGATGCGTTGACGCGCCTTGAGCATATGGTAGGAATGAGCGGTGTCCCGATCCCTCCGCTGGTGGTTCGCCAGCAAATTGCCTCGGCGCTGAATTTGGTTGTCTCAACTGAGAGACTGGCCGATGGTAGAAGGATTGCTACCAGTATTCAGGAGATAACGGGTATGGAAGAGTCTGTAGTCAATATGCAGGAAATCTTCGCCTTCCAACGCGAAACTGTGAACGCACAGGGGCAGGTTGTCGGAAAATTTCGTGCAACGGGTATTCGGCCTATGATGCTCAAGCGGTTCCGTGAGCGCGGCATTGCGGTTGATGAGTCTATCTTCGATCCTGAACGTGTTTATGAATAGGAGGGGGTAGTGGACGGTCCTTATTCAATATACATTCTCTCGTTCTTCGTCTTTATGGCGGCAGTAGGCGTACTTGAGGCGCTATATCTTTTTTGGCGCTCACTTAATGTCGAAGAGGCGGTAAAAATAAATCGCCGCATTAAGGCGCTTTCGGCTGGTGGTGCGCATGGCGAGGAGGTTCTACAGCTTCTTCGCAGCAAGCAACTCAGTACGATTCCCTGGTTGAATCGCATACTTAGTGCCTTCCCGCGCTTTCATGCATTGGACCGCCTTATCGAACAATCTGGCGTAAATATCACCCTCGCACGCTTTCTCGGTGTGCAGCTGCTGCTTGCGCTAGCTGTTCTGCTAATCCTCGTTTTCGTGTTTAGTACTGTCTTTGGCCTGGCGCTGGTTGTCGCGGTTGTGCTCGGCGCAGGCATGCCCTATGCCTATGTCACCAGAAAGCGTATCGCCAGGCATGAGCGATTCACTAACCAGCTCCCCGATGCCTTGGATTATTTGGCCAGAAGTATGCGTGCTGGTAACCCGTTTCTGGCTTCTATGCGCACCGCCTCTGAGGAGCTGCCTGAGCCAACAGGTGTTGAGTTCGGTATCACCTTTGATGAGATGAACTACGGACTCGAGCTTGAGGATGCGTTATACAATCTCGGTGAGCGAAGTGGCAGTGAAGAGATGCGCTTCTTCATCACAGCTGTACTAATTCAGAAGACTACGGGCGGTAACCTGGCGGATGTACTCAATCGAATAGCTACTGTGATGCGGCAACGTGCAGTGGCATACCGGGATGTGCGTATCCTCGCGGCTGAAATGAAGTATTCGGCCAACGTCCTCATTGCACTACCTTTCCTGGTTGCTGGCGCGCTAAGTGTGCTAAATCCAAGCTACATGCCGATTCTGTTTCAACATACCATTGGCCTTATTATTATTGGTGTGCAACTCTTGTTTATGCTGCTTGGCTATTTTGTCATACAGCGAATGATTAACTTCCGCATATAGGGTGAATTATGGAAGGGCTAGCGACAAGCCTGGCGGCACTGTTTGAAGCCTACATTGAGCCTATTCTGTATGGTTCGGTGTTTATTTTCGTCGTGGTCACAATTGGTGGTATAGCCGTGTGGCTGTTAACAGGGGTGAGTCCTGTAGAAAGAAGGCTTCGGGAGATTGCGGAAGGAAATTTACGCAGTAGCCATATTGAACATACCGAAGGCGCATTTAACGTTACCTGGATGGAGCCACTGGTTAAACTGGTCGAGCCTGCCGAAGGCTGGGAGTCGTCTACGCTTCGAAAGCGGTTGGTCAAGGCCGGTGTGCGAGAACCTAAGGCGATTAATTACTTCATTGCTGCAAAGGTCGCCGGTACTTTCCTGCTGCCGTTGCTTATTCTTCTTCCCTTTATACTCTCGCCAACTACCGCGCTCACAACACCTACGATAGGCATGTTCGTCGCAGCCGGTGGTCTGATTGGCCTCTATCTTCCCGATCTGTACATGGATAGGCGAGCAAAAGGTCGTAGCCTTGCGTTTCAGGAAGGCTTCCCTGACGCGATGGATATGCTGGTGGTATGCGTAGAGGCTGGACTCGGTCTGGATGCTGCTATACAACGAGTGGGTAAAGAATTGCAGGTCAGCCACCCTGAACTGTCTACCGAATTGAAGTTGGTTAGTTTGGAGCTTCGAGCGGGCAAAACAAGGGCCGATGCCCTGCGTTCATTGGCCGAACGTACCGATCTGGATGATGTGCGTGCTTTGACATCTATCCTGATCCAGGCAGAGCACTTCGGTACCAGTGTTGCCGATGCGCTGCGCCAGCACTCTAATGAAATGCGTACATTGCGATTGCAACGTGCTAAGGAGCGAGCCGCGAAGCTACCGGTGAAGCTCATCTTTCCAATTATATTTTTTATCTTTCCTGCCCTGTTTCTTGTCGTTCTCGGGCCGTCCGTCGTCAGGATTTTCCTGGCGTTCACACAAGGGTTCTAGGTCATATGCGTAAATTCACCAAACTATCATTGATTGTGCCGGTACTTTTGCTGGTAGGGTGTGCAACTCAGCCGAAAATTGAGGGCAGCAATGAGCCCGACTTCACTATTGAGGAGTTGAAAGAGCGTGCAGAACTAGCAAGTCATGCTGGCGCCCACAAGGATGCATTACTGCAATACCAGAAAATACTGGCGAGTGACCCTGACAATATAGACGCCCTGATTGGCTCAGCGGAGTCTTTGATGGCAGCAGATCAGCCAAAACGTGCCGAAAACTATCTCGAACGTGCCTTGAAGCTGGACAAGCTTAACCCTCAAGCCCGAGAGGCCAGGGCTATTTGCTGGTTGATGCAGGGAGATCACGCTGCGGCAAAGAAGTCGCTGTTAAACCTGCAGGATGATGGCATCGATACCTGGCGGATTTGGAATAGCCTCGGGGTAATTGCTGATATCAAGGGTGATTTCACAGCAGCAGTGGGGCACTACAAAAGAGCGTTGGCGCAGATGCCTGATAGGGCAATGCTTTACAACAACCTCGGTTTTTCCCAGATTATGGCGCATGACTACCCTGCAGCTGAGGCCTCGCTTAGAAAGGCACTACTGCTTAAGCCGGGGAATTTACGTATCGTTAATAACCTTGCCCTTGCTATTGCCTGGCAGGGGCGGTACGACGAGGCGGTAGATCTTCTCTCGGAGGTTATGCCTGTTGCAGAGGCGCATAACAATATTGGCTATGCTGCCTACCTACGCGATGATTTCAGCAAGGCAAAAATCCACTTTCTCGATGCCCTGGACCTGAGCCCAACCTTCTATAAGAAGGCAGCAAGCAATCTTGACTTGGTCAATCGAAAGATGGAGCTGGAGAAGAAAAAGGCGCAGTAGGTTTCAGCCTGCTGCCCAGGCATCTGCTTGGTTACTGCCGGGGGATGGTATCTAGTAGTGAACAGGCTGGGTCTGTCGATATGAAATTGGTGGGTGCTGAGGGGATCGAACCCCCGACCCTCGCCTTGTAAGGGCGATGCTCTCCCAGCTGAGCTAAGCACCCAACGCGGCGGCATGATAGCCACTTGTTCCCCACAGGTCAAACACTTTTCCAATCATTCTTTTCCCTGTCGCTGAGATAATCGAGCGGCGTTATAATGTCGACCAAATTCAGGCGCTTGGCGCCATAGAGAAATATCGACGACAGGGTTCTATATGAGTATTAAAACGCGTTTTGCCCCCAGCCCGACCGGCTATCTTCATGTGGGGGGGGCCCGCACGGCGCTGTTTTCCTGGCTTCACGCACGCAAGCACGGCGGCCGCTTCGTGCTGCGTATCGAGGATACCGATTTGGAACGTTCGACTGCGGAGTCGGTCAACGCCATTCTAGAGGGGATGACATGGCTGGGTCTGGAGTACGATGAAGGGCCTTTCTACCAGACCCATCGCTTTGAGCGCTACGAGGAGATCATCCAGCAGCTGCTGGCGGATGGGCATGCCTATCGTTGTAACTGTTCCAGGGAGCGGCTGGAAGAGCTGCGCGAGACACAAATGCAGCGCAAGGAGAAGCCGCGTTACGATGGCCGCTGTCGTGAGCACTATGTCGACCCAGATGAGCCACACGTCATCCGTTTTCGTAATCCCACTGAAGGCAGTGTGGGCTTTGAGGACCTGGTGCGTGGCAAGGTTGCCTTTGCCAACAGTGAGCTGGATGACCTGATTATCAAACGTACCGACGGCTCCCCCACCTACAACCTTAGTGTCGTCGTCGATGACCTTGATATGGGGGTGACCCAGGTTATTCGTGGGGACGACCACCTGAATAACACCCCGCGCCAGATCAACATCCTCAAGGCCCTGGGGGCTGAGGTGCCGCAGTATGCTCATGTACCGATGATCCTGGGTGATGACGGGGCCAGGCTCTCCAAGCGACACGGTGCGGTGAGCGTCATGCAGTACCGCGAGCAGGGTATTCTGCCGGAAGCCTTACTTAACTACCTGGTACGCCTGGGATGGTCACACGGCGACCAGGAGATCTTCAGCCTGGATGAGCTCATCGAACTGTTCGATTTGGCCAACGTCAACAAGGCCCCCTCCAGCTTCAACACTGAAAAGCTGCTTTGGATTAACCAGCATTATATCAAGGAGGACGATCCTGCCCGTGTCGCTCACCTGCTCAGTGTCCATATGGGCGAGCTCGGTATCGATCCGGCCCTTGGGCCCGATCTGGTGGAGGTGGTTAAGGTACAGCGTGAGCGCGCCAAGACCCTGGTAGAGCTGGCCGAGATCTCCGCCTTCTACTACAAGGACTTCGATAGCTATAACGAGAAGACCATGAAGAAGGCCTTCAAGGAGGGCGCGATCGAGCCGCTGGAACGTACTCGCAATGCACTGGGAGCACTGGATGAGTGGCACCCTGAGGCACTTAAACGTGTGCTGGATGAGGTGGTGGCCGAGCTGGATATAGGCTTTGGTAAGCTCGGCATGCCGTTACGCCTGGCAATTACCGGTGGCTCGCCGTCCCCTGATCTCGATACGACGCTTCATCTGGTTGGCCGTGAAGCCACCATTCGCCGTATCGACAGGGCGCTAGAGACAATCCGCGAACTCATGAAGCAGGCTTAAACAACAAGGTTTAAAGAGATGAGCAACGACGCCACGTCGACACCGAAAAACTTCATTCGTCAGATCATCGACGAAGACATCCAGGCAGGTAAGAACAGCGGCCGTATCGCCACCCGTTTTCCACCCGAGCCCAATGGATACCTGCATATCGGCCACGCCAAGTCGATCTGCCTCAATTTTGGCATCGCCAATGACTATCGGGGCAGTTGTAATCTGCGCTTTGACGATACCAACCCTCACAAGGAGAACCTGGAGTTCGTCGAGTCGATTCAGAATGACGTGCGCTGGCTGGGTTACGACTGGGGGGAGCGTGTCTATTACGCCTCCGACTACTTCGAAAAGCTCTACGGCTTCGCCGTGGAACTGATCACTGCCGGCAAGGCCTATGTCTGTGATCTCAACGCCGAAGAGGTGCGTGAGTACCGCGGTACCCTGAAGGAGCCGGGTAAGGAGAGCCCCTACCGTTCGCGCAGCATCGAGGAGAACCTGGGCCTCTTCGCCCGTATGCGGGCCGGTGAGTTTGAGGACGGGGCCAAGGTGCTGCGCGCCAAGATCGACATGGCCTCGCCGAACATGAACATGCGCGATCCGACCCTTTATCGTATCCGCCATGGTGTGGTGCATCACCAGACCGGCAGTGAGTGGTGCCTCTACCCGATGTACGACTTCACCCATCCTATCTCCGATGCGTTGGAGGGGATCACCCACTCACTATGCACCCTGGAGTTTGCTGACCATCGGCCACTTTACGACTGGGTGCTGGATAACATCACCATCGACTGCCATCCACAGCAGATTGAGTTCTCTCGCCTCAACCTTCAGTACACGGTGATGAGCAAGCGTAAGCTGACGCAGCTGGTCGAGGACGGCCATGTGGAGGGGTGGGACGACCCGCGCATGCCTACCGTGGCAGGGCTGCGCCGCCGCGGCTTTACCCCTGCCTCGATCCGTGACTTCTGTGACCGTATCGGCGTCACCAAGTCCGACAACAGCATCGAGATGGGGGTGCTGGAGAACTGCATCCGCGAAGACCTCGACAGCAACGCACCGCGCGCCATGGCGGTACTGCACCCGCTTAAGGTGGTGCTGGAGAATTACCCGGAGGAGGGGGAGGAGCTGCTCGACGCCCCCAATCACCCCAAGGATGAGGCCATGGGCAGCCGTAAGCTGACCTTCTGTCGTGAGCTTTATATCGATAGAGACGACTTTATGGAGGTGGCGCCGAATAAGAAGTTCAAGCGCCTGGTTTCGGGCGGTGAGGTACGCCTGCGTAACGCCTATGTCATCAAGTGTAATGAGGTGATTAAGGACGCGCAGGGTGAGATTATCGAACTGCGCTGCAGCTACGATGCCGAGACCCTGGGCAAAAACCCGGAGGGGCGCAAGGTGAAGGGGGTGATCCACTGGGTCTCGGCCCGCCACGGTGTCAAAGCCGAAGTGCGTCTCTACGACCGCCTCTTCAATCACCCCAACCCTGACGGCGACAAGAGTGTGGAGAGCTTTACCGAGCACCTCAATCCCGACTCTCTACGCACCCTGACCAACTGCTACCTGGAACCTAGCCTGGCGCAAGCAGGGGAGGGGAGCCGCTATCAATTCGAGCGTGAGGGCTACTTCGGCTTCGATGCCGTCGCATCCACTGCTGAGCGCCCGGTGTTCAACCGTGTGGTTACCCTGCGTGACTCCTGGGCGAAGATCGAGCAGCAGCAATCCTGAAAAAGTCGGCTAAGTGGCGAAAAAGGTATTGTCGCCACTTAGCCATTCTGTTACATTTTCGGCCCCGTTGAGGGTGTGAGCTAACTAGTGGATTTGGCGACGTTTTTTCGCATTGGCTGAGTACGCGGCATTTGCAAAAACAGAGAAAATTGGCTTGACAGCGGCCAGCAAATCACTAGAATACACGCCTTCTTGGGGCTATAGCTCAGCTGGGAGAGCGCTTGCATGGCATGCAAGAGGTCCGCGGTTCGATCCCGCGTAGCTCCACCAAGTTTGCAGTTTTAACGGCAACAGCCGGATGACTGAAAAGTAGTTTTCAGTCCCCTTCGTCTAGAGGCCTAGGACATCGCCCTTTCACGGCGACGACAGGGGTTCGACTCCCCTAGGGGACGCCAATACTAGGAGCCGCTGATAAACAGCGGCTTTTATATTCCAGCTCAATGGGGCTATAGCTCAGCTGGGAGAGCGCTTGCATGGCATGCAAGAGGTCCGCGGTTCGATCCCGCGTAGCTCCACCAAACACCCGGTGCAATGCCGGACGACTGAAAGACCGTTTTCAGTCCCCTTCGTCTAGAGGCCTAGGACATCGCCCTTTCACGGCGACGACAGGGGTTCGACTCCCCTAGGGGACGCCAACAAAAAAGCACTTACATTTCTGTAAGTGCTTTTTTTTTGCCTGTCGCTGCTGATAGCGTATGGTGGATAGGTACTACAGCTTACTGCTTGGCATATCCATTGAGCTGCGCGAGGATTTCACTCTGTCGCGTGGTGAGGTAGTTGGCCAACATTTCAGAGTGTACCGGGTCAAGCTCGAGGTCGACGCTAATGCGATACGCATAGGGGTCCTTACGGTAGTGGCTGATCACGCGGCGGATCGATACCTTGCAGTTTAGTGAAAACAGAGTACCCGCGGAGGTTAGCGGCAGCTCAAGCCCCATGCTTAACTCTCCTCCCTCCACAAGCATCTCACTGGCACCGCTACGGCAGTAGAGGGTGGCACTTTTTCTTGATATATCGATAAGTCGGGCCTCAATACCATCGGTGTCACCCGTTAAAGAGACGGTTACGTTGCTGCGTGGTTCCACTCTGATGTGCTTACGCTTAAAACTTGAGCCAAGAGGGGTCAGTGCGCTGAAGGCGACGGCATTGCCGGCCTCTATTGCTGGGTTGAAGGTGGCACGGTAACACTTCTCCCTCACATGACAATCAATCACTGCCATGCCATGGCCATGTTGTAGTGCAGCCCTTAGGCGGGGCTCCACCTTGAAGATAAGTGCCTCCGGGGTGGCGCTGATAACTGAACCGGAGCGCTCAATGGGGATCCCCATAAAGGTCGTATAGATGGTGGTATGCGGCCCCGTAGTGTCGTCGTTACTCCCGGCAACAGTGAGCTGTGCAAGGATATCGTCAGGAATTGCCTCGGTTTCGTGGTGTTGTTGATGCTGCAACTCCTTGCTTATCTCAAAGTAACAGTCGTAGAGCATGCCCAGGTATGCATCGATACGATCGACCAGTTTGCGCACATCGAGCAGTTGATGGGCGCTCTGATGGAGTAGGTCGGCCGAAAAGTCCTTTAGCAGTGTCAACCAGCCGTGCTTGAGAATCTCATAGGCATTAGGGGTGATCCGTATCAGCAGTGCGAAGTCCTCTTCCACAGTACCGATATCGAAGACGTCAAAGCAGAACAGTTGCCGATAGAACTCCTCGGCATCAAATGGCAATGGTGTCGTGCCGTTAGTGACCCGCGCGAACTGCTCAGTGATATTTTGCGCAAAGATCTCTGCGTAGCCGTTGATCAGCTCCTGGTTGGTGAACAGGGAGTAACTATCGACTGTTTCTACACTCTCTTCATTCATGAATATCGTTCTCAAATCTTGCTGGCAATTCCTGTGATCGCCTCCTGCCGCTTGACTACGGTTATGGGCGTCTATCATTAACCATATGGGGCTTACAAATTTAGCCTTTACTTATATATCTTTAACACATACATTGATAACGTATATGTAGCATCCATCACCTGCACTCATAAGCGCCTTATGCTATTTGATATAGATGAGTTGAAAAGCTTTTTCAATTCAAATGGATAGAACAAATACATAGAAATAAGTAGAAGAATATGACTATAGACCCTACTGTGCTTGATCTGAGTACCCTCGACGAACTCAAAGAGATCCTCGAAGAGGGGCTGGATGAGCTGATTGAGGAGTATCTGGCTGATACCCCTTCCCAGATATCACACCTACATGGGGCCGCACAGAGCGGCGACCTGGATGCCCTGGCCTCTGCCAGCCATGCCTTGAAGGGGAGTAGCGGCAACCTGGGTATCAGCGCCGTCTACACGCTTTGCCAGCAACTTGAGCAGGAGGCCAAGGCGGGCACCGTTAGTGATGCCGGAGCATCCGTAGCGGCCATAGAGGAGGCCTTTAGCAGGGCGAAGGACGAGCTTGCCGTGTACCTGGCGGGGTAAGCGAATATGAGTGTCACTCCATCGCCTCTCCCTGCCGCTACCCTGCTGGTAGTCGATGATGACCGTGTCACCCGCATGACTATCGTCCGGGTGCTAAAGAAGGGCGGCTACAACATCATAGAGGCACAAAATGGCATCGAGGCGCTGGAGATGTTGTCGCGGCACACTCCTGCCATGGTGCTGATGGACGTGATGATGCCGGAGATGGATGGCTATACCGCTTGCCGCGAGTTGCGCAAGCAATATGACCACCAGACCCTGCCGGTATTGATGCTGACCGGTCTGGATGATACGGAGTCGGTCGACAAGGCCTTCGATTCCGGTGCCACGGACTTTATCACCAAGCCCATTAACTGGCCTCTGCTGACTCAGCGTGTGCGCTATGCACTGCGTACACGTGAGATGGGCATCACCCTGCAGCGCAACCAGCAGCGCCTCTCCCAGGCTCAGCAGATCGCCAAGCTGGGTTACTGGGAGATAGACCTCTCTTCAAACCGTGTTCACTGTTCGGAGGAGCTGTATCGGGTATTGGGTATGCCCCTCGACTCCGACGTCGACTCCCTTGAACACTTCATGGCGATGGTTCTCGAAGAGGACCGAGAAGAGGTAAGCGCTGCGATTGAGCAGGCAATTTCCAGCCATCAGGGGTACGAACTGGAGCACCGTATTAGCCGTCCTGATGGCAAGGTGATCACCGTACAGCAGCAGGGGCAGGTCACGCTAGACAATAGTGGCCAGGTGCAGATGCTAATGGGTACAGTCCAGGACATTAGCGAGCGCAAGGAGGCGGAGGCGCTTATCGAGTACCAGGCCTTCTACGACAGTCTCACCGACCTGCCCAACCGCCGCCTCTTTACCGACTACGTTACCCATGCCATCTCCCTTGCCCACCAGCAACACAATCAGCTTTCCGTCTTCTTCATGGGGCTGGACCGCTTCAAGGTGGTCAATGACACGCTGGGACACGCCGCCGGCGACACCCTGTTGCGAGAGGTGACAGCAAGGTTCGATGAGCAGCAACGCGAGGGGATTAGCCTCGCCCGCTTTGGTGCCGATATCTTCGCGGTGTTGATGGAGGGGCTGGGGCAGCGTAGTGAGGTCGATACCTATCTAGCAGAGCTGTCGTCACAGCTGGAAGAGCCCATTACGATTCAGGGGCAGGAGTTTTTCGTTACCGCCAGCACCGGTATCGCCCTCTACCCCCACGACGGAAGCGATGCCGACAGCCTGCTCAAGGCGGCCGATACCGCGTTGTCACGTGCCAAGGAGCAGGGCGGCAACCAGTACCAGTACTTTACCGCCGACATGAACGCCATGGCGCACCACCGCTTGAAGCTTGAGAGTGAGCTGCGCCGCGCCCTGGAGCAGGGTGAGTTCCAGCTTTACTACCAGCCTCAGGTGGATGCGGTGAGCCGCAAGGTGGTCAGCATGGAGGCCCTGATCCGCTGGTTCCACCCCGAGAAGGGGATGGTACCGCCGTTTGAATTTATTTCAGTGGCCGAGGAGAGTGGCCTGATCGTCCCGATCGGTGAGTGGGTGCTGCGAACCGCCTGCAATCACACCCAGCAGTGGAACGAGAAGTACGGCCTCGACTTACGGGTGGGGGTTAACCTCTCCGGCCGCCAGTTCAGCCAGCCCGATCTGGTAGAGGTGGTGACCAGCACCCTGCAGCAGAGCGGCCTGCCTAACTCAAACCTCGACCTGGAGGTGACCGAGAGTATCGCCATGGACGATATCGATGGCTGCATCGCGACTCTGCAGCAATTCAAGGATATGGGGATCCACTCCTCCATGGATGACTTCGGGACCGGCTACTCCTCACTGAGCTACCTGCAGCAGATGCCGCTCTCCACCCTTAAGATCGACCGCGCCTTCGTTAAGGACATCCGCGGCAAAGGGGAGAACGGCGAAATCGCCAGGGCCATTATCGCCATGTCGCACAGCCTGGGTATGAATGTCATCGCCGAAGGGGTGGAGACCGAAGAGCAACTGGTCTACCTGCGTGACCAGCAGTGCGACATCATCCAGGGCTTCTACATCAGCAAACCGTTGAGCCACGCCGACTTCGATAGCATGCTCAAGGGGATGGCTGAGTAACATCTTCCTCAGCCGGGTTGTTGATTTTCCCTTCCCACGGCTCTATCTGTTAAGACTATCCTTAATTAGGAATATCTGTCGTTATGCTGGATGAATATCGCGCCCACCTTGCCGAGCGTATGGCCGAAGGCCTGCCGCCACTGCCCCTTAATCCCGAACAGACCTCCGCCCTGGTGGAGCTGCTGAAAAACCCGCTTGCCGGCGAGGAAGAGACCGTCATCGAGCTCTTCGTCCACCGCGTGCCGCCGGGTGTGGATGATGCTGCCTACGTTAAGGCCGCCTTCCTTGCCGATATCGCCAAGGGAGCCGTCAGCTGCCCGCTAATCGACAGGGCCCGTGCCACCGAGCTGTTGGGCACCATGGCGGGCGGCTACAACGTCGCCCCGCTGGTGGAGCTGCTAAATGATGCCGAGCTGGCCGAGATCGCCGCCACCGCGCTGAAGAAGACCCTGCTGGTGGCCGACGCCTATCACGACGTGATGGAGATGGCCAAGGGCGGCAACGCCGCCGCCCGCGCCGTGGTCGACTCCTGGGCCGAGGCCGAGTGGTTCACCGAGCGTGCGCCGCTGAGCGATGAGATCAAGGTCACCGTCTTCAAGGTGCCAGGTGAGACGAATACCGACGACCTCTCGCCTGCCTCCGAGGCCTGGAGCCGTCCCGATATCCCGCTGCATGCCAAGGCGATGCTGGTCGCCAAGATGCCCGATGCGCTGGAGAAGATCGCCGAACTGAAAGCGAAAGGCCTGCCGCTAGCCTTCGTCGGCGACGTGGTCGGCACCGGCTCTTCACGTAAGTCGGCCATCAACTCGGTGCTCTGGCACATGGGCGAGGATATCCCCTATGTGCCCAACAAGCGCCAGGGCGGGGTGGTGATCGGCGGCAAGATCGCGCCGATCTTCTTCAACACCGCCGAGGACTCCGGCGCCCTGCCCATCGAGTGTGATGTCGAGAAGATGGTCATGGGCGATGTGATCACCATCAAGCCGTTCGAGGGCAAGGTCTACAACGAGGCGGGCGAGGTGATCGCCGAGTTCGAGCTCAAGCCTTCCACCATGGCCGATGAGGTGCGCGCCGGTGGCCGTATCCCGCTGATCATCGGTCGCAATCTCACCGACAAGACCCGCGAGGCGCTGGCCCTGGACCCCTCTGGTGTCTTCTCCCGTCCGGTGGCGCCCGTCGATAGCGGCAAGGGCTACACCCTGGCACAGAAGATGGTGGGCAGGGCCTGCGGCGTCGAGGGCGTGCGCCCCGGTACCTACTGTGAGCCGCGTATGACAACCGTCGGCTCTCAGGACACCACCGGCGCGATGACCCGCGACGAGCTCAAGGAACTGGCCTGCCTGGGTTTCTCCGCCGATCTGGTGATGCAGTCGTTCTGCCACACCGCCGCCTATCCCAAACCGGTGGATATCAAGCTACAGCACACCCTGCCGCGATTCATCACCAACCGTGGCGGTGTCTCCCTGCGCCCCGGTGACGGCGTTATCCACTCCTGGCTCAACCGCATGCTGCTGCCCGACACCGTTGGCACCGGCGGCGACTCCCACACCCGCTTCCCTATCGGTATCTCGTTTCCGGCCGGTTCCGGTCTGGTCGCCTTCGGCGCCGCGATGGGGGTGATGCCGCTGGATATGCCTGAGTCGGTGAAAGTAGTGTTCAAGGGCGAGATGCAGCCTGGTATCACCCTTCGCGACCTGGTCAATGCCATCCCCTATGCCGCTATCCAGCAGGGGCTACTGACCGTGGAGAAGGCGGGCAAGAAGAACATTTTCTCTGGTCGTATTCTGGAAATTGAAGGCCTGCCGGATCTGAAGGTGGAACAGGCCTTCGAGCTGAGCGACGCCTCCGCCGAGCGCTCCGCCGCCGCCTGTACGGTTCGTCTGCATGAAGAGCCGATTGCCGAGTACCTGCGCAGCAACGTCACCCTGCTCAAGTGGATGATCGCCAACGGCTACGAGGATCAGCGCACCATCAGTCGCCGCATCGAGGCGATGGAGGCGTGGCTGGCCAGGCCTACGCTGATGGAGGCCGATGCCGATGCCGAGTACGCCGCGGTGATCGAGATCGATCTGGCCGCGATCAAGGAGCCCATCATTGCCTGTCCTAACGACCCGGATGATGTGAAGTTGCTCTCAGAGGTGGCGGGGGAGGCCGTGCAGGAGGTCTTTATCGGTTCCTGTATGACCAATATCGGACACTATCGTGCTGCTGCTAAGGTGCTGGAGGCGGATGGTGGCATGGTTCCGACCCGGTTATGGATCGCACCGCCCACCAAAATGGACGAGCAACAGCTGACGGAGGAGGGCTACTACGCTACCTTCGGCAGGGCTGGTGCCCGCACCGAGATGCCAGGCTGTTCGCTCTGTATGGGTAACCAGGCGCGCGTTGCAGACAACGCCACGGTCTTTTCGACCTCGACACGTAACTTCCCCAACCGTCTGGGTAAGGACGCCAATGTCTATCTCGGCTCCGCCGAGCTGGCGGCCGTCACCGCGCTGCTGGGGCGCTTACCGACGGTGGGGGAGTACAGGGAGCGCGCCGCCATGCTCGATGGCATGGCCGGCGAGATCTATCAATATCTTCAGTTTGATGAAATGGGGGATTACCAGGAGGCGACTTAGGCCACCTGGCGAGCGGCCGAGGCAAAGGGCATTACCTCGGCGCTGAGGATCTCCCGAATACGGGGGGCGCGTGAGTCGTGAACAATCGGGCTGGGTTGTTGCGCCGGCTCAATAGAGAGGATCTCGAAATCCCCACCCATATCGCGAAAGGCAAACTCTCCCACCATCTCTTCCATATTGCCGAGCACATCGCGCATGGTCATTTCCAATGCCATTTGCGGCCTGACGGTTCTTTTGTTGTTCATGGCTCATCCGTTGTTTCAGTAACATTTGCTGTTATTAACGGCCTGAGCGGTGAAAAACTTTAACTTCCCTGTCTGGTGGTAACGATATCGCCCCTAGCGGTTGATCTCCGGCGGCAGGCAGGGCTTGATAGCCTTGTGCATCTGCTCGAACAGATTGAGGTTGCCGGCGATAACATTGCCGCTCTCCAGGTACTCTTCACCCGCGGCGAAGTCCCCTACCTTGCCGCCGGCCTCCATCACCAACAGCGCGCCCGCTGCCATGTCCCAGGGGTTGAGGTCGAACTCCCAGAAGCCGTCCAGGCGGCCAGCGGCCACATAGGCCAGGTCGAGTGCTGCGGAGCCGGGGCGACGGATACCGGCGGTATCGCTAAACAGTGCCCTGAAGGTGCAGAGGTAGGTATCGAGCAGGTGCTGCGACTTGAAGGGGAAGCCGGTACCGAGCAGTGCGCCCTCCAGCCCCTTGCGCTTGGAGACGCGAATGCGGCGCCCGTTAAGTTGCGCACCATTGCCGCGGCTGGCGGTGTAGAGGTCCTGGCTGATGGGGTCGTAGACGACCGCCTGATCCAGTTTGCCGCGAAACTGCAGGGCGATGGAGACGGCGAATTGCGGGAAGCCGTGCAGGAAATTGGTGGTGCCGTCCAGCGGGTCGATGATCCAGAGGTACTCCTCGTTACCCTCCAGCTTGCCGTTCTCCTCGGCAAGGATGGCGTGGTCCGGGTAGTGTTTGCGAATCATCTGTATGATCGCCTGTTCCGCCATGCGGTCGACATCACTGACGAAGTCGTTACTCGCCTTGGTATCGACGCTGAGGCTATCCACATGGGGAAAGGAACGGGAGATAATGTTGCCAGCCTCGCGCGCGGCGCGCACGGCAATATTCAGCATGGGGTGCATGAGATAGCCTCCGGATTGTTAAATAGCGACGGCAGCCAAACATATCATGGTTACCGCAGGCCGTGGATTTTATACTGATTACAGACAAAATACAGCCTTCGTAAAGGAGATAGGTGATAAGTGAAACCGTTTCCCACAATACGCATCGTGATGGTGGAGACCTCGCACCCCGGTAACATCGGCGCCGCGGCCCGGGCGATGAAAAATATGCACCTGGAACAGCTCTACCTGGTCACGCCCAGGCGTTTCCCGCATGAGGAGGCGACGGCCCGCGCCTCACGTGCCGATGATATCCTGGAGGCGGCCGTGGTCTGCGATACCCTGCAGCAGGCGCTGGAGGGGTGCTCCATGGTGTTCGGTGCCAGCGCCCGCTCCCTGCGCTCACTACCGTGGCCGCAGCTCGATGCCCGAGCCACCGCTGAACTGGTGGCCCGACAGGAGGCGTCCTCCGAGGTCGCGCTGGTGTTCGGTCGCGAACACTCCGGGCTCACCAACGAAGAGCTCGGGCTCTGCCACTACCTGCTGCACATCCCCACCAACCCCGATTTCAGTTCACTTAATGTCGCCGCGGCGATCCAGGTGGTGAGCTACGAGTTGATGATGGCGCGTAGCGGTGAGTGGCAGGCCCCCGCCAGTAATAAGGACGATGAGGCGGCCTCGGCGGAGGAGGTGGAGGGGCTGATTGGCCACCTGGAACGTACCATGGTCGAGGTCGGCTTCCTCGACCCGGACAACCCACGCCAGCTGATGCGCCGCATGCGCCGTCTGTTTAACCGCGCCCAGGTCGAGAAGACGGAGGTGAACATCCTGCGCGGTGTGCTCTCCGCGGTGGAGAAAATGAGACACAAATAGGCTCATTACTCCCCCTAATTCCCAGCATTCAATTAAGTTATACTTTCCTACTTGATGAAAACAGACGGGAATTCCGATGTTTAAACGTTTTGCTGAAGATGTGAAATGCATCTTTGAGCGCGATCCTGCCGCACGCCACACCTTCGAGGTGCTGACCGCCTATCCCGGACTGCATGCCGTGTTGATGCACCGCATCACCCACACGCTGTGGCGCTGGCGGCTGAAGTGGCTCGCCCGCGTCCTCTCCGGCCTCTCCCGCTGGCTCACCGGCATCGAGATCCATCCCGGCGCGGTGATTGGCCGTCGCTTCTTCATCGATCATGGCATGGGGGTGGTGATTGGCGAGACCACCGTCATCGGAGACGACTGCACCATCTACCACGGCGTTACCCTCGGCGGCACCAGCTGGCAGAAAGGCAAGCGCCACCCAACCCTCGGCAATAACGTGGTGGTGGGGGCGGGGGCCAAGGTGCTCGGCCCTATTGATATTGGTGACGGGGCACGGATCGGCTCCAATGCTGTGGTGGTGAAGAGCGTGCCTGAGCTGACTACGGTGGTCGGCGTACCGGGACGTATCGTCAAACAGGCGGCGAGTGACGACAAGAGCAAGAAGCGCAAGGCGATCGCCGAGAAGATGGGCTTTGACGCCTACGGCACCACCGCCGACATGCCCGACCCGGTGGCCCACGCCATCAACTGCATGCTCGACCATATGCACGCGATGGACAAGAAGATGGAAGATATGTGTGGCTCGATTAAGGAGCTGGGAGCGGAGATCGGTGACCTCTACCTGCCAGAAATAGACTCCTGCGAGATTCGCTCCGGTATTGATGATGACCTAAGTGGCGAGCGCCTGGAAACCGGTAGTGAAAGTAGGGGAAATAAACTTGACTAAAATACTTGGTATTGGTAATGTTCACCACCATGTAATAGCAGATGAGTCTACTGGGAAATTTGGGAGAAGGCAATGAGATTAACCACCAAGGGCCGTTATGCAGTAACCGCGATGTTGGATCTGGCCCTGCACTATCAGGATGGCCCGATCACCCTGGCCGATATCTCCAAACGTCAGGGCATTTCGCTCTCTTATCTAGAGCAGCTGTTCTCACGCCTGCGTCGTAATGGCCTGGTAGACAGTGCCCGTGGCCCGGGTGGTGGTTATCGCCTCAGCCGCGCCGCATCAGAGATCAACGTGGCTGATGTCATCACCGCGGTAGATGAGAAAGTCGATGCCATGCGCTGTGAAGGTAAAGGCAACTGCCAGGGAGAGGGCCCCTGCCTGACCCATGAGCTTTGGTGCGACCTCAGCGATCAGATCTACAGCTTCCTCAAGAGCATCGACCTGGGTCAGCTGGTAGACCGTAAAGGGGTGCAAGAGGTCGCTGTACGCCAGGATACGGCTGAAATCGCCTAAACCGAGCCCCATGGTCTATCTGGACCACAACGCTACCACCCCGCTCGATGAGCGGGTGCTGGAGGCGATGCTGCCCTTCCTTCGTGGTAAATACGGAAATCCCTCCAGTGTCCATGCACCGGGGCGTGAGGCCCGTGCTGCCCTGGACCGGGCGCGGGAACAGGTGGCCGAGCTGGTCAATGCCCACCCCAGCCAGGTGATCTTCACCAGCGGTGGGACTGAGGCGAACAATATGGCAATTAAGGGCTTTGCCTTCGCCACACCGGCGGCAACTATGGTGGGCGGGCCTATCGAGCATGCCTCGGTAAGAGGCCCGCTGACAGCACTGAAACGACACGGCTGGGAGATAGAGCAGGCAGCCTGTGATGATAACGGCGTCGTTTCCTCGCAAACCCTTGCTGTAGCACTCAAGGATGAGACTCGACTGGCCTCCATTATGTGGGCCAATAACGAGAGCGGTGCAGTGAACCCGGTTGCGGAACTGGCTGATACCTGCAGGGAGCGCGATGTGGTGTTACACAGCGATGCGGTGCAGGCGCTGGGCAAACTGAAAATCGATTTTTCGGCCAGCGGCGTCCACCTGATGAGTCTATCGGCACACAAGTTGTACGGGCCCAAAGGTATTGGTGCCTTGATCGTCGACAAGGCGCTCAACCTTGAGCCGTTGTTACATGGCGGCGGCCAGGAACGCGAGCGGCGCGGCGGTAC
>JBNKUL010000036.1:0-22865 GCA_050298555.1 Thiohalomonadaceae bacterium
GCTGCAGCGCAGCCGCCTGACCCTGTTCTTCAAGGAGGGAAACCAGCAGCGATTTGAAAAGGTCGGCGAGTTTCCGCAGGAAGAGTACCAAAAGCCGCTAGAGAAGTGAGTGCGAGCCCCGCTTAGCCGCCGAGCAACAACTCATGGAGTAATTCCAGCAGTTCGTCACGCAGTTGATGGAGCAGCTCCATCCCCTCCTCGCGATTCTGCTGCAGCAGCGCCAGTGCCAGATTGTGCACCTCGCGGTGCTTCTCTTCGATGGCCACAAACAGCGGGTGCTCCTGGTGGCCCTGCCTGCCCTCTCCCTCCAGCCACTCGCCAAAACGGCACTTGTGATGGTCGAGCGGTGGCGGCGCGGCGGCATGACCTCTCAACTTCTCTTCCACCGCGTTTATCCAGGCACGGTGCTCCACACCAGCGAAGAGTAGCGGCAGGTCATCACGACTGATCTTCGGTTGCTCGGCCCAGCTGGGGTCCGGTCGCCAGCTAGCGGCCCACTCCGGGATGGCCTCGGCGGGTATAGGGCGTGAGATACCGTAGCCCTGGGCCAGCTCACACCCCAGTTTCAGCAACAGTTGCCCATGCTCGACGGTCTCCACCCCCTCTGCGATGACCTTGCGGCGAAACGCCGCGGCCAGCCCCAACACCCCCTCAAGGATTGCCAGGTCATCCGGGTCATCCAGCATGTCGCGTACAAAGCTGCGGTCAATTTTGAGGGTGGCGGCGGGAAGGCGCTTGATATAGGTGAGCGAGGAGTAGCCGGTGCCAAAATCATCCAGCGCAAAGGAGATCCCCATCTCGTGGCAACTCCTCATCACCTCCGAGACCTGCACTATGTCCTCGAGCGCACTGGTCTCAAGTACCTCCAGCTCCAGCTGCCCCGGCTTGATCTCCGGGTAGGCCGCCAGACGCTGCTGTAGTCGTTGGGTGAAGTCAGGCTGCTGTAGTTGTTGCGCCCCCACATTGACGCTGACCGGTATCTCCAGTCCGAGGCGGTTCCAGGCGGCCATCTGTTTGAGCGCCGTCTCTATCACCCACTCTCCCAGCTCGACCTCCAGGGGGTGGCCCTCGATCACCGGCAGGAAGGCGGCAGGAGGCAGCAGCCCCTGCTCGAGGTGCTGCCAGCGGATTAACGCCTCGACACCAACAACCTTGCCGCTACGCATGTTTACCTTGGGCTGGTAGTAAAGAACGAGTTCGTCGCGCACCAGGGCGGTCTGGATATTCTCCAGGCTTTCGTGATGTCCCCTGACGCTACGATCCAGCTCAGAGTCGAAGATATGAAAACGGTTCTTGCCTGCAAGCTTTGCCTGGTACATGGCCTGGTCGGCCTGGCGCAGTAGTTGGTCGGCATCCACCTCATCGTGTTGCGGGTAGTAGGTCACCCCGAGGCTGGCCGAAACCTGGAGAATCAACTCATTCACATGTATCGGCATCGCCGCAGCCTCAAGTAGACGGCGCAGCACGACGGTAGCGTCGTTATGGCTGCTAAGGTCGGCCAGCACGGCCACAAACTCATCACCGCCCAGACGCGATATGGTGTCGCTTTCGCGCAACACCTCCTGCATACGATTGGCCACTGTCATCAATAGCTGGTCACCAATATCGTGTCCGTGGCAATCGTTCACCGCTTTAAAGCCATCGAGGTCGATATAGGCAACGGCCAGTTGCTGGCCACTGCGCTTGGCACGGGCCATCGCCTGGTGCAGACGGTCGGCCAGCAGCACACGATTTGGCAAATTGGTTAGCGCGTCGTAGTGGGCGACATGCTCCAATTGATGCTGGTGCTGTTTGGCCTCGGTGATATCGGAAAACAGACCGACATAATTTTTCACCTTGCCGTCGGCGTCGTGCACCGCGCTAATGGTGAGCATCTCGGCATAGACTTCGCCGTTCTTGCGCCGGTTCCAGATCTCCCCCGACCAGTGACCGGATTCAGAAAGTTCGGACCACATATCGGCGTAAACCTCCGGGTCCTGCCGCCCGGAGGCAAACATGCTCGGGTTTTTGCCAATCACCTCTTCACGGCTGTAGCCGCTGATCTGCAGCGAGGCGTCATTGACATCGACAATCGTACCTACGGTATCGGTGATAACGATTCCCTCGCTGGCATGGCTGAAAACGCTGGCGGCCAGCTTCAACTCCTCCTGCGCCTTTTTACGTGCGGTAATATCGTGAACGATGGAGAAGAGCATCATGCTCCCCTCCACCTCGACCGGGGTCGAGTAGACCTCCACATCACGCAGCTCCCCGCTGGCGAGACGGTGTTTGAAGTTGAAGTAGTTGCGCGACTGCGTCAGGGCGCGCTGGCGCTCCTCGGCGATCTTCTCCTCTGGCAGGCTATTGATACTACTGATGGGCATGCCACTAAGCTCTGCGGCAGAGTAGCCGTAATAGTCGGCAGCGGCCCTGTTGGCATCAACGACCACGCCATCATGCGGTTCGATCAGCAGCATTACCGAAGAGTTGTTATCGAAGAAGCGGCGAAAGCGCGTCTCGCTCTCCTGCCGTGTGGCCACCTCATCTGCCAGTTGGCGCGCTTTCTCCTCCAGCTCCAGGGTGCGTTCACGCACGCGCCGTTCAAGCTCGCTATTATTCCGGCGCCGCTCCTGTTCATGCTCGAAAAGTTGCCTGTAGAGCCGAACCCGGTTAAGGATCTGATTGTCGTCGATCGGCCTGGTGAGATAGTCGACGTCGCCCACCGCATAGCCGCGCTGTTGGAACTCGACGGCATTGAACTCGTTGGTGATGAAGATGATGGGAGTATGTCGGCCAGGTGTGTGCTTGTGCAGCTGCTCGGCGAACTCTAAGCCATCCATCAGCGGCATCTGTAGCGCCAGCAGCACCAGATGGACCTCCTGGTTCTGACAGGCCGCCAGTGCCTCTTTGCCGGATGCGGCCTCGACAATAACGCTGTCACCCGCCAAGCGCTGCAGCAGGCTAGTGCTCTCCTCGTCATTGTTATCGACAATGAGAATGGTAAATGGCTTATCGCTCATCGTTTGCGTGTTTGCTTTAACGGCAGCTACGACCTTCCCAAATTAGTGTTTCAAAATACCGAAGAGTTTATGCCTCTCCCCCACCTTTGCTCATCTTCTTGCCCTCGGCGGCGCGCTGTTTGCGCACCGCCTTGGGGTCGGCGATGAGCGGGCGGTAGATCTCCACCCGGTCCCTACCACGCACGGCCGCGTCCAGCTTGGTCAGCTTGCCGAAGATACCGAACTTCCCCTTCTCCATGTCGATGTCGGGAAACTGCTGCAGGATGCCGGAACGCTCAATCACCTCGCGTACCGTCATCCCCTCTTCGGCCTCGACGCTCAGTAGCACCTGCTGCTCAGGCAGGGCATAGGCCACTTCGACCTCAAAAGTTTCATGCTTTGCCATAGACATCCACCGCGCGTTTAGAGAAGGCATCGACCAGGGTACTGGCGATCTGGCTGAAGATCGGCCCCATCGCCATTCCCACCAGTCGGTTCTTAAATTCGAAATCGAGATCCAGCGAGACCTTGCAGGCCTGCTCACCGAGGATATCGAAACGCCAGAACCCCTCCAGCCGTTTGAACGGCCCCTCTTCCAGGCGCATCTCGACCATCTTGTCCTGTTGCAGCCGGTTGCGGGTGGTAAAAGATTTATTGAGGCTGCCATGGGCGATCTCCACGGTGGCGCGAATCTCATCCTCGCTCTGAGAGAGAATCGCACTACTGCGGCACCAGGGAAGGAAGTCGGCATAGGCATCGACATCGTTCACCAGGGCATACATCTGCGCGGCACTGTAGGGCACCAGCGCACTTTTCTTAATCGTTGTCACAAGGTCTCCAGGCAGTGGGGGGGATCAGATAGCCCCAATAGCGTTAAGGAATACGATGCTCACCGCAATTGGGCTGACGTAGCGTATCACGAAGTACCAGAGGTTGAAGGCACTCTCCTGCTGCATGGCCATCTCCTCGGCACAGGAGTGGCGCTTCATCTGCCAGCCGGCGAACAGGGCGATCAGCAGGCCGCCCAGCGGCAACATAATATTAGCGGTAAGGTAGTCGAGCAGGTCAAAGAAGGTCTTGCCGAACAGCTGATACTCCTCGCCAGACCAGAGGTTGAAGGAGAGCACCGAGCCGATACCAAGTACCCAGACCACCATGCCGGCGAAGGTCGCCGCATAGATACGGCTGTGGCCGCGGTTCTCCACCAACCAGGCGACGATGGGCTCGATCAGTGAGATGGCCGAGGTCCAGGCGGCAAACGTGAGCAGCATGAAGAAGAGGCTGCCAAACAGGACACCGCCCGGCATGTGGGCAAAGGCGATGGGCAGGGTGTTGAAGATCAGCCCCGGCCCAGAGCCCGGCTCCAGGCCATTGGCGAAGACAACCGGGAAGATAGCCAGACCCGCGAGCAGCGCCACAAGGGTGTCCATCGCGGCAATGGTAATGGAGGTCCTGGCGATGGAGGTATCCTTAGGGAGATAGGAGCCGTAGACCATGATCGCCCCCATACCCAGGCTGAGGGTGAAGAAGGCGTGACCGAGGGCGATCAGCACCCCGTTCTGACTAATCTTGCTGAAATCTGCAGAGAACAGGAAGCTAACTCCAGCCATAAACGGCGAACTACCGTTCTGCGGCGCCACACCAGCGGCATAATCGGCATTCATCGCATAACCCACCATTACGATCAGCAACACAAACAGTGCGGGCATCAGGAAGCGCACCGCCTTCTCCAGGCCGCCACGTACGCCGCGGGCCACCACCACGGTGGTCATCACCATAAAGATGGTGTGCCAGGCCATCAGGCGCTCCGGATCGCTGATCAGGTCGTTAAAGATGGTACCCACACCGTCGGCCGTCAGCCCGTCGAAGGTGCCGGAAGCGGTGCGGAAGAAGTAGGCCAGCGCCCAGCCGGCGATCACCGAATAGAAGGAGAGGATGAAGAAGCCGGCGATGATGCCGCCCACCCCGAGCAACTTCCAGGCGGGGCTGCGTCCCTCCTCCTCTGACAGGTGCATCATGGTATTGATAGGACTGCGGCGGCCGCGGCGCCCCAGCATCACCTCGGCCATCATCACGGGGATACCGACCACGGCGATACAGAGCAGGTAGACCAGCACGAAGGCACCACCGCCGTTCTCACCGGTGATATAGGGGAATTTCCAGATATTACCCAGGCCTACCGCCGAACCGGTCGCAGCCAGGATAAAGGCCCAACGTCCTGACCACTGCCCGTGTATCGACTCGCGACTCTCCGCCATCAGAAATCCCCCGTTCGTCTTAATTTGGTGCATTGTCGGCGAATTGCGCATATCTCTCAAGCGACCATCCCCATCTGGGGGCTGTCTCTCAGGCCGCGCCTTCCCTATAATGCGCGCCATGGCCAAGAAGAGTAAAAGCGTTAAGGGTGCGGGCTCCAGCACCATCGTCACCAACAAAAAGGCGCGCCACGACTACTTTATCGAAGACAAGTTCGAGGCGGGCGTGGTGCTAGAGGGTTGGGAGGTGAAGAGCCTGCGTGCCGGCAAGGTGCAGATCGTCGACAGTTACGTCTTTATTAAAGACGGCGAGGCGTACGTCTCCAATATCATGATCACCCCACTGCCGACCGCCTCCACCCACATCCACCCGGAGCCGACCCGGGTACGCAAGTTGTTGCTACACCGCCTGGAGATCGACCGCCTCACCGGCGCGGTAGAGCGTAAGGGCTATACCCTGCTCGCCCTCTCCCTCTACTGGAAAAAGGGCAAGGTGAAGTGCGAGGTGGCCCTGGGCAAGGGCAAGAAGCAGCACGACAAGCGTGCCGCCGATAAGGATCGCGACTGGCAGCGGGAGAAGCAGCGGGTGCTCAAGCACGGCTAAGCGCTGCGCGTGGGCATGAGGGTGCCCACCCCTCTCAGAAATTATTTTCGAGTGACAGGGAACTTTCCCGTCGATAAACTATCTCACTCTACAGAACCAATGGGGGCGACCTGGCTTCGACGCGGGTTGCGAAACCATAGGTGCATGCCGAGGTGCAGTCATCTCGTAAATCAACTGCAAAACTTATAGTTGCCAACGACGACAACTACGCACTCGCTGCTTAATACCCAGTAGGGTGCCCTCCGGACTGGGGCCGTGCCTATGCGCTCAGGTTTCCGGGGGTCATATCTCATAGGATCGCGATGAAGCTCGTCCGGGGTGGATTCGTTAAAACTTTACCGGAATCGCTGTCAGTGGGCCCTGCCCGTCGGGTTGCTGGCAGTTAAAACAATAGACGGAATAAGCATGTAGAGCCGATGGCAGAGGGCTTGCGGACGCGGGTTCGATTCCCGCCGCCTCCACCAATCGTTAAAAAGGCCAACCGGAAACGGTTGGCCTTTTTTTTTAGTAGTTTGAAATGAGCCCTTTTACTCGACGGTAATCTGAACAGACTCCGTCAACAGCGTACCGTTATGGGTATAGCGCACCTGCATTTTATCAGTACCAGCCTGGTTCCCAGCAGTGTAGGTGTATGTAGCCTTACCATCAGCGTTAGTAACCATGGTCGCTTCTAGTCCGGAACCATTGAGGTCGGGGGCAGTAGTACCGTCATCACTTCCAGCGGAAATAATCTTGATGGTGACGTTCTTGGCGTCCAACGCCGAACCATCAGAGTCATCAAGTTCAATATAGAGCTCCGTTGTCGCATTGGTCGTTACGCTATAGCTTTCAGCAGAAGCAATGATTGAAGGCCAAGATGCATTGAATGGGGAAGCATCGAGTAAACATCCATCTGCACTATCAGGATCCACGTCTGCCTTTGTTGGAGTGAGCCAGAACCTGAGTGTTGAAGATGTTTCAGATCCCAACACGTTCGCAGATGCGGTTATAGCGTTGTAGACAAAACCTGCATTGCGCTTCAAATATACGATCTCAAAACCAGCTATACCGTTCTCATCGGTTGTAACCAGTCTGGGTATAGAACCGGCCGCTGAGATTGCCGGCGTACTAACCCCATCGCCACTAATATCCTCACCCGTATCAAGTATTAGATTCTTATTCACATCCTCGTTTTCGATAATGGTCCGGTAGACCACATCACAATCCCAATACCCTATACCGTACTCCTGCGGCCACAGGCTCAGCGTAACATCCGCATTGGCAACAGGGTTACCTCCAGAGTCGGTCAGCTGGAGCGACATAGGCATGATGTATGATGTATTGTCGTCTGAATTAGATAGGTGAGTACCTGTTCCGATTGCTATCGCCCCTGCGGTGCCGTTGACCAGCACCTTCACCGAATCCGTCGAGACGACTGTATCCGTACCGGTCTGGTAGAGGCTGGCGTTAATGGTCAGGCCATTGGCATCGGTACTCTGACTGCCGGAATAGAACTTTGCCGTCACCTTACCGTCAGCACCCGAGTAGGCCAACGGCGGGTCGATATACTCGCCGCTGCCCGTGGTATTGCCGATACTGAACGAGACCCGTGCATTGTGGATGGGAAAGTCGTTCGCATCGGTAATGTAACCGGTAATGGTCGAGCTGTTCTCCGTGGTCCCCAGGCTGGGGGCCACGGTGGTGGGCGAGGCTTGCAGAGTGACCTTGCTGTTGGCGTCGACCGTCTGGTTGACGAACACCAGCTTCATGCTGTCTGAAATGGTCGGGTTGCCCGACTCCGCCACCAGGATGGAGGCGGTGCCCCCTTCGCTCGAGCTGATTTGCTCCGTCACGGTCGTTCCAGCCACCCCGGTAAGGGAGAGCAGCGTGGTACCAGATGAGACCCAGGTCCCCAGGCTGGTGACCAGCTCGATATCGGCAACGGTGGTGGGGACGGAGATGGTGATGTCGTGCTGGGTGTTGACCGCGGCGGTGGAACCGTCGGTAGGTGAGGTGAAGGCCAGGCTGCCGGCCACGGTCTCGACGGTAAAGTCAGACTCCGTCGTGGCACCAACAGCCGCCGCAGTGACCCGCACGGTACCGGTGGAGACGCCGGTCAACGTTACGCTGAACTCGCCGTTAAGGTCGGTGGTCCCGCTCGCAGCCGACAGGGTACCGGTGCCACTGCTGTTGCTCGCGTCGATGGCGACCGTCACCGTCTGGTTGTAGATGCCGCTGCCCGAGGCATCCTGCGCCGCAATGGTGAGCGTTGCCGAGGCATCGCTACCACCGAGGGTCAAAATGGTCTTGTCGGCGCTGATCGCCACGGTGGAACCGACGATGCTGACGGAGACATCCGCCGTCAGGTCGGTGCCTGTCGTCGCGGTAACGGTAACCAGCTGGTTTGACACATCGGTACCGGCGGTGAGTTCCGCCGTGGCCTGGCCGTTGGTATCGGTCACCGAGCTACCGACAGAGAGTTGTCCACCGGTAGTGCTGAAGAAAACAGAGGCGTTCTCGATGACGACGTTGCTGCTGTCCAGTACCGTGGCCGTGATCGTGGCCGTGGTACTACCGTCTGACTTTACGGATGAGGCGTTGCTGTGGATGACGATCTTGGCCGGTGTGGCCGTTGTATCCTGCGTATCGGTGGTCGTGGTATCGGTAGTGGTCTGCTCATAAAGCTTGGAGTCTACACAGCCGCCCAGCAGCAGCGCCGCCAGCAACATGATTGTCGTTATTATTCTTCTATACAGAGACATGGCATACATCCTTCTAAAGCTATCCGTAGTCTGCAAGTAACTGATCCCTTGGCAAATTTCGTCTAATTTCACGCGTGCCCGCTACTATATCACCCACGGCAAAGGCGCGGGCGAAAAATTCTCAAGATGGGTGTTGACCCGTCCATAAAGCGTCTGTAGTATACGCGCCTGTGTTGCCGAGGCAGCACAGAAAAACCGCAATTCCCCGATGGCGCAGCGGTAGCGCAGTGGACTGTTAATCCATTGGTCGCAAGTTCGAATCTTGCTCGGGGAGCCAAAATCAAAGGCCTACGAGAAATCGTGGGCCTTTTTCGTTTCCGGACAGAACCCTCACACTATTTCCCACGGCTCTACCGGTCCCTCCTCCTGCTGAAACAACGGATGCAGTTCCCACTCGACCACATCCCGTAGTTGCAGATAGCGCTCATGGTCGCGCAGCTCCAGCTTGGCCAGCAGGTGCCGCCCCTCATACGCCACCTGACCGCTCGTCACCGCAATCTTCCCCTGTAGTCGTTTCGAGACGATCTTCGAGCTGTCGAAGTTGTAGCCCCGGCGCTGCGCCTCGTCGGCAACCACCCGCAGGTAGCTGGCAATCGCACCGACCGGATTGCGTGTCTGGCGAAAACGCTGCAGTTGCGGGTGGTTACGGTAGCCCCTGGTCTGCCCCTGCAACACCTTCTGCGCCAACAGGGTCTCGCGCCACAGGGCGACCAGCCCCTTGGCGTCGAGATATTTGGGATGGAGTGTCCAGATTCTCATGAATGCCATAATGGTGCTTCTGAGAGCCAACCTCAATACACCAGACCTGGCCAGCTGTTCTATTATTGAGCTGTCGCCAGAAAACAGTGTTAAAGGAAGATGATGTTTGGCCGAGCCCTCCTTTCCCTCACCGCCCTCCTCCTCTGCCAGACCGGCCTCGCCGCCGGGTGCCGTGACGGCGACGCCATCCCCGACATCCGGTTACAGGCCGTGGCCACGGGACTGGACAGCCCGGTGACCATTGCCCATGCCGGCGACGGCAGCGGGCGCCTCTTCGTGCTGGAACAGGCGGGAAAGCTGCGAGTGATCAGCAAGGGCGTGTTGCTGGATAAGCCCCTGCTCGATATCAGCCACCAAATCAGCGCCGGGGGCGAACGTGGCCTGCTCGGTATCGCCTTCCATCCCCGCTTTAAAGAAAACGGCCTGCTCTACCTCAACTACACCGCCAAGCGACCGGGGCTAAAGAGCTTCATCTCCGAATTCCGCTTTAAGGGCACGAATATCGATGTGAATAGTGAACGTGTGCTGCTCAACTATGAGCAGCCCTGGGGCAACCACAACGGCGGCCAGCTCGCCTTCGGCCCCGACGGCTACCTCTACATCGGCGTCGGCGACGGCGGCTCCGGCAACGACCCGCAGAACAACGGCCAGAACCTCTCAACATTATTGGGCAGCATCCTGCGTATCGACGTCGACCACAAAGAGAGCGGCAGAGAGTATGCCATCCCCGCCGACAACCCCTTCATCGACACCCCCAAGGCCCGCCCCGAGATCTACGCCTACGGCCTGCGCAACCCGTGGCGCTTCTCCTTCGACCGACAGACCGGTCAGCTCTACGCCGCCGATGTGGGCCAGGATGAGGTCGAAGAGATCGACATTATCGAGAAGGGCAATAACTACGGCTGGCGCGTGATGGAGGGGCCGCAATGCACACCCGGCGTCAGCCGCAAGTGCAGCAAAGAGAACTACACCCTCCCCATCTACAGCTACCGGCACGACACCGGCCGCTCCATCACTGGCGGTTACGTCTACCGCGGCGGGGCAATCCCCCAGCTTTGCGGTACCTACATCTACGGCGACTTCGTCAACCAGGCGATCTGGGGCCTACGCTACAAAGACGGCAAATTAGTCCAGCACAAGACCCTCTACGACCCCAAGTCGATCTGGAGCCTTGCCATCGACTACTTCAGAGACGATGGACTGTTGATTAGCACCTTTGGCGAGGATGAGGAGGGGGAGGTTTATGTGGGGGCTTACCAGAGTGGGACGATTTATCGAATCGTCAATAAATAATGTAGGCGCAATATGTGATCGGCCATGCGCCGTATCCCACAAAAAAAAGGCGACCCCAAGGTCGCCTTTTTCAATTTACTCCCACTCAATCGTTCCCGGCGGCTTCCCGGTAATGTCATACACCACACGGGAAATACCGCTGACCTCATTCACAATCCGCCGACAGACATGATCAAGAAAATCATACGGCAGGTGCGCCCAGCGGGCGGTCATGAAGTCGATGGTCTCGACGGCGCGTAGCGACACCACGTACTGGTAGCGGCGACCGTCGCCGGTGACGCCGACGGACTTGACCGGCAGGAAGACGGTGAAGGCCTGCGAGGTCTTGTGATAGAGGTCGGCCTTCATCAGCTCTTCGATGTAGATGTGGTCGGCCAGGCGCAGGATATCGGCGTACTCCTTCTTCACCTCGCCGAGGATACGCACACCGAGGCCGGGGCCCGGGAAGGGGTGACGGTAGACCATGTCGTAGGGCAGGCCGAGCTCGACGCCGAGCTTGCGTACCTCGTCCTTGAACAGCTCGCGCAGCGGCTCGCACAGCTTGAGTTGCATGTAGTCGGGCAGACCGCCGACGTTATGGTGCGACTTGATCAGGTGTGCCTTACCGGACTTGGCACCGGCCGACTCGATGACGTCGGGGTAGATGGTGCCCTGGGCCAGCCACTTGGCGTTGGAGAGCTTCTTCGACTCCTCCTCGAAGATGTCGACGAAGAGGTTGCCGATGATCTTGCGCTTCGCCTCCGGGTCGTCCTGTCCCTTGAGGGCATCGAGGAAACGCTGCTCGGCGTCGACGCGAATCACCTTTACGCCCATGTGTTCGGCGAAGGTGGCCATCACCTGGTCACCCTCCCTGTAGCGCAGCAGGCCGTTGTCGACGAAGACGCAGGTGAGCTGGTCGCCGATCGCCTTGTGCAGCAGGGCGGCTACCACCGAGGAGTCGACACCGCCGGAGAGGCCGAGGATCACCTCCTCGTCACCCACCTGCTCACGGATGGTGTTGATGGAGTCCTCGATGATGTTGTCGGAGGTCCACAGCCCTTCACAGCCGCAGATGGTGTGTACGAAGCGCTCGATGATGCGCTGCCCCTGGTTGGTGTGGGTCACCTCGGGGTGGAACTGCAGGCCGTAGAACCGGCGCTCCTCGTCGGCGACACCGGCGATGGGGGCCGAGTCGGTGGAGGCCATCAGCTTGAAGCCAGGGGCGATCTCGATGACGCGGTCGCCGTGGCTCATCCAGACGTCGAGCAGGCCGTAACCCTCCTCGGAGGTGTGGTCCTCGATCTCCTTGAGCAGCGCGGTATGGCCGCGGGCTCGCACCTGGGCGTAGCCATACTCGTGGTGATCGGCGTTCTCCACCTTGCCGCCCAGCTGCATCATCATGGTCTGCATGCCGTAGCAGATGCCGAAGACCGGCACGCCCATCTCGAAGACACAGGCGGGGGCCTGCGGGGCGTCCTCGGCGGTGGTCGACTCGGGGCCGCCGGAGAGGATGATGCCGTTGGGCTTGAAGGCACGGATGTCGGCCTCCTCCATATCGAAGGCATGCAGCTCGCAGTAGACACCGGCCTCGCGCACGCGGCGGGCGATAAGCTGGGTGTACTGGGAGCCAAAATCGAGGATCAGGATGCGCTGGGCATGGATATCTTGGGACATGGTGGAGTCTCTATCCGGTGAAAAGTCGGGGATTATACCGTAGGGTGGGCACCGCCCACCATTCGTAATCTAACCTACTCCCTGATGATTTCGTGGGTCACCTCGGCGAAGCTGCGGTACATCACGGTAACGCCGCAGTATCGCTCCTGTGAGAGGCTGACCGCCTTTTCCAGATTTGCCTGCGGCACATCGCCGCTGACGATGTACTTGATGTGGAAGGCGGTGAAGACCTTGGGGTGCTCCTCGGTCTCCGTGGCGCTCACCTCGACACGAAAGGCCTCGGGCTCGGTACGCATCTTGCGCAGGATGGAGATCACGTCCATCGCGGTGCAGCCGGCCAGGGCGTTCAGCATCAGCTCCTTGGGGCGAAAACCGTTGCCCTCGCCGCCCACTGCCGCAGGGGCGTCCAGCGCCACCGTGGTCTCGCCCATGGCCTTGCCGCTGAATGCCATCTTGCCCTGCCACACTACACTCGCTTCCATCTCGTCCTCTCGCTTGCCTCTAAAGGGAATGAGGCAAGTATGCCAGCGGGGTGCTGGAGCGCAATGCTTTGCTACACTTTTGTCTGCATACACCAGAACACGGACAGACCATGCTCAGACAAATCGCCAAACTCCTCAAGGCACTCAACGCCGAGACCGCCCCCTGGCAGATCAGCCTCGCCTTCATCCTCGCCATGGTGATGGGTTTCACCCCGCTACTCAGCCTGCACAACCTGCTGATCCTGTTGCTGGCGCTGGTGGTGCGGGTCAACCTCTCCGCCTTCCTGCTCGCCTGGGGCGTCTTCTCCGGCCTCGCCTACGCGCTGGACCCGCTGTTCATCCGCACCGGCGAGGCGCTACTGCTCAACCCCGAGCTGAAGGGGTTCTGGACCGCCCTCTACAATAACGATTTCTGGCGTCTGGCCCACTTCAACCACACGCTGACCCTGGGCAGCGCCGTGATCTCCCTGCTGCTGGCGCTACCGCTGTTCTTCCTCTTCCGCTGGCTCATCGTCAAGTACCGCGCAACCCTGCTTGAGCGGGTACGCCGCAGCAGGGTAATGCAGGTGCTCAAGGCCTCAAAGCTCTACAAGCTCTACCAGACCGTCAGCGAAGTGAGGGAGGTGGTATGAAACAGCTCTTTCGTTGGCCCGGCCTTATCGCCTTTGTCGCCCTCACCGCGGTAATCGCCGCCTTCTGGCTGCTGTTGGCAGACAGCCTGGTGAAGATGAGTGTGGAGGGCGCCGGTAGTGAACTTGTCGGCGCCGAGGTCAATCTCGACGCGGCCAAGCTCAGCCTCACCCCCCTGCAGGTCAAGCTAAGCCACCTGCAGGTGACCGACCCGCAACAGCCCAGCCACAACATGGTGGAGCTGGGCGAGGCGGTCGCCGCTATCGAGCCGTGGAAGCTGCTGATGGGGCAGATCATTATTAAGGAGCTCAGCGTCACCGGCCTTAAGCTCAATAGCGAGAGGCACCGACCGGGGCGTGTCGCGGCAAAACCCCAGTCCGCAGCCACTAAGGGCCCCTCTACCGCCCAGGGCGGCGGAGCGGCGGCAAAACCCACCCCTACCCCGCTGCAAAAACTGCAGGCCGCCCTGCCGCCGGTGAGTGAAGTCCTTGGTGCCGAAGAGCTGCTGGTAAACAGCCGCGCCGATGAGCTTGAGGGCGGCTACCGTGACGAGCAGACGAAACTCAATGCCCTGCTCGCCCAGCTGCCTAGCGACAAACAACGACAGGCGTTCCAGCAACGCTTCACCCAGGCGACGAAACAACCGGCGGACCTGCAGGCCTTCAAGCGCCAGCAGTCGGAGCTGGAGACGCTGCAGGGTGAACTCAAGGCGGCGCAACAGAACCTTGGCAACACCCGCGAGCAGATCGACGCCAGCCGTGCGCTGCTGCAGCAGCGCCTCAAGGCGCTAAAGGCGGCCCCGGGCGAAGACTGGGAGCGGTTAAGGAAGAAGTACAGCCTCTCCGCCGATGGCGGCCTCAATATCAGCCGCCTGCTGTTCGGCGACAAGGCCGACAAATGGGCCAGGCTGGCGCTGCACTGGTACCAGCGCCTGCAACCCCTGCTCGCCTCGGGGAGCGAGGAGGTGGTGGCGAAACAGAAGCGCGCCGAGGGACGCTACATCCACTTCCCCAGCAGTGACCCGACGCCGGACTTCCTGCTACGCCACGCCAGGCTGCAGGCCTCGCTGCCCTTTGGCGAGGTCGACGGCGTGCTGTCCGATGTGACCCACCAGCCGGCGATCATCGGCCGCCCCGCCACCCTTAAGGCGGAGGCGTCCCAGCTAAGCGGTGCCGAGCAGTTCAAACTCGATGGCCGCTTCGACCACACCTCCGCCGCAAACAGTCTGGATGCGCTGAACTTCACGGTTAAGTCGCTGCGCCTGGATGAGATGAAAATGGGTGCCGGCGACAGCGCCGTCACCATGAGCCAGGCGCTCAGCGACCTCAGCGGCGACATCAACCTGCGACACGGGCAGGTGGAGGCCGTGGTGCAGGGGCAGTTCCATAACGTCCGCTTCCAGAGTGCTGCCGGCAAGGGACTGGCCGGCGAACTTTCGGCCGCCCTGGCCGATATCGACCGTTTTGACATCGACGGCAAGGCCAGCGGCGATATCCTTGCCCCGGCCATCGACCTCAGCTCCGACCTGGACAAACGCCTGAGCGAGAAATTCAACCAGCGCCTGAAGAAGAAACAGGCCGCCTTCGAAAAGGAGCTAAAGGCCGAACTACAGCAGCGCATCAGCGGGCCGGTGGAGCAGTACCAGGGCGAACTGGCTAAGCTCGACCAGCTCAAGGCCGATGTCGATCGACAGATAGACGAAAACAAAAAGATGCTGCAGGCCAAGGTGGACGCCTTTAAGGGCGACGCCACGAAAAAACTGCAGGACCAGCTCAAGGATCTGAAGTTCTAAGCCCGCCTTCAGCGGGACAGGCTGCTGTCCCGCTGATATCATCCCCCTCCTCACTCCCCAGCTTCAGGAAATGCCGCATGAAATACGTCGGTGCACACGTCAGTGCCGCCGGTGGCGTCGAGAACGCCCCACTCAATGCCGCCAAGATCGGCGCCCGCTGCTTCGCCCTCTTCACCAAGAACCAGCGCCAGTGGGTGGCAAAGCCGCTCACCGAGAAGAGCATTGCCGCCTTCAAGGCGAACCTGGAGCAGGTCGGCATCGCCCCGGAGCAGGTACTGCCCCACGACAGCTACCTCATCAACCTGGGCCACGCCGAGGCCGAACCGCTGCAGAAGTCGCGCAACGCCTTCCTCGATGAGATGCAGCGCTGCGAACAGCTGGGACTGAGCCTGCTTAACTTCCATCCCGGCGCCCACCTCAACAAGCAGAGTGAGGAGCAGAGCCTCGACGTGGTGGCCGACTCCATCAACTGGGCGTTGGAGCAGACGCAAGGCGTCACCGCGGTGATCGAGAACACCGCCGGCCAGGGTACCACCCTGGGTTATAGCTTCGAGCACCTGGCCCATATCATCGACAGGGTGGAGGACAAGTCCCGCGTCGGCGTCTGTCTCGACACCTGCCACACCTTCACCGCCGGTTACGACCTGCGCAGCACCGAGGCCTGCGGCACCACCTTCGCCGGGTTCGAACGGGTGGTCGGCTTCAATTACCTGCGTGGCATGCACCTTAACGACTCCAAACCCGACCTTGGATCGCGGGTGGACCGCCACGACAGCATCGGCAAGGGCAAGATAGGCCTGGAGTGCTTCCGCTACATCATGAACGATAAGCGCTTCGACGATATCCCCATGGTGCTGGAGACCATCGACGACACCATTTGGGCAGAGGAGATCAATCTGCTCTACAGCCTGCAGAACGATTAGGCGTAAAATAGCGCGCCATGACACAGCAACCACAGCACAGCAGCGGACGCGACGAGATCTACGCCGATGACCGGGAGATGATCGTCGACTTCGCCTTCGACGAACGGGTGGCCTCGGTCTTCCCCGATATGATCCGCCGCTCGGTACCGGGCTACGGCGAGATCATCGCCCTGCTGGGGCTGTTTGGCGCCGAATACGCCCAGCCCGACTCCAACCTCTACGACCTGGGCTGCTCGCTGGGCGCCGCCACCCTGTCGTTGCGCCGCCGCATCACCGTCCCCGGCTGCCGCATTATCGCGCTCGACAACTCCGAGGCGATGGTCGAGCGCTGCCGCGAGAACATCGCCCACGACCTGGCCACCACGCCGGTCGAGGTCGTGTGTGGCGATATCCGAGAGGTTGCGATCGAAGACGCCTCGGTAGTGGTGCTCAACTTCACCCTGCAGTTCCTGCCGCGAGATCAGCGGCTGGCACTGCTGCAAAGGATCCACACCGGGCTGCGCCCCGGCGGCGTGTTGATCCTCTCAGAAAAGCTCCGCTTTGAAGAGGACGAGGCACAGCAGTTCCAGGAGCAGCTGCACCTCGCCTTCAAGCGCGCCAACGGCTACTCGGAGCTGGAGATCAGCCAGAAGCGCGCGGCACTGGAAGAGGTGCTAATCCCCGATACCATGGCGCAGCACAAGGAGCGCCTGGAGGCCGCAGGATTCTCGCAAATAGAGCCGTGGTTCCAGGCCTTCAACTTCGCCTCCATCGCCGCGATCAAGCGCTGATGAACCTCTCCCCCCTTGGCTACGACGCGCTCTTCAGCTGGATGGAGAGCTCACCCCTCAGCCACTGGCTAGCAGGCGTGCCGCAACTCGCCGATGAACGGCTGCAAAACCACGGCGACCTGCCGCGTTGGCTGGCGGCACTGTCGGCGTTACCCGACATCGACCGTACCGGGCTCGACCTCTCCGCCCCCTGCCTCAAAGTGGAATGCGACAGAGCGTTTAACGAGGCAGAGTTAGAGCAGGTCAAACAGACCCTGATGGCCTTCCACCCCTGGCGTAAGGGCCCCTTCTGCCCCTGCGGTATCCACCTCGACACCGAGTGGCGCTCCGACTGGAAGTGGGCACGCATCGAAGAGGCGGTGGATCTGAAGGGAAAGAGGGTGCTCGACGTCGGCAGCGGCAACGGCTACTACGGCTGGCGCATGCTGGGAGCGGGGGCCGAACGGGTGATCGGCATCGACCCCACCATCAGCTACGTAATGCAGTACGCCGCCATGCGCCACTTCATCGGCGAGCAACCGATGCATGTACTGCCGCTGAAGCTGGAGGATATTCCCCAGGGCAACGGCGCCTTCGATACCGTCTTCTCCATGGGGGTGATCTACCACCGTAAGGACCACATGGAGCACCTGGCGCAACTCAAGGAGCACATCGCACCGGGGGGCGAGCTGATTCTCGAGGGGCTGGTGATAGAGGGTGGCTTCGGCGACCTGCTCCACCCCAGGGGCCGCTACGCCAAGATGAAGAATGTTCACACCCTCCCCTCGCCCGCCACTATGGGACAGTGGCTGGAGCAGGCCGGCTTCTGTGACATCAAGGTCATCGACGTCAGCCCCACCACCGTAGCGGAGCAGCGCCGCACCGAGTGGATGCACTTCGAGTCGCTGGCCGACTACCTGGATAGCGAAGACCCCGCCAAAACCATAGAGGGCCACCCCGCCCCGCTGCGTGCCGTACTGCGCGCCATACGACCTTAATTCAAACTGTCAGAAATGACAGTTATACTGTAAGAACTGTCACTGCAGGAGGTCGTATGAGCCAGGGATTTAATCCACTTCAGGGTGCCGTCGATGTTGAGATCCTTGAGCTACTGGAGGTCTTCTCCGACCCGGCCGTGCTGCTCTCCCCCGATTACGAGGTCATCGCCGGCAACGGCCGCTACCTCAACGAATTCGGCCACAAGCTAAAGCCCGGCGGCGGCTCCCACTGCTACGAGGTCTCCCACCACTACAATGTCCCCTGCGATCAGGCTGGAGAGGACTGCCCACTACGCCTGGCGCGGGAGAGCGATCAGCCCGCACGCATGCTGCACCTGCACCACACCTCGCGCGGTGAGGAGCACGTCGATGTAGAGGTCTACCCGATTCACGGCAAGGGAGGAGCCATTCGCTACTACCTGGAGGTGATGCGCTCCAGCCGCCTCGCCAGCCAGGACCCAGAGACCGGATCGCTGCTGGGACGTTCCGCTGCGTTCAACCAGGTCGTCGGCTTAATTGAACGGGTAGCGCCCAGTGAGGCAACCGTCTTGTTGCTGGGCGAGTCGGGCACCGGTAAGGAGCTCGTCGCCTCTGCATTGCACAAGGCCAGCCTGCGCTCACGCGGCCCCTTTGTACCGGTGGAGTGCTCCGGCCTGACCGAGACCCTGTTCGAGAGCGAGCTATTCGGTCACGAAAAGGGGGCCTTCACCGGCGCGGTCAGCCAGAAGATAGGACTGGTGGAGGCGGCATTGGGCGGCACCCTGTTCCTCGACGAGATCGGCGATGTGCCTTTGTCGCTACAGGTGAAGCTGTTGCGCCTGCTGGAGACCGCCACCTACCGCCGCGTCGGCGGTATCGAACCGCAGAAGGCCGACTTCCGCCTGGTTTGCGCCACGCACCGAGACCTGAAGGAGATGGTGGACAGGGGCGAGTTTCGCCAGGACCTCTACTACCGCCTCAACACCTTCCCTATCGAGCTGCCACCGCTGCGCAAGCGCCAGGGCGACCTGCCGCTGCTGCTCGACGCCCTGCTGCACCGCTTTGCCCCGAAACGTGACGTCAGGGTCTCGGACGAGGTGATGGCGATACTGAATAACTACCGCTTCCCCGGCAATATCCGCGAGCTGCGCAACATGATAGAGCGGGCACTGCTACTGGCCGACGGCAACCTGATCCTGCCCGAACACCTGCCACCGGAGTGCTGCGAGGAGCAGCACGGAGGCACTGAAACACCGTTTCCCGAAGAGCTGGTCACACTGGAGCAGGCAGAGGAGCGCTACCTGCGCTGGGCGGTGGCGCGTTTTCACGGCGAGAAGAGACTGCTCGCCGAAAAGCTGGGGGTGAGTGAGCGGACCCTGTATCGCAAGCTGAGCGAACTGGGCTGACGGAGCCAGAGAGCCAAGGAGCCAGGCCTTTCACTGGCCCAGGCGTGTCTCATTGCAACGGCTGAACGTAATGGCTTCCCTGCTCACCTGGATCGACTGTCTGCAACTGCGGCTTACTGTAGCTGACCAGCACGGCTCCCAGCTCTTTCGGGAAGTGCGCCTCCAGCACCTTCGCCCCTTCACCCCTGGGGATAAAGCCGTCGATATCGATGCGCAGGTAGTTGCCACGCGGATTGCCGTTATGCTCATGCGCCACATCGGCCTGCAGTATATGCCTCGCCACATCGTGCAGCAGCATCTCCCGTAGCCTCTCTGACGGTACGATACGAACCTGAACCGACTGTAACGGCTGCTCCATCACGGTGAGCTGCATCTCCTTGCGCATCAGGGTAATTATCTGCTGGCGGAACTGCGCTATCTCGTCATCCGAACCATTGGCCAGGTAGATCACCGAACGAGGTTTGCCGTTGTACTGCATACGGTTGAAGAGAGTCGTCAGCGCGGTGTGGATGGTTAAGGAGAGGTGATCGCCCTGGCGCTGGGTCACTTCAATCGTGGTCATGTGCAGGCCGTGCGCCACTGCGGTCTGTGTCCATAGTAGCAACAGGTACCACAGGGCCGCTTGTTGCAGGTGCCGTAAGCTCATACTTGTTCCCCCTTAGCGGCAGTGTGTGGCCGTGGTGTCATTGAGCCCTTCTGTATCGCTACTGTCCAGGCGGTAGCGGAAGGCATAGCAGTCCAGGCTGGCATCATAGCCGCTCTCTCCTGAGCTCAATTGGCGGTAGAGGATAAGGGCGGTGTTGCCACCTGCGATCCTGTCGTTGCCAGACTTCGGCGCAAGTTCGTTGAAGCGCCACGTCTTACCGTTAAAGGTCATGGTGTCGAAATCGGTCAGCTCGACATCCCCCGACCAGGCGAGATCTCGCTCCTGCGTCCAGTGTGGCCCCCCAGGCACCGATGAAGCCTGATCGGCAAGGGCACGGTAGCAACCGATGCTGTAGGGGGCCGTCGCGGTAGAGTAGTAAACGTACTCGCTACCGTCACCGTGCAGGTCGTAGGCGTTGCACTCATCCAGCGGGCGCTCCCCGGTTTTTACCTTCTGCGGCAGGTAGTTCAACTCGGTGTAGCGCCCAGCACCGAAATTGACGCCGTCGCCGATGAGCTGACCGCCTCCGGTGCCGAAGTAGAGCGGCAGGCCGTCAAACATATAGGCCAGTGGCTGTGATGGGTCGTGGGTATCCATCAGGCAGATGGGCGCCGTGTGGTAATGGTAGTCCTCACCATTACCCGCATGGCCGCCGCACTGATCGACCTCACCCAGTAGAGAGGTGTCACGGTCGCTGTAGTCACTACCGATCTGGGCAATCTCATCCAGCGTAGCCTCCTTGGCGTAGTGGAGGATAGGGATCCCATCTACCGAGACCCCAATGGCGTGGTGAATATTGATGTTGCTCTCTGGGCCGGAGAGGTAGCTCGGTGTAATCGGCAGCGTCCATGAGGCCTGCTGCGGCACCGGCACCCTGCCGATCCATGCCTGAATACCGACAGTGGGCTTGTCCTCATCCAGTGAAGAGCGATACGGCAAAAAGCTCTTAGTCGTCACGGTAAGGGTATTGCCGCTACACTCGACCGAGGCATAGTCGCTGTAGGCGGCGAACGACTGCGATTTCTCCGCACAGGTGGTGGCGACGCTGGTCGGCAAGTGGTCGTCATTGCCGGGGGTGTAGCGTGTGCGGCTCAGGGTCAACTCGGCACTGTCTATCGTATACGGGGCGATGGCCGCACGCAGGGTGGCCAGATCGGTAGTACTGCCGGTCAGCCCCAGGCTGCCGACCGGCGCTGAGAGGGCAAAGAGGGTGATCGTATATTCGTGCTCATCCGTAGTCGCCGAACAGGGTGCGGCATAACTCTGCTGTCCATCAACGCTGTTGATACCGAACACGCCGATACCGGTCTCACCCCCGGTTAATTCACTAGTAGTAGCGGGGATGTCGTAGACACTCCAATAGGAGTGGGCCTTGGTGTAATCGCCCTCGTCGGCAGGATTTGGAAAGTGGTGCATGGTTAGGACAAAGGACTGGGTTGCCGCCGGCGCGCCGCTCCATGACAGCGGCAGGGAGACACCGTTATTAGCACCATCACAGGTCGCGTTCAGCGGCAGGCTCATGTCCGTCTTTAGCGCCTTGCTGCTCAAGTTGAATGAATCGCTGCCAACCGTTCCGCGCACCAGTACTTCGTTGTCCAGCACCAGGTTGCTGCTCCATATGAATTGGGCGTCCGACGCCGTGACATCAAAGAGCTCGGTGAAGTTGGTGTATGCCGGCTTATTGGCGACACCGACGGTCGCATTACTGTAGGTCGAGGCCTGCGGCCAGCCGCTATCATCGTAGTCCGCGCTCATCCAGCTCGTCGGCCGTTGCCAGTGCACACCATAGACGCTTGAGAGGTCGGACAGTGCCGACGTGCTGCAGTCGCTCGACAAGCGAAGCGAACCCGACTCCGAGAGACAGGAGGGCGTTGTCACCGGTGCGCTATAGTAGGTCTGCGCCTTCCAGCTGCCATCAGTCACGCCCACGATATTGCCGCTCTCGTCCTTGAAAACAGCGACCATGCCGCCATCGCCGGGGTGGTTGCTCGTTCCCGCGTTCTCCTCGGTACCCGTACCCAGATTCTCCTCCCAGTCGACCAGGAGCATCGCTACGCTAAAGGGCTGTGTAACCCGAAAGCGGACGATGTTGGAGTTAAATTCTGTATAGGGCACCGGGTCTCTGCCCACCGGCGTGCCATTAACGTACATCTCAAAATAGTTGTCTGCGAAGATATAGGCGGTAATAACCTGTCCGGACGCATCCACCTCCACGATATCTGAGCCGTCCAGGGCAGAGAGTGCCGTGGCGGCACTGCTATAGTCGTGTCCGCTTACATAGCCGTTGTAGAGGTCTGAGGCGGCAGGCATGGCACTGTCCAGGTAACGCGTTTGCGCTGGCGCCGTCCAAGTCGTGTTACTGCTGTCATCGATGGTACCAACCGCCGCCACACGGCTTCCCGGGAGAAAGAGATTGGCCACCGACGTCTCCGCTACGCCCTGGGTAAGAGAGCCGCTACCGGTGTAGCCATTAGATGAGGAATAAGACGTATCTCCGTTGCCTGTTGTCGTATCGCCTGTGCCGCCATCGCCGGCACCACAGCCGCTGAGACACAGAGAGGACGCCAGCACTATTCCCGCCAGACCCTGAATAACGTGATTGTGACGAACCATCAATTCCATTTCCCCGCATATTAATTTTTACTTACCGTACACAGTAAATGTGCAGGAAATATGCAGTTCGAGTAGGCGCCTCCCTGTGAGGGTAAGGGAGGGAATAGATTTATTGTGTTGGAGTTGAGCGTTACGGTATTGAACTTAGTAAAGGGAGGGTTAACTCAGTAGCTAGAGTTTCACCCTCTCACCGCTGTGTACGTCGTCACGAATGCGATCCAGGCAGGCAAAGACCTCGTGGCTGCTCTGTTCCATCCGCTCTGTCACCGCTTGCAGCGCTTGATAATCGAGCGGCTCCTGTTGGATCAAATCGAATACGTCGTGGGTACTGTCATGGACTGCGGCATGGGGCGCCTCCAGGCTG